>JBMYXS010000128.1:0-2234 GCA_049608645.1 Pikeienuella sp. | reverse complement strand
CGCCTGAACCGCATTGACGGTGACAGCACGACCAGCGGTGACCAGGATCTGTTCTTTGTGAACGGCGATGCCTTCAGCAACACGGCAGGTGAGGTACGGTTTGAGCAAGTTGGCGGGAATACCATCGTGCAACTTGATACAAACGGCGATGCTGTCGCTGATATGGAAATTGAGCTGACTGGCCTGTTTACGCTGGTGAGCGGCGATTTCAGCTTCTGACCCTACACAATATCCACCCGCCCCTGCGCAGCACGGGGCGGGTGGACTGGTGCTGCTGATCTTGTTCGGCTAAGGGTGCGTCATGTTTGCTGATTTCGCCACTTCCTTCGCCACCCTGTTTGTCATGGTCGACCCAATCGGCCTTGCGCCGATGTTTGCGGCGCTCACCGCCGGGGCGACATTGAAGCAACGCGCGCTTATCGGTGCCCGTGGCTTGGCCGTAGCCGGTTTTTTGTTGGCTGTCTTCGGTCTTATCGGCGATGCCGCACTCTCCACCATTGGTGTTTCATTGCCTGCGTTCCGCATTGCGGGCGGGTTGATGTTGTTCTTGCTGGCTGTGGATATGCTCTTCCAAAAACGGACGGAGCGACGCGAAAAGCACTCCGAAGACGGAGAGTCGCAAAGCGACCCCTCTATCTTCCCGCTGGCGACACCTTTGATTGCCGGGCCTGGCGCATTGGCTGCCATGATCCTGCTTGTGTCTGAGCATGAGGGCAATTTCGCCGGGCAAAGCGCAGTTTACCTTGCTGCTGCCGCTGTTTTGTCGATCTGCTTTGTTGTGTTTCTGGCCACAGAGTTGATTGAGCGCCTGCTTGGCCCTGCGGGCATCATGGTGCTGACCCGCCTGTTTGGCATGTTGCTCGGTGCCCTCGCTGTTCAATTCGTCTTGGATGGAATCAATGATTTTGGGTTTACGCCCTGATCCGATCAGGGTGATAAGAGCGTGCAACACGGCTGGCGCGCCGCCCCTTTTTCATGGCTGAATACCCCAAATACCTGCTGGAGAATGTCACATGCATATGAAACCGCGTCACCGGATCAGACGTTGGATGCGGCTCGAAATTCTCGAAACCGTCAAGCAAGGACGTGGGCTGGAGGTCAACACACTCGCGGCACTCAGTAATTTGTCTTTTGACAAGGAACATTACGAAGACACAATTTTTGATCTGGGTGAGACGGTCAAGGTCACGCAATGCGGCCACGAAATTCATTTCCCCCGCCCTTTGCACCGCGAAAACCATCGCGGCATCTTGCGCGGCTACCTGACGGGGCTGTCAGCAAAGTACCAACGCGACGGTGAGTTTGAGGTCGAACCGGGCGATATCGTTGTCGACTGTGGGGCCTATGTCGGGGGGTTTGCCCGGTCGGTGGTCGAAATTGCCGAACGTGTTGTCCTGATCGAACCGGCACCCGCAAATTACCGCTGTTGCCAGCTCAACCTTGCGCAGTTTGACAATGCCACCGTTCTGAACTGCGGGCTGTTTAATGAAACCGGGGTAATGCCGCTCAACCTTAGCGGCTCTGACGTTGATCATTCTTTCATCACGCCGGACCAAAAAGGCACGGGCAAGACCTTTGAGGTGCCTATTCTGCGTTTGGATGATTTGGCGAAACAGCAGAACCTGCCCCGGATAGACTTCTGGAAGCTTGAGGCTGAAGGCGTTGAGATTGAAGCCATTCAAGGCATGGGTGACATGCTGCCGCGCAAAATATCCATAGACACCAGCCCGGAGCGGATGGGGATGAGCCCGGAAAAAGAACTTACCGAACTTCTGCAAGCCAAAGGGTATGATATCTCAACCAGCGAGAATGCCTTGCGGGCGCGACTGCGCGAAGGGTGATCTGCGCCAGCGTTAACCGCTTTCAGCTTTTTTGACCCACCCGCCCTCGTCAGTCTGCGCCCAATAAACGGCCTTTAGGTTTGCATTCTTGATCGCAACCCACGCGGCGCGTGCCGCACTAACGGCCTGTTCGTCATGGCCATCAAACATAAGCAACGCGCGCATGTATTTTCCCATTTCCGACGGTTCCGCCGCTGCGCCATCACAGAGCAGCAAAACGTCAGGGTTATTCGGGGTTTCAGGGCCCGCTGTCAGGTAGATTGGCTGCTGCGCCGCGTGACCGTCATTAGGCCCACCATGCGGCAGAAACCCATCATCGCGATAGGTCCAAAGCAAGCGGTTCAGACCCTCTGCCCGCTCGGGAGAGCCGGCGCGCACAACCACCCGCCAGCC
>JBMYXS010000127.1:0-2439 GCA_049608645.1 Pikeienuella sp. | reverse complement strand
ACGGATGCGGGCGTAGCTCAGGGGTAGAGCATAACCTTGCCAAGGTTAGGGTCGTGAGTTCGAATCTCATCGCCCGCTCCAATAAGGTGGTACGAAAACAAAGGGTTACGGCGAAAGCTGTAACCCTTGTTTTTTTCCGGCACCTCATTTGATTGAGTGCACGCGGCGCGAGATATGCGTTGGCGCGGAAAATCAGCACAAGCCTTCGTTCCTGGCCGTGATTTATGGCGGGTGAGTTTGCGGCTTGCTGTTTTTGCCCTTTGGTCCCGACGGCGTTTGCGATTTTGGCGCCGTCACAGGGCTGTGCTTTGCAACACAGATATCGGCGCTGATCGGGAAATGATTCTCGCAACGTGCGAATCACAGTTCCAGGTCAGCGTTCTTGCCCTTAAGGCGAATCAGTCGACCGGGGAAAAGCTGTTGGCGCGTGCGCGACTCCAGCGGGTCAGATAGCCTTGATCGTCTTCTTCGCCCCGAATCAGGAAACCTTCGGGCAAATAGGGAAATGCTTCATCCCCTTCGGTGATCTGCCCGTCTTTTTCCCGCATCATGAAATGACGGGGCAAAAATTCGCTCGGGTGATCAAGCCCGGCGGCCCCGGCCATCTCCCCAAGTGCGTGCAGGGTATTGCGGTGAAAACTTGCCACGCGCTTTGACTTGTCACCCACGTTCAAGGCGCGTTGTCGCAGTTTGTCTTGCGTCGCTACGCCAACAGGGCAGTGGTTCGTATGGCAGGCCTGGGCTTGAATGCACCCGATCGCAAACATGAAACCACGGGCAGAGTTTGCCCAATCTGCCCCCAGCGCGAGCGCGCGCGCAAGGTCAAACCCGCTGACGATTTTGCCCGCTGCGCCAATCTTGATCTGATCGCGAAGGCCGGCGCCCCGCAGGGTGTTGTGAACAAAGGTAAGCCCCTCCACCATCGGCATGCCGACGTGGTTGGCAAACTCCTGCGGGGCGGCGCCGGTGCCGCCTTCCTTGCCATCAACAACGATGAAATCAGGCGTGACACCCCGCTCCACCATAGCTTTGACGATGCACATGAATTCACGACGGTGACCGATGCAAAGCTTGAACCCCACAGGCTTGCCATTGGACAGGCGGCGCAGGTCCGCGATGAAATCAATCAGGCCCAAAGGCGTTGAAAAGGCGCTGTGCGATGCAGGTGAAAGGCAATCGCGATCATCGGGAATGCCCCGCGCCTCAGCAATTTCAGGTGAGATTTTCGACGCGGGCAACACCCCGCCATGGCCCGGTTTTGCACCTTGGCTCAACTTTATTTCGATGAGTTTAACCTGCGGGTTGGCCGCTTGTTCGGCAAATTTTTCCGCGTCAAACCCGCCTTCTTCGGTGCGACAACCAAAATACCCCGTGCCGACCTGATAAATCAGATCGCCGCCGCCTTCGCGGTGGTAGCGGCTTATGCCGCCTTCCCCGGTATCATGGGCAAATCCCCCCTGTTTGGCACCAGCATTCAGCGCAGAAATGGCGTTTGCCGAAAGCGCGCCAAAGCTCATCGCTGAAATATTATAAAGGCTGGCATCATAGGGTTGCGTGCAATCGGGGCCGCCGATCTTGACCCGGAAATCATGGCTTTCGAGGTGCTTGGGCTGGATGGAGTGGGTGAGCCATTGATATCCGGCGTCATAAACTCTTTCCCGTGTGCCAAAGGGGCGTTTGTCTTCCTGGCCTTTGGCGCGCTGATAGACAAGCGAACGTGTCTCGCGGGAGAACGGTTCCTCGTCGTGGTCGCTTTCTATCAGGTATTGCCTGATCTCGGGGCGGATCCCTTCAAACAGAAACCGCATATGCCCCATGACCGGATAGTTGCGGAGGATAGAGTGATGATCCTGCGTGACATCATAAATACCGATGATGGTCAGCGCACCGAACAGAATAAGCGGCAGCGCGAACCATATGCTCCAGATCAGCCCAATCAGGGACAAGACGGTCAGGGCGATTGACCCCGCGAATGCAAAGTAACGGCCCATGGACTCTTTATGCTGCATATCTGGCTTCCTTGCGCGCCTGGGGTTGCACCGTATTTGCGCTGTCAGTCGTGAATTTTGGCTTACTGCGTCGCATTTTTGATCCGCCGGATAACGTCAGTTCTCGGCGGGGTGTTTGTTCTTGCTGCCCACATGACCATCGCGTTGCCCACAAAAAGATGTGAGCCGGGCAGCGGGCCACGCGTTGACCGTTGGAAAATTGGCGTTCATGCCTGAACCCTAGGCAAGGTGGGGGGCATGGCGCAAGCTACTGCTGCGGGCGATCACGCCCGAAGGCGGCCTGCCTCCATCCCCAGTATCCGGGCCGGTACGATTGTGCCGACCTCGTGATCGGTTGCAAAATCAACCTCGGCAAACCCCTCGGTGCGGCCCATTCGCGGGCGCTCCATGAGGATATTACGTTCCGCGCCGATTTCACGGGCTTGAAAGG
>JBMYXS010000126.1:0-3237 GCA_049608645.1 Pikeienuella sp. | reverse complement strand
GCGCCCACATCCATGGCCTGTGTCGTGACGTTCAACAGGTGGTTCAAAACCCGACCCATTTCACAGTAAAGCACGCGGATCAGCGAGCCACGGCGCGGAATTTCTGTCTTGGTCAGCTTTTCAATCGCCAGACACCAGGCATGTTCCTGATTCATCGGCGCCACGTAATCCAACCGGTCAAAATACGGCAGGTTCTGGAGATACGTGCGGCTCTCCATCAGTTTTTCGGTGCCACGGTGCAACAGCCCGATGTGCGGATCAGTCCGCTCAACAATCTCGCCATCCAACTCCAACACAAGGCGCAGCACGCCGTGGGCCGCAGGGTGCTGCGGGCCAAAGTTGATATTGAAATTGCGGATACGCTGTTCGGGTGTTTGCCCGTCGACGACAGCCCGGTCCATACGGTCAAGCATCGCATGTCTCCTGCAAGTGGGAAGCGGCATCAGAAAGCAAAGGCATCGTCGCTCCCCCAGGCGCTTGGCAAGGCACCCTTCAGGCGCTCACCAAGTGCGTTGTAGATCGGTGCCAACTGCCGATAGCCCGCGTTAAGCGTGCTACGTGGCGGCAATTTCAGGTCGACACCTTTGTTATGTTTCACGTCAAAATTCACATCGCGAATTTCAACATTCAGATATTCACCCAATTCGCGAACGGAATCTTCGTGGAACAGGCTTTCAAAGAACAAAACCTGCCCCCGCCCATCGGGTACGTGACGCTCCAACCCGTCGAGCAACGTCAGCGAATTTTCGATGCGATAGCGGCCACGCGACGGGTCTTTATGATACGCGCGAAGCTCATCATAAGCGGTCCAATCAGCGGGCAGCCCCCGGCTGGCCAATACTTTTTCGCCCTTTGTCGTGTGCCGCGCATATGACCACCGCCATGCCATAGGGTCACGCAGCATGACAAAAACATGGGTATTGTGGTGAACCTTGGTGATCTCACCAATCACTTCGGGCGAAAGGTCAGCGTAATTTGGCGAAATATCGCAAACCACGTTGTGATCCTTCAAACCTGAACCAAGGAAAGCTTTGTAGGCGCGGTGATTAACCTGATCGCCATGAAACGCGTCAAACCAGGTACGCGCGCGATAAACACGACGGCGCAAACGCTCCAATTTTGCAGGGCGGGCACCACCCTTTACCGCTTCGTTGAGCGCAGTGCGCGCAGCGCGGAATCGGCGGCGGCTCATGCGTGGCCGTACAGAGGGAGCGCCGCCATGGGTGTTGTTCCAATAGTCCACCTCTTTTTCAGGTGGGGAATACGCAAGATCAGCGTTGTTTTCCAAGGTTCTGGCGAGCCATGTCGTGCCCGCTTTTGGCATACCGACGCAGCACAGGAACATCGGGCAGGCGTCAAAGCGCCTGACCGCGTCCTCCACAAATGCGTCGTAGCCATCAGCCATTATGCAGCGCCTTCTTTCTCATCGCCCGGCAGAACGTATTCCGCGCCTTCCCAGGGAGACATGAAATCAAACTGACGATAGTCCTGAACCAGTGTTACAGGCTCATAAACAACGCGTTTCTGTTCTTCGTCATAGCGCACCTCGACATAGCCCGTGGTGGGGAAGTCCTTGCGCAGCGGATATCCGCGAAACCCGTAATCAGTCAGAATACGGCGCAGATCAGGATGACCGGAGAACATGATGCCGTACATGTCGAAGACTTCACGCTCAAACCAGTCGGCGGTCGGGAACAACCCCGTCACCGATGGGACAAGCTCATCCTCGTTCACGCTCAACGTGATGCGAATGCGCTGATTCTGGCGCATGGACAGCATGTGGTAGACAACCTCAAACCGTTTTTCGCGGCTTGGATAGTCTACCCCGCAGATGTCCACCAAAGTGGTGAACAAACAGGCGGCATTGTCCCGCAGGAATTTCAGAAGGTCTACAACCTCCGCCGGCGTGGTGCGAATGGTCAGCTCGCCTTCAGCAATACGGCTATCGACGATCGCACCGGGGCGCGCCACCGAAAGCACTTCGCTAAGTTCAACCAGAGCTTCGTCGCTCATGCCATTCCCCTTGGTCCGCTTTGGCCCAAAAAAACCGCCCGCCTTAGCGGACGATTGTGCCTGTACGGCGAATTTTCTTTTGCAGCTGAAGAATACCGTAAAGCAGCGCCTCTGCCGTTGGCGGGCACCCCGGCACATAGATGTCTACGGGTACAATCCGGTCGCAACCACGCACAACCGAATAGCTGTAGTGGTAGTAACCGCCACCATTCGCACATGACCCCATCGAAATGACGTAACGTGGCTCTGGCATCTGGTCGTAAACCTTGCGCAGCGCAGGGGCCATCTTGTTGGTCAATGTCCCTGCTACGATCATCACGTCAGACTGACGAGGGCTAGCACGCGGTGCGAAGCCGAACCGTTCAGCATCATAACGCGGCATGGCCGTGTGCATCATCTCAACCGCGCAACAGGCAAGGCCGAATGTCATCCAGAAAAGCGACCCCGTCCGCGCCCAATTCACCAGATCTTCGGCGTTGGTCAGCAGATACCCTTTGTCAGCAAGTTCATTGGACAGCTGACGGGTCATAACCTCTTTGTCAGCCCCTGCTGTCGCAGCGGGCACAAACGCGCCAGTCGCAGCTGGCATATCGTTGCTCATTCCCATTCCAGCGCCCCTTTCTTCCACTCATATGCAAACCCGATGGTCAGCACACCGAGGAACACCAGCATCGAGACGAACCCGAATGTGCCGATGTCTTTGAACGACGCCGCCCACGGAAACAGGAAGGCGACCTCCAGATCGAAAATGATAAACAGGATGGAGACGAGATAAAAACGCACATCGAATTTCATGCGCGCATCGTCAAAGGCGTTGAACCCACATTCGTATGCCGAAATCTTTTCCGGGTCCGGGCGGCGGACGGCAAGAATCAGCGCCGCGAGCATAAGCACGACGCCCAAGCCAACGGCCAGGCCGAGAAATATGATAATCGGCAAATATTCGCGTAAGAGATCGTCCACGTGCGCCCTCCTGATCCCCGCGTCGAAGCTGCGGGTCTTAGCTGAGGCATAGTCCTACTCCCGCGGCCCGATTTGGTCAACAAAGCCGCGCCGGAAAATGCCGCAGATGCGAACAGTTTGCACAAGGCAATACGCCTGCGCTGACACGACAAATCTAAGCGATTTCGGTGAGTTAAGCCACGTGCGCCGTGGTGGCGGGGTGATGATGGCGCGGTTGACGGGGCTCGAACCCGCGACCTCCGGCGTGACAGGCCGGCACTC
>JBMYXS010000125.1:0-3309 GCA_049608645.1 Pikeienuella sp. | reverse complement strand
GAGCGGACGGCGGCTGAGCGTTCGGGCCAGTCTGGCGCCCGCCCGACCATGACCCACCGGTGGCAGCACGGGGCGTATGCGGAACGATGGGCATCTGGTCAGTGAACGGCGGATCAGGCGTCTTATCCGGGCGGCGGGGCTGCCCGACATTCGCGTGAAGATAGATGGCCATGACAAAACGGGCCCCAGCTGGGTCTTGGGCTTGCGCGCGCTATTGGCTAACGTACGCTCCTGCCCTTTCCCATCAGTGTGACAAGCCCCAACATGATTGAAATTAAACCACCACATTCCGAAACACCGCCGACTGACACGATCGTTGATCGTATTCGCGCCAACGCCGCAGCGCACCCTGATCGGCTGGCGCTGGTATGTGGCCCGGACAACCTGACGTGGGGCGCGTTTGATGAACGCATCAACCGGGTCGCAAACCTATTGTTGGGGGTGGGGGTCGGAAAAGCCGACAATGTGGCGATTATCTCGGCCAATTCCATTGCTTATGGCGAATTGTTTATGGGTATCCTGCGCGCGGGGGCATGTGTTACGCCGCTTTCGTCCATGGCCTCGCCTGATGCATTGCGAAAGATGTTGGCCGACTGCGGCGCGTCAGTGATATTTGTGGCAGAGCAATATCTGGATCTGGTTCAGGGTTTCTTGTTCGACCTCAGCATCACGTGCTTTGCAATAGATTTCGCCGCACCGGGTTTTGAAGACTATGAAGCGGCACTGGCCAGCTCTGCGGTAACTGATCCGATGATCCAGATCGACATGACCGATCCTTTCAACCTGATCTATTCGTCGGGAACAACAGGAACGCCAAAGGGCATCGTACAGGACCATTGGATGCGGGCCGCGCAAATGGACCGGGTGGCGCCAAACGGGTACGATGACAACGCGCGCACGCTTCTTTCGACACCGCTGTATTCCAACACGACGATCGTGTCGTTTTTGCCAACGCTGTTTGGGGGATCAACCGTTTACCTGATGCCCAAATTCGATGCCCGCGAGCACCTGAAAATTGTCCAGCGTGAGAAAATCACACACACGATGCTCGTCCCCGTGCAGTACAAACGCATCATGGATTTGCCCGATTTCGATAGCTTTGACCTGTCGTCGATGCGGATGAAATTCTCAACATCAGCGCCGTTACGCGCCGATGTGAAACAAGATGTCTTGGCGCGCTTTCCGGGCAAGTTGATCGAATATTATGGCCTGACAGAGGGTGGGGGCGTGACGGTTCTGGTGGCGGATGAAAACCCAACCAAGCTGCACACGGTCGGCAAACCTGCGCCAGGAACTGACATTCGCATTATTGATACGGATGGAAACGAAGTGCCTGCAGGCACAGTCGGCGAGATTTGCGGCCGCGGCCCCACGATGATGGCAGGGTACTTTGGCCGCGACGACCTGACGGCGGAATACATCTGGCAAAACGCGCAGGGCGACGTTTATTTCAGGTCAGGTGACATGGGCGCCTTTGACGAAGACGGGTTTCTGGTGCTGTCTGACCGCAAGAAAGACATGATCATTTCGGGTGGGCTGAACATTTATGCCAATGATCTGGAACTGGCGCTGCTGGACAACCCGGATGTGATAGATGCTGCGGTGATCGGCATTCCATCTGACGCGTGGGGGGAAACGCCCCTCGGTTTGGTCGTTTTGCAGGACGGCGCAACGCAAAGTGGCGCTGATATCTTGCAACGAACCAACGCGGTTCTCGGCAAAAGCCAGCGCCTGTCGGGGGTGGAAATTCGCGAGACACTACCGCGCAGCAGTATTGGCAAAATCCTGAAGAAAGACTTGCGCGCGCCGTACTGGGAAAAGGAAAAGATGTGAGTGATGCCAAAATGAACGGCGCGGAAAGCCTCGTACATACGCTGCTGGCCAGCGATGTGGATGTTTGTTTCACAAACCCCGGCACGTCCGAGATGCACTTTGTCGCTGCGTTGGATCATATTCCGGGCATGCGTTCGGTTCTGGTTTTGCAAGAAGGCGTCGCGACGGGGGCCGCTGACGGGTATTATCGCATGGCAGGGAAACCAGCATCGACCCTTCTGCACCTTGGGCCGGGCCTGGCTAACGGTCTGTCAAACCTTCACAATGCCAAGAAGGCCCGGTCGGGGGTCGTGAATATCATTGGCGAACATGCGTCAACGCATTTCGCGCTGGATGCCCCTCTCACGTCGGACATCGAAGGCATCGCGCGGCCGGTTTCACATTGGGTGCGCACATCGCCCTCGGCTACGACGGTCGGTAAAGATGCCGCCGAGGCTGTTCAGGCCGCCAAGGTTGCCCCAGGGCAAATAGTATCGCTGATCCTACCGAGCGACACAGCGTGGGATGATGGCGGCGTGGTCCACGATGCTTTGGAAACGCCTGCGCCCTATCCGTTTGAAACAGCCGCACTTGCCCAAGCGGCAGAGATGCTCAACGGGCCGGAGACGTTGCTGTTACTGGGCGGCACTGCACTTACGGAAAGCAACCTGGAAACGGCGGGGCGCATTGCTGGCAAAACCGGGTGCATGCTGTTGTCGGAATGGTCCAACGCGCGGCTGGAGCGCGGCGCAGGACGGGTTTCGGTCAACCGGGTGCCCTATCCGATTGACATTGCGCTGGAGGTATTGGCGCCTTTCAAACGCATTGTCTTGATCGGCGCGCGCGCGCCCATTGGTTTCTTTGCGTATCCGGGGAAACCGGCAATCCTGACGCGCGAAGGGGCTGATATCCTGACGCTGGCAGATGCGGGCGCTGATCTGTCGGCAGCCCTGGCTGCATTGGCAGAGGCAACAGGTGCCGCAGATACGCAGCCTGCACATGTCGCGCAGCCCGGCGTGCCGGAACGCCCAACAGGCCCCATCAACCTCGACACGCTTGCCGCTTTGATCGCTCGTGCTATCCCCGAAGATGCAATCGTTGTGGATGAATCTGTCACAACCGGGCGTGCCTTCTTTCCGGTGACAAAAGGGGCACCCAAACACACATGGCTCAACAACTGTGGGGGCTCCATCGGGTACTGTTTGCCCGCGGCGGTTGGCGCGGCAATCGCATGCCCGGACCGAAAGGTCATGGCGCTGACCGGTGATGGTTCCGCGATGTATACCGTTCAGGCGCTTTGGACGATGGCGCGGGAAAACCTTGATGTGACAACGCTGGTCTTTGCCAACCGCAGCTATGCGATCTTACGTGGAGAACTGACAAACGTCGGCGTCAGAAACCCGGGCCCACGGGCCGTGGATATGCTCAGCCTGGACCGCCCGGCCCTCGATTGGGTGCAAATGGCCCAATCAATGGGCGTGGCAGCGGTCCGCGTTA
>JBMYXS010000124.1:0-3397 GCA_049608645.1 Pikeienuella sp. | reverse complement strand
TGCCCGTCGCATTAGTGCGTGCCCGTCGCAGTGGGGTGTAAAAGGGCAGGCCGGGCCTAGACAAATATCAGAATGACGGTCGCGGCCATTGCGCAGGCCATCAAGGTCATAAACCTGCGCCATAATAGGTCCGACGCCAGCGCCCGGCGCAGACCGTGGCCCATGGCTGTCCAGAATGCGCAAACGAACAGGTTGATGCCCGCAAAAGCGGCAAACATGCGAACGGCCTCAGCCGGGGCGCTCAGGCCAATGGTGAAGGCCGCCGATGCCGCAAGGGTTATGGCCCAGATCTTCGGATTGATAGCCTGAAAGGCGACCGCCTCCAGAAACGTCATGGGCCGGCCACGATCCTGCCCCCGTCCCGCATGCCCGGCCTGCGCCGTTTTCCACGCGAGCCACAGAATCCACAATGCCGCAGCGATCTTGAAGGCCAATGTCAGACCGGGCGCTGATTCCAACGCAGCCCCCACACCCGTGCCGGTGATCGCAGCGATGATGCCGACGCCGACAGGCACACCCAAAAGATGGGGTATCGTTGCACGAAACCCGAACCGCGCGCCCGAAGCCGTCAACATGACGATGTTCGGACCGGGAGAGAAAAGCCCCAGAAAGGCAAACAACAGCAGCGGAAGCGATGCAGCCAACATCAGCTCAGAAACAGGAAGATCGCAAACCCCGCAAGCGATGCCCCCATGATCCCATTGAAAATGCGCAATCGCATATCCGTGGATAAGGCACGGCGGATGCCAACGCCAAATGACGCCCAGACCGAAGCGGAGCAAAGCCCCGTCGCAAAATAGGCCAGCGCACAGGCACCGCTTTCAATAATGGGGTTTTCACCCGTCACGAATTGTGCCGCCGTAGCCAATGCCATGGTCCACCCCTTGGGGTTAATCCATTGAAAGCCGACAGCTTGCCAGAACGTCAGTGGCCGGGCTGTGGTCGTCGCGCTGGCGCGCCCGGCTGTGGCGGTCTTCCACGCAAACCAGAGGAGAAGAGCAGCCCCGCCCCAACGCATGCCCTCACGCAATGCTGGCGAGGCGGCGAACACCTCTCCCAAACCCAGCGCCACCAGAAAGATCAACACGGGGAACCCTGTATTGATCCCGGCGATATGGGGAAGGGTACGCCGAAACCCATAGTTCACGCCCGAAGCGGTCAACATCACGTTATTCGGCCCCGGCGTCCACGTCGCGGCAGTCGCAAGGCCAAAAAGGGCGAGGAAAGTTTCGATGGTCATGGGGCGTTCCTGTATAGCGGGAACAACAGAAGGCCGCCCGCCGGGCGCGTCAATCCAATAACACCCAGTTTTTCATCATGTTTTGTGTGAAGTGGTAGTCTTCAAACCGATCGTTGACGGACCAGCACTGTCGCCCTGACTGAATGTGAGCGCGTTTCCGGTGCCCTGGCCATATGGCTGGATGTGCCGATCAAGGGCGTGTTCTGGTCGGTTGTGCCGACAGGCAGAATGGGGGAAGACAGGTGCCGAAGCCGATGCCCAGACTCGGGAATGCCCCCACCTGCCGCAAATTGACCTGTGAAAGTCGCCGCCGCTATTTCGTCTTTCCCCTCTCCGGCGCATTGTCTCTTTCGAAGAATCAAACCGCATAAGGGCGGTTGGCTGAACAGCTAGGGAATATCCCATGAGAACACATGCGCGCGCAGTTGTTGTTGGCGGAGGGGCCGTTGGCGCCTCCATTGCTTATCATCTGGCCAAGGCCGGGTGGTCGGATGTTGTGTTGCTGGAGCGGGACGAGCTGACGTCCGGCTCAACATGGCACGCCGCCGGGTTGTTGCCGTTGTTCAACATGTCCTACGCGACCACGCACATCCATGATTATTCCGTGAAGTTCTACAAGGAGCTTGAGGCGGAAACGGGTCTCAACGCTGGTTTCTCCGTGGTTGGCAACCTGCGTATGGCGCAGACCGATGCGCGGATGGACGAGTACATGACCTACGCCACCACGGCGGAATGCGTCGGTGTGCCGTTCGAATGGATGACGCCTGCGCAGATCGCTGACCGCTGGCCGCTGGTGCGTACCGAAGACCTGAAGGGCGCGATTTACCACCCGACCGATGGCTACATTAACCCTGCCGATGTGACCATGGCGATGGCCAAGGGCGCGCGCCAACGCGGCGTTGAGATTATCCGCAAGGTGCAGGTTGATGGGTTTGAGCGCGTGAACGGCGAATGGGTCGTGAAATGCGTGAAGATGGTGGAAAAGGGCGGCAACCTTGTGCCCTCCGACGAGACGTTCAACATCACTTGTGAGCATGTCGTTACCGCAACGGGCAACCACGCGCAGCGCACCGCCGCGATGGTGAATTGCTACATCCCGGCGATGCCTGTCGAGCATCAGTTTATCGTCACTGAGCCTGACCCTGCGCTCGTGGAATGGCGGAAAACCCACGGCGAGCACCCGGTGCTGCGTGATGCGGACGCCAAGTGGTACGTGCGCGAAGAACGCGGCGGCTGGATCCTCGGCCCGTATGAGCGCAATGCGCCCGCGCGGTTCAAGTTTGGCGTGCCGGACAGCTTCCGTGCTGACCTCTTCCCCCTCGATCTGGAGCGGATCGAAGAAGAATACATGTCCATGATCCATCGCATTCCGTCTTCGGAAACCGCTGGATTGAAAGATGATTTCAACGGGCCGATCTGTTACACGCCCGATGGAAACCCGCTGGTCGGCCCCGCGCCGGGGGTGGAGAATTTCTGGTTTGCCGAAGGCTTCTCCTTTGGGATCACGGCGGCGGGCGGTACGGGGTATTACCTCGCGCAGGTGATGACGCAGGGCGAGGCGGAGATCGACATGTGGTCGCTCGACCCGCGCCGCTATGGCTCCTGGGTTAACCGCGAATACACCCAGAAAAAGAACGAAGAATGCTATGAGCACGTCTACATCCTCCACCACCCGGATGAAGAACGCCCCGCCGCCCGCGCCCTGCGTACGCCGCCGGTTTATGACCGCTTCAAAGCGGCAGGTGCCCAGTTTGGTCAGGTAAACGGGTGGGAGCGTCCGAATTATTTCGGGCCGCTCGATGCGGACGAAAATTTCGACCATGACGCCCGGTCGTTCCGCCGTGGCGGCTGGTGGAAATATGCCGAAGCGGAGGCGAAAGCTGTACGTGAAGGCGCGGGTCTGTTCGACGCCACCGCCTTCACCAAGCACCGCATCGCGGGGCCGGGCGCGACAGCGTTTCTGGATTGGCTGACCTGTAACAAGCTGCCGAAAATCGGCCGTATCAACCTGACCTATGGTCTCACGGATGCGGGCACGATCCGCACAGAATTTACCATCGTGCGTGAAGCTGATGATGAATATTACGTCGTCACGGCAGGCGCGGCGCAGGCCTATGACAGCGACTACATGAAGAAAGAGGCCGCGGCAAAGCGCGA
>JBMYXS010000123.1:0-3558 GCA_049608645.1 Pikeienuella sp. | reverse complement strand
GTTGTGAAATCATCCCCCGCACAAGAGCGCAACAGCGGCCATCACGTGCGCCAGACGGCGGTGCGTCCTTTTTGTTCGATGCGGTTGGCGAGGCCCTGAAATTCGGTTTCCAGGTACTTGCGAAAGCGGCGCACGGCCAGCCTTACGGGGCGATCTTCGGGCCAGAGGAACCCCAGTTCCCGCTCCGGGTGCTGCAATTTTACCGGCAAGGCGGTCACAAGGTTGGTGTGGCTTTGCATGAACACAACCGAATAGGGCAGTACGGTCAGCGATTCTGACCCCGCCATCACGCTGAGGATCGAGGTGAGCGAGCCACCGGTGAAGCTCACCCGAAAATCGGTGATGCCGATGCTGCCAAGGGCGTTCCGCAAATCGGCATAAAGCGGGCTGCCCGCCGGGGGCGCGATCCAGGGGTAGGAGGCGATATCTTCCATCTTGAAGGCTGACCGGCGCGCCAGCGGGTGCGATGGGGCGCAGGCAATCACGTTGCGGCCGCGCAGAATCGGTTTGAAGACAAAGCCGGGCGGCACATCGGCGGCGCGCAACGGACAAATCGCCAGATCAATGCTCCCCATCTTCAACTGCTCGGTCAGCCCGGGCAAATACCCATAGCTTTGGTGAATTGTGACATCGGGGAACGCGCCCTGAAAGCTGGCGATCATGTTGGCGATCACCCCATCCATGAAAATGGGCGTGCCGCTGATGCGTGCGGTGCCCGATTTGCCGACGGAGAATTGCGCGGCGGCTTGCGCGGCGGTCTGGCTGGCCTGCGCGATGATACGGCCCTGCGCGGCGAGTGACTGGCACAATTCGGTGGGCCGCAGGGGGCGGCGGCCTTTTTCAAACAGGCGGGTGCCGAGCCGCGCCTCCAGCATCGCGATGGTACGGGAGACGCTGGGCTGGGATTTGTTGACCTGCACCGCCCCCTCACTCAACCCGCCGGCATCAATGATGGCGGCCAGAATGCAGAGGTGGTTAGGGTCAATTTTCATAACATCAAGTTATATTGAACCTTTCAGAAGTGATCAACCAATCATTTTTGACTGTGTATGAAGGGAGTGCAACCACTGATTGCGGGGGAACATGGGACAAACAGCGCAGGTTTTGGCACCCACTGTCCGGGTGAAATTCGGGGCCGCTATCCGCAGGACCATCGCGACTGAGGTGCGCCGCCTTGGCGCGTCCCGTGCGCTGGTTCTGGCAACACCACAGCAAAGCGATGCGGCGCTTGAAATGGCTGAGCTGTTGGGCCCGCTGGCCGCTGGCGTGTTTTGCCGGGCGGAAATGCACACCCCCGTACATGTGACAGAGGCCGCAATGGCCCATGTGGCTGAAACGCAGGCCGATTGTCTGGTTGCCATTGGGGGCGGGTCCACGACCGGTTTGGGCAAGGCCATCGCATACCGCAATGACCTGCCGCAGATCGTCATTCCCACCACCTATGCCGGGAGCGAGGCAACGGCCATTCTGGGCCAGACCGAAAATGGCGTGAAAGTCACCGTCAGTGACCCCAGCGTCTTGCCTGAAGTTATCCTGTATGACCCTGAACTGGTGGTCAGCCTGCCAGTAGAAATGACCGTTACCTCTGCCCTGAACGCAATGGCCCATGCGGCAGAGGCGCTCTATGCGCCCGATCGCACGGCCGCGGTCACGGCCATGGCGGTTGAGGGGCTGGCGGCCTTTGTTGATGGCTTGCCCACGGTGATGGCCAGCCCAGGCGACCTGACCGCGCGGGAGGCCACATTGCGCGGGGCATGGGCCTGCGGCACCGTTCTGGGGCAGGTCGGCATGGCCCTGCACCACAAACTTTGCCACACGCTTGGGGGGTCGTTTGACCTGCCCCATGCGGAAACCCACGCGATTATCCTGCCCCATGCGATTGCCTATAACGCCCGCTCAGCAGCGGCGGAACTGGCCCCGATTTGTGATCTTTTGGGCGGCGATAATGCCGGGCGGGCGCTTTATGATTTTGCGGCACGTATGGGCGCGCCACTGGCGTTGCGTGATCTTGGGGTGCGCGAAAGCGATCTGGACCGCGCCGCCGATCTGGCCACAACCAAACCATACCCCAACCCACGCCCCGTAACCCGCGATGACATCCGCGCGCTGTTACAGGCCGCATGGGCGGGGGATACGCCGGTGCTTTGATGCCCGGATAAAAGACACCGGACCAAAACACCGGACCAAACAGCAAAAATCGACGTCAGGGAGGACGCCATGATTACACGCCGCACACTTTTGAAAACCACCGCCGCAACCGGGTTGACGCTGTCTGCGGGCGGTCTGGCCGCGCCGGCGCTGGCGCAGGGCGCGAAAATTCGCCTTGGTTATGTCAGCCCGCAATCAGGCCCGCTCGCCGCGTTTTCCGAGGCGGATCAGTTCATCATTGATGGTTTTCTGAAATCCGAAGCCGGGGCCAATTTTGAGGTGATTGTCAAAGACAGCCAATCAAACCCCAACCGCGCCGCCGAAGTCGCCAAAGAGCTGATTATCGACGATGAGATCGACATGATGCTGGTGGCCTCCACGCCGGAGACAACCAACCCTGTTGCCACCACCTGCGAGGCTGAGGAAATTCCCGTCATTTCAACGGTCGCCCCGTGGCAGCCGTATTTCATCGGCCAGCAGGGGAACCCCGGCGCGCCGGACACATGGCGCCCGTTTGATTTCAGCTTTCACTTCTTCTGGGGGCTGGAAGATGTCATCTCGGTCTTCACCGCGATGTGGAACCAGTTGGAGACGAACAAATCTGTCGGCGCGATTTTCCCCAATGACGGGGATGGCAACGCATGGGGCGACCCGAATGTCGGCTTTCCGCCGGTGCTGGATGCGCAGGGCTATACCCTCACAGATACGGGGCGTTATCAGAACCTTACGGATGATTTCAGCGCCCAGATCAACGCATTCAAGGCCGCAAATTGCGATATCGTAACCGGTGTGCCGATCCCGCCTGATTTCACGACCTTCTGGACGCAGGCCAAGCAGCAGGGCTTTACCCCCAAGGCCGCGAGCATTGGCAAGGCGATCCTGTTCCCGCAGGCGGTGGAGGCCCTTGGCGATCAGGGCCATAACCTTAGTTCTGAGGTGTGGTGGTCACCGAACCACCCGTTCAATTCATCGCTCACCGGGCAATCGGCTGGTGATCTGGCGGGGGCTTACACCGCTGCGACGGGCAAACAGTGGACCCAGCCTATCGGCTTTGTTCATGCCTTGTTTGAAATGGCCGCCGATGTGATGGGCCGGGTCGAAGACAGCCGCGACCCTGACGAAGTGACCTCTGCCATTGCGGCAACGCAGCTTTCCTCCATGGTTGGTCGCATCGCGTTTGA
This sequence comes from Pikeienuella sp., assembly GCA_049608645.1. Taxonomy (GTDB): domain Bacteria; phylum Pseudomonadota; class Alphaproteobacteria; order Rhodobacterales; family Rhodobacteraceae; genus Pikeienuella. Next base: position 229 of record JBMYXS010000123.1, on the reverse strand, counting down.
TGGCGCGGGCCTGCCGCCCTTTGCCACCACGAATGTCGCCAAAACGCCGCTGGTGGGCGGGCAATGGCGTCTGAAAGACGGTGGCGGCTATGATCTGGTGATCGTTGAGAACAGCGACCACCCGAACATCCCCACCGGCAGCGCGATGCAGCCGATTTCCTGACCTGTTGCGATGCGCGGGGCAGGGGCCGCGCGCATCGCATTTCCCGCATGTTTTCACCCGGATAAC
>JBMYXS010000122.1:0-3774 GCA_049608645.1 Pikeienuella sp. | reverse complement strand
CTTTGCCCATTTCGCGCGCATGGGCGGCATAGTTGCGCCCGATGCAAAAGATGCGGCGCTCGGGAATACGTTCGTCGCTGCCATGCACGGCAACGGTTGGAATCGGTGCAGCCTCAAACACAAGTGTCATTTCTTCGATCTCCAGTCGTTTGCGCGATGTTTCGCGCCTGATTGTCCTTAGATGGTTTGCAACAGCTCTGCCGCGCGCGTCTTGGCACGGGCGAGTGAGGTGAGTTTCAGCTCTTCATAACCACGGATGTTCTCGGGCAGGCGCAAAAGCTCAGAAATCGTATCGCCATTTTCGGCAGCGAGATGCGTTGCTGCCTGTGCGACCACATCTGCGTACCACTCAATCGCGGCACGTTCCGCACGGCGCCCGTGGTTGTAGCCGAACAGGTCAAACGCGGTGCCGCGCAGCCCCCGCATACGCGCCAGAAGCGCCATTGCAGGCCGGAACCACGAGCCGACCGCGATCTTGCGGTCCCTGATCAACCACCGCAACGCAGGGGGTTGGAGATTATAGCTGAAGGATTTGAACCCCGGAAAAGCCCGGCGAATGCGCGCTTCGAACACCGGGTCGGTCAACAGGCGCGCGACCTCATATTCGTCCTTATAGGCCATAACCTTATGCAGATTCCGCGCCGCATGGCGGAGCAAGGGTTGGCACGGGTCGGCGGTCACATCCCGCTCCGCTCGGCCAAGGGCCGAAAGGCGGTCAATATATGCCTCGGCATAGCTGCGGTTTTGATACAACACCAAATCGCGCGCCAACCCGTTGATCAGCGAGCGCGTCTCATCGCTCTGCATGTCGAGCTTGGCAGTGATCTGCGCAACAGTTTCAGTAACGTCGGCGGGCACCCGCGCATCCGCATCAAACGTCCTGTCGGCCAGTGTCTTTGGCCCGCGCTGCATCAACGCATCCATGGCCGCCGGGTCACTGATGGCCAGACGCCCCGCGCGGAAGGCGAGGATGTTCAGCTCTGGCGCGGTGGCGGATGTGGTGATGGTATCTTCAATCGCCTCTGCTGTAATCGGCAGGAAGCCAGACTGATAAGCCGCGCCAACAATGATCATGTTGGAAAGGATATAGTTCCCGAACAATCCCTCCGCGATGCTGAGCGCGGGAACGGCTGCGAACCCTTCGTCACGCATGGCGCCCTTGATGAAACCCTGCATCCCGGCCTGATCGGGTTGAAAATAGACGTTGCGCGCCATTTCCCCGGTGGGCAGCATCTCTGAATTGACCGCAGCGACCGTTCTGGACGCATCGCACACCGCCATGTTCACCGGGTTTGTGCCCGCCGCCATGTCAAGCGCGAGGTAAAGGTCAGCCTGACCGGATGTGATCTTGTTGCTCAGAATTTCATGCTCGGGCTTGGCAACAATCAGGCTCGACAGAACCGCGCCCCATTTTTGCGCCGCGCCGGACTGATCATAGGTTTTCACGTTCAACCCGTCTTTGACAGCCGCCCGCGCCAGCATCGCATTGAGCGACAGAACGCCCGTGCCGCCCACACCGGGAATGTAGATCGAATAGGGCGCATCAAGGCCGGGGCGGATCGGGTCCGGGAAGTTTTCGGGCAGGGAGGGCGCCGAAACCTTTCCCGGACCACCACCTTCATCCACATGGACGGAGACGAAAGACGGGCAATCACCCGCAATACAGGCGGTGTCCTGATTACAGGACGATTGGTGTATCTGGGTTTTGCGCCCGAACGGGGTTTCAACCTTTTGCAGCGACATGCAGTTGGCTTTCTGCCCGCAGTCGCCGCAATTCTCGCACACATCCTCGTTGACGATGGTGAATGTCCTGGGCTTTGCCAGCTTGCCGCGTTTCTGACGGCGCCGCCGCTCGTTGGCGCATTCCCCATCATAGATGAGAACCGTAACACCCTTGGTTTTTTCCAATTCCAACAGCTGTGCCGGGATTTCATCCGGCCCGGTCAGTGACACGATGGGGGGCAGGCCGGCACCGCGATAGGCGTGCGGGGTTTTCGTGGCGAGCACGATTTTCCTGACGCCGTCCACTTCCAGCTTGCGGCACATGTTCTGAACGGAGTTGTCGGCGGAATATTCCTGTCCGCCCGTGTTCGCGATCACACCATTGTAAAGGATGCGAAAGGTCATCGTCTGATCCGTTGCCACAGCATAGCGGATGTTCTGATGGCTGGCGTGGTAATAGGACCCGTCGCCGACGTTCTGCACCATGTGTTTCTTGGTGGTATAGGGGGAAAGGCCAATCCACGGCAGACCTTCGCCGCCATATTGCGTCATCGCTTCGATGCGCTTTTCGGGCTGTTCCATGATGGCCGCGAAGACGTGGCAACCGGGCGCGCCCCATGCAATCTGCCCTTCGCCCAGACGGGTGGAGCGATTGTGCGGGCAGCCAGAGCAATAGTTCGGCGTGCGGTTGGCGAATTGCGGTGCCGCCGCTGGTTTCGGCGCGGTCTTGCCATGGCGCGCGCGCGCCGGCGCGGGCACATTCAACACACGGGCAAGGCGGTCTGTGACAATATCGGCGTCCATGCCGCCTTCGACCTGGAACAGCCGCGCGCCGTCCAGATCACGTTTGCCGATGATCTTGGCGTGACCGTAACCGGCGACGGCCTTGGCGACCTGGCGTTCCAGAAAATCGCGCTTTTCCTCGATCACGATGATCAGGTCCAACCCCTCAGCAAAGTCGCGGAAAAAGCTTTCATCAAGCGGGGTCAGCAGGCCAACCTTGGCCATGCGGATGCCCCTTCTGGCCCGCTCCGCTGCATCAATGCCCAGCTTGGACAACGCGGAGCGCGCGTCGGCGTATGACTTGCCAGCGGTCACAATGCCGATCCTGTCGCCGGGGGCGGATTCCGTAATCTGGTTCAGGTTATTGGCGCGCGCATAGGCCAACACCGCCTCGTGCCGCTCGTTATAGAGCTTGGCCTCCGTGCCGACGTTCATAACCGGGAAGAAATTGAAATCGGTGGATTTCGCAAAGGCGCGGCCTTCAACCGTGAACCCCTCTGGCACGACGGGAACCGCGAGGCGATCGAGGTCAACAACCTCGCCCCCGTCACAAAGCGGGGCGACCAGTTTCATTGCCGTCCAACAGCCGCTGAACCGCGACATGGCAACGCCGTGCAGCCCATAGTCGAGAAATTCGGCCACCGAACCGGGGTAAAGCACGGGAATGTCACTGTGCTCGAAGCCGAATTCCTGTTGGTAAGGCACGCTGGAAGACTTCGCCTCATGGTCTTCACCGCTCAGGATGATGACCGCGCCGTGCTTGCTGGTGCCTGCGAAATTACCGTGCTTGAACGCATCGCCGGACCGATCCGCGCCCGGCCCCTTGCCGTACCAGATACCGAGCACGCCATCGGTATCGTCCGCTTCGAAATTGTCGAGCATTTGCGTACCCAGCAGCGACGTTGCCGCAAGCTCTTCGTTTTGGGCGGGGTGGTGGATGATATCGTATTGCTCGATCCTGGCGCGGTGCAACGCCATGTCGTAACCGCCCATGGGGGAGCCGGGATAACCCGTGATGAACCCCTTGGTGCGCAGCCCGTTTTCGGCATCCCGGCGCAGCTGTTCGATGGGCAGCCGGACAAGCGCGTCATTGCCGGTCAGAAACTGGCGATTGCCCTGTTCACGTGTCACCGCAACAGGTTCCGCGGTGCTCAGATCAATATTGTCAGCCTTGGTCATGGCACCGCCCTTTGTTGAGGCCCTTGATGAATGTTCGCATCATCCGTTTCCTCACATCATGTTGGGCAGGAACAGCACCAGACCGGAAAA
>JBMYXS010000121.1:0-3799 GCA_049608645.1 Pikeienuella sp. | reverse complement strand
TGTTTGCGGTCATGGCGGCCTTGGCCAACGCGTTGACCAACACGTTTATTGCCGCCAATAGGAATGCCGCGACACCTCTCGGGTACACGTTTTATGCGGTCAATGGCGTTGCAATTGTTGTCGGGGTTTATTGGTTGCTTCTGGAGCGGCAAGTGCCAGCGCTTACAGCACAGGTCTGGATACAAGGCAGCGCCCTTTTTTCAGTGACAGGCATCGTTTTTGCTGGTCTTGCAATGCTCTTGGCCCGTGGCAACGTCGGCCGCGTCAGCATCATGCTCTATGTGCAAATGCCGGTTGCGCTGTTTCTTGGTTGGCTGGTGTTAGGAGAAAATCCAACAAGTCACAGCCTGATTGGAGGAGTGATCATCGTCGTGTTCGGTGCATCGATCCCTCTTTCGCGGAACCGCTCATCAGAAAAGGCCGCGTAAGAAATGGCAACTGTCAGAAAGCTAGATCTGGGCTCCTTGGGTAACTGTGTGGAGTCAACGATCCGGAAGATAGTTTGGGAAGATAACCCGTTTAGGACTAATAGTAGAATTACGTTTCTACTAATTTGGTTTGCGAACACTTCTGGAAGGGTCAATCCATGACATCAGATAACACGCTCCCACCCCTTATTCTAAATCCCAAAAGTGCGGAGTATTTTAAGGATCTCAAGTCAGAGGCAGCCCTTGAAAGCTACCGGCCAGCCAAGCAAAAGCGCAGCGCCAAGTCGGAAATGAAACTGTTGGAAGCCGCCGAACATCTGTTCGCTGAAAAAGGTTACTTAGGTACAAAAATTGCTGACATCATCCAGTTGTCGGGATGCTCAACCGGGTCGTTTTATCATCGCTTTGGAGACAAAGAAGGGCTGGCCCGCGTGCTGGTTGACCGGTTTGTGCACGAAACAAGTGAGTTGATCAAAAACGTGGACTTGAGCCAGAAGGCCCACGGCAACCTTCATGGCATGTTGAAATTCTTTGCCACATTGGCATTTGAGACCATGACCCGTAGGTTGGGGGCGTATCGTGCGGCCCAACGATTGGCCGAAACAACTCCTGAAATCTGGTGGGCTGAGACTGCCGGGATGGCCGATCTGGCCAATCACGCGGCTTTACACGTGTTACCTGAATACGCTGAAGAAATACACGCGAGTGATCCTGCCGCCGCTATGACAAACGCTATCCAATTGATCCTGATGATCGGATTGCAAACTCGTTTGGGGGCAGGGCCGCTGTTTCCAAAGGATACAGCCATCCTGATTGAAGTGATCGTCAGGGCCGCGAAGGGAATTCTATGTCTGGAGGAAAATTGATTTGACCGCAATTACGGTTTTCATCGCCAAGCAGATTCACACGATGTCTGAGTCTCGACCCCATGCCACGGCAGTTGCGGTGAGGGGCGGTACCATTCTTGAAGCTGGCACCCTCGACAGCTTGCAACCCTGGCTGAACGGGGCGGAATACACTGTCGATGAACAGTTCGCCGACAAGATCTTGATGCCCGGATTGATTGACCCGCATCTACATTCGTTTATCGGTGCGGTGCTGATGCCGGCCACTTTTATCACTGCCTTTGAATGGAAATTGCCGGGGCAATACTCAGAAGCAACACGCGGCAAAGACTCGTATCTTGAGACATTGACTGAGGCGGTGGAAAAAGATGACGACGCGAAACCGATCTTTGTCACTTGGGGCTATCATCAAGCTTGGCATGGCGATGTTACCCGAGCCGATCTGAACGCGATATCAAGCAGCAAACCGATCGTCGTCTGGCACCGATCCTTTCACGAAATTATCCTCAACGATGCGGCCATTGAAACCTTGGCCATCGATGGTGACGTTATGAAACGCCATCCGCAGATCAACGTCGACACTGGTCGATTTTCCGAGATGGGCGCGATGGTTGCTATGGAGGGGTTGAAGCCAATCCTATTTTCGCCTGATTGGTTTGGCGTTGGCCTTGAAATGCTGCACAAAGTTATTCACGCAGGCGGGCAAACCACTGTCGGCGAATTGGCTTGGGGGATGTTCGATTATGAAATGGAATGGGCCGCTGTCGCGCATTCCATGGACCAAAACCAACCGCCATATCGAATGATGATGGTGCCGCGTGGCCTTCCCGAACCGGAACTGACCGGCGCGCCGGAAGACGCGTTTGCTCGCGTCGATGCTATGACTGATCGCGGCACCGACCGGATGTTTTTTAACAACCGGGTAAAGTTCTTCACCGATGGCGCATTCTTTTCCGAGCTGATGCAGATGGGCGGGGTTGGTTTTGTCGACGGCCACGAAGGTGAATGGCTGACCGCGCCAGACCAGTTCGAAGCGATTGTGCGCCCCTATTGGAACGCGGGTTACGCTATCCATGTGCATTGCACCGGCGATTTGGGGCTGGAACTGGCGCTCGACGTGCTTGACAAGATGCAGTTTGAACGCCCGCGCTTTGATCACCGCTTTACCATCGAACATTTCGGAGTTTCGACCGAGGAACAGGTGCGCCGGATCAAAGCCCTAGGCGCGCTGGTGTCGGCCAATGTCTATTATCTGCACGAGTTGGGCGAGGCCTATTGGACCAAATCCATCGGCCATGAACGCGCCAGCCAGATGGTGCGGCTGGGTTCGCTCAAGCGCGCGGGCGTCCCCTTTACTGTGCATTCCGATTTTACGATGGCCCCGGCCTTGCCGATGAACAGCGCGTGGGTGGCGGTTAACCGGACTGGCGAATCCGGCAAGGTGCTTGGCGAAAACGAGCGCATCAGCGTCCATGACGCAATGCGTGCGATTACCATCGAGGCGGCCTATATCCTGGGCAAAGAGGACATGGTCGGGTCAATCCGATCAGGCAAAAAGGCCGATTTCACCGTCATGGACGAAGACCCGTATGAGGTTGATCCGATGCGTCTGAAAGATATCCGCATTCATGCCACGGTGTTCGAAGGCACAGTCCACGAGATCGAAGAATGAGCGGGCCACTGATCCCTTGCCTGATTGTCGGCGGTTATCTGGGTGCGGGCAAGACAACCCTGATCAACGCATTTCTACGCGACCCAGGTGGCCTGCGCGCCACCGTGCTGGTCAATGACTTTGGCAAGATCAACATCGACGCGGACCTCATCGAAAACACTAGTGGAGACACCGTTTCGCTAACCAACGGATGTGCCTGTTGTTCGATTGGCGATGATTTGCTTGCCGCCGCTGTGCAGGCAGTCCAGGCGGACCCGCGCCCCGATCTTTTGATCGTTGAGGCCAGCGGCGTTTCAAAACCTGCGCGCATTGCAACTCTACTTCTGGGCGTTTCCGGTTTGGCCCCGGCGCGCTGTCTGACGGTGATCGACAACGGCAACGCGCGCAAGCTGTCAAAGGACAAATTCGTTGCCGGGTTGTTTCGCAATCAGATTGAAACGGCGCATATGCTTTCACTCAATCGCTGCTCGACGTCACAGGATCGGGCACTGATGGATGGGATACTGGCAAAACACGCGCCGAATGCGCCCCGGGTGAGCGATTTGACCGCTGCGCTTTCCACGTTGGCATCAGGCAACCCCAAACTTTCGCAAGCCAATCCAGCCGCGGACTCACTCCAAGACCCGCCCTTTCAGACCCGCACGTTTCAGGTGCGCCAGGATATCTCGCAGGTCGATGTTGAACGTTGGGCGATGGCTCTGCCCGATCACGTGCAACGCGTCAAAGGGTTTGTCAGCGTGTCCAGCGAGGGACGGCCGCGGATCCTCAGGCTGAGCCAGACCGGCGGCGATTGCAGCACACAGGAGATCACCGGTGCTTCACCCATGTCATTAGGGCAGGTCGTGGTGATCGGC
>JBMYXS010000120.1:0-4050 GCA_049608645.1 Pikeienuella sp. | reverse complement strand
GATGGACGTAAAGGGCCCGGTCGTCGCGATAGAAATTTACTATCAAAACGCGCCATTCCCCAAAGCGAAGGGCGCAACACGGGCGGCCTTGACGGCCTCCAAGTTCCAGGCCGTTGAACGCGACTTTGCGTTTGTGGTCGAAAGTGGGGTTGAGGCTGACAAGATCCTGAAAGCCGCACGCGGTGCTGAGAAAAAGCTGATCGACGGTGTTACGATTTTTGATGTGTTCAGCGGCACCAAGGCAGAGGCACAGATGGGTGAAGGCAAAAAATCCATTGCGATTACCGTGCGCCTGCAACCTGCGCAGGGCACTTTGACCGACGAAGAAATCGAGGCTGTGTCGGCGCGGGTTATTGCGGCGGTGAAAAAGGCAACAGGCGGCGAATTGCGGGCCTAACCACCGCTCCGTTCAGGCCAACCCAAAAAAGACCCCTGCACAGCGACGGCTGCGCAGGGGTTTTTCTTAGTTCACCCGCTTGGGTGCCGGTGCAGGCACGCCCGAGGGGCGCAACATCGCCGTGGCATCGGGGCCGTAAGCCCCCGCTCCGGCGGTTTGACTGTTCCCGCTTCGCGTGATCCCCGCCGCTGCGGCGGGGCGCTTTTTCTGGGGATCAACCACGCGAAAGCCGGGCGGGATACGCCCAGCTGTCCAGGCGTCAAATAGCCTCTTGAAACATGCCCGAGAACCGGGCGATCGAAAACTGATGAGCCGCCAGCAACGAGGCAACGCCACGCCGTGTCAAACCCGCCAGTTTCTCGTCATCCAGCTCACGGAGCCTTTTCTCAGAAACAAGACAGAAACCTTCAATGCGCGCCGTTTTTTCGCCGCGCTTGATGTTCACGACGCTTTCTTCCAGCAGGTCCAGTTCTTTCAGCTCTTTGACCATGGCACGGGTGCGCTGCATGGAGGCTTCGTAGCGTTTGCAGAATTCCATGATGTTGTCGGCAACCTCGGTCCCCGCTTCACCATTGAACAGCTTACCTTCTTCGCGGTCTTCAGCGATGGTGCCCGATTCCAGATCGGCACAAAGCAGCATCCGCCCCCCTTCGGTGCCATCACCGACAAGTGCGAACGGATAGCGACGCAGATAGGCCGGAATATAGGCATCTTTGCGCCAGCTGCCGTCTTCTTCTACGAAATCATTCTTGCCTGTTTCTGGCCCAAGCAAAGCGACGGGCAGATGCGGTTCCGCTTTTGTAAACACAATCGGGAATGACAACTGCGCGCGCGGAAACTCTTCTGCCATCAGTGGCACCGCATTCACACCTGCGGCAAATGCATAGTTGTTGTCCGGCGCATAACTCACGTCACCATGATGCTCTGCAACCAGCGGCGTCAGCGACGCATAGCAAAGCGGCAGTTTTGATACGGTCGGCAAGTCAGATTTTTCAGCCATGTAAGGTCCAGCCCGTTTTTTCACACACAAATCACTCAGTACCTTATCAAACGATCACAGGGTGTTCGCAATAAGACACGCTCGCACGCATCTAGCCCGTATTAAGCCCGTTTGGCCAATTTTTAACGCTCACGATGATACAGACCCGTGTATAAAGTCTCGCAATCTATGCACATGGGGCGAATTCACTGACCAAACCGCCAAAATATCGCGCTTTCATCAGCTACAGCCACCGGGATGCCGCCTGGGGTGATTGGCTGCACAAGGGGCTGGAAAGTTACCGGGTACCGAAACCCCTGATCGGGCGTGAAACACGCGTTGGCCCTGTGCCGGCGCGCCTGTTCCCCGTTTTCCGTGATCGGGAGGAACTGCCAACCACATCGGATCTTTCCCACGCGATAGACGACGCCCTGCGCAGCAGCTTGTTTCTCATCGTGATGTGCAGCCCGTCAGCGGCCGCAAGCCAATGGGTAAATGAAGAAATTCGCGCCTTCAAGCACTTGCACGGCGAAGATCAAATTCTCGCAATTATTGTTGATGGGGAGCCAAATGCCACCGACAAAGGCGCACCGGAGGATGAGTGTTTTCCCGAGGCCTTGCGATTTCGCCTCGACCCGGGCGGCCGCCTCACAACCGAGCGCACAGAACCCATCGCCGCCGATGCACGCCCCCAAGGCGACGGGAAGGAGGACGCCCTTCTAAAACTGCTCTCCGGGTTGCTTGCGGTCAATTTCAACGATCTGAAACAACGGGAGATACAAGCCGCCCGCAAGCGCGCGCGTATCGCCCAAGGCATCGCAGCCGCAATGGCGTTGCTTGCGATTGCCGCCCTAGGGGCAGGCTGGGTCGCCTTTCAAAACCAACAAATCGCAGAGGAACAAACGGCCATCGCCATTGCTCAACGCCAAATCGCAGAGGCCGAAACACGCCGCGCTGATGCGGCCCGCAAGGTAGCAGATGAACAACGCCAGATCGCAGAGGCCAGATTGCGGGAGGCCCTGATTGAACGCACCGGGCCCACAATCGCGGATGGACGCGCCGCGGCGCAACAAGGCGCAGTTGAAACAGCGATGGCAAACGCACATGCCGCATTGGCCTCTGCACTGGATATCGAAGATGCCGCGCTAACGGCACAAGCAGCCCAGTTCGGGCGTGATCTTGTGCTGGATGATCGGCTCGAAGCGGTTCTTGAGGGGCGATACCCCGTTGGCCTTGCCATACCACGCCTTCGCAACGCTGAAATCTCTGAAACTGGCAACGTCATAATGGTCCGACGGGGTGATCAGTTGTTGCTATGGCAGCGTTTGACAGGCGCGTTACTGCTGCGCCTGAAAGGCGTCGAAACAGCCGCCTTTCGCCCTGATGGCGGGATAGGCGGCATTCTGGCCGGTGGGCAGGTCTTTGCCGTTGCGCCTGATACCGGTCAGGCCACGCTGGTCAAGACACTCACCGCCGGTTCGGGGGCACCCGCCCCTGTGAGCCGCGCCTCCGCCAGCCCCGGTGGCAGGTTTGCCGCCGTTCTGTCAGGCGATGCCCTAAGCCTTGTTGACCTCATCACCGGGAACACCGCGCAGATTCTGGCGCTCGACGGCGGTGCCACGCGCCAGTTCGCGTGGTCAGCCGATGGGCGATATCTCGCGGCCATTGATTCTGAGCCGCCGCGCGCTCGATTTTGGTCAACAGAGAGCCGGAATGCTGTGGCTGATATCACCCCCGCAGGCGCGGTAAATGCCATTAGAATTGATCAGGATATCGCGCTGATTGATGCAGATGGCGGGCTTGGCATCGTCAATCTTCTCACTGGACAAACCGCAATCCCGGCAGACGTGGACCGGGTAGACGACATTTTGATCGGGGCAGATGGCCGGGTCATTGTTGCCCCCGCGCTTGGGCCGCCACTTGTCTTGTCACCTGACGGTGTGACCGAAACGACGGTGGGAACCGAAGCGGTTTTTGGGCTGGTTGGCCTGCGCGCCGACGGGCGCGAAGTATTGGTGCGCGGCGCAACACAATTTGCACTTCACGACGTAGAAACAGGTGACCTGATCAGGAAAATTGGCCCAAGCGGCAGCGTCCCTGCGGCGTTTCATTTGGCTAAATCAGGTGATTACCTCGCCATTTTGGGTGAAGACGGGGTCGTCACGGTATGGTCGCTGGGCGATGGCCGCCAGACCTTCACCTACCGTCCGCAACACCGCGTGGAATGGCTCACCATGCTCGACGCTCCCATGGGCGCGCTGCTGATGATCCAGAACAGGGAAGGAAGCGTGAGCCTGCACCGTGCGGAGCCATCTCGCTTGTTTGGCACGGGTCTTGTCAGTTTCGACGCACCGCTTGCCAATGGCTTGATCGCGGTCAACGGCTATTACCCGACACCCGCGCGTCTTTGGGATATTGCGACGCGCCACCCGGTTTCAGACCTGCCCGGCCCTGTCATGGCAGCTGATCCTGTAACCGGGCGTTTGTTGACCCGTGACGGGGCGGACCTGGCCGTTACCCATCTTGACGCGAACAAGGTCGAATTGCACGCACGTGAACCCCGTATCGTTCATGCGACATTCGGGGCGAATGAACATCTGGCCCTGCAAACGCCGGAGGCCGTGTTACTGATCAACACCAAAACCGGCGCAACCCTTGGGAAATGGTCAGCGGT
>JBMYXS010000119.1:0-4346 GCA_049608645.1 Pikeienuella sp. | reverse complement strand
CCAGTTCTTTGCCGCCTCTAGACCCCGGATCAAGTCCGGGGTGACGGCCTTCATTCCCTCAAGCCGCCTTCGCTTTCCACCGCCGATAGGCCCCAATCCACGCATCCGCGAAGGCCGTCACCTCCGCCTTCGTCGTCGTCGGCCCCATGGACACGCGTACCGCCGAAGACGCCGTTACGTCGTCAAACCCCATGGCGAGCAAAACCCGGCTCGCCTTGTTCACCTTGCCACTGGAACAGGCAGACCCGGCGCTGATCGCAAAGCCCGCCAGATCCATCTGCATCACTTGCGTCTCCCCCCGCCAGCCGGGAATGGCGAAGCAGGAAGTGTTTGGCAGACGCGGCGCAGCCTCACCGAATATAATTAGGTCAGGCGCGGCGTTTTTCAGCACCTCTTCCAGAGAATTTCGCATCTCCTCGACACGATCCCATTCGCCATTCGCGAGGTCACGCTGCGCGGCCTCGGCAGCGGCGCCGAAGCCCGCGATGCCGATGACGTTTTCAGTGCCCGCGCGGCGGTTATGTTCTTGGCCACCGCCACGCGGGACAGGAAAAATGTCAATGCCACTCCTAACCAATGCGCAACCTGACCCACGCGGCCCGCCTAACTTATGGCTGGAGGCAGCAACATATTCGACGGGCAGTGACGAAAAGTCGAAAGCGATCTTACCGATGGCTTGAGTCGCATCACAGAGACGATGTGAAACCTCTTGCTCACCGAGAAACTCACGGCACGTCGCGGAGACAGGCTGCAAGACGCCTGTTTCAGAAGATGCCGCCGTGATTGCAAAGAGCCCCCGCGACTTGCGCGGATAACCTTTTTCGCCCTTTCTCACGGCTTTGGAGTAAAATCCAAACCCACTGACCAGTTGCTCTGGCTTGAACGCCCCTGAAGTATCAACCAAGGCCTCGCCTGTTTGAGGGCAAACCGAGAGAACATGAAAATGTGATACAACTGCATCGTGCTCAAGAGGGGTGCACCCGTGGTCGTCCCACTGTTGAGCCGCAAACAGCGCAATGGCCTCCGTCGCCCCCGACGTGAACACCACCTCAGACGTATCGCACCCGACCAGTTCCGCCACCTGCACCCGCGCCCGCTCGACAATCGCCTTCGCGCGGCGGCCTTCGGCGTGGACGGAGGATGGGTTGCCGACCTCGTCCATCGCCGCGATCATCGCAGCGCGCGCCTCTGGCCGCAGGGGCGCAGAAGCGTTCCAGTCAAGGTATGTGCGGGGGTGGCTCACGCCTGGACGCCTTCTTCTTCCAAGAGTGCCGAGAAATCAGGCACCGCAGGGCAAGGAACCATGCGATCGCCCACCACATCGGCCAGCGTCGTCTGGTTCAGGAACACATAGACGTGCGCCGACAACTGCTCCCACAGGTTATGCGTCAAGCACCCGGCCTTGGAGCCGCCGCAGCCCTGCCCCGGCTGCCCGTCACAGCCCATTGCGTTCAGGCGCTCATCCACCGCCGCCATCACATCCGATATCCGCGTGTCATCGGCACCTTTGGCCAAGCGATACCCACCACCGGGGCCGCGCACGCTTTCAACAACGCCCGCCTTGCGCAGCTTTACGAAAAGCTGCTCCAGATAAGACAGCGAAATATCCTGACGCTCGGAAATGTCGGCAAGAGACACGAGCGCATCATGGCCCTGCATCGCGATGTCCGCGAGGGCAGTTACGGCATAGCGGCCTTTGGTGCTCAACTTCATCGACGTCTCCCATCTGCGCCCGCCTGATTCACCAACTGCGGCGAAACAGCGCGAATCCTTGACCACACGCCCTTGAATTTCCTAAAGGAAAGAGCCTGCCGTCGGAGATTTGGAATGTTTCTAAATTGCCCGACTGAAACAGTCAACGATGCCAGCCCCTAAACTGGTCACAAATTTAGAACCGTTCAAAGGATGCGATATGCCCGAGGTGATTTTTCCCGGCCCAGACGGGCGGCTTGAGGGCCGCTATCACCCTACCAAGGACAAGCACGCGCCGATCGCGCTGATCTTGCATCCCCACCCCCAGTTTGGGGGCACGATGAACAACAAGGTGGTTTATAACCTCCACTACACGTTCCACAAATTGGGCTTTTCGGTCCTGCGCTTCAACTTCCGTGGCGTCGGGCGCTCTCAGGGCGAATTTGATCAGGGCATTGGCGAACTGTCGGATGCAGCATCGGCGCTCGATTATCTTCAGATGCTGAAACCGGATTCGAAAATCTGCTTTATCGCGGGTTTCTCGTTTGGCGCGTGGATCGGCATGCAGTTGTTGATGCGTCGCCCTGAAGCATCCGGCTTCATCTCCGTCGCGCCACCCGCGAATATGTACGATTTCAGCTTTCTTGCTCCATGCCCGTCTTCGGGCCTGATCATCAATGGTGACAACGACAAGGTTGCGCCCATGGCGGATACGGAAAAGCTGGTTGAGAAATTGAAAACCCAGAAGGGTATCGAGATCGACCATCAGATCGTTCCCGGCGCGAACCATTTCTTCGAAAAAGACATGGACGAGATGATCGGCCGTGTCGACAGCTATGTCGCGCAACGCATGGTTGGCTTGCGGGCCGCGCTCGAAGAATAGTGAAACCCAACCGCTTGGCCCTGACCACCGAAAAGATGCTGCGCCGGCGGTTTCTGTCAGGGCTGGGTGCTGCTGCCCTTGGCGCCTTCGCTCCCCTGCCGGGGCTGGCGGGCAAAGGGCGAAATGCGACCGGATATCTTCGCACAAATTGGAGTCAGGACCCGTTTTCCCACGGTTCCTATTCCTTTATTGCCAAGGGCGCGACGCGCAGCGATCACCGTGCTTTGGCCGCCCCCATCGCAGACAAGCTGTTCTTTGCTGGCGAAGCGGCGCACCCTGATTACAACAGCACAGTTCACGCCGCTTTTGAAAGTGGGGCGCGCGCCGCCGAAAACGTCATCGCCACTGGTGCCAAACGCACCCTCGTCATTGGCGCAGGGATCAGTGGCCTGACCGCCGCACAGCGATTGCAGGACGAAGGGCGGGATGTAGTTATTATTGAGGGGCGCGGTCGCATTGGCGGGCGCATCTGGACAGACCACAACCTCGGCCTGCCGCTCGACCTCGGGGCAAGCTGGATACATGGCACCACTGGCAACCCCATTGCTAGATTGGCCGATGCGCGAACACTGCCGACGGTCAAAACCAACACCACGCACATCATCCGTGATGGTCGTGGGCGCGATATTTCCGACCTCGCCACCGCATCATGGTTTGATGAAGTCGCAGAAATTGAGCATGTTTTTGGCGCTTCACCGGCCGAGTTGAACCAAGCGGCCTATGCCGACGCCGACGACTATGATGGCCCTGACGTGATCTTTCCGGGTGGTTATGAACAGGTTCTGGCAGCTTTCGACGCGCTGGATATTCGCCTCAACGAGGCTGTCTTGTCGGTTTCATATGGTCTTGAAGGGGTGTCGGCCAATACCACCATCGGCACCCATCAGGCAGATGCGGCCATTGTCACTGTGCCCCTTGGCGTGCTGAAGGCAGGCGATATTCGTTTTGACCCACCGCTCCCCCCGCGCACTCAGGGCGCGATTGCGCGGCTCGGCATGGGGGTGCTCGACAAGCTCTATCTGCAATTTGATGAGGCTTTTTGGGATCGTGGCGCAACCTGGATCCTGACGCCTGATACCGGATTGCCGCGTGGCCAGTTCAACCAATGGTTCAACATCGCAAAATACGTTGAGGAGCCAATTTTGCTCGGGTTCAATGGGGCGAACCCTGCGCGTGACCTTTCCATACTTTCAGACGAACAAATGCTGGAGAGGGCGCTAGGCGTGTTGACCAAGGCCTACCCCACCTGACAGCCATGTGCATCAGGGCCGACTAATACGCCCGCCACATACAGGCTGCGCACATCCGGTAGTGCCCGGCGCACTGGTCGGCAAACCACGGGCAACGCGCACCGCCAGATAGGCAAAGGCCTGCGCCTCCAACATGTCACCGTCCAGACCAGCGGCCTCGACAGGTTCAACCGGGGTATCAAGCCGTTTTGTCAGCATGTCCATCACGGTGGCGTTCCGTCGTCCACCGCCACACACCAGCCAGCGCGTTGGCGGCGAGGGCATCCATTTCACCGCTTCCGCGACGCCCTCTACGGTGAAGGCTGTCAAGGTTGCGGCCCCGTCTTCGACAGACAAGCCTTCGACTGATTGCAGAACGGCGGCAAATGTATTGCGGTCAAGCGATTTGGGCGGTTTGCGGCCAAAATAGGCCGTTGCTGCATTGCTGGAATGCAGCGTCATGTGATCCACCTGCCCTGCGCCAGCGGTGGCACCATCGCGGTCAAACGGGGTTTGCGTCTTGCGCATCATCCAGTCATTAA
>JBMYXS010000118.1:0-4620 GCA_049608645.1 Pikeienuella sp. | reverse complement strand
GCCCGAAAAAGATAAACCCCCGACGCGGTGTGGCGCGTCGGGGGTTTGTTAAGTCTGTGACATGCGCGGGGCACCCAAAGGGGGAGGATCGGTGCCTCGCTGCGATGTCACATCTGGCCTTACTCGTAACGTCGCCACAGGGAGGAGTAAGCGACTGTTGCTTTCCGGCGCCAGCATCATCTGCTGACAAGAAAGAACTTAGTCTGCGGCGCTGCGATGCAACAGAGACAATGTTGCAAACCCGCTATGCGTCAGGCGCATGACCTTTACGTAAAGGTCAGCAAGACGCCACCCAACGGCTTAGCGTGTCGTGCGAAAGGTGTCTTGCGGTACAGGTGGGTGGCATGACCAGACGCTGTAATATCAGAACCGATCCAACAGTCTTTTCAAATAATCGAGCTCTGGTGCCGGGCGTTCACGCTCACCGGATCGGCGGCGGATTTCATCCTGCAATTCCTTGGCACGCTTGCCGAGTGAAAGGCTGGGCACATTGGTGCTTTCGCCATCGACCGGGCCTTCTGAGGCGCGGGGCCGACCAAGGGGGTCTTCGTCGCGGGCGTCGCCGCCGCGTCCATCCCGCCCGGCCTGCTCGCCATCGCGTTGGCCTTGTGCCTCTGCCATGTCATTGGCCATCTGGTTGCGCCCGTCGCGCAAGGCATCGAGCGCGCGTACCTGATCATCGACAGCCTGACGGGTATCGCCATCGCGCAGCGCCTCTACCGCATCATCCATTGCACGGTTGGCTTCGTCCAAGGCTTCTCGGGTTTCCTCCCCGGCGGACCCCGGAAGATTGTTGCGGAGCTGATCAAGCAGTTGTTGCAGTTCTCGTTGATCGCGGGCGATCTGGGCCGCGTCGTCGCCGGGGTCATCACCGTGTGCGCCGTTTTGCTCGCCTTCGTGGCCGCGTTGTGTGCCGCCCTCGTCGGTCTCGCCAGCTTGTTCGCGGCGCATCTGGTCGAATGAACGGTCAGCAAGACTTTGCTGATCACCGATCATATCGCCCATCTGGTTCATGGTTTGCTCACCCTGGCCCGGTTGCCCTTGCCCCGGTTGCGCCATCTGCATGTTGTTCATCATCTGCTGAAGCGCCTGAAGCATTTGCTGCGCAAGTTCAGCCTGCCCGTTTTTCATGGCCTCTTCGATCTTGTCCATCATCGCTTCGATGTCGTCTTGGGTAAGGGTTTCGCCTTGCTGTCCCTGCTGTTGTTGCTGCTGCTGACCATTGGCCTGGTCGCGTTGGGCTTCCTGCTGCATTTCGGCCAGGAAATCCCGCATCGCTTCGCGCAGTTCCTGCATCAATTCGGCGAGTTCTTCTTCAGATGCGCCATCTTCAATGGCTTGTTGTAGTCTTTCCCGCGCGCGTGCAAGGCGGGCGGCGGCGGTCGAAAGGTCGCCTTCCTCTAGCCGTATGGCCGCTTTCCAGAGCAAGGCCACCACACCGGGGGTTTCTTTGGCAACGCGGCCACCTTCCAATGCATAACCAAGCCGACGAACCGCCATGCGTGCTGCAAGGAATGCTGTGGTGTCGTCAAACACTTCTTCGGGGTAGGTCATCACCGCTTCGAGGATATCAAGCACACGCGGCGCGGCTTCTGGTGACCAAACAAGCGCGCGGCGTTGTTCAACCAGTGCGCGGGCCAGGGGGTGTGTGAAACGGCGTCCGGGCAAATCCATGGCGATCCGCGTGGACCCTTCCTGCCCGGCAGCATCAAAAGCGGTCAGCGTGATAATCACCGGCAACCCGGCGAATGGGTGTTCGGACAGATCTTCGTTGAGCGTTTCGGCAACCGCAGTGTTGTCGCCCGTCAGCGGAAGCGGCAATTCAAGGGTAACCCCTTCAAAAACCGTCGCTGGCGCCAGGCCCGTTACAGGTGGGGTGGCATCCGTATCGAGAGTGACAACCGCATCGGCATTGCGAACGCCATAATCGTCTTGGGCCTCAAAGCTCAGCGACATGGTTCCGCGGCCGTCGGCCTTTGGGGGTTCGGCAAAGTCGATCTCGGGCGACAAATCCGGTGTTACGGTAACGGCCCACCTGCCGAGCGGGCTGTCTTCGTGAGTTACCGCGATCTCGCCGGATCGTGAAATGGTGAACGTGGCATCAAAGACCCCGCCGCCCTGATCGACAAAGGCGATCTCCCCCCCCGTCAGGGTGTTGGTAAGGGTGGGAACGGCAGGCGCATCAAAAACGCGCAGGGAAATTTCTGTACCAGCAGGTAGGGTCAGCGCCCGGTCCTCGGGCTTCAGACGGGTCAGATAAACCGGCGCGACGCCCGTATAAACAGGGGGCGAGGCCCATGCCTCCAACGTAGCGACGGGTTCGGGCGTTGCGGCGATCACATCACCGGGGGAAAGCTGACGGCCAATATCGTTTGGCGTGCCGCCAAAGTAACCCAGAGAACCTGCAAACAAGATCAGCAATGCCGCATGGCGAAGTGCAAATCTGTCATGGTTTGATGCGCGCAAATCCGGGGCTGGTGCCCGCAACGCAACAGCCTTGCGGGCAAGGCGCGCCCGGTGCGCCGCCCACAGTTTTTCGGAATCTCTGTCGCCCGCGCCGCTGGCCAGCGCATCATCAAGCATCTGCGCCGGTTGCCCCGGCGTGCCCTGATCCAACCGCGCGAGGGTTTGAGCATCAGACGGCGCTCGGAGCCTGAACACCCCGCGTGCTAAAAATGCGATCACCGCGATGCCAAAGACCGCAAGAAGGACCATATGCCAAAGAGCCGAAAGCGTCGCAGGCACACCAAGCAGCACAAGCCCCGCGAACAGAGCCACAACGGCCCATGCAGGCCAGAAGGCTTCGATCAGTTGTTCAACCCATAGTGACAGACGGGTGCGCTTGGCCTCACGGCGGATTGACGTGCGTGCGCGGATCAGCGCCTCGCTGTCCGTCATGCGTGCCGGTATCCGGTCCGATCTGCGGGCCATTGTGCCTCCCATTCAGCGCCGGGTGATCCTCGTTGGCTTGTGGTGACTAGTCAGCCAGCCAATCCGGAATCCGTTCGCGCTTCAGCATATCATCATATGTGGGGCGCGGGCGCACTACATCAAACCGTGAACCGGAGACCAGAACCTCCGGTATCAAGGGGCGACTGTTGTATTCCGACGACATAACCGCGCCATATGCCCCGGCCGAGCGGAACGCGACCAGCTCTCCGGCCTCGATTCGCGGCAGGTCACGTTGTTTGGCAAATGTGTCGCCGCTTTCACAAACCGGGCCGACAATATCGACAGGGGCGACCACGTCATCGGGGCCGGGTTCATTCACAGGCTGAATGTCGTGCCATGCGTCATACATCGCCGGGCGGATCAAATCGTTCATCGCCGCATCAAGGATGAGGAAATCCCGCCCCTCGCCTTCCTTGCGATAGATCGTGTTGGCGACCAGCAAACCCGCATTGCCCGCGATCAGGCGCCCCGGTTCAATTTCAATCTCACACCCCAGATTACCAACCGTGCGGCGCACAACCTCACCGTAATCAAACGGCAGCGGCGGGCGTTCGTTCGACTGCTGGTAAGGGATGCCAAGCCCGCCCCCGAGGTCGAGCCGCCGAATGTTATGCCCCTGCGCGCGAAGTGTGTGGGTCAACTCCGCCACCTTCAGAAATGCCGATTCATACGGCGCAAGGTCGGTCAACTGAGAGCCGATGTGCACATCAATACCCATCACCTCTATCCCTTCCATCGCGGCGGCCTGCGCATAGGCGGCCTCTGCCTTGGCGATGGGGATGCCGAATTTGTCTTCTGATTTGCCGGTCGAAATCTTGGCGTGGGTTTTGGCGTCAACGTCCGGGTTCACGCGGATCGTAATGGGCGCGATTTTGCCGAGCGCGATCGCCTCCTCATTAAGCACAACCAACTCTGGCTCGCTTTCGACATTGAACTGGCGAATGCCAGTTGTAAGCGCAAGGCGGATTTCATCGCGGGTCTTGCCGACGCCCGAGAACACGATCTTTTCCGGTGGACAACCCGCCGCCAGCGCCCGGATCAATTCCCCCCCCGATACCACATCCATGCCCGCGCCAGCGCGCACAGCAACACGCAGAACGGCAAGGTTGGAGTTGGCTTTCATCGCATAGCAAACCAGATGCGGCATGCCCGCCAGTGCTTCGTCAAACACTTTGAAATGCCGTTCCAGCGTAGCGGTGGAATAGACATAAAACGGCGTGCCAACCTCCGCTGCGATATCGTGCAGGGAGACGTCTTCGGCGTGCAGCACACCGTTCTGGTAGCTAAAGTGATCCATTGAGAAGGCTTCTTGTTTTGAAGGCCCCGATCTTACCGAACGGGGCGTGAACGCAGGTAGAGATAAAGCGGCAAGCCGCAGCTCACGCCAACCAAACTGGCCGGAATAGCGATCAGGTTCAACCACGCTTTGCGCTGTATCGTCTCGGCAATGATCCAGACAATCAGGGCCACCCAGGCGATAGTGAGGTCATAGGTGAGCCCGCGCGTGGCGTCGGAGACAAACCACGCATCATTCATCGCCCCGAGGTCGTAGCCAAACTCCTCAAACCACTTGATGAAATAATACATCGGAACGACCGCCCCGACGATGGCGAGGATGAGATAGACTATACGCATGATATGCCCCTTTGTGTTGGGGGATGAGGTAGC
>JBMYXS010000117.1:0-4946 GCA_049608645.1 Pikeienuella sp. | reverse complement strand
TCGAACCTGCAACCTGCCCCTTAGGAGGGGGCTGCTCTATCCAGTTGAGCCACGGAGTCGTTCTGCATTACCTACGGCAGTGGTCCTGGTTTGTCAGCCCGGAAATTCGCCTCAACCAACCACCAGCAGATCCTTTGGAAAGCTGGTTAGCGAACGGCATCCTGTCGTTGTCACAACCACATCATCCTCGATCCGCACGCCAAACGCCCCGGCTTTGTAAAGCCCCGGCTCATTTGTGAACACGACGCCAGCGTGCAGCACCTGATGGTTGCCGCGCATGATGTAGGGGGCCTCATGCACATCCCGGCCCAGGCCATGGCCGGTTTTGGTGCGGATATGCGCGGCATGGGGCGAGGCCTCCAGCACGCTGGTGACGGCATCGTCAATTTCATGCGCGGTGATGCCCGCGCGCGTGACTTCGTGGCCTTTCAGATTAGCGGCGCGCACGGTTTCGTAGATATCCCTTGCCTCTGCCGACGGCTCGCCAACGAAAACCGTGCGGGTAATATCGGCGCAAAACCCGTGCTTGAGCGCCCCGAAATCAAACAGTAACGCATCCCCCGGCTTTATCTGATAAGCCCCTGCATGCGCATGGGGAAGCGCCGAGTTCGCACCCGCAGCGACGATTGGGCCAAAAGCCAGATCGTCGGCCCCTTCGGCAAACAGCGCCTGTATCAGTCGGCCTTCGACCTCCTTTTCGCTCATGCCTACGCGAACCTGTGCCAGAACGGCAGATAAAGCCCGTTCGGATATTTCGATAGCGGCCTGTATTTTGTTCAGTTCCGCTTCGGATTTGATCATACGCAGCCCGGAAATCTCGCGCTCCGCGTCGATAACCTGAAGCTTGTCATAGGCTTGTTGCAATGCGTGATGCACGAAAACGCGCATCACCTGCCCTTCGACCGCGAGGGTAGCTAGTGGTAAATGCGCCGCGAGGGCATCAAACGCCGCTGAATAGCCATCTTGATCGCGCCAGCCAAAAACCGCCCCCTCGAAATTCAGCAGGTCGAATGAGCGCAGTTCCAAATCAGGGACCAAGGCCGCCGGCGCCCCCTCAACGGGGATAATCACCACCAGCGGGCGTTCGTGACTATGAAACGAGGTATCAAACACCCGCGTGAAATTTGCCCCCGGCACAAGCGCAAGCGCATCAACACCGATGTCGCGGCAAATTTTGCGATATTCGCCGTAGCGGTCGTCATTCTTCGGGGGCATCACATCATCCCATCACTGATTTTCGGGCGAACGGTTTTCGCAGCTGCTTGTCAGCACGCTCGGCGCGGCCGCGCCCGCTCTTATCTCAGGTCATTGCGTCAAAGGAAACCGCCATAGGGGCCACATAAAACGCAAGCGTTTCGTCATGCCGGGCGATTTCTTCAACGCACTCACCTGCAAATTGCCGTGAAGGGATCGAAATGCTGCCACGTTGCGGTAACATGCAAATGAAACGACAGATTTCAAAGGATGCGCCCATGCCGTTGTTCAACCGAACCCGCGCCTCATTCACCCGGCTTCCGCTTGCGATGCTGGCTGCCTTTTCACTGGTGGCCTGCGCGCCCGCGGGCGGGCCGGACAGAGCACCGACAACAGTTGGGCAGCGGTCTGTATCGGACCAACGTCTTGGGGATCAGGAGCATCCGAAAATTCTTGCCCAATTCGGTGGGGAGGTCAGCAACAGAGAGTTGCGCAACTATGTTCGCACGCTAGGCAAAAAACTCGCGGCAAACTCTGAACAACCCGAGGGACCATGGACATTTACCGTGCTCGACAGCCCCGTCGTCAATGCATTTGCCCTGCCCGGTGGCTACGTTTACGTCACGCGGGGCCTTGTTGCGCTGGCCAATGACGAAGCAGAGCTGGCAGGCGTGATCGGACATGAGATCGGTCATGTAACCGGCGCGCACACAGCCCAACGGCAGGAACGTGCTGGCATTGCGCAGCTTGGCGTTTTGGGGGCCACCATCCTTGGCGCGGTCGCGGGGCTGGATGGCCAGTCCCTAAAGGCGATCAATCAGGCCGGCAGCGCGATTGGGCAGGGATATGTCGCCAATTTCTCGCGCGGGCAGGAGTTTCAGGCTGATAGCCTTGGCATTCGTTACCTTGCGCGTGCAGGGTATGACCCACTTGCGCAGGCCGATTTTCTGGCATCGCTTCAGGCACAGGCTGAATTGCAGAGCCAGATCGCCGGACGACAGTTCGACCCGAACCGCGTTGATTTCTTCTCCACCCATCCCGCCACGCCCCAACGTGTTCGCGAGGCAATCGCAACAGCCAAAAGCCAGGGCGTCGCCATCGCAGAGGACGCCCCCCGCAATCAGGGCCGCTTTCTGCGCGTGATTGACGGCATGACCTATGGTGACAGCGCCGAACAGGGTTTCGTGCGCGATGGCAAATTCATTCACCCCAAACTGCGGTTTGCCTTCACTGCGCCAGAAGGGTTTCGCATCACCAATGCCGCGCAAAACGTTGTGGCCGCTGGTGAAGGGGGCGCGGGTTTGATCTTTGATGGCGCACGCGATCCGGGCGGCGACCTGCGGCGGTATATCCAGAACGACTGGGCTGCGGGCATCGCCAAACAAACCCGCGTCGGTCGCCTGACTGACCTGCGGAACCTGCGCATTGATGGTTTGCAAGCGGCGCAGGCGCAAATGCCCGTTGCCACCAATCAGGGAACAAAGCTGGCGCATTTCACGGTAATCCGCCGCGATGGCCAGCTCTATCGCTTTTTGGGGTTAGAGCCTCAGAACGCCCGTGGTGTTGGCGCCGCGCTGAACCGCTCTGCCCGCAGCTTTGACAGCCTGACACCCGGTCAGGCGCGGCGCTATCGCCCCTATTCGATAGACGTATATACTGTGCGCCGGGGCGATACGGTTGCACGTCTCGCCCGCAAAATGCCCTTTGATGATTTCAATGAAGAGCGTTTCCGCGTGCTGAACAGCCTTGCAGCCGGCGAAGAATTGCGCAGGGGGCAAAAGGTCAAGATCATCCGCGAATAACATCTGGCCGATCTAAACGATAGGCTCAACGAAAATGCGCTCAGAGCGGGCGTGGCGTGGCAGTCAATGCCACGCCCGTTCGGGGTGGCAGGCACCCGGAAGTTCAGCGCATCTGCGTAAGATCATGGCCTGTGCTTTCAGCACGCCGGCCCCCGCCTGCATCGCAACATCACGAGGCTGCATCAGCCACATAATCATTCCCGCTAATGCCGGGGCACGTTTACCCCTGCATGTGCTTGTCTACCACGCGCTGTAGAACAGGCGCATAATGGGCAAAGGGGGGTGTTGTTACGTCGGGGTCTTTGCCCAGGTCATCCCAAATTCGCACCTGAACTATCGCATCAAGGTTTGGGTTTTGCTGCATGGTCGCAACTTCGGCCGCATCCATCGGGCCACCTTGCAGGTTCAGGGTATGCACGGAGGCATCCGACAAGCGGCCAAAATAGTCCGGGTCGGTGGCACAAAGGTAACGCTTTGCCGCGACATGATAGCGGACACAATCTGTCACGACATCGGGGAAATAGGGCGCAATGACTGCCGCGCCCGCTTCTTCATGCACATTGTCGATATTCTGCGCGAGCGCGTCATCGGGAAATTCGTTCGTGTAATGCCCGATATCATGCAGCAGCGCCGCAGCGATCAGCGTATCACCCGCCCCAGCCTGCTCCGCCAACTGCGCGCCCTGCAACATATGTTGGGACATTGTGACCGCCTCACCCAGATAGCTGTCAGAGCCGCGCCGCTCAAATATGTCACCGATAAAGGCGACGATGTTCTCCGCATTCAATGTGCTGTAATCAGGCCGGGCCATGGGCGGCCTCCAATGTGCTCAGGGTCGACAGCAAGCCATCCTTGTCGGCATAGCACCCTTGCAACCACCGTGACCCGGCACCGGAATAGCCAAGGCGCGCGTGCAACACACGCGTATTGTCGACGATAAAGCAATCACCCGGCGCCATCTTGAACGACACCTGCATCGCCGGATCGTCAATGATCTCTGCATAGGCACGATAGGCCTTGTAATAGGCCGTCATGTCATCAAACGGCACGTCAGTAATCGGTGCAGCGGAACGGTTATTGAACCGAACGCCAACCAGCTCCCCATCGGGTGTGACCTCTATCATCGGGCGGCGGGCCGTCAGCCGCGCGCCGCCACTTGCATAGGTAAAGCGCGCGCAATGCGTAGAAAGAAGGCGAAACGCCTCCGCATCCTGTTCACGCAAACGGCTGGCGGCGCGGAACCCATCCACCACCATGCTATCACCCCCCTCCGCCGAGTTTTCGAGGCAGTAGAGGATCTGCAAAGTGGGTGTCGGGTCACGGTAAGGATTATCGGTATGTGCCTGCAAGCCAAGACCGGTGTAGGCAAGGTTGGTCGGGTTCACCTCTGCCCGCACCTCGAACCAGCGGCCATAATTCGTCTCACGCACATAGCCAAAGGTTTCCACCACTTTCAGCAGCGCGCTTTCTTCAACCGGGCCACCCGTCAGCGTGGCGAACCCGTGAGAGCGGACCGCGGCCAGCCAATCACGCCGCACTTCCGGCACCGCAAGATCATCAAAAGCAGCCGTCAGCGGGGTAAGGGTCGCATCCCACTCCACGCCATGATGCCACCCTGCAGCACGGGCCTGCCGGCCATCATAGGCATTGGCCGCCAACCATGCGGCGGGGAAATGCGTCGCATGACCATCGGGGGCAAACGTAATCGCCACCCCATCACCTTGTGCATCCGCCGTGCCAATCCGAATATCCCCTGGAAAATCCGCAAGAGTGATAAGGCGCTGGCCATTTCCGGCATCACGCGTCGCCACATCAAGCGCATTGTCACGCAGCCATTCGGCATGAAACCGCCGCGCCGCACCATCAGCGAAACGCGCAGTCAGGACGCCACCATCGGGGGAAACGTCGATAGAAGTCAGATCTGTCATGGCACCTACACTGACCGCCAGC
>JBMYXS010000116.1:0-5660 GCA_049608645.1 Pikeienuella sp. | reverse complement strand
CCGGGCGAGTAGGATTGCGTGATAAAGACATATTATCACCCCCGCGCTTTTGAATATCTGGATAAATGAAAAGAAAAGCCAAACTTGAGGCGCTTTCAATCAGCTTCCGCCCCGCGCAGAAGACCATACGGGCGATTGATTCCACCGATTTTGGTGATTTTCTTGCCAATTTCTTTCGGCGGCGGGCCATGCGGTTACTCTCAACCGGAATGACGGCGGCGGTCGCCTCGTTGGTGGTGGGTAAAAAGGTCGTTCCCCTGTCGTTCCGCTCTGTGGCAATGGGCGGCATCGCACTTGCGTTTGCGGGGGTGTTCACCTTGAAAATCCTGCGCCGAA
This sequence comes from Pikeienuella sp., assembly GCA_049608645.1. GTDB lineage: Bacteria > Pseudomonadota > Alphaproteobacteria > Rhodobacterales > Rhodobacteraceae > Pikeienuella. The sequence continues at coordinate 5,324 of JBMYXS010000116.1, read as the reverse complement.
AACAGGACCTGAACCGCGCCACGACGCTGCACCTCAACAACCTGAAAGATTTCAAGCAGCGGCGCGAAGTTCAGTTGCATACCCAGCTTTGGCAAGAAATGCGCGCGCACATGATCCCGGCGCACCGCAACGTCGAATTGCCCGATGATGTAGACCCCCTTCACTGGGATGATCTGAGCGAAGAGGTCAAGGCATTCATCAACCGGGAAACCGCCCCCACCGACGAAGATGACATCTGGCCCGTGCGCACCCACAAGGAAATGCTCGCCTCGCTCACGCATTTTGTCCGGACACATCAGGAATTGCGTCGATCGGGCAAGCTCGATGCGCATGAACAGGAACATCAGCTTGGCTATCAAACCACCGTGTTTGATGAATGGATGGATCAGATCATGCGCGCGGGGGGTGTGTCCAAATACGCAAAATATGACCCCAAGATTCAGCGCATTCTGGGCATCACCCGAGGGCGGTTCGGATCTGGCCTGCACAAGTTGCTGCACCCCGAAGAATCCACCCTGCTCGACCGCTTTACCAAGAACCGCATTCTGTTTGACATGGTGGGGATCGTTGATGCCGCGACCGCACGGTTCATTCCCCATTACGACAAGGCCCCGCCCGGCGCGCGGTATCGGCGGTTTTCGCTGCTCGATTGCCTTGATTGCGAGAACGATCAACGCTCAAATCTGATCCGGTGCTTTGATGATGCCGACATTGGGCATGACATCGCTGATTTTTTCTCAGATGAGACAAAAAAGGCGCTGGCGCGGGTGTTTTCGCTTAACCCTGAAACCATGGCGGAGCATGTGTTTTTCATGTTCCTGGCCGACATAAAGCTGGGCTTGCAATGCCGTATCTCGGTCGACCCGCTGTTTACCGTCAGCAAGGATCTGCGCCGTTATGTCGAACAGATCGAACGGCGGTATCACGTCAAGATACTGGACAATGCCGCCCTTGATGAAGCAGAGGCTGATACAGCGGCAGAGATCAAACAGGCCGAAACCTTTGTTGACCTGCACTTTCCCCGAGCGACCTCTTCCCAGCGGCGGGCGTTTGTCATTGCCTATCACCTTGATTTCAAGATCAGGAATGACCGTCATGGCCTGAAAACACAGATCATCAAGCACGCCGCAACGGGGGACGGTGGCACGGGTCAGCTGTGCACACCGGAATTGACCGAAAAGGTGGAATATATATTCGCGTCAGAGGTTCTGTTCTTCAGAATCCTGAACAGCAGCCGACAGTTTTTTGCCCTGTCCTGCCGCATTCACGTTGATACCTATTTCGAGTTTTTCCGGGGCGTGATGACCCATGAGACAAAGCCCATTCGGGATTTTCAGCTTATCGAAACACCCGGCCCCGCTGACAGAACCACAGTGGTTCTTCGTTTTGCGCCTGCGGATGGTTTGCTTCTGGACCGGGCGCAGACCGCTGAGAAGATTGCAAAAATTCTGAAATGCGCGCCGCCCGCACATCATCATTTCAAAGAAACCCCGACCACTGTCAGCTTTGAATTTGCACACCAGAAAACGGCGAAACATGCGCGCCCTTCCTGGGTGCAAAACCGATTGCAGGACCATCTGCTCGGCCTTCTGGTGTGGCGGGTCGATCGGGCGAATTACGACGTGGTATCGCCCGCCTTGCCCCTGAGTGTGGCCGAAGCTGAGCCAAACTGAACGGCGGGCCAGCACGCTTTCCCCTGCGATGTCGGGTCATCAAGCGGTTGCCATCAAACCCGCGCAGTCGTTTTCTTTTCCGCAAGCCTGTGTATGAATGGAAAGGCCTCAATTTCGGTGTCATTGGGGTTGTTTTGGGCCGAAATGATAGAAGGCAATCAGGTGAATAAGCTCGACGAAGATCTGCTGGCGACCCTGCCGCCCTTTGCACAACTGACGCGGTCTGACATTCGGCATATTCTTGACCAAGCCAGCGCAGAGCGTTTCGCGCCGGGGGCCTGTATCTTTGAAGAAGGGGCCGCCGCGGAACGGTTCTATCTGTTGTTGGATGGTTACATCAGTGTGGCCCGCGTCACGCCCGAGGGGGAGCAGGTGATTGTGCTGCACATCCCCAGCGGCCATTTGTTCGGCATAGCGGCCGCGCTTGGCCACAAGGCGTATCCGGCGACGTCCTTTGCCGCGAATGAATGCTATTGCCTGCATTGGCCAATGAAACTTCTGGAAGGGTTTTTGCAGACCTATCCAGGGTTTTCGGCCGGTTTATACAGCGCCGTTGGCCAACGCCTGAACGATGTAAACACCCGCCTCGTGGAGATTGCGACGCAACAGGTAGAACAACGCATCGCAAATGCCCTTCTACGGATGATCAGTCAGGCCGGGCGTGTGGTTGACGGCGGCGTTGAGATAGATTTCCCCATCACCCGCCAACAAATCTCGGAAATGACCGGCAGCACCCTCCATACCGTAAGCCGCATGCTGAGCGCATGGGAACGCGAAGGCATCATCAAAAGCGCCCGCAAAAAGATCACGGTGACCGACAAGGAACAACTCACCCGATTTGCCGGTTGATGGGTGAAACCCATCAGCAAGCCACGGGCGCAGATTGCGCACATGGAGCTGTTCCAAAAACAGATGAGATATTTGAAATCCGGCCTTCAACCATCAATGAATTCCGTCAATGACTGGTAAAAGACTGTAATGCGTGCAGACTTCGGCCGAGTCGTTCCGAAAGGTCTCACATGCCGCTAGCACAATCAGAAATCACCATCGTCGGGGGCGGTGTAGTCGGCCTTTCGGTTGCGATGGGCTTGCTGCTGGCAGGAAAGCGCGTTCGTGTTCTGGATGGGTCTGACGGCGATGCGCGCGCGTCTCAGGGCAATTTCGGTTTGGTGTGGGGGCAAGGCAAAGGCTGGAATTTTGCACCTTATTCAAGCTGGACGTCAGACGGGCTTGCCGCCTGGCCAGAATTTGCAAGTAAACTGCGTGACCTGTCGGGCATTGATGTTTCCCTTGACCAGTCTGGCGGATTTGAATTTTTCACCGATCAAGCAGAGATGGATGAATTTGCGGGCATGCTTGCCAAGCAACAAACCCACGCCGGCAACCAGTTCAGCCATGATATTCTAAGCGGCGATGATCTGCGCAAGGACATGCCCGGTATCGGGCCGGACGTGATTGGCGCAACCTTCTCGCCCCGCGATGGGCATGTGAACCCGTTGCGGTTTCTGCGCGCGCTGCGATTGTCCGTGCTTGCGCTCGGCGGGGAGATTTCCACCAACTGTCACGTCAACGCAATCAAACCCACACAGGCGGGTGCGTTTGACGTTAATCTCACGAATGGCACCAGAATAGGCACGGAAAAAGTACTGCTTTGCGCCGGGTTGGGCGCGCAGCATCTGACCGCGGACCTCGGCTTCAAGACCAACATCCGCCCGCAGCGGGGGGAGTTGCTGATCACGGAAAAACTGGGGGTGCGGTTGCCGTTTCTGTCCAGCACAATTCGGCAGGTGGATGAAGGCGGCGTGCAGATTGGCGGCACGAAAGCTGACGCGGGCATGGACGCGAGTGAGACGCTGGATGTCATGGCAGACCTCGCCGCCCATGCCGTTGCGGTCTACCCTGCCCTGCGGGATGTGCGGGTGGTTAGGGCATGGGGGGCTTTGCGCGTCATGTCGCCCGACGGATACCCTGTCTATTCTCATTCCCGGCGCCATCCCGGTGCCTACCTGATCACCTGCCACAGCGGCGTTACATTGGCCTCTGTTCATGCATCATCGCTGATCGAGTGGATCGAGAACTCCGCCGAAGCCCCAAACCTTGAGGCATTTGATGAAAATCGCTTCGCGCTTTCAAACGCCGCCTGATCAGGCCGCAGACGTGCAGCTCACCATTGACGGAGAGACAGTCACCGCCCCGGCGGGCGTGTCTGTAGCTGCGGCGCTGCTCGCACATACAGGTGGGGCAACACGGATCACAGCAAAAGGAAGTGAACGCACAGCATTCTGCATGATGGGCGTTTGTTTCGAATGTCTGGTTGATATTGATGGCCACCCTAATACCCAGGCCTGCATGACGACGGTGCGCAATGGCATGGTGATCAACCGGCAGATCGGGCTGCGTAGGTTGAACGGTGATTTTGATGGCTGATTATGACCTGATCATAGTGGGGGCCGGGCCAGCGGGATTGTCTGCCGCCGCTACCGCATCGCAGGGTGGCTTGCGCGTGCTCCTGCTCGATGAACAGCCCGCTCCCGGTGGGCAAATTTATCGAAATATCGCTGCGAACCAGTCTTCGCGAAATTGGCTTGGGCAAGATTACGCCTCTGGTGCGCGCTTGCTCCTGGCACTTGAACATCCCCTTGTAACCATTCGCTTTAATTCAACGGTTTGGCGTCTGGATGATGGGCAAAAGGTGACATGGTCCCGGAATGGCGAAAGCAGGACCACAACTGCCCAGCATATTCTTTTGACAGCTGGCGCGCAGGAACGCCCGGTGCCCTTTCCCGGTTGGACGCTGCCCGGTGTCATGGCAGCAGGGGCCGCGCAGATACTGATGAAGACCGCAGGCATGTTACCTAAAGACGCGGTGCTCGCGGGGTCTGGGCCCCTGCTCTATCTGGTTGCAGCGCAAATGATTGATGCAGGCTGCCCGCCGCAGGCACTGGTCGAAACGCAATCGCCCCGCACGATGGTCCGCGCCCTGCGCCATCTGCCACGGGCGGTGTTTGGCCTGCCCACGCTGCTGAAGGGGATTGGCCTGCTCCGTAAAATTCGCGCGGCAGGTGTGCCACGGTATACGGCTGCCGGGCACTTTTCAGTAAATGTGGCACCCGAAACAAAAGCGGACGATGATGGCGCGGTTGAATTTTCATTCCAGCATGAGGGCACGCGCAAAACGCTGACCTGTGGGTTGCTGCTGTCACATCAAGGGGTGATCCCCGCGACGCATATGAGCCGTTCCGCCGGGATTGCCCATGCATGGAATGCAGCCCAGCTTGCTTTTCAACCCTTGGCGGACGAATGGGGTGCCACAAGCGACCCGCGCGTGCACGTCGCAGGTGATGGCGCGCACATTCTCGGCGCAGATGCGGCCATCGCCAGCGGGGAACTTGCTGCGTTGGACATTCTGCGCCTGACAAAGCGTATCAGTCAGGATACGCGCAATCAAAGGTCGAGCGCAGCACGTGCAAACCTGTTTAAAACCAGTGCAATACGCCCGCTTCTTGATGCACTTTATGCCCCTCCTGCGGATGTTCTATCCCCGCCCGATGACACCATAATTTGCCGTTGTGAGGAGGTTTCCGCAGGTGCCATTCGTCAGAGCCTTGCCGAAGGCGCAACAGGCCCGCGCCTGATCAAGGCGTCACTGCG
>JBMYXS010000115.1:0-5706 GCA_049608645.1 Pikeienuella sp. | reverse complement strand
ATCACAGATCCATCAACAACCGCCGTGGATCCTCAAGCGCCTCTTTCACCCGAACAAGGAATGTCACCGCCTCTTTGCCGTCCACGATCCGGTGGTCGTAGCTAAGCGCGAGGTACATCATCGGGCGAATAACGATTTCGCCGCCGACGACCATGGGGCGGTCCTGAATTTTGTGCATTCCCAAAATCCCCGACTGTGGGGGGTTCAGGATGGGCGATGACATCAGCGAGCCATAGACACCGCCGTTCGAGATGGTGAACGTGCCACCCGTCATATCGGCCATGCTCAGCTTGCCATCACGGGCGCGGGCGCCAAGCTCGTTGATCGCCTTTTCGACGCCAGCAAAGCTCAGATCCTGTGCGTTACGTACAACAGGCACCACAAGACCCGTTGGTGTACCAACCGCAACGCCCATGTGAACGAAGTTCTTGTAGACGATATCCGTGCCATCAATCTCTGCGTTCACAGCGGGCACTTCGTGCAGGGCATGCACACAGGCCTGCGTGAAGAACGACATGAAGCCGAGTTTCACGCCGTGTTTCTTCAGGAACTGGTCCTTATATTCATTGCGCAATTCCATCACGCCGGTCATGTCCACCTCGTTATAAGTGGTCAGCATGGCGGCGGTATTCTGGGCGTCTTTCAAGCGGCGCGCGATGGTCTGGCGCAGGCGCGACATGGGCACACGCTCTTCACGCGCGGCGTCTTCTGCGGACACCGCAGCGCGGGGCACGGGCGCTGCTTGTGGCGCAGCCGAAGGTGCGGTGGCGCGGGCCTGCGGCGCAGGTACGCCCTTGGCCGCTTCGGCCAGAACGTCAGATTTCGACTTTGCACCAGAAGGCGATTTGGCCGGTGCTGCCTTCGCAGCAGGCTTGGCCGCTTCTTCGGTGGCTTTGGGCTGCGCGCCGGCACCGCCCGATGTCATCGTCGCGAGCAGGGCATCAAGGCCAACGGTCTCGCCTTCGGCGGCGTGCAATTTGCCGATCACCCCGTTGGAGGGCGCGGGCACTTCAACCGATACCTTGTCCGTTTCCAATTCAACGAGCACATCTTCGGCAGACACGCTCTGACCTTCGGCAACCATCCATTTTGCAACGGTGGCCTCTGTCACGCTTTCGCCCAATGTGGGGACGCGAATTTCCAGCTCTTCGCCAGAAGCATCATCAGCGGCAGGGGCCGCAGCGGGGGCTGCTTTGGCGGCCGCGCCAGCACCTTCGGTCATCAAGGCAAGCAAGGCATCAAGACCAACGGTCTCACCCTCTTGGGCGACCAGCTCATCAATCGTGCCAGCAGCGGGCGCTGGCACTTCGATAGAAACCTTATCGGTTTCCAACTCGCACAGCACTTGTTCAGCCGCAACGGTTTCACCGTTCTTTACCATCCATTTTGCGATGGTCGCTTCGGTGACGCTTTCGCCCAGTGTTGGGACTCTGATTTCGGTGGACATGTCTGTTCCCCTCAGCCCGTCAGTGCTTCGTTGACGAGAGTTTCTTGTTCATGTTTGTGCTGTGCGGCGAGGCCCGTCGCAGGCGATGCGGCAGCGGACCGGCCCGCATAGCGTGCACGGCCATGTTTCGCGCCGATACGATCAAGCACCCATTCGATATTCGGTTCCGCATGTGTCCACGGACCCTGATTTTTCGGCTCTTCCTGACACCAGATCATTTCCGCATTCTTAAAGCGTGAAAGTTCCTTGGTAAGGCTGATGGCCGGGAACGGATACAGTTGCTCAAGGCGCATAAGGTAAACATCATCAATGCCCTGCGCATCACGTGCAGCCAGCAAATCATAGTAGACCTTGCCCGAACACAGAACGACGCGTTTGATCTTGTCGTCCTTTTTCAGCGTCGTCTCGGAAGATCCCAGTTCCGCATCATCCCAAAGAATGCGGTGGAAGCTGCTGTCTGGTCCCATCTCATCGAGCTTCGAGACACAAAGCTTGTGCCGCAAAAGGCTTTTCGGCGTGAACAACACCAGCGGTTTACGGAAGCTGCGGTGCATCTGACGGCGCAGAATGTGGAAATAGTTCGCTGGGGTCGTGCAGTTCGCAACGATCCAGTTTTCCTCTGCAGACAGTTGCAGGAACCGCTCGATACGGGCGGAGGAATGCTCCGGCCCTTGCCCTTCGTACCCATGCGGCAACAACATCACGAGACCCGACATGCGCAGCCATTTCCGCTCACCAGGGCAAATGAACTGATCAATCATGATCTGCGCGCCATTGGCGAAATCACCAAATTGCGCTTCCCAGAGGGTCAAACCATTCGGTTCGGCGAGCGTATAGCCATATTCAAAGCCCAACACTGCGTATTCCGAAAGCATGCTGTCGATCACATCGTATTCGGCCTGACCTTCAGCGATGTTCTTGAGCGGATAATACCGATCCTCGGTTTTCTGGTCGATGATACCGGAGTGCCGCTGAGAGAACGTGCCACGGGTACAATCCTGCCCCGACAAGCGCACGGGAAACCCTTCGAGTTGCAACGTACCAAAGGCGAGCGCCTCTGCTGTGGCCCAATCAATGCCCGCACCCGTTTCAATCATCTCGCGCTTGGCATCCATGATCCGGGCAACCGTCTTATGCGGTGTAAACCCATCAGGAATATGTGAAAGCGCCGCACCAACGGTTTTGAGGTTCTCCATCGATGCACCGGTGGAGCCGCGCTGGTATTCGCCCTCCCCCTTTTTCATCTTGGACCAACGCCCGTCCAGCCAGTCAGCCTTGTTCGGGCGATAGACTTTTCCGGCCTCAAACTCTTCGTTGAGCATGGACTGGAACTGCGCCTTGATGTCCTCGACTTCGCCTTCGGCAATCAGGCCATCGGCCACGAGGCTGTCGGCATAAAGCTGCAACGTCGTTTTGTGCTTTTTGATTGTCCGGTACATATCCGGCTGGGTGAACATCGGCTCATCGCCTTCGTTATGCCCAAAGCGGCGATAGCAGAACATATCAATAACCACGTCCTTGTGGAATTTCTGCCGGAACTCAATCGCCACACGGGCGGCGTGCACAACCGCTTCGGGGTCATCGCCGTTCACATGGAAAATCGGTGCTTCAACCATCATCGCAATGTCGGTCGGATAAGGCGATGAGCGGGAGTTGTGAGGCGAGGTCGTAAAGCCGATCTGATTGTTCACAACAAGGTGGATCGTGCCACCCGTCTTGTGACCGCGCAGGCCTGAAAGGCCGAAACATTCCGCCACAACGCCCTGACCTGCAAATGCGGCATCGCCGTGCAACAGAATGGGCAGCACCTGCGTGCGTTCCACATCGCCAAGCTGCTGCTGTTTCGCGCGCGCCTTGCCAATCACAACGGGGTTTACCGCCTCAAGGTGCGAGGGGTTGGCCGTAAGCGAAAGGTGAACGCTGTTGCCATCAAATTCCCGGTCGGAGGAGGCACCGAGATGATATTTCACATCGCCTGACCCCTCCACATCATCAGGTTTGAAACTGCCGCCCTGAAATTCGTTGAAGATGGCGCGATATGGTTTACCCATCACGTTCGCCAATACCGACAGACGCCCACGGTGGGGCATGCCGATAATGATGTCGCGCACACCCAAAGCCCCGCCCCGCTTGATGATCTGCTCCATCGCCGGGATCAGCGCCTCGCCACCATCAAGACCAAACCGTTTGGTGCCAAGGTATTTGACGCCGAGGAATTTCTCAAAGCCCTCAGCCTCCACCAATTTGTTCAGGATGGCCTTACGGCCATTCTTGGTAAAGGCAATTTCGCGGCCGTATCCTTCGATGCGTTCCTTGAGCCAGCCTGCCTCTTCGGCGTTGGAAATATGCATGTATTGCAAGGCAAAGGTGCCGCAATATGTGCTTTTCACAACGTCCAGAATCTCCCGCATTGAGGCCGTTTCCAGGCCCAACACGTTGTCGATAAAGATCGGGCGATCCATGTCATCCTTGGTGAAGCCATAGGTCGCCGGCTCCAACTCAGGGTGCCGTTCCTGTTCCTTCAACTTCAGCGGGTCGAGGTCAGCCGCGAGATGACCCCGGATGCGATAGGCGCGGATCAGCATAAGCGCACGCAAACTGTCCAGCACAGCCTGACGCACCTGTTCTTCATTCAGGCCAACGCCCTTTTCAGCGGCTTTGGCCTTGAGCTTGCCTTCAAGTTTCTTGGGATCAGCCTCCGCAGGCCACTGCCCGTCGAGCGCCGCAACCATGTCGCCACCGGGAACCGGCGGCCAATCAGGCCGGGCCCAGGATGGGCCACTGGCAGCTCGGTCATTCAATGACCGGAAATACGCTGCCCAGCTTTCATCCACCGCATCGGGGTTCTCCGCATAGCGGGCATGAAGCTGTTCCACATATTGGGCGTTATGCCCCTGCAGGAAGGAGCTGTCGGCGAACTGCTGATTTGGGCTTTGTTCGGTCATTTGCGTTTCAATGGCGCTTTGACGCCATCTCCCTCTTGCTCATTTTGGCAATCTTGCTTCGACGGCAGCGCGTACCGTGCGTGACATGTTGTTGAACCCGTGCCCGGCACCAGACACTTCTTGCGTTGTGGCAGTCAGCCCGGCTTCCCGGGCGTCGCGGGCGTAGTTCTTCGATAAGAAAAACGCGGTGTTATTATCGCGTGAACCAACAATCAGGTGAATGTCCGTCCCCGCCGCAATTCCATCAATAAACTTGTGGGGTGACTGACTTTGATACCAAGCTGAACGATTCCGTGATTGTCGCCAACGCTGAATATTGCAGGGGCAAGAGACGAGGATCATGGCATCCACCAAACCCGCGCTTTGACCCACTGAAGCTCCAAGCTGTGCAGCACCGCCTGAATGACCAACGCCAATAACCATTTGCGGCGCAAAGGCCGCCTTCAAGGACAAAATCGTATCGATCAAAAGCCGATTATTGGCAGCGGTGTAATGATCGCGGCGCCCGCCTGTACTGCCAGGGCTGCTGCGCCCTTCGCCATCCTCATAGCCGGGGCGAATAAGTGCAACGGCGGTTACGCCGGGATTGTTGTCAGCGATCTCTTTCGCGAACTTGTAGTGATAGTTTGCGGGGCCGCCGCGGCTCACGTCGCCATGCAACACAACGACCAGTGCTTTGGAACCTTCTCCAAACACAGCCCCCTGAAGCGGGCCAAATGATTGTGCCGCCGCGCCGCTCACCCAAAAGGTCAGCGACAACAGCAAGGCCCCAATCAATGAAATGGCCCGCATCGGCATTTACCGACCCATCGCTTTCAGGATCGCTTCACCCAGGCCTGCTGGGCTGTCGGCAACCGTAATGTCGGCGGAGCGCATGGCTTCGATTTTATCCTCTGCGCCACCTTTGCCGCCAGAAATAATCGCGCCCGCGTGACCCATGCGACGGCCGGGAGGGGCCGTGCGGCCGGCGATGAAGCCTGCCATGGGTTTCTTGACCTTGTGGGATTTCAGGAATTCCGCTGCTTCTTCTTCGGCGGAACCACCGATTTCACCAATCATGATGATGCTTTCGGTTTCATCATCTTCGAGCAACAGGGCAAGCGCGTCGATGAACTCAAACCCTTTGATCGGGTCGCCGCCAATACCGATGCACGTTGACTGGCCAAGGCCCGCCGCCGTGGTCTGGCCCACCGCCTCATAAGTCAGTGTGCCGGAGCGTGATACGATGCCGACGGAGCCGCGGCGGTGAATGTGGCCGGGCATAATGCCGATCTTGCAAGCATCGGGCGTGATCACACCGGGGCAGTTCGGGCC
>JBMYXS010000114.1:0-5764 GCA_049608645.1 Pikeienuella sp. | reverse complement strand
TTACTTCGGATGCCGCAAGCGCGGGTTGGTCAGGATTGACGCAATGTCCGCAGTCAGGTTCAGCAAGATGTAGGCGGCCGCGAAAATCAGGCAGCAGGCTTGCACAATCGGCATGTCACGGAATTTCACCGCGTCCACGAACAACTGACCCACGCCGGGATAGACGAACACAACCTCGACCACCACAACGCCTGTGATCAGGTAAGCCAGGTTAAGCGCCACCACGTTGATGATCGGCGCAAGAGCATTCGGCAACGCATGCCGTACGATAACCCGCCATGGGGGAACCCCTTTCAGTCGCGCCATTTCGATGTAGGGAGAGGCAAGCAGGTTGATGATCGCGGCCCGCGTCATGCGCATCATGTGGGCGGTGATAACAAGGGTCAAAACCAACGCGGGAAGCATTGAGCGGTAAAGGCGCTCAAAGAAGTCGAGATCATCATTGATGTTGGAGATCGACGGGAAAATCGGGTACACGACCGCAAGAAACAGGATCAGAATGTAAGCTACGAAAAATTCCGGCGAGGAAATAGACGTAAGCGTGGCAACATTCACTGAGCGGTCATACCAGCTTTCGCGGTAAAGCGCGGCGAGAATGCCAAGGGTCAGACTGATCGGAATGGCGATGCACGCGGCAACCGCCGCCAGGAACAAGGTATTGGCAAATCGTGGCGCAACCTGATCTGCGACCGTGATAACCTCGCGGTTGGCGGTGCCAAAGTTCCCAGCGAATGACAGTTGCGCAAAGCTGACACCGAAATCACCCTGCAAAACGCCGCCAAGCCAGCCGAAATACCGCGCGACGGCGGACTTATCGAGGCCGAGGTCACGCTCGATTGCGGCGATGGCTTCGGGTGTTGCACCCTGGCCGAGAATCTCCTGCGCGAAATTGCCCGGCAGGGCCTCGATCGCGGCGAAGATGATGATGGAAACGACGAACAGGGTTGCAAGACCCAACATCAGCCGCTTGCCAATCAAACCTAAAATAGAACCCACGCAAACCCTCCCAGGTCGGCATCCGAGACTCTGATGGCCTTTGGTTGGATGCTTTTGGACGCTTCACGCATCCATTTGGGAGAAGTTAGACATGTGCACGCACGGTCGGCAAGGCAGAAATGGGCAGATGCACGGGAGTAGGATCAAATGATGGTCAGAGTCTCATTTCTTGAGGTCTGACCATCATCTTATGCAGGCAAAAGGTTGTTTTAGATCGCTTTCTGCGCAATGCGGCGACGGTGGAGCACAGGCTCGGTATAGCCAGAGGGCTGCTTGGCCCCTTCAAATACCAGCTCACAGGCCGCCTTGAAGGCATTTCCATCATAACCGGGGGCCATGGGAATATAGGTGGGGTCGCCTGCATTTTGCGTGTCGACTTTGGCGGCCATACGCTTCATCGCGTCCATCACCTCGTCGCGGGACACGACGCCGTGATGCAGCCAGTTGGCCAGATGCTGGGCAGAGATCCGGCACGTTGCGCGATCCTCCATCAAGCCGACATCGTTGATGTCAGGCACTTTGGAACAGCCAACGCCAGCGTCCACCCAACGCACGACATAACCGAGGATGCCTTGTGCGTTGTTTTCGATTTCGTTGCTGATGTCTTCGGGTGACCAGTTGGTGCCCTCCGCAACGGGGAACTGCAGCAATTCACCGCGGTCAGCGCGCCGGCCGCCTGCGGCAATTTCCTGCTGGCGGGTCAGCACGTTAAGGCGATGGTAGTGCGTGGCATGCAGGGTCGCAGCTGTGGGAGAGGGAACCCAGGCGCATGTCGCCCCTGCTTCAAGGTGGCCGATTTTCTGGTCGAGCATATCTGCCATCATGTCAGGCTTGGCCCACATGCCCTTACCAATCTGGGCGCGCCCGGCCAGACCACATTCCAGCCCGATATCAAGGTTCCAGTTTTCATAGGCCGAAATCCAGACAGATGCCTTCATGTCATCCTTGCGCACCATCGGTCCCGCAGCCATGGAGGTGTGGATCTCATCGCCTGTACGGTCAAGGAAACCGGTGTTGATAAAGAACACGCGCGATTTTGCGGCATTGATACATGCCTTGAGGTTCAGCGTCGTACGACGCTCTTCATCCATGATGCCGATTTTCACGGTGTTGCGGGCCAGGCCCAGCACGTCTTCGACATGGTTGAAAATCGCGTTGGTGAACGCGACTTCCTCCGGGCCATGCATCTTGGGCTTCACCACATAGATGGAGCCTTCGCGGCTGTTTGCGCGGGCACCGTTCAGGTCGTGCATGGCGCAAAGCGTTGTGACCAACGCATCGATCAGGCCTTCCTGCGCTTCTACGCCATCACGGTCGAGGATCGCAGGGTTGGACATCAGGTGGCCGACATTGCGCACCATCATCAGCGACCGGCCCTTAAGCGTGAGCGGCTGCCCCGCAGCATCGGTATAGACCCGATCTGCGTTCAGTGTGCGTTCAAAAACCTCGCCGCCCTTGCTGACCTTTTCAGACAGATCACCCCGGTTCAGGCCCAGCCAGTTTGAGTAGGCGAGAACCTTGTCTTCGCCGTCCACAGCGGCAACGCTGTCTTCGCAATCCATAATGGTGGAAACAGCGGCCTCCAACATCACATCGGCGACCCCGGCGGCATCGGTTTTGCCGATCTGGTGATGATGGTCGATGATCAGTTCGATGTGCAGGTTGTTGTTTTTCAACAAAATACCGCCATCACGTGACCCGGCAAACTGCGCTGCGTCTTTCAGTGTGGTTGCGCCATTTTCGGTCTTGGCCACAAGGCCGAGATCAGACACTTCGTAACTTGTGACATCCGCGTGTGAAGCCCCTTCAAGCGGGGCCACATCGTCAAGAAAGGCCTTGGCCCATGCAACCACGCGCGCGCCACGGGCAGGGTCATAAGCGCCGCCCTGTGGGCCATCGCCCATAGCGTCGGTGCCGTATAGCGCATCATAAAGTGACCCCCAGCGCGCGTTGGCAGCATTAAGTGCGTAGCGGGCGTTCATGATTGGGACAACCAGCTGTGGGCCAGGCGTTGAGGCGATTTCAGCGTCGATGTTAGATGTGTCGATGGTGAAATCTTCGCTTTCGGGGAGGAGATAACCAATCTCTTCCAAAAAGGCGCGATAGGCCGCCGGGTCATGGGCCTTGTGATCAGCATGCCATTGATCAATCTGGGTCTGCATCCGCTCACGCGTTGCCAGCAATGCGCGGTTCGTTTTGCCGAATTCATGGACCAGAGTGTCAAGACCCTGCCAAAAAGCATCAGCAGCGACGCCGGTTCCCGGCAGTGCACGTTCAGTGATGAAATCCGCAAGGCGCTTGTCGACCCGCATGTCGTTGATTGTCACGCGTTCCGTCATGTTCATCTCCTGAGTTTTCGCTCTGTATCCGAGGGTATTCTTTCGGTGCCACCTAGCGGAGGTGCAGCGCAATTTCAACTGCAGACGAACACGGCGATGAATGCGGCATTGCCGGGCGAGGTCGTGAGGGGCAGTTTGAACAGCCCGTCACGAATCCCTCGCGGTAAAGCGCGCTGCAACGTAAAGAACTGAAACCATGACCAAAGCCCTGATGATATCAGCGCCAACCTCGGGCGCAGGAAAAACCGTGGCGACACTGGCGCTGCTGCGGGCGTTGCGTGACCGGGGTATTGATGTGCGCGCGGGCAAGAGCGGGCCTGATTACATTGACCCCCAATTTCACCGCGCCGCGACGGGCACCCCATCGGTAAACCTTGATGCATGGGCGATGGATGCGGACGTCTTGCGCGCACGCGCAGCGGGGCAGGGTGGCGATCTGCTGGTGGTGGAGGGTGCAGTGGGCCTGCTGGACGGTGCCGGTGTGGCGGGCAACGGGTCCGCCGCCGACTTGGCACATGTACTTGGCGCGCCGGTTGTGCTGGTTGTTGATGTGGCGCGCCATGCCCATTCGGCGGTTCTGCCCCTTGCTGGCGCGCGGGCGTTGCGCCCAGATCTTGATATTGCCGGGGTTATTCTGAACCGGGTCGGTTCACCCCGGCATGAAGCCATGGCCCGTGGCGCGGTTGAGCGGGCCGGATTTACCTGTTTTGGCGCACTCCCGCGTGATGAAGCGTTCACTACGCCTTCGCGCCACCTTGGTCTGGTGCAGGCTACTGAACGCGATGACATCGAGGCATTTATCGAACGCGCGGCGCAGATCGTTGCGAACCGTATTGATCTGGAAGCTTTGGCCGCGACCGCACTGCCGTTGCCGCGCGCCCAAACGGGGCGCATCAGTCTTTCACCGCTTGGCAGTCGTATTGCCGTGGCTTCCGATGTCGCCTTTGCGTTTGCTTACCCGCATATGCTCAACGACTGGCACGAGGCCGGAGCCGAGGTTACCTTTTTCTCGCCTTTGGCGGATGAGGCCCCCGACGCGACCTCTGATGCGGTGTTCCTTCCGGGCGGCTACCCGGAGCTTCACGCAGGTCCACTAAGCGCCGCCACAAATTTTCAGGCGGGAATGAAGGCCCACACCGGTTTGATATACGGCGAATGCGGGGGGTACATGACGCTTGGTGAGGGGCTGATCGATGCTGACGGTCACCGTCACGAAATGCTCGGCCTCTTACCTCTCACCACCAGTTTCGCTGAACGAAAACTGACGCTTGGCTACCGGCGGCTTGTACCTCTTGGTGGGCCATTCACCGCGCCCTTGATGGCGCATGAGTTTCACTACGCCACGATCAAGGAAGAGCGCGGTGCAGATCGCCTGTTCGCGGCTCGTGACGCTGATGGTACGGTCCTTCCGGACATGGGTATGCGCCTCGGACATGCCTTTGGATCGTTCGCGCATATAATTTGTCAGCCATGATGGGGCTGAAAAAGTCCCGATAACCCATATTTCGGTGGCTCCGAAAGTGTCGGGGTTTGATTGTTAGCTTTGGGTGGTTGCCACCGAAAGATTCGGAAAGCCATGCAATTTGCGAATGTCAGACCTTCGGCATGGCCTGTTGCTAATGCAGCAAGGATTCCCATTATGGGTGACGTCACGACAGATTGAGAACCGAAAGGTTCCGACAGTTGTTGTGCGTAGGGGGGCTGCTCAAAAATGCGCGCATCTTCCTACGGTTTATGACTAGTGAGAGGAAACTGTGCATGACTGACCGCGCTGAAGACACTGAGAATAGTGCCATCGGATCAGATATAGATCCCATCGAAACAAGCGAATGGCTTGATGCGCTGGAAGACGTCATTGACAAAGATGGTACGGGCCGGGCGCATTTCCTGCTCGACAAGGCAGTAAAATCTGCGCGGGAGCACGGTGCCACCCTGCCGTTCGGTTCCACGACCGGATATCAGAATACCATCCCAACCGATGATCAGCCCGAATATCCGGGTGACATGGAAATGGAATGGCGTATCCGCACGATTAACCGCTGGAACGCCATGGCGACCGTTGTGCGTCGTAACAAGGTTTCCTCTGAATACGGCGGTCACATCGCTTCTTTTGCATCATCGGCCACAATGTACGATGTGGGTCTGAACCACTTCTGGCGCGCCCGGTCCAAAGACCACGGCGGCGACCTTGTGTTCTTTCAGGGCCATGTTGTGCCCGGCATTTATGCGCGCTCTTTCATGGAAGGGCGATTGACGCACGAGCAGATGGACAATTTCCGCTCCGAAGTTTCGGGCAAGGGTATTTCCAGCTATCCGCACCCGTGGTTGATGCCTGATTATTGGCAGTTCCCAACGGTTTCCATGGGCCTTGGCCCGCTGATGGCGATCTACCAAGCGCGGTTCATGAAATACATGCACAACCGTGGCCA
>JBMYXS010000113.1:0-6603 GCA_049608645.1 Pikeienuella sp. | reverse complement strand
ATGTCGGCCTGACGGTACATCGCGTTGCTGTCGAAGTTCATTTTGCAGTCGAGCACGTGCACGTCGCCTGCCTTGTTCACGATCAGCGGGTTGATTTCGAGCAAGCCGCAATCTTTCTCAATGAACAGTTTGTAAAGCTGACCAATCAGTTTCACGCACTGTTTTACCGCCTTGCCTTCGAGGCCAAGCGCGAAGGCTACGCGGCGACCGTGGAAAGGCTGAATGCCAGATGCCGGATCGACGGAGAATGTCAGGATTTTTTCAGGTGTGCTTGCCGCGACTTCCTCAATGTCCATGCCGCCTTCGGTAGAGACGATGAACGACACGCGAGAGGTTTCGCGATCAACCAGCAGCGCGAGGTACAATTCGCGGTCAATGGCAGCGCCATCTTCAATGTAGACGCGGTTGACCTGCTTGCCCGCAGGGCCGGTCTGATGTGTGACCAGCGTGCGGCCGAGCATTTTGTCAGCCTCTTCGGCGGCTTCGGCGGCTGATTTGGTGATGCGCACGCCACCCTGATCGCCGGCGGCCTCTTCCTTGAAGGTGCCCTTGCCGCGACCACCTGCGTGGATCTGCGCTTTCACGACCCAAACCGGACCATCAAGGGAGCTGGCGGCGGTTTTTGCTTCTTCGGAACGCATGACAGCGCGCCCCTCGGAGATCGGCGCTCCGTATTGTTTCAGAAGCTGTTTTGCTTGGTATTCATGGATATTCATCGCCGGACTCCGTTACTGCCGTTTTGTCCACGCAATGCCCAGTTCTATCGACCCACGCAGGGCGGACCACGGCCAAGGCACGGTGGACCGCTTTCAAGGCTCGCCAAACATTTACGCGGGTTTGGGCAAAACCACAACAGTTTGAAGGGTGCTTCCCTTTTAACTACCCATTAGGGTAGGTTTTAAGTTAACTATTTGCCAACCACATTTTCGCAAAAAAGAAACGGGCGCAGCCAATGGCCGCGCCCGTAAATCCTTGAAACCGCAAACAAACCGAAAGGTCACGCGACCTGCGCAACCCCCAGCAGTTCGAGCATTTTATGCACTGTCGGCGTCAGCCAATCTTTGCGAATCGCGAGGTTGTCGGCGTTCATTTCATAGACGCGATAACCAGCATCCGCGTGCTTGGCATTGATCGCCTCCGTTTCCGCCTTGGAAATCTGAATGCGTTCGAACATCGTGAATCGCGGGCGGAAATCGTTGTAGGAAAAGCTGTTGAAAACAGTGGTTTCATAGCCTTCCACATCGACGATCAAACCATCGGCGTTCTGAAACCCATGATCAACGACCAGTTTGTCGAGCCGCTCCAACGCCACATCGCTGTGAATGATGTGGGATGGGTCATACACGTCGCCCCCATTGCGCTGCGCAACCTTTTCCATCTGGCCGCGCAACAAGGATGCACCACCCTGCACGCCCTTGGGGTAAAGCTGTTCAACCTTGGGATCGAGGTAAAAGAGCGGCATGCTCCCCGCCTTGTCGGAAACACCCACGTTCAGGCGCGTGACATGGTCGGCCCCTGCATAGGTTTCCTGAAGGCGGGCGAAATAATGCGGTGATGGCTCCAGCATCAACGCCGCCCATTCGCCCGTCTTCGTGCGGTTGTACATCTGATCGGCAAGAATGCCGTCATTCGCACCAACCTGCACATAGGACGGACGCCCGGGCAGCGTTTCTTTCTGGATGATCTCAAAAACGACCTGGGCGGCCAGGCGGGCACGGGTTTTGCGTTCGCGGTTGGCGGCCATTCGCTCTTGTTTGGTAAGAGCGTGTTTCGCGCCAATCGCTGCTTTCATCCGGCCAATCATAGCCATCCCTTTCGAATTTGATCAGGCCAACGTGCCGTCGATTTCCTTACAAGCTGCGACAAGACCTTTAACCGCGTCAACAGAGTTGTCGAACATGGCCTGCTCTTCTTTGTTCAGCTTGATTTCGACAACTTTCTCAATGCCGCCCGCACCGATCACGGTGGGTACGCCAACATAGAAACCGTCGAGGCCATAGGCACCTTCAACATGGGCGGCACAAGGCAACAGGCGCTTCTGATCTTTCAGATAGGCTTCGGCCATTTCAATCGCGGATGCGGCAGGCGCATAGAATGCGGAGCCGGTTTTCAACAAGCCAACGATTTCTGCGCCGCCGTCACGGGTGCGCTGTACGATCGCGTCCATTTTTTCCTGCGTGGTCCAGCCCATCTGAATGAGGTCTGGCAAAGGAATACCGGCAACGGTGGAGTAGCGCGTCAGCGGCACCATCGTGTCGCCGTGACCACCAAGAACGAACGCCGTGACGTCTTTGACAGACACCTGGAATTCGTCTGCGAGGAAGTGGCGGAAACGTGCGCTGTCCAGCACACCGGCCATGCCGCAAACCTTGTTGTGGGGCAGGCCAGAGAATTCGCGCAGCGCCCAAACCATCGCATCAAGCGGGTTGGTGATGCAGATGACAAAAGCGTCTGGCGCGTGCTCGGCAATGCCCTCGCCCACAGACTTCATAACTTTGAGGTTGATGCCCAAAAGGTCATCACGGCTCATGCCTGGTTTGCGTGCAACACCGGCGGTTACGATGCAAACGTCTGCGCCTGCGATATCTGCATAGTCCTGCGTGCCGGAAAAGTTGCCGTCGAATTTATCAACCGGAGAGCTTTCAGCAATGTCGAGTGCTTTGCCCTGCGGGATGCCTTCGGCAATATCGAACAAGACGACATCGCCCAGTTCTTTCAGGCCTGCGAGATGTGCAAGCGTGCCGCCGATCTGCCCAGCGCCGATGAGTGCGATTTTGGAACGTGCCATGGGGAAAACCCTCTGTTCTGGTTACAAGGTCGGCGGCAGGGATAGCCCTTGCCCGCCCATCTCGCAAGTGCGAAGGAATACAGATGGACATAACGAGTGACATGACGGTGACGGCTTACACCCTTGCCGCGCTGGGTGTGCTGATCGCAGGCGTGTCAAAGGGGGGGTTTGGTGCAGGTGTAGGCTTCCTGGCTACGCCATTGATGGCACTGGTTATTTCGCCCGTTGAGGCGGTCGCAATCATGCTCCCGCTTCTTATTCTGATGGATCATGTCGGCGTCGTTTCCTATTGGCGAAAGTGGTCGTGGGCGGCGGTGCGGCCAATCGTGTTATTTGGCGCTGTCGGTATTTTGATCGGGTCGCTCGTGTTTCAATACGTCAGCGCGGATGCGCTCAGGCTTGGTCTTGGGGTTATCGCGATTCTGTTCACGGCGTTTCAGGTGGCGCAATCGCGCGGCCATATTCGCGCTCTGCATAGCCGCGAAAGGTGGGGTGGTGACCTGGCTGGTGCGATTTTCGGCACCGCAACGGGTTTCACTTCGACCATTAGCCATGCAGGTGGGCCGCCCGTTACCGCGCACCTGCTGTCGCTGAACCTCGACAAACTGACCTATCAAGCCAGCAGCGTGCTGATCTTTTGGGCGATCAACCTGCTGAAGGTTGGCCCCTTCATCGCAATCGGTGTCATGGATGGGGCAAGCCTTTGGCGTTCTTTGATGCTCGCGCCTTTTGCCATCATTGGCGTGCTGATTGGCATTTGGGCGCATAAACATGTGCCGCAGACCCTGTTTTTCCGCGTTATGACGGTGGCCCTGTTCATTACTGGTGCAAAACTGATTTGGGATGGTGCGACAGGCTTGCTCTGACACATCCCGGTGCGCGCGTTTTGGCGTGTGGCCAATTTCCGACAGCGTAGTCGCATAAGAACCCGCAAGAAGCCGTGGAGGGGTTACGTTCGGATTATGGAAAACCTGCTGAACCTCACCACCTATCCGCTGACCCGCCTGCAAAGCCCCGAAGGCATGGCCTTGGTCACAAAATGTAAGGCGGCCCTGGCCAAGGATGGCATGTTCACGCTCGATGGGTTTTTGCGAGACGAGGTGATTTTACGCGCCGTTGCCGAAGTGTCGCCGACACTGGAAACCGCCGCACACACACACGCGCGCACCCACAACATCTATTTCAAGCCAGACATCCCCGGCCTTGCGCCCGACCATCCGGCATTGCGTGAATGCCAAACCGTGAACCACACGATTTGCGCTGACCAACTGCGCGGGACCATCGTTTCACAGCTTTATGAATGGCCACCATTCGCGGCGTTTCTGGCGGCGGTGATGGATAAACCGCAGCTCTACCCGATGATCGACCCGCTCGCCCCCGTAAACGTAATGGCCTACCATGAGGGAGAGGCGCTGAATTGGCATTTCGACCGCTCGGAATTCACGACAACATTGTTGCTTCAAGCGCCGAAAAAGGGGGGCGAGTTTATCTACCGCACTGATTTACGGTCCGATGATGATCCGAATTACGACGGTGTCGCACGGTTGCTGAACGGCGAAGACGAACAAGCGCAACAGATGACCCTGTCCGCCGGGTCGCTGAATGTGTTCAAGGGCAAGAACACCGCACACCGCGTCTCCCCCGTTGAGGGGGCGCGTGCGCGAATCATTGCGGTGTTTTCCTATTTCGAACGCCCTGGCGTTGAATTTACCGATGCGGAACGGCTGGGGTTTTATGGCCGCACGGGGTGATCGGCAGAAACGCCCGGCCCACCCTCAGAACATCCGCGCGCCGGGCGGCACATCATGGCCGGGGCCAAGCAAGACCACTTCGCCCTCTTCGTCAGGGACACCAAGAACCAGAATTTCGGACATGAATTTGCCGATCTGACGGGGCGGGAAATTTACCACGGCCATGACCTGCCGCCCGATCAGACCTTCGGGTGTGTAATGCTTGGTGATCTGCGCTGATGACTTTTTGACGCCAAGCTCAGTACCAAAATCAACCCAAAGCTTGATCGCGGGCTTTCGTGCCTCTGGGTAAGGTTCGGCCTGCACCACAACACCGGTGCGAATGTCGACTTTCATAAAGTCATCAAAGGTTATTTCGGTCACGATCGTTTGCCCCCTTGCGCCGCGTTATGTCAGCCGAGCTTTCCCGGCACGGAAAGCTTGCCACCGCAGGCACCCAACAGACAACACGCAAACCGCATGCATCCCTGCGGCAAAGGAAAAGGGCCGCGCACCATCACAGTGCGCGACCCTTGAACCGGTTAGACAGGCTTGCTTGAATTAAGCGAGTGTCTGAAGCTCTTTTACAGAAGCTTCAACGCGGGCTTTGACGATTTCAAAGGCTTCGGCGTTGGCTTTCTGCGCCGCTTCGGTCAATTCGTTGACGTTGGCGAGTGCTGTTTCATAGGCTTTCTTGGACAGATCAGCCTGTTTTGCAGCGGCGTCGGTTGGGGAACCGGATGCGCTCAATTCAGCAACCTGTGCCTGAGCGGCAGAGATCGTGTCCTGAAAGATCGTAACCTGTTTCTGGAACAGATCCTGGTAACCAGCAGCGGCAGCCTGCTGTGCAGCAACCAGCGCATCCATGTTCTTTTTCTGCGCGTCGAAAAGTGCAGACTGGTCGAGGCCCTTGAACTGGGACAGGTCGAACATTTTGGTGAAATCAGCAGATTTCATCATTTCGGTCATTTTGGCAGGGTCGAACGGGTTGTTGTCAGCATTGAACATGGCATGGCCTTTTCATCAGGGTCGCGGCAGGAGTATCCGTTCGCGTTGGAGCGTATATTGTGCATCGCAATATAGATTGCAAGGGTTTTTATGTTGCAGTGCACAATTTTTGCAATTTGATGAGCTTTGGATACCATCCGAAACAGACAGTCCTGAAAACAGACAAGGTGACGGCAATCCTGTTCCATCGCACGCTGCCGCGATGGGCTGAACAAGCGTCGGGCCACATTTCGGGCCGATCTTGCATCGTTTTTCAAAATCAAAGGATTTTCCCAAATGGCCTTGCTCGCACTCGACATCCTGATTTTCACGGTCGGCAACCTGGTTCTGATCATGGAGTTCAAGACCACAAGGGATCTGGAACGTCTATTCAAGACAGCGGCGTTGGTCATGGTGATCTCTATGGCGTTATCGTATCTGGCACGCACCAGCCTGAACGGTGACACGTTGAACTGGTCGCTGGGCGGAAACGGGTTCATGTCCGTGGCCCTGTTTGGGCCGGCAGCCATCTTTTATGTGCTCAGGGATACCAATGTACCTGAAGTGGTGAAGTGGATCTTCTTTGCCATTCTCATCATTACCGGCGCGGTTGTTCCCTATCTGCTGCGACCTTAACCACGTTGGAAAATGCGCAAAAAAAGGGGCGCTGTTACCAGCGCCCCTTTTATCAATCAGATCATATGAAGATCATTCTTCGCGTGCGATCTCTACCCAGTTGCCATCACGGATGACCGAAATGATGATTTCATCCGCGCCCTGGTGGTCAGTGGCGGAATAGTCAACGTGGTTGCCGGAAATGGCGTCAGCGTAATCGAGGCTTTCCATGCCCTTCTGGAAGGATTTCGCATTCAAGTCGCGGCCGGCAGCTTCAAGTGCCTTGACCATGGTAACAGCGGCAGAATGGCCAAGAAGCGCGCCTGTACCGGGCAGTTTTTCACCGGTTTTGGTGGTGTAGTCTTTGAAGAACTTCTGCACTTCTGGTTTGTCCATCCGTGACAGCAGGTCAGCCCAGCCAGCCGCTGCATAGAGGCCTTCGGTGATGCCGCCGGGCACTTTGGCCATAACGGTGTGGAAACC
>JBMYXS010000112.1:0-6882 GCA_049608645.1 Pikeienuella sp. | reverse complement strand
AACCATATGATATCATTGAGTTGTCGCACTTCAAAATAGAACGCGCCCGGCTACATCAGTTGTTCGCATAATAAATATTATGTAAAATAATGACGCGCAATGACATGCCTAGGTACAGCCTGGTTGTTCAACTGGTTATGGCGCTGATGTCATATTTGTTGTCGAAACGGTCGAAGATTCTCGATGGTGCGCTGACGGTCAGGCGCACGCTGTTTTCGCCGTTTTCGCGTTCGAGGACGCTGCTGTTTCGATACAGCCAGGATAACTCCGCGCCGCGTTCATGGGGTAATTCGAACACACGGATGATGTCGGTTTCTGTGAGGCGTGTTTCAATCAGGCCAAGCAAGCTATCAACGCCATCACCGGTTAATGCAGAGGTTAACGCGCCGCCTTCGCGGGCAATACGGGTCGAGGCGATTTCTTTGTCGTCATCGTTTAGCAAGTCTGATTTGTTCAGTGCGACGATCATCCGTTCCAGAGCCTCGTCTTCCAGACCCAAGGCTGACAGTGTTTCCAGAACATCTGCTTCCTGAGCGTCCGCATCCTCGTGGGCTGCGTCGCGTACGTGAACAATAATGTCAGCTTCCAGAACCTCTTCCAGCGTTGCGCGGAAAGCGGCGATAAGTTGCGTTGGCAGATGGGATATGAAGCCAACAGTATCTGACAGGATAATTTTCTGGCCAGATGGAAGCTTAACGCCACGCATCGTCGGGTCCAGCGTTGCGAAAAGCATGTCTTCTGCGAAGACATTGGCACCCGTCAGGCGGTTGAAAAGCGTTGATTTTCCGGCGTTCGTGTAACCTACAAGCGCGACAACCGGAAATGGTACACGCTGGCGCGCATGGCGTTGCAAGCCGCGCGTGCGAACGGTTTTGGTCAACTGTCGCCGGATCCTGACCATCTGTTCGTCCAGCATTCGGCGGTCTGCTTCGATCTGCGTTTCACCAGGCCCGCCGACAAAGCTCAATCCACCGCGTTGACGCTCCAGGTGGGTCCAGCTCCGCACAAGGCGACTGCGCTGATACTCCAGGTGCGCCAGTTCAACCTGCAAAACGCCTTCGCGCGTGGCGGCGCGGTCACCGAAAATTTCAAGGATCAGACCTGTACGGTCCAGAACTTTGACATCCCACGCTTTCTCAAGGTTTTGTTGCTGCTTGGGCGTAATCGGGCCGTTGATAATCACCAGATCGGCCTCAACCGCGTCTATCGACTGATGCAGTTCCTCGACCTTGCCAGACCCAAACAGCCACCCTGCCCGCGGTGCGTTCAGATTCACAACGGATGCATCCGCGACCGTCAGGTCGAGCGCAAGCGTCAGGCTGGTGGCTTCTTCGAGCATGGCTTCAGGATCGCGTGGCGCTGTGGCACCGTCGCGAATGTTCGGATGTATTACATAGGCGCGGGTCATGGGCGCCAAATCGTGAGATTAATCAGCGTCTTCACCGTCATAAAGGTTAATCGACTGAGACGGCATCACGGTTGAAATCGCGTGTTTGTAAACCAGCTGAGACTGCCCATCCCGGCGAAGCAAAACGCAAAAATTATCGAACCAAGTGATCACGCCCTGCAATTTTACACCGTTAACCAGAAATGTGGTTACGGGGATCTTGTTTTTGCGAACATGGTTGAGGAATGCATCCTGAAGGTTCTGCTTATCACCGGCCATGGCATGTTTTTCCTTATTTTTGTCTGAACCACACAGATTATATAGTGCGATCCGCCATTCTCGCCATAGTGGCCGCTCAAACGCCGCACTTCCAGCGGAATCTTCATTCCGCCAACAGATTAGTGACAGATAACAATGGTTTCAGCGCCAGTATCCGGGGTTGAGCATCGCGATGACGGCCAGAACCTCTACACGTCCCAGCAACATGGCGATGACCAAAACCGCCCTGCCCTCTGCTGTTACATCGCTCAGGTAGCTGACGTCGCCCAAGGCGGCCTGAAACAGCGGGCCGGTGGTCGAAAGCGCGGAGATTGCAGCGGCCAAAGCCCGTTCAAACGGTAGGCCTGTCAGGCTTAGGGCGAGCATGGTGGCGGCGAGTGTAAGCAGGAAAAGCATCACAAACACCCACGCAATCTGGGCGCCTTCGCGGCGTAGTCCGCGTTTGGCGGCGCCCGACCCGCTGATGGATGAGGGGCGCACGAGCCGCTCCATTTCGCGCTCACCATGGCGGAAAAGGGCGTATGCCCGCAGCAGCTTAACCCCGCCTGCGGTTGAGGCGATCCCTCCGCCCATGATCACGAGGCCAAACAGAATGAGGCCGGGGTTGCCCATCCCGGACCAAATGCGCGCTGTGTCCCAGCTTTCGCTTGCCACGCCTGTCGTTGTGGCAAACGACAATGCGGTAAAAGCCGCGCCCCAGATAGCGTGGAACGGCTCAAAGAACGATGATGTTGCGGTTTGGTCGAGTTCAAGCGCGCTGATCCAATGGCGGAGAAACAGCCACATCGTGACTGCCCCGATTACAGCAAAAAGGAGACGTGTTTCCTGATCAGAGGCAAGGCCGTGCAGGCGTTCGCTTGTCGATTTTCCGTTCAGAAACGCATGTCGGGTCGCTGCAAGAACGATGAAAAATGCCGCGAAGACCTCGCCCAGAATACCGCTGGCGGCAAACATACCTTCGCTGTCGATCACAGCACCCGTGGTGGACAGCAAGCTAAGCGCAGCACTCACCGCGTGGAAAGGGGCATCACCTGAAATGATCAGAAGCAACGCCAGTGCGGCGGTGAGCGCGGCATAAACAGGCCCTACGCTGACGAATGCGGCAACGAAACGATCACCTGCTGCGTCACGGTGACGGCGGCCGCCAGCCCATTTTGGCAAAGCACGCAGGCGCCCAACCGCAGCGTAACTGTCGGTGACTGAACGCATTTCGTAGCCGCCAAGGTTTCTGGGGGCCAACACCGAAAAGGCAAACAAAAGCGCGTATAGCCCGCCGCCCCACCCCATCATCATACGCCAAAGGTTGAGCGATGGCGGGATGGTTTCCGGTGCCTTGATCACACTTGCACCAGTGGTGGTGAACATGGACATCATCTCAAAATAGGCTGCCTCCATCGTCAGATAAGGCAGGGCAAGTTTGAGTGGCACCGCCGCAAGGGCTGGTGCGAACACCAACCCACCGATGATTGTCATAAACTCCGAACGTGTTTCGGCGGTACTGACAGACCCCATTTGCGCGCGGATCAGAAAGCTTGAAAGCGCGGCACCGCCCAAGGCGCTTATGCCAAAAATCAAGGCTGTCGCACGGTCGCCGCCATTCATGGCATAGGCCGCCGGTACCAGCATCGCCAATGATGTCGCCAGCAAAATCAGGCCGAATATGGAAAATCCGCGCCAGGACATAGCAACCGCCGCCTAGAAGAAATCGACGGAGACGCGGAACAGCCGCTCCACGTCTTTCACGGCATCGCGCAGAGCAAATACAACGACCCGGTCGTCTTCGTGAATGACCAGATCTGCATGGGGCAGTTTAACTTCCCCCCGGCTCAAGACAGCGCCAACCAATGCGCCCTCCGGAAACGCGGCGTCGCGTAGCATTTTGCCGGCAATCTGAGAGGTGGACAGCACTTGTGCCTCCAACACTTCGGCATCCCCCTCGCCAATCGAATGCACGGCCCGCACCCTGCCCCGACGAACGTGGCGCAGGATGGTTGATGCTGTTGCGGCGCGTGGGTTGATGACAACATCAACGCCCAAGGTTCCGGAAATATTGGCAAAAACCGGATTGTTGGTCAGGGCGATGGTTTGGTAAACGCCGGCTTGCTTACACAAGGCAGAGGCCAACAGATTGACCCGGTCATCGTCAGTAAGCGCAACCACCGCATCTGCGCGTGCGATGTTGGCCTCCTCCAGTATTTCGGGGTCCAGCGCATCGCCGTGCAGCACGATGGCATCCGCAAGATGGTCAGCAGCTTGTTCGGCCCGTGCGCGATCACGTTCGATCAGTCGCACGCGAATGCCCTTGCCCTGCATCTCCAACGCTTCTGCTACGGCAACGCCGACATTACCTGCGCCAATCAAGACCACGTTTTGCACCGGTCGGTGTTCACCTGCGAAAATGGTCAGGGTTCGGTCCATGTCTTCAGCTGTGGCCAATACATAGATCTGATCACCGCAAAGCAGTTGCTCATCAGGGGCCGCCCGCAAAATCTCCCCATCGCGGCGATACCCCAATACGACCGCCTTGAGGGTAGAGAACAACTCTGTGAGCTGACGCAGGGGCGTGTTGACGACCGGGCAATCATCATCAAGCCGAATGGCCGCGACCTGCGCCTGATCATCAAGGAATGAGGCCATGTCAAAGGCTGCTGGCTGTTCTATCCGGCTTACGGCAACGCGTGCGACCTCTGTTTCGGGAGAGATGATAACATCAATCGGCATGTGATCGCGGCGGAACAGGTCAGACCATCTTTCCTGCAAATATGATTGCGCACGGATGCGGGCAATTTTCTGGGGCACGTTGAATTCGGTATGGGCCACCTGACAGGCAACCATATTCACCTCATCGAGGTGGGTGACAGCGAAAATCATATCCGCGTCCTTGGCCCCTGCACGTTCCTGAACATCTGGGTGTGAGGCATGGCCAACAACGCCGCCCACATCCAGCTTGTCAGTTACGCGGCGGATCAGTGACGCATCCGTGTCGATCACGGTCACATCATGGCCTTCGTCAGAAAGACGGCGGGCAATCTGCTCGCCAACCTGGCCAGCGCCGCAAACGATGATTTTCATGCCAAGCTCCGAAGCTCAAATTGGCCATACGCGTCGGCGGTGGTGCGAACGCTGGTGCAACTTAGACCGTTCTTGATGGAAAGGTAAGCTGCCGATTGTGTGCTGGTCAGGGTGTGGTGTGGCCTTGCCGGTTCATTCATCCTCACCATCTTCGGAAACACGGGCGACGCGCCCGCCTCCGCTGGCGCTGGTATGAATGTTCAACGACTTCAGTTTTCTGTGCAGCGCAGAGCGTTCCATGCCAACAAATTCCGCCGTGCGGGATATATTGCCGCCGAAACGATTGATCTGCGCCACCAGATAGTCACGCTCAAACAACTCCCGCGCTTCGCGCAGGGGCAAACTTGCCTGTTCGGAGCTTAACAGGTTGCGGGAGGCACCTTTGTCGCCCCTGCCCGCCTCAGACGTGAGTTCGGAGGCTTCGATGGTTTCCTCCTCCCCGCCAAGTATCATCAACCGCTCAACAAGATTGCGAAGCTGGCGCACGTTGCCGGGCCAGACGAATGTCTGAAGTGCTGCAAGCGCCTCTCTGGAGAACATCCGCTTTGGCAGGCCCTGTTCCTCTGATATCCCGGTGGCAAAATACGCTGCAAGTTCGGGGATATCCTCCCGCCTTGCTTCCAAGGGCGGAACTTCAATCGGAACCACATTCAGCCTGTGGTAAAGATCTTCGCGAAAACGCCCCGCTTCGATTTCGGCTTTCAGGTCGCGCGCACTTGCGGAAATGAGGCGCGCATCCACGCGCACGATTTCGCCGCCACCGGGGCGCACGTAACTTTGGTCAACCAGAATGCGGAGGATCTTGGCCTGCGTGCCAAGTGGCATCTCCGCAACCTCATCAAAAAACAGAGTGCCGCCATGGGCCCGGTCAAACAACCCCGGCTCCACCCGCCCATCGTCGTGAGCGCGCCCGAACAAAACATCTTCCATCAAATGCGGTTCAATCGTCGCCGCATTGGCCACAGTAAAAGGCTTGGTGGCACGGTCAGACGCGCTGTGGATAAAACGCGCTGCGACTTCCTTGCCTGACCCCGGTGCGCCAGTCAGCACCACACGGCTGGCTGTTCGCGCGACCCGTTGCAGGCGACCACGCAGCGTCGTCATCGCAGCGCCGCTGCCGATCATCTCATGTGATTTCGTCTCGCGCGCCTTTAGGGCCGCATTTTCGCGGCGCAGGCGCCCGGCCTCCAACGCGCGGGTGACGATTACGAGCAGTTGATCTGTGTTGAAGGGCTTTTCGATAAAGTCATACGCACCTTGCTTGATCGCAGCGACCGCGATTTCGATGTTGCCGTGCCCCGATATGATGACGACGGGAACATCAGGATTGTCGCGGCGCACGTTTTTCAGAATTTCGATCCCGTCCATCCGGCTGCCCTGTAGCCAGATATCAAGGATGATAAGGCCGGGGGCCGCCTCCGATACCGCCGCAAGGGCGCCGTCAGCATCCATTGCTTGCCGCGTGCGGTGGCCTTCATCTTCGAGAATGTCCGCAATCAGTGTGCGGATATCTGCTTCGTCGTCGACAATCAGAATGTCGTTCATGCTCTTGTACGCTCTTCACTAGCTGGCCCATCGGGAGCCAGCGGGAGGGATAATTGCACGCGCGCCCCGCTTTCCCGTAAGGGAGCGCCCATTTCGTCTGTCAGTGGCGCGTCAGTCAATGTCAGCGCGCCTCCATGTTGTTCGGCAATCTTTTTGACGATAGCGAGGCCAAGTCCCGACCCCTTGCGCCGCGTGGTTACATAAGGTTCGGTCAAGCGGGCGCGATCCGCTTTTGGCAAACCAACGCCGTTATCATCCACGATAACGGAAACGCGGCCGTCCAGCGTTTCGATGGTAACAAAAATCTGGCCATTCAGCTGTTCGTCAGGGTTATTTTCATTTTTTGAATCAATTGCTTCTGCGGCGTTCTTGATCAAATTTGTAAGTGCCTGTGAGATCATACCCGTGTCGCAGCGCACATTGATTTCGGTATCATCACCTGACAGGGAAAATGCGATGTCTGGCCGTGCTGCACGTTGAAGCAATACCGCATCCTGCACCAATTTGGTGACGTTACTCAGCTTGGCTTCGGGTTCTGGCATCCGCGCGAATTTCGAGAATTCATCGACCATACGGCGAATATCACCGGCCTGCCGGAT
>JBMYXS010000111.1:0-7237 GCA_049608645.1 Pikeienuella sp. | reverse complement strand
CTGGTGGGCGAGTTTATGTTACAACGCCGGGCGCTCCGCAGCCTGGTGGTACTGGTCCAATACGTATCGATTTGGCGCTACCGGAAACTGCTTTACAACGGTCTGGCACTGAGCAGTGGAGGCAGGTGTTTCAGCCTATACAATGCACTCCAATCCACAATGTGAGGATTCATGTGCCTGAAGGCGTAACAATTCCAACGAGGTAGAGGGTGATGATCAAGGCAACTTCGGAGTATGGGATTGTATTGCGGGTGAAGTGTTTAAGCGAACGAAATGTGGCGCTTTCAGAGGTGCGGGCTGCATTGCAGTTCGAAAATGCATACGATCAAAGTGACGAACTGATCTCTTTTGGCCCCAGCTTTGGGGAAGAGGCATTGGAAGAGTTCGTAAAGCGGCTTCAAGATTTAGGTTTGGAATACTGGGATGATTTTTTTGAGTTTAAGGGAGACTACCCTGATTGGATACGTTTCCGCGTAGAACTGGGCACTTCGGATACTTAGGCTATCGTCGAAACTACCCGCATGGTTTTCCGCTTCCAGCGCCCTTCTGACGACCTCCCGCAAGACAACCATATCCGCACTGCTGACCCCTCTGTCACTCTTCCCCAAATATCTCCGCCACTGTCACCCCGTATAGCTTTGCGAGGATGATGATCCTGTCTGCGGTTATCCCGGCGATACCTGTCTCGATGCGTGACATGGTGGCTTTGGTGACGCCGAGGTGATCGGCGGCGTCTTTGAGGGAGACGTTGGCGCGGATGCGTGCGGCGCGGATGGTGCCAATTTGGGGGGAACAGTGTGCGCCCCCGGTTGTTGGGATTGAACCCACCGTCGCTTTGCGCGTTTATGTTGGCAACATACAGGAGGTTGGTTTATGGCGAAAAAACGTGTGGCATTGGAAATGGGAATGGGGACTGATCTTCGCGGGGAAGACATGACCAAAGCGGCTTGCCGTGCGGTGAAAGATGCGCTGCAACGCAACTCGCTCACCATGGCGCATGCGCTTGATTTGCCAAAAGATGCGATGATCATTGAATTGACGGTTGGTGTGCCCAAACCCGACGAGGTCAACCTAGCTGATGTCTGTGCCATCTGCCCCTATGGCGAAATCAGTGCCAAGGCGGTCGAAGGGGGGCTGTCTATCGTTTCATGGGATGGGGAGCGGCGCACCACGATGGCCTCTGCCGCGATCGAAGTGTTCTTTGATATTGAGGAGGTCTGAGCCATGGCGATCAAACGATTTGTTGTTGAAATGGGGCAGGGCGCGGATCTGCACGGCCTCGACTATACCAAGGCCGCTTGCCGGGCTGTCGATGATGTGCTGCGCCATGCATCCCTGACCATCTTTCGCAGTTTGGGGCTGGACCACGACAAAATGATGGTTGAGGTGAAGATCGGTGCGCAGGCCCCGGAAAAGGTCGATCTGGCTGAGGTTATGGCAAAAATCCCGTTCGGCACGGTTACCGCTACGGCGGAACTGGGGGGGCTGGATGTGGGGGGCGAACATTCCAGCGCGTCAGAAACCGATGTGACCGTCATGTGCACTGCGGCGGTTATTGTCAGCTATGACATGACCGGGCGGACATTCGTACAAGCCTAGGCCAATGCGTGACCGGCGGTGCGGGGCCATCGGCTGCGCGCCATCGCGCTATTTGTCGGTTGCCGATCTTGGCGTCGTGTTCGTCCACCGTTTGAAAGCCCGGTGAAAATTGGCGGCGGAGGCGAAGCCAATGTCCTGCGATATGGCTTCGATCGTTTTGCGGCCAAGGCTCAGCTCACGGAGCGAGATATCGCGCCTAAGGCCATCTTTGATGGATTGAAATGATGTGTCCTGACCTTTCAGCCGACGGATGAGCGTTCGCGGCGTCATGCCCAACTGGTTTGCCGCATCGTTCAGGCCAAGCCCCAGTTCATCAGACATCAGGATCATTTCCCGCACCCGCAGGGGGAGGTCATGTTCGCGGTAGCGCGTGAATATCCAATCGCGTGGAGCCCGCTGCAGAAAGCTCTGCGTTTCCCCCTCATTATGCTTGAGGGGGCGTGACGTCAGGTTGTCATCAAAAGTAATCGCGGACCTTGGCCGGTCAAACCGTATTGGGGACGGGAAAAGAACGGCATAATCCTCGGCGAACGACGGCCGCGCAAAAGCAAAATCGACCCGTCGCACCCGCAATTCCCGTCCGGCCAGCCAGGAGGCGACGCCATGGGTGAGCTTCAGCAGCAGCATGTGCCCAAACCGATGGGGCCTGCGCCGCCCATGGGGGCGCAACTCAACACATCGATCATCGCCCGAAAAATGAACCTCATAATCATCAAGCACCAGGTTCCAGAACGTCGCGAAACGATGCAGCGCCCCCGCGAGTGACGATGCGCCGGCGGTGGAAAGGCATATATGCTTCAACGCGCCGGAGCGGATGGGTCTGCTCCACAGCCCCATCATTTCGTCACCCGTCTCAATCGCGACAAGCTGATAGAGCCGAACAATCTGGTCATGGGTGACCCGGACCGAATTGGGAGAGGTGTGGGCCAGGTCGGTTTCCGCCAGAAACCTCTCCAACTGATCCTGCGCGCAATGTGTCTTTAGCGTTTCCAGCCAATCAGCCAAAAGCGCGCTGGATACCGTAGGCAGGATATTGGTGAAGTTGGTTTTTCCCATTTCACAGACTTTGCTTGTATTGTCATTTTTTGCAAGTTTTTGGTCAGTTTCAGAGATTTCCAGAAAGATGTTGTTCGCAATATGTCACTCCAGGATACAATCAAAGGTTGGAGTGGCTGAAATGGCGATAACGATTAACCCCGATGATTACGCCAATCTGGCGATCAGTGCTTCTGATGATGGCGTTTGGACGGTCACACTGAACCGACCGAACAAGCGCAATGCGCTCAACATTGATACGATTGAGGAACTGATCACGTTTTTCTCTCTCGCGCCCCGTGCCGATGTGCGTGCCGTTGTTTTGGCAGGGGCTGGCGACCATTTCTGTGCGGGTCTGGATCTGATTGAGCACCATGACGAAGACCGCAGCCCGGCTGACTTCATGCATGTCTGTTTGCGCTGGCATGAGGCCTTCAACAAGATCGAATATGGTGGCGTGCCGACCATTGCGGCTTTGAAAGGTGCGGTCGTGGGTGGTGGCCTGGAATTGGCGAGCGCGGCGCATATTCGTGTGATTGATCAGTCAGCCTACTTTGGCCTGCCAGAAGGGCAACGGGGCCTGTTTACGGGCGGGGGTGCCACAATCCGCGTCGTTGATCTGGTCGGAAAGGCCCGGATGGTGGACATGATGTTGACCGGGCGTGTCTATCAGGGGCAAGAGGCCGTTGACCTTGGCTTGGCGCAATATCTGACCGAAGGGTCCAGCTTTGATGAAGCAATGAAGCTGGCGATGCGCACGGCGGAAAATTTGCCCCTGTCAAACTTTGCAATCTGTTCAGCGATCAGTCACATGCAGAATATGTCTGCCATGGACGCCGCCTATGCTGAATCTGTCGTCGCAGGTGTGGTCAATACACAACCAGCGGCCCGCGCACGACTTGCTGCATTCGCAGATAAATCCGGCGCGCGCATACGCCCGAACCAATAGGTCGGCAAGGGTTTTTGTCGCGGAGCTGGCGTAACCAGCATGCGGTGACTGACGATGGCTGCGGGCGCTTTGGGGCGCCTGCTTCACTCAGGGGAAATGACCTTTCCCGGGTTCATAATGTTCTTTGGGTCCACAGCCCGCTTGATGGTACGCATCAGGGACAGCTTTGTCGCGTTACCGTGCTTGAACAGGGAAGCGTGCTTTTCCCGGCCGATGCCATGTTCCGCCGAAAAGGAACCACCGATGGCTGACAGCCCTTTGTAGAGCGCATCTGCAATGTCATCATAAAGGTGTTCAACAGGTTCCGGCCCTGCGACGGTGTAGTGCAGGTTCCCATCACCCAAGTGCCCCATGATGAACAACCGCAGGTCCGGGTTAAGGGCGGTTATGCGCGTGATACTGTCCCGAATATAGCGATCCAAGGCACCAAGCGGGACAGATATGTCAAACCAGCATCCGCCGGGGTGGCATTTGTCGATCAGAAATGAATCCTCTCTGACCTGCCAGATGGCGCGTCTTTCCTGTTCGTTCTTTGCGATGATCGCGTTGTTGATATCTCCGGCTTCGATGCTTTCCGCCAGAGTGTCCTGAAATGCTTCGTCACCTTCGGTGCTGTCGTCAACTTCAGCAAGGAAATAGACACTGGCCTTGAGGTGCGCAAAGCGATCAGCCACCCCCAATGCCTGCGACGTGGTTTGGAAATAGTCGTCCAGCATGATTTCAGCGGCCAACAGGCGATCACCAAATCTTTTGCGCAAACGCTCAAAACAAAGCAGTGCAGACGCGGTGTCATCGGCGGCGGCCAGCACGGTCTTTCGTGTGTGCGTCGCCTGCTCCAGTTTCAGCACGACGCCCGTAACAACGCCCAGCGTGCCTTCCGAGCCAATGAGAAGCTGTTTGATATCATAGCCTTCGTTCGACTTGATGACCTTTTTCAGATCACTGAACAATGCGCCATCCGGCATGACCGCTTCGAGGCCAAGAACGCGCTGTCGCATGACGCCATTGCGGAAGGCTTCGCCGCCACCAGCGTTCGTTGCGACCATTCCGCCAATGGTGCACGAGCCACGGGCCGCGATGTCGATGCCGACTGTCAGACCATGTGGTGCAACGGCCTCTTCCAGCGTCGAAAGTGTGACGCCCGCATCCACAACCGCTATCTTTGCAGGTGCATCAATTTCGCGGATCGCATTCAGCCGCTCTGTCATCAGGATGACCTGCCCGATGGTGGACGCCGCGCCGCCTGCTAACCCTGTTCGCCCACCTTGTGTAACAAGTGGCGTGGAATGGGTGGCGCACCAGCGGACAATCGCCTGCACCTCCGCCACTGTTTTGGGGCACGCTGCGAAACCAGCGTCAAGGTTATGGGCATCCAGGCCCGGATCGCGCGCCGAAAGGGGGCCTGCGGTAAGGGTCTTGACCCCGGTCAATGACCACCCGACGGGTTTTGTGTCTTTGGAAAGCATAAATGTCCCCACCTGCATTGGCCGCGCCACTATTGCCGCTCAGCAGGTGGTCGAAAACACAAATCTAACGCTGTTGACGTTCAAGCCCGACCGAAATCATCGTCGAGGCGCACAATATCGTCTTCTTCCAGATAGGCGCCTGTTTGCACTTCAATCAGGGCGACAGCGATCTTGCCGGGGTTGGCGAGGCGGTGAACCGTGCCAACGGGGACGTAAACGCTTTCGTTCTCGTTCACCATCGTTACCTCATCGCCAAGCGTTACCTCGGCGGCACCTGTGACGACAGTCCAATGCTCAGAGCGGTGGTGATGCATTTGCAGCGAAAGCTGCTTGCCGGGGTCAACCTGTATGCGTTTGACACGAAACCGTGGCCCCTGGTCGATGGTCTGATACCATCCCCAAGGGCGGTAGACGCGGGCGTGCTCGACGGCCTCCGGCCTGCCCGCTTCGGTCAGATCGCCAACAAGGGCTTTGACATCCTGCGCTTGATCGAGCGGCGCGATAAGCAAAGCATCCTGCGTGTCGATGATGGCCAAGCCTTCAACATCAATCGCGCAGATCAGGCGGCTTTCCCCCCGTATGTAGGACCGTGTGACGTTACGTGTGACAACGTCACCCTCTGACGCGAGGCCATTTTCATCCTTGTCGCTCGCTGCCCAAAGCTCCTGCCAATCGCCCACATCAGACCAGGCGAAATCGGCTTCGATCACGGAGGCAAGCGCGGTTTTCTCCATCACGCCATAGTCAAACGATGTCTTTGGCGCCGTCAGAAAGGCATCGCCCAGCACCTCCGCGCCCAGATCACAGGCGGAACTGGTCAGCGCATCGTGAACGGTGTTTGCAACTTCGGGCGCATGGGCGGCAATTTCAGCGAGGCCGACATCTGCGCGAAAGCAAAACATCCCGGCATTCCACAGTGCGCCTTCGGCAATCAGTGAGGCAGCGGTCGTCGCATCTGGTTTTTCGGTGAAGGCGGCAACCTTGGCTACACCATGTTCAAATGGGCCGGGGCGGATATAGCCGAATTTTTCCGCCGGATGGTCAGGTGTTACGCCGAGCACGACGATGCGCCCCGTTTTGGCAACCTCTGCCGCTTTGCGACAAATGGCGGTGAAGGCGTCCGTGTCGGGGATCAGGTGATCAGAAGACAGCGCGATGAGCACCGTTTGCGGATCACGGCGCGCGGCAACTTCGGCGGCCACGGCAATGGCTGCAAGGCTGTCGCGCCCCTCAGGCTCGAGGATGATCTCAACATCAATGCCGACGTGGCGCGCCTGGTCAGCGACAAGGAAACGCTCCCCCCGGCCTGTCAAGACAATCGGCATGTCGAAAAGATCACTGTCAGACACACGCGCGATGGTTTGCTGAAAGGTCGACCCCTCACCGAACAGGTCAGCATATTGTTTGGCGAACCCCTTTCGGGACAGGGGCCAAAGCCGGGTGCCGGAGCCGCCGCAAAGTATAACTGGGGTAATCTTCATTGTGCCCTCACACCGTTCTGGCGGACCATATTGGCTTATATGGTTAACAGTAAGCAGTAATGGTTAACGATGTGTTCAGAACGGGGCGGGTTTTACGTGAAAATGTGTGACCCGGTGCCGCCGTGTGAACGCCTACTTTTTCGGGCCAGGCTCCACTCGACCCACGGTTTCGCGGTCTCGCGCATAGGGGATCAGCTGAGTAAAGGGGGGAAGCCAGCTTTCGCGGCGTATCACCCAACTCTCATAATTTGGGGAGAATTGGTCGGGTGCATCCAGTGACCCGAGGTTGATTTCAATTTCATCATCTGTGCGGGCAAATACCGATGACCCGCACCGGGGGCAAAAATGCCGCCCGGCATATTCGCCGGTTACCCCTGTGATAGTAACCGCCCTTTCGGGAAATATTGCAGAGGCATGAAAAAGCGCACCGTGGTGCTTTCGACAATCAAGGCAATGACACAGGCCAACCCGAAAGGGCTGACCTGTGGCAACAAATCGAATATCGCCGCAGGTGCATCCGCCGGTGAAGTCATTCATGCGGTGAAGTCATTCTTGGTTCACCCTTTTCCGCGCGTGCCCCGCCGTCACAGCCGCCTATAACGGCAGCCGGGTCACTCAGAGGTTGCCCGGCTGTGCCATGCCGGTGGCGTGGTAACCACCGTCAACGAACATCACTTCGCCCGTTGTGCCCGCACCGAGGTCTGACA
>JBMYXS010000110.1:0-7373 GCA_049608645.1 Pikeienuella sp. | reverse complement strand
AAGGCGCTGCAAAGATGCCCGGCTTCGACATTTCAAGACCACCGACAGAGTTGCGCCTGACCTGGGTGGGCGCTTGCGCCCTCCCGTGGGGAGGTCGGTCGCAACCCGTTTCGCAAGCGAAACGGATAGGGTTTTTCGGAGTAAGGTCTCGAGGAGAATGCTATGCGCTGGGTCGATGAAATTAGAGATGCGGTCGAAAAGCTAGGTGGAGCGGCCCGGCTTGAAGATCTTTATTCTTACATCGAGAAAACCACGAGAAGAGTGCTTACCAAAGAATGGAAAGCGACAATTCGTAGAACGATTGAGGATCATTCGAGTGATTCAGCCAATCATCGCTCCACGGATTTTTTTGCGCATCTAGATCGTGGTTTTTGGGCCTTGCGTGGCGCAAGCGTCGACAGACAACTGATTGAGGAACGAGCGGCTCTTTCCGGGGATCAAGTCGTTGAGTTAGTCCTCGTGAGAGAGCATTTGAGGCGGAAGCCGTCCCGCGGTCCTTTTGAAAACCAGGCCTTCACCATCGCCCACGCCGACAACGGCCAATTCGAAGGCGCGGGCCTTCGCCCGTTCTTTGAATACCGCAAGCTGGGCATTCATGACGCCACCAAAGGCGCCTATGACGCGCATGTCATCCGCGCCGTGCCGGGGATGGAAAGCCCGGCGACGTGGCATACCCATGATCTCGATTTTCAGATGGTCTACATTCTGAAGGGCTGGGTTGTTTTCGAATATGAGGGCGAGGGCGAGCATATGTTGCGCGCTGGGTCCTGCGTCCTGCAGCCGCCGGGCATACGGCACCGTGAGGTTCGGCATAGCGATGACCTTGAACTTCTTGAGATTGTCTCTCCAGCAGAGTTCGCAACCCATGAAGCGGAGACATCCAATGTTTAATTCACCCGTCACCCCCGGTCTGAAACAGGGTCCAGAAGTTATGCGCGCCCATCGTGTGAAAGCCCGGCTCAAGGCCGGGATAACGGCGGTTGGGTTGCTTATGTTCGCAAGTCCCGCCATTGCGCATGACACCACCTATTCCCTGAACAAACCCGATGCGAACGCGCAGGCCGGGTCTGATGCGGGGGAGGGCGGGTATTACGCCATTTTGCCCGATACCGAGGTGCGGGGCCTTGAAGGCGAACGCATGGTTGTGTGGTTTCAGGAACTTGATGAACTGCCATCCAAGGGGGTTCTGGATGACGCCGCATTGATTGAGGTGTGCGAGGCCAAAATGCCATTTGTTGCGAACCTGCCGTCGACCAAGGGCGCAGACCCGGCAGAGCGGTTGTTTGCCATTGGCGCGTTTCGGAACCGGAATGACGGGTCAAACCTGTCTGACCGTGCATTGCTTGCTGCATGGCGGGTTAAGGGAGGATGCACACTTGACTAATCGCAAGGCATACGACGGCCCGGAAATGACCAAACACAAAGGGTTTCCCGGTCGTTACCCCGGCACTGATTATCAGTTTACGCTGAGGCGGAACGCCAAGAATGTCACACCGCTCATGGCGCGTGAGCGTTATGCGGACCGGAAAAAGGGTGATTTGAAGATCGACGCCTATTTCCTGGCTTGTCTGATCGACAATTTCGGCGATGAACCGTTCGTGCGTGGTAATCTGGATGCAGGGCGTCTTTCGTGGCTGTTCGGGCGCGAAGTTGTGCCAGCTGAGGCTGATTTTGACCCTGAAAGCTATGATGCGTTGCTGAAGGTAGATCTGGACAAGGTCAAAAAGACCTTTCCCCAGTCGCTGACCAAACCAAGAGCGGGAGGAGAAGCATGATCCGCACCCTAGCCGTTGCACTGGCCGCCGCGAGCGCCTGTGCCTTTCCGTCTTTTGCCGCTGAGCAGGATATCAACATCGCTGGAACGACCTTTTACGGCGCAACGGCCTTTACCCGCCAGGTTGGCGGCGGCCCGGTTCGTAAAGGGTATTTGTTCTTCTACAAGTCCGATCTGGGAGAGGCATTGCGCCTGCGCCCTGTCGCGCAAGATGAACTGGATGAAATGCGGCGCGTCTGCTTTTTCATGCAGAAAACGGTGGAGGAAAGCGCGACCGGCCAGGTCGATGATTACTTCCTCGAATTTGGTGCCGGCGACGGCGACCCGACCAGTATTCCAGCGGACAAACGCTTTGTGTTTGTTTTCACCAATGAACGCGGTTGTGCGGCTGACCCGACGCCCACATCGCTAAACTAATATCATAACGAGCGCCGCCGCCCGGCATGACGAAACGGGCGCGCCAGACAAGGACGAGAAGCTATGTTCAAGAAAATCCTGATCGCCAACCGGGGCGAGATTGCCTGCCGCGTCATCAAGACGGCGCAGAAAATGGGCATCAAGACGGTCGCGGTCTATTCTGATGCGGACCGCAATGCGCTGCACGTGAAGATGGCTGATGAAGCTGTTCACATCGGCCCGCCGCCCGCGAACCAGTCCTATATCGTGATCGACAAGATCATGGATGCGATCAAGCAGACAGGCGCGGAAGCGGTTCATCCCGGCTATGGTTTTCTGTCTGAAAACAAGCTGTTCGCCGAGGCGCTTGAAGCTGCGGGCGTTGCCTTTATCGGGCCACCAGCGGGTGCGATTGAAGCGATGGGCGACAAGATCACGTCCAAGAAGCTGGCGGCAGAGGCCGGTGTTTCCACAGTGCCCGGTTACATGGGCTTGATTGCCGATGCCGAAGAGGCGGTCAAGATTTCCAACCAGGTTGGCTATCCGGTGATGATCAAAGCCTCCGCCGGGGGCGGCGGCAAGGGCATGCGCATTGCCTGGAATGATGATGAAGCGCGCGAAGGCTTTCAGCTTTCCAAGAACGAAGCTGCCAGCAGCTTTGGTGATGACCGGATTTTCATTGAGAAATTCGTCACCCAACCCCGGCATATCGAAATTCAGGTGCTGGGCGATAAGCACGGCAACTGTCTGTGGCTGAACGAGCGGGAATGCTCCATCCAGCGCCGGAACCAGAAAGTGATTGAGGAGGCACCTTCGCCCTTCCTTGACGCTGAAACCCGTCGCGCGATGGGTGAGCAATCGGTCGCGTTGGCCAAGGCGGTGGATTATTGCTCCGCTGGCACGGTTGAATTCATCGTAGATGGTGACCGGAATTTCTATTTCCTCGAAATGAACACCCGCTTGCAGGTGGAGCACCCTGTCACGGAGCTGATCACCGGTATTGACCTCGTGGAGCAGATGATCCGCGTTGCCTATGGCGAGACATTGTCGATGAAACAGGACGACATCGGCATCAACGGCTGGGCGATGGAAAGCCGCCTTTATGCTGAAGATCCGTACCGCAACTTCCTCCCCTCCATCGGTCGTCTGAGCCGCTATCGCCCACCTGCTGAGATCGAAGGGCGTGTGCGCAATGACACCGGCGTCTTTGAAGGCGGCGAGATCAGCATGTATTATGACCCGATGATCGCAAAGCTTTGCACATGGGGCGAGGATCGCACGGCGGCGATTGATGAAATGCGCATCGCCCTCGATAGTTTTGAGCTGGAAGGCATCGGCCACAACTTGCCATTCCTGTCAGCTGTGATGGACCATGAGCGGTTCCGCACGGGGAACATCACCACCGCCTTTATCGAGGAAGAATACCCCGAAGGGTTCGAAGGTGCGACCCTGGAAGAAGACACTCTTCGCCGGATCGCAGCGGCCGCCGCTGCCATGTTCCGCGTTGCGGAGATCCGTCGCACGCGCGTTTCCGGCCGGATGAACAACCACGAACGGAAGGTGGGCGCGGAGTGGGTTGTCAGCCTGCAGGGCATGACCTTTCCGGTAACGATCGAAGCTGACCCGGATGGTTCCACAGTGGTTTTCGCCGATGGCTCCAACCTGCGTGTCGCGTCTGAATGGACGCCGGGCCAGCCGCTTGCCAACCTGATGGTGAACGGCGAAGCGTTGGTGCTGAAGGTTTCAAAGATGACGGGCGGTTTCCGCATTCGTCATCGGGGTGCAGACCTGAAGGTCAACGTGCATACGCCGCGTCAGGCTGAACTGGCGACCTACATGCCAGAGAAATTGCCGCCCGATACTTCAAAACTTCTGCTTTGTCCAATGCCGGGCCTGATCGTGTCATTGGCCGTCGAGGTGGGCGATGAAGTGCAGGAAGGGCAACCGCTTTGCACTGTTGAGGCCATGAAGATGGAAAACGTGTTGCGGGCCGAAAAGAAATCCGTCGTGACCAAGATCAACGCCGGACCGGGCGACAGCCTTGCCGTTGATGAAGTGATCATGGAGTTCGAATAAGGTGCTCTCAAAGCCTTTCATATCCATTGAAGACGGGGTGTTGCAGCATGGGGGAACAACATCCCCGAACTGCGGGCCCCGGCGAATGGTGCTGGGGCTGATCAATGCCTTTGTCACTGCGGTGACGTTGTTGAGACTGCCGGCTGCCCGTGTTTCGATGTGCGAGAAAACAGTTGTAGCGAGGGTCTGATATGAGGTCGGCAGTTATCTACATCATCTGTATTCTTTTGATCCTCGCTTTCGCGCGGTTCTACATGATCCCGTCTCTGCAATGAGCGACATTGCGCATCATATGTGGTCAGTCTTGTCCGCCTTCCATTTCCCGTTTGCGCATCGGCATGCGGTCAATGTGACGGTTAAGGGCGTCCACCTCTATCGGATGCGGCGTGCGAAGTTTGATTTGCCCGTCTTTGCCAATCAGGATCAGTTGAAAGCCACGCGGGCGAAGCTGTTTGCGCAGCGGGCCTTTTGCCGCCGGGTCGGTATCTGTCAGCAAGACAACATCGCGTTCTTCGATATCAGCTGTGCGGGTCGCAAAATCAGCCATCTGTTCGACAAAACGTGGGTCACGCGGGCTGTCGGCAAAAATGATCACTGGACGGTTCGTCCACTGGTAACTCGCCAGCGTTTCGTCAGCGATCGCAGTGCTGGAAATGGCGGCAAGTGCAGTGATCAGAACGGCGGCGATATTCAAGCGCATTCACGTACTCCCTTTGCTTACAAGATAAGCGCCCTGCGCCGAGTTGCGAGGGGAAATACCGGGAAATTAGCTACCCCGCGCACAAACATCACCATAACACCCGCGCATATCGTTTCGCCGGGCAGAAACACAGCACCGCGCGCCCTGCGCTGAGCAAGATTGAATATTGGGGCCATGTGCCCCCGAACGTAAGGAACAGACCGATATGACCGATAACAAGAACGGCCATGACGAATGGAAAGCACTGGCGGAAAAAGAGCTGCGCGGCAAACCACTTGATGCGCTGAACTGGGACACGCCAGAGGGTATCGCGGTCAAACCGGTTTATGATGCGGATGATCTGGCGGATGTGGAACACACAGGCGGTATGCCGGGTGTCGCGCCGTTTACCCGTGGCCCGCGCGCCACAATGTATGCAGGGCGCCCCTGGACGATCCGGCAATATGCCGGTTTTTCGACAGCTGAAGAATCCAATGCCTTTTACCGGCGCGGCCTTGCGGCGGGTCAGCAGGGCGTTTCGGTTGCTTTCGATCTTGCGACACATCGGGGTTATGACAGTGACCACCCGCGCGTAGTGGGCGATGTGGGCAAAGCGGGCGTTGCCATCGACAGCGTCGAAGACATGAAAATTCTGTTCGACGGCATTCCGCTCGACAAAGTTTCTGTGTCCATGACCATGAACGGCGCGGTTATTCCCGTACTTGCCAGCTTTATCGTGGCGGGCGAGGAACAAGGCGTTGATCGCTCGCTGTTGTCGGGCACCATTCAGAACGACGTTCTGAAGGAATTTATGGTTCGCAACACCTATATCTATCCACCAGAGCCAAGCATGAAGATTGTTTCCGATATCATCGGGTACACTGCGGCGGAGATGCCGAAATTCAACTCCATCTCCATCTCCGGCTATCACATGCAGGAAGCGGGGGCGAACCTTGTGCAGGAGCTGGCCTTCACGCTGGCCGACGGTAAGGAATACGTGAAAGCCGCGATTGAAACCGGCCTCGACGTCGACAAATTCGCTGGCCGTCTGTCATTTTTCTTTGCCATCGGCATGAACTTCTTCATGGAAGCCGCCAAGCTTCGCGCGGCACGTTTGTTGTGGCACCGGATTATGGATGAGTTTGGGGCCAAGAAAGACAGCTCCAAAATGCTGCGCACGCATTGTCAGACCTCTGGTGTGTCGTTGCAGGAACAGGACCCCTACAACAACATCGTGCGCACGGCTTATGAGGCGATGTCGGCGGTGTTGGGGGGGACGCAATCGCTCCATACCAACAGCTTTGATGAAGCCATCGCACTACCCACCGATTTTTCATCCCGCATCGCGCGGAACACGCAGCTGATCCTGCAAAATGAGACGGGCGTGACCAAGGTGGTCGACCCGCTTGCGGGGTCTTACTACGTTGAGAGCCTGACCAAAGAGCTGGCCGATGCGGCGTGGAAAATCATCCAGGAAGTCGATGAAATGGGCGGGATGACCAAGGCGGTGGCCTCTGGCATGCCCAAGCTGCGCATCGAAGAAAGCGCCGCCCGCCGTCAGGCCGCAGTGGATCGGGGTGATGAGGTCATCGTCGGCGTGAACAAATTCCGCCTCGAAAAAGAAGATCACCTCGACATCCGTTCAATCGACAACGACGAAGTGCGCGAAAGCCAGATTGCCCGCCTCAAACAGATCCGCGAAACCCGCGATCAGGCGGCGTGCGATGCTGGGTTGGCAGCATTGGAAGCCGCAGCCAAATCAGGGCAGGGCAACTTGCTTGAACTGGCCGTTACCGCCGCCCGTGCGCGCGCCACTGTAGGGGAGATTTCGGACGCTATGGAAAATGCATTCGGCCGTCACCGCGCTGAGGTCAAAACGCTGGCTGGCGTGTATGGCGCAGCTTATGAAGGCGATGAAGATTTTGCCAAGATCCAGCAGGAGGTAGAGGATTTCGCCGAAACCGAAGGCCGCCGCCCGCGTATGCTGGTTGTAAAAATGGGGCAGGACGGCCACGACCGGG
Organism: Pikeienuella sp.; assembly: GCA_049608645.1. Lineage (GTDB taxonomy): Bacteria > Pseudomonadota > Alphaproteobacteria > Rhodobacterales > Rhodobacteraceae > Pikeienuella. The sequence continues at coordinate 427 of JBMYXS010000110.1, read as the reverse complement.
GGGCCAAGGTGATCGCCACAGCCTTTGCCGACATTGGTTTTGATGTGGACGTTGGCCCACTGTTCCAGACCCCGGAAGAGGCCGCGCAGGACGCCATTGATAACGACGTGCACATCGTTGGCATCTCGTCCCAGGCGGCGGGCCACCGCACGCTGGCACCCAAACTGGTGGCGGCATTGCGCGAAGCGGGCGCGGACGATGTGATCGTCATCTGCGGCGGCGTGATCCCGCAGCAGGATTACCAATTCCTGTATGACGCAGGCGTGAAGGCGATCTTCGGCCCGGGCACAAACATCCCCGATGCGGCGCGGGATATTCTGGGATTGATCGGGAAGAGCTAACGCTTTGATGTAGTTCATGCCCGGTGGCGACGCCGGGCAGCCCCCGACCTCCCCACGGGAGGGGGCTTCACCCCCACCCTAGGTCG
>JBMYXS010000109.1:0-8112 GCA_049608645.1 Pikeienuella sp. | reverse complement strand
TGGCGTTGAGCTTGCGAAGGTGACCTCTGAGGCCGCGACGGACCAGGGGGAGACGGAGAGTGATGCGTTTGACCCCGCTGTTGTTGACGTAAGTGTAGGCGAGACAGTGACTTACACGTTGACGGTGTCCGTACCGGAGGGTTCGGGGATTGTTGTTCTGACGGATACGCTGCCGGCGGGCATGGTTGCGCAGTCGGCTGAGGTGATCAGCTTTGCGGCGGGTGTGACGGCGGCTGATCTGAACGCGGGTGACACGGATGCGAGCGCGGCGATCACGATAGCGGGCGATGGGTCGAGCGTTGAGTTTGCCTTTGGCGAGGTTGTCTCGACGGGCGTTAACGATGCGGCCGGCGCGGGCGATCTGCGCGAGATCGTGGTTAACGTCACAGCGATTGTTGCGGATGTTGCTGCGGCGACGGCGGGGGCTTCGTTAACCAATGAAGCGACACTGCAGGTGTTTGACCCTGATGACGCGAATACAGAGTTAACGGACCCGCTGAACCCGGTAACCGCAACCGAGACGGTTGAGGTTGTTGAGCCTGTTCTGGCCCTTGATAAATCGACCACGGTTGTTGGTCCGGTTGATGGGGGGGATATCATTCCGTTCACCATAACGATCGTGAACTCCGGCACCGGCCCGGCATTTGATGTGGCGATTGTTGATCAGCTAGCGGATGCGGGTCTGTCGTTGGTGTCCGGGTCTGCGGTTACCTCTGATGGCACGCCGGTTGTCGAGGTTGCCAACGGGGATGGGACGCTTGGATTCACGTTGGAGGCCCCTGTCATTGACGCGGGCGAAACCTATACCATCACTTATAATGCCATCGTTTCGGAGGGGTTCCAGTTTCTGACTGATCTGGAAAACACGGCGCAGGTTACGCAGTTTGACACCAATCCGCTCGACCCGGGGGATGTTGGTTTTGTCGATCAGCGCGTGTTTGAGATTGATCCGAACGACCCCAATGACCCGTTGACGGATACGGTTGATCTGGAGGCGGCCGGGCCAGATTTCGAGAAGACCGTTTTCACCACATCTGTGCAGCAGACTGGCGATGATGCTCTTGATCCGAATGCGCCAGACCTCGCGATTGGGGAGGTGGTGGTCTATCGCTTCACGTCACTGTTGCCGGAGGGGATTGCCGATCTCACGATCACGGATCAATTCCCACTTGGCGGGGCGTTTGAGGTGCTGGATGTGATTGTTACCCCAACGGGCAGCCTGTCTGGCCCGCAATTTGCGGCCCCGGTTGTGACATTTGTCGATAGCAACGCTGATGGATTCAATGACCGGCTGACCATTGATCTGGGCGAGGTGACCAACACACCGGACAATGTTTCTAACGCGGATGATGTGCTGACGGTCGATGTGTTGGTGCGGATTGAAGATGATCCGCGCAATGCGTCCGGTGACAGTTATACCAATGTGGCGACATTCGACTTCGGCACAGGCACGCTACAGGATGACGCGACGGTCGATATCGTTGAGCCGCGTATCAGCATCGATAAAACCGTAAGCGATGATGAGCCGTTCCTCGGTGACGTCATCACCTATACGCTGGTGGTGGAAAACGATGGTGCCGCGACGGGGCCTGCGATTGATCTGGTTGTGACTGATGTTCTGCCGGATGGTTTGAAGTCAGATGGTAACATCACTTTTTCTGACCCTGCTCTGGCGACGGTAACACAGGGCGGCACAGCGGGTGAGACGACGATCATTATCGACATTCCTTTGTTGCAGCCCGGTGAGACGCTGGAAATCACCTATGATGTGTTGGTTGATTTTATCTCGCCCGTGCTGTCAACGATCACCAACACGGCGCAAATCACCGGTGGTACGGTACCTGAAACGGCTGACCCGCCCGCGAACTTCCCCGGTGATCCGGCGGTGGCCGATGGTCCCGGTCGCGTCATTACCGGGCGTGATACCGCCGATATCATCGCCAGTGCGGTTCCGAGCAATCGCACGACACCAACACCGAACCTGTCGCAGATTGATGATGAACAGTTCCTGCCGTTGATCAGCATTGATCCGATTTTCAGCGGGTCGGCGGAATATGGCTCAAACATCACGCTGACGCTTCAGGATCGTGCGGGCGGGTTTATCGCGTCCCGCTATGTCATGTCAGATGCGGCGGGCCAGTGGATTGCGACCTTCCCGATGTTTGAAATGGATACAGCAGATCGCGATGTTGACAGCTTTTTCCGCGAAACCAGTATTTTCCGGGACAACACCGGGCTGTTGCCACAAACGACAGAGACAGACTTGTTTGGTCTTGGAGTGGGCGATCGGGATGTGCGCATCGGCGCGTTTCTTGAGGATGATATCTATCGCCTGTCTATCTCAGAGGATCCGTCATCCAATGTGTCGCAGTCAGGCGTCGCGTTTAACACGCGCGTTTATTACGTCCCGTCGAGTAACCATGAGGTGTTTATCACACCCAATACGCTGAACATCGCGGAGATTTTCGAGAATATCGCAGAGGTATCGGTGGAACGCATGTTCGAAAGCGCCGTGAACCCGCTTGCGAGTGGCCTAAACCGCTTCAACAATGAATTCCTCGCGGCGTCGGGGACGTCGAGCGGGCGGTGACGGAGACGCCCGCGCCCACCTCGGTTGTGCCGCCGCCTAAGCAGGGCGGTGGACCGCCGCCCCCCGTATTCAGGCGCGCTGCGCATGTGGATATTCGGCGGTCTGACAATACGAATGAGGAAACCTATCTGGTGTCCAACGATGCGGCGGGCACGGTGTTCCTGGCTGAACGCCCGGTTGTCGATGTGCTGGAGCGGATGGATGGGCGCACCCCCGTTGGTGCCATTGCACATGAACTTGGGATGGACGAAGGGGAAATGGGGCGGATTGTGCAGTTGCTGCTGTCTGGTGCGCTGATCATCGTGCCCGGCGCAACACAGTCGATGCCCACCCCACCAAAGCCGCCGGAAATGCGGTTGATCTTCTTCAAGCTCGACCTGCTCGATGCGGGGCCATTCACGCGGTTCGTGGCACCTGTTCTTGGGGCGCTTTATTCCCTGCCGGGGGTGCTGGCGTGGTGCGCGTTGATCATCACGGCGGCGGTTGGTTTGGCGGCTGAGCCGGAGGCGTTTACCGCTGCGTTTGAGGCGCTGGCGAACCTGTCATGGGAAAGCGGCGTTTACATCGCGATCATCTTCATCGTTCTAAAACTCTGCCATGAGCTTGGGCATGCGGTCGCCCTGCACCAGTTTGCGCAGAAAGAGGGGGTATCCATCGGTGAAATCCGGGCGGGTATTTCTTTCTTTGCGTTTTTTCCGTTTCCGTTCACCGATGCGACACTGGCGTGGAAGCTGCGCAGCCGCATGCGGCGGGCGGCTATTGGCCTTGGGGGCATGTATTTTGAAACATGGGTTGCGGCGGCGGCGGCGATCCTGTGGATGAACATCCGGCCCGGCGAATTGCAATCAATCCTGTTTCAGGTGCTGTTGATTTCCGGTGCATCGACGCTGTTGTTCAACCTCAATCCACTGGTGCGGTTGGACGGGTATTACATCTATTCAGATCTGGCGCAGCGCCCGAATCTGGCAACGCGCGGGTCTATGGCTGCGCGGGCATGCGGTGGGTGGTTGCTTGGCGGACCGAAACCGCACGTGGACCGGTTTCATCTTGGATACTGGGTGTTGTCCTATCTGTACCGCTGGGTGATTTTTGCTGGGATATTCTGGGCGGCCTTTATCATTGATCCACGGCTTGCGGGGCTTATCGCGGTGATCACGGTGCTGGCGTTGGTGCTGCGGCCGCTATGGGGCGTGATCAAGAGCCTTAAAGGGGTGCCGCTTTCCCCTCTGCGGATGATGCTGACCGTTGGTGGTGTCGCGGCGATTGCGGCATTGTTTGCCATTCCTGTGCCAGACACGGTTCATGTGGAGGGGCGCCTCGTCCGGTATGAGCATCAGGTCATTCGTATCGAAGAGGCCGGGCGCCTTGTGGCTGCTGCTGCACCAACAACGACGGGCGGTGTCGTGGCCGAGTTTTCCAACCCTTCGCTGTTGGCTGAACGGGATTTGTTACGTCAGGATCAGGCGCAGGTCGAAAGCACCTTGCGTCTCAAAGGGTTTGCGGATGCCGCACTCCGCCCGCTGTTGGAGGCTGATCTGCGGAACCTTTCAGAGCGGCTTTCCCAGGTTGATGGCAGGATTGCGGGTTTGACTGTTGCGGCGGGTGCACGGTCTGTCTGGAACCCGGTAGAAGCCCCAATCGCGCTGGAGGCATGGCTGGCCCCCGCCGCTAACCGGGTGCTTGGCACAGTATCGAGCCTGCGGGCGCCACAGTTATTTGCGGTTGTGGATCAACGATACTCTGATTTTGGTGAAATGCTGGCGACAGGCACAGGGGTTGAATATCGGCCGATTACGCGCCCCAGCTGCGTCTCGACAGCATCTGCTGCGGGGTTCACAAGCATGTTGAACGAAGGGGAAGAGGCATTTGCGCTCAAGGCAGATATATCCGGCGATGACCATTGTGTTGCGGCCCTGCCGGAAGGGGCGGGCGTTATGATCAGATTGGCGCGCCCTGATGCCCCGCTTGCAAAGCAGTTGTTTGCCGAGGCATCCCGTCTCGCGCTGAGCCGCCTTCCTATCGATACCGCAGGGCGATGATGAACGAGACTAAAACCCATACCGCACCGCTGGGATACACCAGCCTGACGCCGCTGATCGCTGAACGGCATCGCGATATCACCTATGCCGCTGGCGGTGGTTATGGCTTTGCGCGCCATATCAACGCCGTGCCGCTGTTGGCGGAGGAATTTGGCCTGGCGCAGGCGTGTTACCCAATATTGTTCCCCCATGCCGCGCCGCATTTGCCATTGGCGTTATTGGGTGCACGGCGTGGTGTGAATGATTTTGTAGGCGATGACGGGCGCTGGCGGGCTGATACATATATCCCGGCCTATCTGCGGCGTTATCCGTTCATGCTGGCATCGACCGCTGCGCATCCTGACCGTCGGTTGTTATGCGCTGATTTGGCTGCCGAGGGGTTTGGCGGTGGCGCGGAGGCAGCTTCCCTGTTTGAAGCTGATGGAACGCCATCCCCCGCTGCGGCCAAGATACTTGACTTCTGTCAGCGATATGATGCTGCCGAGTTGCGGACGCGGGCGACCGTTCAGCAATTCGCAGATCTTGGCGTGTTGGAGCCAGGCGCGGTGACCGTGAAGCGCGGTGAGGAAACTCTGCGCGTGGACGGGTTTCAGGTCATATCGCAGAAACGTCTGTTTGCATTGGATGACGAGACGCTTGCAGGATTCACGCGCCGTGGTGTGTTACCGTTGATCGCGGCGCATCTGTTCTCTACCACCCAGTTTTCTGACCTGTTTCGGGAGGTTTCCGCATGAGCATTATACGTAATTGCCTTGCACTTGTCGTTTTCGCGGCACTGCTGACCGGTGCTGCGCGCGCAGAGATTGTGTTGCAGGGCGTGACAGAGTTCACCGAAGAGGTTGAGCTTGGCACCATGGCCACAGGCGTGGTTGCCGCGCTGAAGGTGGTTGAGGGGCAAGACGTGACAGCGGGGGAAGCCCTGGTGGAGATTGAAAGTGACCTTCAGGCCGCTCGTGTTGCGATAGCGCGGGTCGCGGCTGATGCGCTTGCGCCGATTGATGCCGCAAAAGCGGATCTTGCCCTCAGCACGTCGCGCCTGACCCGTATCGAACGCGCCGTCAGCCGGGGTGGCGCTGCGAAATGGGAATTATCCGAGGCCAAACTCGCTGTTACCTCAGCCCAGGCCCGTTTGGTCAGCGTTGAAGAAGAGCGTGCGGCCAATGAAGCCCGTCTGGCATTGGAAATGGCTTCGCTGCGCCAGTTTACCCTCACCGCGCCGTTTGACGGTCGCGTGGTGGAGGTGTTTGCAAAGGTTGGTGCGCTTGCCAACGGGCGTGATCCTTTGTTGGTGCTCGTTGGCGGCGATGCAATGCGTATTGTCGGGTTCATGCCGGCGGCGCAAATGGTCAACGTCTTGCCCGGTGACAAGGTGCCCGCAGATCTTGGCGCGCCTGTCGATCGCCGAGTCGAGGCACGCGTGGCCGCCATTGACCCACGTATTGAACCGGGTAGCGGTACTGTGCGCGTGATTTTTGAATTTGATAACCGCGAAATCAACAGCCCGGCTGGTGTTGAGGCGCTCATCAGTCTGCCTGATCCTTTGTGATGACCGCTGCACCACCCCAAAACCCGGTGAAGCAAACCATTCACCGAACGCCCGATCCGGCCCAGCAATCGGGTGGGCCATCGGGGTTGGGTGCTGCGCTCGAAAACCTGTTTAACGGGGCAGAGCGCCCGCATGATGATTTTCTGGCGGAGCTGGTCAAACTGGTCGCCGCGCTGACCAATGCGCGCACTGTCGTGGCATTGTCTGAAACAGGGCAGGCCCCCCTTTGCACATATGGCGCGCCTGATGATTTGGAAAAAGACAGGGAGGCAGCCCGCCGCGCTGCGGGGCGCGGGGGTGTTGTTGCGGCCTCTCCGACGCGCCTCGTTGCATTCATGGCGATTTCCGCGGATCAAACCACGCCGTTATCTGTGGCAATGCCTGCGGGCAATCAGGTTGCGATGGCCCTGGCGCATGAACGGTTGGAGAGTTTGCGCATTCTATGCGCATTACGTGTCAGCGGCACGGCGGCAAACACACCGCCGGGGTTGATTGCTGATGCAGCAAGGCTGCTGGCTGGCGGTGACGGCGCGGCCCAGGCGTTTGTTGATCGACTTGCCGCACGGGCGAATGCACCGTTCGCCGCTCTTTGCACGTTGAACGACGGGCGCATTGGTGAGTTGTGGATCAGTGGGCAGGAAAAGGTCACTGACCGTGGCTCCATTGGTGCTGATCTGCGCGGGCGCGTTGAAAAGGCGCTGCGCGGTGGTGCCGAAGATACTGGCGTGCTGATCCTCGGGGGGGAGCGGCCAAGCCATGCCCTTATCCTTGACAATGGCGCACACGACCCGCGCATCGCCCGCCCGTTGAGTGAGATTTTTCAGGCTGCGGCACAGCCCCGTCGCCGTTTGCGCATAGTCCGCCGTTTGTTCATTGGCGCGCTTATTGGCGCAACGGTTGTTGGGGCAGGGTTCTTTCCGGTGGGGGATGGTGTGAACCTTCCCGCTGTTGTCAGCCCGGTGTCACAGCGCATTGTCACCGCGCCGTTTGATGGCCGTATTGCTGATGTCCTCGTTCGCGAAGGTGATCACGTGGTCGGCGGGCAAACCGTTTTGGCAACAATGGATGCCCGTCCGATCGAAGCGGAAATGGCGCAAGCGCGCGCTGACCTGAGTGCCGCGATTGCCCGGCGCAACAGTGCGCGCGGTCAGCGAAACGCCGCGGAACTGAGCGAAGCTGCGATTGACGCAGAGCGCGCGGCAATTCGCATGAATTCGCTTGAGGAACAGCTCGCGCGTGCAAAAATCATCGCGCCCATTGATGGCGTCGTCCGTAGCGAAGATCTGGAAACGCGTGCGTCATCCTTCATTGGGCTTGGCGGCGTCATTCTGGAAGTTATCGACCCCGAACAGGTGCGCATTGATGTTGACGTAACAACGCGTGCGCGGGGGCTTTTGGCTGAGAATGCGAAAGGGGTTTTTCGCCCGGATGCGGCCCCGACCAGCAAGGCACCCATTAGGCTTTCGTCTATCGCAGTGTCGCCCGATATGGTTGGGCAAACGGTGATCTATCGCGGCCGTTCCACACCACTGACCCCGGCCGACGCGAGTGCGCTGCAACCGGGCATGCGCGGCGTTTCACGGTTCGAGTTTGAAGAAATCCCCCTCGGCCTTTTGATTTGGCGACGTGCACGCGATTGGGCGTTGCTGACGTTCTGGCTTTGAAGCGTCACTTGCATTTCCGGTTTCTTGCTGGCCCTCGGCTTCGGGCAGGTTATGGTCGGGCGGAAACCAACGTGTTTTTGCGGGTGAGCGTGGGATGAAACATGAAACAGCTTTCGGGTAAACGGGCCTTTGTTACCGGCGGGCGCCTCGGCATTGGCAGGGGTATTGTTGAGGCATTCATCGCCGAAGGCGCGGATGTTCTCACCTGCGGTCGGGGCGATGCCCCTGATGACCTGTTGTGTGAGTGGATCACACTGGATGTTGCTGACCCTG
>JBMYXS010000108.1:0-8180 GCA_049608645.1 Pikeienuella sp. | reverse complement strand
TTTACCGTGATTGCCGATATGGCACGAAATGTAGCGGGGGATGCCGCTGAGGTTGTGTCGATCACCAAGCCGGGGGCGGAGATTCACAACTACGCACCCACGCCGCGCGACATTGTTGCGGCGCAGGATGCTGACCTGATTCTGTGGAATGGTCTGAACCTTGAGCTTTGGTTCGAAAAGTTCTTTCGCACCCTGCGTGATGTGCCTGCGGCCACTGTATCAGATGGTGTTGAGCCAATGGGCATCGCCAAAGGGCCTTATGAAGGCAAGCCAAACCCACACGCCTGGATGTCGCTGAGCGCGGCGCTGATCTATGTGGACAATATCGCTGATGCCTTTGCGCAGCATGACCCGGAAAACGCCGCCCTCTATCGTGCGAATGCAGCGGCCTATAAGACCCGTATCCGGACGACGATCGAACCCTTGCGTGATGCAATGCAGACGATTCCGGAGGATCAACGCTGGTTGGTGACATCTGAGGGCGCATTTAGCTATCTCGCGCGTGATTTTGGGATGAAAGAGCTTTACCTCTGGCCCATCAATGCCGATGCACAGGGCACGCCCAAGCAGGTCAAGGCCGTGATTGACGGCGTGCGCGCCCATAATATCCCCGTTGTATTCTCCGAAAGCACGGTTTCACCTGCACCGGCCAAACAGGTGGCCCGGGAAACCGGGGCGAAATACGGCGGTGCGCTATATGTTGACAGCCTGTCAGAGGCAGGCGGCCCCGCGCCAACCTATCTGGATCTGTTGCGGGTTACATCGGAAACCATTGTCAAAGGGTTCACTGAATGAACGCGCCGGAGGCAAAGGTTCCTTCGGCCGCTTCAAATGCCGGCGGTCTTTCTGTGCGCGACCTGACGGTGACATACCGCAATGGGCACACCGCCCTGCGCGATACGTCATTTGATATTCCCGACGGCTCAATCGCGGCACTTGTTGGGGTTAACGGCTCCGGCAAATCCACGTTGTTCAAGTCTATCATGGGGTTTCTACGCGCTGCGCAGGGCGAGATTTCCATTCTTGGCCATCCGGTAAGGGACGCTTTGAAAGCCAATCTGGTTTCCTATGTCCCACAGGCTGAGGAGGTGGATTGGTCTTTCCCCGTTTTGGTCGAAGATGTCGTGATGATGGGGCGCTATGGGCACATGGGTTTTTTCCGTCACGCAAGACGGCGGGACCATGAAGCGGTGGAAAATGCGCTGGCCCGCGTCGGCATGTCTGATTTTCGCCATCGGCAGATCGGGGAATTGTCCGGCGGGCAGAAAAAGCGTGTTTTCCTGGCGCGCGCGCTGGCTCAAGATGGGCGGGTGATCCTGCTAGATGAGCCGTTTACGGGCGTCGATGTGAAGACCGAAGACGCGATCATCGAATTGCTGAGGGAATTGCGCGCGGAGGGTCGCGTGATGCTGGTTTCGACCCATAACCTCGGCTCTGTTCCGGAGTTTTGCGACCGCACTGTCCTGATCAAGGGTACGGTTCTGGCGCATGGCCCAACGGCGGATATTTTCACGCAGGCCAATCTGGAAAAAGCCTTCGGCGGTGTTCTGCGCCATTTCGTGCTTGGTGGTGCGGACCTGCACGATGATGAAGAAGACAAGCGCCGCGTCACAGTGATCAGCGATGATGAACGTCCCTTTGTCCTTTATGGTGAGGACGGCAAGTGATGTGGGAGCCTTTCGCCTATTCCTACATGGTTAACGCGATCTGGGTGTCCGCATTGGTTGGTGGTGTGTGTGCGTTCCTGTCCGCATATCTGATGCTCAAAGGGTGGTCGCTGATCGGGGACGCGTTGTCACATTCCATCGTGCCGGGGGTTGCAGGTGCGTATCTTCTAGGCTTGCCATTTGCGCTCGGTGCGTTCTTTTCGGGCGGGCTGGCAGCGGCGGCAATGTTGTTTTTGAACCAGCGTTCCGGCCTGAAGGAAGATGCAATCATCGGCCTGATTTTCACGTCATTTTTTGGGCTTGGCCTGTTTATGGTTTCGCTCTCGCCCACGTCGGTGAACATCCAGACGATCACGCTCGGGAATATCCTTGCGATCACGCCGGGCGATACGCTGCAACTGGCGATCATCGGGTTTGTCACGCTCGGCGTGCTGACCGCGAAATGGCGTGATTTGATGTTGGTATTCTTTGATGAAACGCATGCGCGCTCTGTTGGGTTGAACCCTGATCGGTTGAAAGTCATCTTTTTTACCCTGCTGGCGGCCTCCACCGTGGCCGCTTTGCAGACTGTGGGCGCATTTCTGGTGATAGCGCTGGTCGTCACCCCCGGCGCGACCGCCTATCTGCTAACGGACAGATTTCCACGCCTGATCATGGTGAGCGTCTTTATCGGGTCCAGTACTTGCGCGGTCGGGGCTTACCTCAGCTATTTTCTGGATGGCGCGACGGGCGGCGTGATTGTCGTGTTGCAAACGCTGATTTTCCTCGTCGCATTCTTTTTTGCACCGAAACACGGCTTTGTCGCTGCGCGTATCCGGGCAGCTGCGTGATGGAGTGGATGATGCCATTCCAGTTTGAGTTCATGCGCAATGCGCTGATCATTACCGCGATGATCGCTGTGCCTGCTGCGCTGTTGTCCTGTTTCCTGGTGCTCAAAGGGTGGTCGTTGATGGGGGATGCGGTCAGCCACGCGGTTCTGCCGGGTGTTGTCGGCGCTTATATTATCGGCGCGCCGCTTGCGGTTGGTGCATTTGCGGCAGGCATGGTTTGCGCGCTTGCCACCGGTTGGCTGAATGACAATAGCCGTATCAAACAGGATACGGTGATGGGCGTGGTGTTTTCGGGCATGTTCGGGCTGGGTATCGTGATGTACACGCAAGTGCAGACCGACGTGCATCTTGATCACATTCTGTTCGGTGACATGCTGGGCATCGGATTTGAAGATATGGTGCAAAGCGGTGTGATTGCCCTGATCGTGGCTGTGGCTGTCATCGTGAAATGGCGTGATTTGGTCTTGCATGCGTTTGACCCGGCACAGGCCCGCGCCGCTGGTTTGCCGGTACGCGTGCTGCATTATGGCCTGCTTACCGCATTGTCGCTGACCATTGTTGCAACGCTAAAGGCTGTTGGTTTGATCCTTGCGATTGCCATGCTGATTGCGCCGGGTGCCATTGCCTTTCTGATGTGTCGGCGGTTTGAGGTTATGATGCTGGCCGCAGTGATCGTCGCCGTTGTTTGTTCGCTGCTCGGCGTCTACGCGAGCTTCTTTATCGACAGTGCCCCGGCACCGACGATTGTTTTGCTGATGACCATTGTGTTTATCGCAGCGTTTGTTTGGCGGGTGCGGCGCACCGCAGTTGCGGAAAGGCGGTTTGCACCATGACTGCTGAAATGACGGCAAAAGCCCTTGAAGAGGCTCTGCGTGAGGATGGCGTGCGCATCACGCGCCAACGTGCCGCCCTGCTAAAGGTGCTGGCGGCGGCCGAAGATCACCCGGATGCGGAAGAACTGCACCGCCGCGCCCGCGATATCGACCCATCGCTTTCACTTTCCACGGTATATCGCACGCTGACCGCGTTGGAAGAGCAGGGCGTTATTCACCGCCATGCCTTTGATGGCGCGGCGGCGCGGTTCGAAACTGTCGCATCGCACCATGATCATATGATCGACGTGGAGACGGGCGAGGTGATGGAATTTTTCTCCGAAAAAATCGAAGCCCTGCAACGGGAAATCGTGGCGGAACTTGGCTATGACCTCATGCACCACCGTATGGAATTATACGTCAAGAAACGGCGACAATAGGTCGAGCCTCAGTTTGAAATTTGCGGCATGGGGCCCAAGTGTACACCTGAGGTGTTGAGGCTGGTCTGCCGTAAAGTGTATTTTCTATGTTCAATGCGACAACCTTCCGCAAAAGCGAGAAGATGAGAACGTGACTATTTCGGACATTATGGAAGTTAAGTTTGATTGGGTGTGACCCGCAGCAAAGCCCGCAAACCAGTACCTTTTCGAAACCGAGGCACAGCCAGAAAATGCCGCCCGCTTGCAAGGCAAGGCGGCTGATGGTTTCCTGAAATGGTGATCAATCGCCTTAGGTGAAAGGACGGGGGCCATGGCATTTCAAATTCACGACGCGACAACCGTTGCTGATTTGGCAGGTGTCGCGGCCTTGTTTCGGCAGTATGCTGATTGGCTTGAAGAGGCGCTGGATATTTCCCCCCAAACCCACGGCATTGACGCCGAGATTGAACATCTTCCCCGCCCCTATGCGCCGCCGGATGGCGCGTTGATTGCTGCACGATCAGAGGGGGGCACCCATGTCGGTTGTATTGGTTTGCGTCGCTTGGATGAGCAATCGTGCGAGGTAAAGCGGTTGTTTGTCCGGCCTGAGCAGCGTGGGGAACGCTTGGGCGAAAAACTTGTCGCGGCGTTGATCGAAAAGGCGCGTACGCTGGGTTATTCGCAAGTCGTGCTGGATGTTGGGGAATACCAGAAACCAGCGATTGCGCTCTATCGTAAATGCGGGTTCAGGGAAATCGCGCCCAAAGACCACATTAGCTACGCAGGTGTGGTGTTCATGGTCTACGATCTATAACGGCACGGCTTTGGTCACACGGGTGCCACAGACCATGCCTTGGATGCTGACAGCGGCGAATTATGCGTTCGTTGTGAGCCGTCGCATCGCCTCCGCGCCAATCGCGAACGACCGTTTGCGCGCCTCGTGATTGTGAATTTGCCCGGTAAAGATCATTTCATCTGGCTGGAATTTTTCGATCAGTTCCGCCAGCGACGCTTGCACGCTTTCTGGGCTGCCAACCGCTGCGACAGACAATGCCTGATTGACCATGGCGAGCGTTCCCCGATCAAGTACCTCCGCGATATCATCGACAGGGCGGGGCAGCTTGCCGGGGCGGCCCGAGCGCAGGTTGGCAAAGGCCTGCTGCATGGAGGTCATCAAGCGCCGCCCCACTGCGTCTGTCTCCCCGGCGAAAACATTGCAGGCCAGCATGAAATACGGCTCTGGCCACGCTTCTGACGGCTGGTAGAGATCGCGGTACACCCGCACGGCGTCTTCCAGCATCGCGGGGGCAAAATGGGAGGCAAACGCATAAGGCAGGCCCAGGTGAGCCGCGAGTTGCGCGCCATAAAGGCTGGACCCCAATATCCACACAGGCACGGACGTGCCCTCGCCGGGCACGGCGCGCACACGGGCATGATCCTGCGCGGGGGCAAGGTAGCCGATCAACTCCTGCACATCCTGCGGAAAGGTATCGCTTTGATCCATGCCCCGACGCAACGCCCGCGCGGTGGCCATGTCCGTCCCCGGTGCGCGGCCAAGGCCAAGGTCGATGCGGCCTGGGTAGAGCGTGGCAAGCGTGCCGAATTGCTCGGCAATTACCAGCGGCGCATGATTGGGCAGCATCACCCCGCCCGAACCCACACGAATACGGCTCGTTTGCCCCGCCACATAACCGAGCGCCACCGCCGTGGCGGCGCTTGCAATACCGGGCATGTTGTGATGCTCCGCCATCCAGTACCGATTGTACCCCAACCCCTCCGCATGACGCGCCAGATCACCGGAATTGCGCAGCGCGGTGGCGGTGTCGCTGCCATCAGGAACGGGCGAAAGGTCGAGCAGGGAATAGGGGATCATGGGATGGCTCCGGTGATAAGGAACCTGCAAGATAGAGATTGACCACGTGGTGTCGAGGCCCCGGCTCGATGCCGGGGGCTCGGTTTTTTCAGGGTGGGGTTAGCCCAATGCCTCATCACATCGACCACAAACACCCTCATGCTTGTGGCTCCCCACATCGGGCAGGATTTTCCAGCAGCGGCCGCACTTGTCGCCATTTGCCAGGGTTGGCACCACGGCAACGCCGTCAGTGTCGGGCAGGCGGAAGGCATCTGCCGGGCCGTCACCCGTTTCGACTGCGATACCGGATGTGATGCAGAGGTCAGCAAAATCGACGGACATGACTGCCGCGCGCGTGGCGTCATCGGCTACGTAAACGATTGGGGCCGCCTCCAGCGATGCACCGATGCGTTTCTCGCGCCGTTCAATTTCCAGTGCGCCCGTGACGACCCGGCGCACGGTGCGCACCTTGTCCCATTTCGCGGCCAGCGCCTCGTCACGCCAATCAGGCGTCGCGGGGATGTCCGTGAGGTGGACAGAGCTGTCGTCGCCGGGGAAACGCTCCAGCCAGACTTCCTCCATCGTGAACACCAAAACCGGCGCAAGCCAGGTGGTGAGTCGGTGGAAGATCAGGTCCAGAACCGTGCGCGCCGCGCGGCGTTCAAGGCTGTTTTCAGCATCGCAATACAGAACATCCTTGCGGATATCGAAATAGACTGAAGACAGGTCAACGGTACAGAATTGGAACAACTGCTGAACGACCGACTGGAAGCTGAACCCCGCATAACCGTCGCGCACGACCTGATCCAATTCGGACAAGCGGTGCAGCACCCAGCGTTCCAATTCGGGCATATCGGCTGTTTCAACACGCTCTGCTTCATCAAACCCATCAAGGTTGCCGAGGATGAACCGCATGGTATTGCGCAGGCGCCGATAGCTGTCTGCGACGCCTTTCAGGATTTCATCGCCGATGCGCTGGTCAGCTGTGTAGTCCGTCTGGGCAACCCACAGGCGCAGAATGTCAGCGCCGTATTGCTTCACGACCTGATCGGGCGCGATGGTGTTGCCGATGGATTTGGACATCTTCATGCCCTTCGCATCCAGCGTGAACCCGTGCGTCACCACATTGCGGTACGGCGCGCGGCCATAGGTGCCGACCGATTGCAGCAGGGAGGAATGGAACCAGCCGCGATGCTGGTCTGTGCCCTCCATATAGACGTCGGCCATACCGTCATCCGTGCCGTCTTCGCGGTCACGCAGGGTGAAGGCATGGGTGGAGCCGCTATCGAACCACACATCAAGAATGTCGGTGACCTGATTGTAATCATCCGGGTTCACGATACCGGACAGGAAACGTTCCTTCGCGCCATCGGCGTACCACGCATCAGCGCCTTCAGCCTCGAAGGCATCAACGATACGTTGGTTGACCGCCTCATTGCGGAGAAGGAAATCCGCGTCCGTTGGCAACAGGCCCTTACGGGTAAAGCAGGTCAGCGGAACACCCCACGCACGCTGGCGCGAGAGCACCCAGTCGGGCCGCGCCTCCATCATCGAATGCAGGCGGTTACGGCCTGATTTTGGCGTCCAGTTGACGTTGTCAATCTCGGTCAGGGCGCGTTCACGGATGGTCGTCCCGTGCGTGTCCATCCCGTCGCCCACCGGTTTGTCGATGGCGGCGAACCACTGCGGCGTGTTGCGATAGATCACGGGGGCCTTGGACCGCCATGAATGGGGGTAGGAGTGCTTGATTTTCCCACGCGCCAGCAGGCCGCCAACCTCAACCAGTTTGTCGATCACTGCCTTGTTCGCGTCCCCTTCGCCGCCCTTGCGGTTCAGGATGTATTTCCCGCCAAAGAACGGCAGATCAGGGCGGAAGGAGCCATCGTCGAGCACGTTGTAGGTGATGACCTGCTGAAGCATGTTGAGGTCGCGATAAAGCTCATACTCCTCCATCCCGTGGGATGGGGCGCAATGAACGAAACCTGTGCCCTCGGTGTCTGTCACGAAATCGGCAGCACGGAAATCGCGGAGGTCGTCCCACTCACCGTTGGCGCCTTCGGCACCCGCGAGGGGGTGCGCGAGTGACAACCCCTCAAGGTCCGATGCGGTTACATCGCCAACGCGGCGGTACATACCCTCTTCAAGGCGCGCTTTTTCGAATACGCCAGCGGCCATTGCATCCGCCAGAACGTAACGGCGACCCGCTACGGCCCAACACTCGTCAGGCGTCTCCGTCACTTCATAAAGGCCATAGGCAATGTCTTTGCCGTATACGACCGCTTTGTTGGACGGCATGGTCCAAGGTGTTGTTGTCCAGATGACAACATGAGCGTCTTCAAGTGCGCCAACTGCATTGGCGATGCGGAAGGTCACCCAAACGGTAAAGCTCTCCTTGTCATGGTACTCGACCTCAGCTTCCGCCAGCGCGGTCTGCTCAATCGGCGACCACATCACAGGCTTTGAACCCTGATAAAGGGTGCCGTTCATCAGGAATTTCATAAATTCCTCGGCAATCACCCGCTCGGCGTGGAAATCCATCGTGAGGTACGGTTTGTCCCAGTTGCCCGTGACGCCGAGGCGTTTGAATTCCTCGCGCTGCA
>JBMYXS010000107.1:0-8210 GCA_049608645.1 Pikeienuella sp. | reverse complement strand
ATCGCATCTCCCGCATGTTTTCACCCGGATAACCCATGTCGATCCTGTCGCTTTCATCTGTCTCCAAAAAATTCGGCGCGTTGACCGTGACCGACGGGGCGAGCTTTCATGTACCGAAAGGGCAGGCCCTTGGCATCATCGGGCCGAACGGCGCGGGTAAATCGACATTGTTCAACCTGATTACAGGGAACGTGCGCCCCGATAGCGGCAGCATCCATTTCGAAGGCCGCGATGTGACCCGCGTTTCCGCGATGGAGCGGTGCCTGACGGGCATCGGGCGGTCGTTCCAAATACCGCAGCCCTTTGAAAAGCTGACCGTTTTTGAAAACCTGCTGGTCGCCGCAACCCATGGCCGTAACCTGAGCGAAGCGGCCGTGCGCGACGATTGCGCCGATGTGCTGGAGCGGACAGAGCTGATCGGGCGGGCCAACACCCCGGCGGGGCAGCTTTCGCTGCTGGAGCGCAAACGGCTGGAACTGGCGCGCGCGATGGCAACGCAGCCAAAGTTGCTGTTGCTGGATGAAATTGCGGGCGGGCTGACCGAAGGGGAATGTCAGGCGTTGATCGCCACGATCAAGGACATTCACGCCCAGGGTGTGACGATCATCTGGATCGAACATGTGCTGCATGCGCTCACTTCCGTGGTGGAGCGGTTGCTGGTGCTGGATTTCGGCAAGGTCATCGGCCTTGGCGACCCCGACGAGATCATGGCCAGCCGCGAAGTGCGTGAGATTTATCTGGGGATCGACGTCTGATGGCGCTTTTGCAAACCCGTGACCTGACCGCGCATTACGGTGACTTTCAGGCGCTGTTCGGTGTGAATATCGAACTGGCGGAGGCTGAAACCATTGCCATTATCGGGGCCAATGGCGCAGGCAAAACCACGCTGATGCGCTCCATCGCCGGGGTGTTGCAGAACGAGGCACAGGCGGTGACCTTTGATGGCACCCCCATCGGCACCCGGCCCGCTGACGAGATCATGGCAGAGGGCATCGCGATGGTGCCGGAGGGGCGGAAACTGTTCCCCTCTCTCACCGTTGAGGAAAACCTGCTGATCGGGACATACGGGCGCAAGACCCGTGGGCATTGGACGCTGGACACGGTGTTTGACCTCTTTCCCATCCTGCGGGAGCGCCGCGCCAGCCCCGGCACGGCCCTGTCGGGTGGGCAGCAACAAATGGTTGCGATTGGCCGCGCGTTGATGAGCAACCCGCGCGTGTTGTTGTGCGATGAAATCAGCCTCGGCCTCGCGCCGGTGGTCATCAAGGACATTTACAAGGCGGTGCCCGCGATCAAGGCGGCGGGTGCCTCGCTTGTGGTGGTAGAGCAAGACATCGCGCAGGCCATGGCGGTGGCCGACCGGGTCTATTGCATGATGGAGGGGCGCGTGACCCTGTCCGGCACCCCCGACACGCTCAGCCGCGAAGACATTCACAACGCCTATTTCGGAGCGGGCCATTGATCTGGGTTGATACCATTATCCAAGGCATTCTGCTTGGCGGGCTTTATGCACTGTTTGCCGCTGGGTTGAGCCTTGTTTTCGGCATCATGCGGCTGGTGAACCTTGCCCATGGTGATCTGATCGTCATGGGGGCGTATCTTATCCTGCTGCTGGTCACGCTGTTGGGCCTGTCGCCGTTTGTGGCGGTGTTGATTGCCATGCCGGTGATGTTTGCGCTGGGGTGGGTCTTGCAAAAATTCCTGCTGAACCGGACGTTGGGCGATGACATTCTGCCGCCCTTGCTGGTGACATTCGGCCTGTCGATTGCGCTGCAAAATGCGTTGTTGGAGACGTTTTCGGCCGATAGTCAGCGGTTGCCGACAAGTGAGCTGACGACCGCTTCGCTTCAACTTGGCCCCATATCGCTTGGCGTGATGCCGTTGCTGACGTTTGCCTCCGCGATTGTGGTGATTGTGGCGCTGAACCAGCTTTTTTATCGCACCGAACTTGGCCGGGCCTTTCGCGCCACATCTGATGATGCGACCACCGCCAGCCTGATGGGCATCAAGCCGGGCAATATCTTTGCGGTCGCAACGGGCATTGCGCTGGTGATTGTCACGATTGCGGCGCTGTATCTGGGCCTGCGTTCGAATTTTGACCCCAACATCGGCCCCGCGCGCCTGATCTATGCGTTTGAGGCGGTGATCATCGGGGGGCTTGGTTCCCTCTGGGGGACGTTGGTCGGGGGCATCATCATTGGCGTTGCCCAAACGCTTGGCGCGGCGATCAACCCGGAATGGCAGATCCTGTCGGGGCATATCGCGTTTCTGATCGTTCTGCTTGTCCGGCCCCGTGGCCTGTTCCCAAGGGCGCATGACTGATGGCTTATTCGGTAACCACACAAACCCCCGCATCGCGCATCACGGCGCTTTTGGGCCTTTTGGGTCTGATCGTGTTGATCGCCCTGCCCTTCTTTGCCGGGCGCGGCGCGATACAGGACATCTTTTTCATCCTGACCATGCTGGTGCTGGCGCAACTCTGGAACCTGCTGGCAGGGTACGGTGGGTTGGTCAGCATCGGGCAACAGGCCTTTGTCGGCATGGGGGCCTATGCGCTGTTTGGCGCTGTCATCCTGCTGGGCGTGGACCCGGTGCCCGCCATTCTGCTGGCCGGGGTGGCGGCGTTGATCATTGCGGTGCCCACGGCGTTTTTCGCCTTTCGCCTGAACGGCGCTTATTTTGCCATTGGCACATGGGTGATTGCAGAGGTCGTGCGCCTGTCGGTGGCACAGTGGAAGACACTGGGCGGGGGCACGGGCACATCATTGCCGCGCGCGGCAACCAAAGACATGTGGTTCGTGGATCTGATCAAGGAAGTGCTGGATGTGCGCAGCGCCGCGGCGCGCGATATTCTGGCCTATTGGCTGGCACTTGCCCTGGCGCTGGCCACGATCGGGGGCATCTATTGGCTGTTGCGCACGCGCCGGGGCCTCGCGCTGGCGGCGGTGCGTGACAATATGGAGGCGGCAAAATCCGTGGGCGTTGATGCCGCGCGGATGAAATGGATCGTCTTCCTTACGTCAGCCTTTGGCACCGGCCTCGCGGGTGGTCTGATCTACATGCAAAAAGCCCGGATCAGCCCCGACGCGGCGTTCAGCGTCACTGACTGGACGGCTTATGTGATCTTTATCGTCGTCATCGGCGGCATTGGCACCATCGAAGGGCCGATCATCGGCGTGCTGGTGTTCTTTGCCCTGCAATCCCTGCTGGCCGATTTTGGCAGCTGGTATCTTATGACGCTGGGCGTTCTGGCCGTCATCATCATGCTTGTGGCACCGCGCGGCCTTTGGGGCCTGTTGTCGGAGCGCACGGGCCTTCACCTGTTCCCCATTCGCCGGACCCTTCGGGGCGGCAAGACCAAACCAACATCGGAGATATGAACATGGCAGACATCACAACTGAGGTTCTGATCATCGGCACCGGCCCTGCGGGGTCTGCCAGCGCGGCGCTTCTGTCCAGCTATGGGATCGATAACGTCGTTATCAACCGCTATCACTGGCTGGCCAACACGCCGCGTGCGCATATCACCAACCAACGCACGATGGAGGTGCTGCGCGACCTGGGCCGCGAGGTTGAGGATGAGGTTTATCTCAACGCCACCGAACAGGATCTGATGGGCGAAAACGTCTTTTGTGAAAGCCTCGCGGGCGAGGAAATCGGGCGGATGAAATCATGGGGCACGCACCCCTTGTCCAAGGCAGAGCACCTGTTGTCATCGCCATCCTACATGAACGACCTGCCACAGACATTCATGGAACCCATCCTGTTCAAAACCGCCTGCAAGCGCGGCACACGGGCCCGGATGAGCACCGAATACAAAAGCCATGTGCAGGATGCCGATGGTGTAACCACCACCTGTCTTGACCGTATGACGGGCCAGGAAATCACCATCCGTTCAAAATATCTGATTGGCGCTGACGGTGGTAAATCACTGGTGGCAGAGAATGAGAACCTGCCGTTTGAGGGCCAGATGGCCGTTGGCGGGTCCATGAACATCTATTTCCGGGCTGACCTGTCCAAATACGTCGCGCACCGCCCGTCGGTGCTTTACTGGGTGATGCAGCCCGGTGCCAATGTCGGCGGTATCGGCATGGGCCTCGTGCGGATGATCCGCCCGTGGAACGAATGGCTGATCGTGTGGGGCTATGACATCAACGAGCCTGCGCCGGTGGTTGATCAGAAAATGGCAACCGATGTGGCCCGCCAGCTGGTTGGCGACCCGGAGCTGGAAATTGACCTGATCAGCGCCAACACCTGGACAGTGAACGACACTTATGCCACGCAAATGTCCAAGGGGCGCGTGTATATCATGGGGGACGCTGCGCACCGCCATCCGCCCTCCAACGGTCTTGGCTCCAACACCTCCATTCAGGATGCGTTCAACCTTGCCTGGAAAATGGCCGCCGTTCTGAAAGGGCAGGCGGGGGAAGCGTTGCTTGACACCTACAGCGAAGAGCGCGCGCCGATTGCCAAACAGATCGTGACCCGCGCGAACCAGTCAATCGGCGAGTTTGGCCCGATCTTCGAAGCCCTTGGCATGACCGGCGGCACGGATATCGAGCTGATCAAGGCCAATATGGACGCCCGTTGCGATTCCACCCCAGAGGCCGAAGCACAGCGGGAGGCGCTGAATGCCGCGATTGCCTTCAAGAAATACGAATTTGATGCCCATGGCGTTGAGATGAACCAGCGGTATTCCTCCTCCGCGGCGGTGACGGATGGCCAGATTGAACCTGATTTCGCACTGGACGCGGATCTGCATTACCAGCCGACCACATGGCCGGGCGCGCGTATACCACATGCGTGGTTGTTCGATGATGCGGGCGGCAAACATTCCACCCTCGATCTGGCCGGGGGCGGGGCGTTCACCCTGTTCACGGGGCTGGGCGGCAAGGCCTGGGTCGAAGCGGCGAAAACGGTTGCTGACAAGTTTGGCATCACCCTGCACGCCCATGTCATTGGCCCGCGTCAGGAATATATCGACCACACCGGTGACTGGGCCCGCGCCAATGAAATTGGCGATTCAGGTTGTGTGATCACGCGCCCTGACCAGCATGTGTGCTGGCGCACCGAAGCCATGGCCGATGACCCGACCGCCGAGTTGACGCGGGTTCTGTCCGCCGTTCTTTCCCGATAGGAGGCCGGCATGAGCACGCAAGAGCAAGGCTATTTCACCGAAGAAAACTCCGCCGAGGTTGTGATCAGCCGCAACGCCAATGCAACAGACGCGCGGCTGGCCGAGGTGATGGCAGTTGTCACCAAACATCTGCACGCCGCCGTAAAGGAGATTGAACCAACACAGGAAGAATGGTTCGAAGCGATCCAGTTCCTCACCAAAGTTGGCCACACCTGCAACGACTGGCGGCAGGAATACATCCTGCTGTCGGACAGTCTGGGCGTGTCGATGCTGGTGGATGCGATCAACAATCGCAAACCATCGGGCGCGTCGGAATCAACCGTGCTTGGCCCGTTTCATGTGCCTGATGCGCCGGAACTGCCCATGGGGTCTGACATTTGTCTCGACCAAAAGGGTGAACCGATGCTGGTGAAGGGGCGCATCGTCGGTACCGATGGCGCACCGATTGAGGGCGCGAAAATTGATGTCTGGCAGGCGAACGACGAAGGGTTCTACGACGTTCAGCAAAAGGGCCTGCAACCTGATTTCAACCTGCGCGGCGTGTTCCGCACGGGCGCTGATGGCACCTATCACTTCAAGGGCGTGAAACCCAAGTTCTACCCCATTCCCGATGATGGCCCGGTGGGCCAGATGCTGAACAAGCTGGGCCGCCACCCCTATCGCCCCGCGCATCTGCATTACATTCTGGAGGCTGATGGTTTCGAGACATTGGTCACGCACATCTTTGACCCGGATGACCCCTATATCCATTCTGACGCGGTCTTCGGGGTCAAGGAAAGCCTGTTGGCAAAGTTCGACCTGATCGAAGACCCTGCCCGGATCAAGGAAGCGGGGTTTGACCAGCCATTCTATGAAGTTGTGCATGATTTTGTATTGGCCCCGGCAAAGTAACGCGGGCCACGCAAGGCCGGGTGAAGCCTAAATACACCTCAAAAAAGTAGTTTGAATCTGTGAAAAAGTTGATATAGGGCGCATGCGAACTATCCGTATGCGCCCTTATCTATGGCTAAGGGCGACAATCCCAAAAGGGGGGGAGACATATGTCAGAATTTTAAGACGCGCTAAAGCCCGTCACCGCCGAGGAGAAATCCTGGGGGTCATTCGCGATCTTCAACGTATGGGCCAACGACGTTCAGTCGCTGTTTGGCTATGCACTGGTTGCATCGCTGTTCATTTCCTTTGGCGTAAGCGGCTGGACAGCCTTTGCGGCATTGGTGCTTTCAGGTCTGTTTGTGATGTACATGGTCAATCTTTCCGGCGCTGCCGGTGAGAAATACGGTGTGCCTTACCCGGTTTTGCCCGCGCCAGCATGGGCACCGGCGGCTCCAAACTGCCTGCCGTGTTGCGTGCGGTTGTTGCCGTGTTCTGGTATGGCGTTCAGGTCTACTTTGCCTCTACCGCTCTCGCGCTGCTTATCCACGCGCTGACGCGCACATCGGGGGGCGAGGAATATCTGGGCCTGACGGCGATTGGCTGGATTTCATTCCTCATCGTGTGGGTACTTCGCATCCTGATCTTCTGGCAGGGCATGGGCTGGGTTGAGCGGTTCCTCAACTTTGCCGGGCCGTTTGTTTATGCCGTGATGATCGCGCTTGTTGTGGTGCTGTGGATCAAATCTGACGGTCAGCTGTTGTCATCCATGCAGACGATCTTTGCGAACCCAGAGGGCACCTGGACCACTGAGTTTACCGGTTTTATTGCGATCTTTGGCACCATGGTTGCCTATTTCGCGGCGGTGATGATCAACTTCAGTGACTTTTCGCGCTATGCCAAAGACAAGCAGGCCATGACGAAAGGCAACCTTTGGGGTCTGCCGTTCAACATGATCCTGTTCTCTGCGCTGGCATTGCTGACCACAGCGGGCGCGGCGGTTGTTTATGGCGAGGCCATCATCAACCCAACCGAGATCGTTGAAAAATCTGACAGCGTCCTGCTCAGCGTCATTGCGGCTGTTACGTTCTTTGCGGCGACCATGGGTATCAACCTCGTGGCGAACTTCATCCCCGCTGTGAACGGCATTGCGAACCTCTCGCCTTCGACCATCAGCTTCCGCAAGGCGGGTCTGATCACATCCGGCTTTGCCCTGATCATCGGCGGCCTGTGGACGGCTGTCATCAGCCAGATCGGCATCAGCGGGTTTGTGAACACGCTCGGCGCAACATTGGCCCCGCTGTTCGGTATCCTTGTGGTAGATTATTACATCGTTCGTAAAGAAAAGCTGAACGTGAAAGACCTCTACGACATGAACGGTGGTGAGTATCACTATGGCAACGGCTGGCACGACAATGCCGTCATCGCCTTCGCCATCGCGGCGGTGTTCTCGGTTGCAACCGTCTGGGTGCCTGCACTTGGCCAGTTGTCCGGCTATGCCTGGATCATCGGCGCGGCATTGGGTGGTTTCATCTACCACATCCGTTGCAAGTAAGCCTCTGCGCTTAACAAGCTGAAAAGACATGGGGCAGCCAGAACGACTCTGGCTGCCCCATTTTTTCTGCGCCCTCGCGACACCCGCCCACTGGTGCCTCTCAGCGGCTGTTAAGGGTCAACGCAGAATGGCACTCTCGGGCGTGGGGTGCGGACGGAGCGGCCATTGTGATATCTGCACCGGTCGCTCATTGCGCGTTTAGGCCCAAACGACCCAACTTAGAAAAAGTCTGGAGTAAGAATGAGCCATGCAGTTATTCAAATTGGGTCACTGCCAGGCTTTCTCACGATTTGGCTCGGACTTGCCTGCGTATTTTTTGTAATCGCGAAGCCTAATTTGTCCATCCGAAGAATTGGGGAAAACAATGCGCTACCTTACGCGCAAAGGTGGAAACGGATTAATGATGATCT
Source organism: Pikeienuella sp. (assembly GCA_049608645.1). Taxonomy (GTDB): domain Bacteria; phylum Pseudomonadota; class Alphaproteobacteria; order Rhodobacterales; family Rhodobacteraceae; genus Pikeienuella. The sequence continues at coordinate 238 of JBMYXS010000107.1, read as the reverse complement.
GCCTCTCGGCGCTAAGTCTCGCCTTGGTCGGTTTGGGCAACTCTTGCTGGCGATTGGTCTGGCGATGCTCACTCTCTCAGGCTTCTTTGGGTTCGTATTACAGATTGGTGAGAGGTAAGCAGCCTCTGGTCAGCGGGCCATTCCGGTCACGGTTCAGGCCGGGTGGGGCACCCTGAAATGGAGTGACTGGCCCGATACCGACCACTTGCACCGGCCACCTGCACCGCGCCATTGGATG
>JBMYXS010000106.1:0-8452 GCA_049608645.1 Pikeienuella sp. | reverse complement strand
TAAACCCATGCTCATCGAACAGATCACCCGACACATAGAGCGGGTTCGTGCCGTGGATCTGGCGGAGCCACGCGTTCTGGCTGCCCCATGAATGGTACATCGCCATCGGGCGCTGCGTCAGGGCGTGGAGCGGATATTCGTCCGTATCGACGCGATCCTCCTCAAACGGCGGATACCAGATTGGCAGCGGGTCGAAACACGCCTTGATCCGTTCGCGCAGATGGTCAGGCGGCTGATGCTCGCCCTTACCTTCGGCGCCGAGTTGGAATTTGCGGAGCGTCTCCTGATAGACTTGGAACACATAGGGCTGTTCCTTGTCATAGAAGCCCCGCTCCACCGCCCATTTCTGGTACGCGGCGTTCCACGGTTTGAAGTATTGCGATTCCTCCGGGATATGGCTGATCCAGAAGCCGCCATTGTCGATATAGGCCTTGAGCTGATCCGGGTTCGGCTCGCCCCGCCCATTGCCATCACCATCCGGCCCCCGGAAACCGGCAAGCGGCCCGACACCAGGGCGGCGCTGGTGGTTGACCATATAGTCCGCGTAATCGGCGTATTTCGCGGACCCGTCCTCATCCACCATCCCCGGCAGGCCAAGGCGCGCGCCGAGGTCGAGGATAACTGACTGGAACCCCCGCACATCGCGGTCAGGTTCCACGACTGGCCAGCGGATGCTGTCCGCCGCCGCCTCAGCCTCGCAAATCGGGCGGTCGAGGAGGGAAATACAATCATGCCGCTCCAGATAGGTCGTGTCGGGCAGCACGAGGTCGGCAAAGGCCACCATTTCGGACGAATAAGCGTCGGAATAGATGATCTTCGGGATCACATATTCGCCGTTTTCATCCTTGTCCCGCAGCATGTCCATCACGCCGCCGGAGTTCATGGAGGAGTTCCACGCCATGTTCGCCATATACATGAACAAGACATCAATCTTGTACGGGTCGCCCGCATGGGCGTTGGCGATCACCATGTGCATCATGCCGTGGGCCGACATGGGGTGCTCCCACGTATAGGCCTTGTCGATGCGTTTGGCAGAACCGTCTTCGTTCAGCGCCAACCCCTCTGGCCCGCGCACATAGCCCAGATGCGGGCCGTCGAGTGGCTTGCCGGGGGTCACCTTGTGATGGGGCGGCGGGTGCGCCTCAACCGGTTTTGGATATGGCGGCTTAAAGCGGAAGCCGCCGGGGCATTCGACCGAACCGAGGATGATCTGCAACAGATGCAGCGCGCGGCAGGTCTGAAACCCGTTGGAGTGCGCCGAAATCCCGCGCATGGCGTGGAAGGAGACGGGCCGCCCGATCATCTTGTCCTGTTTGCGGCCCAGCCAATCGGTCCACGGCTGATCAATGGTGATCTCTTCCTCAAACGCCGTGTGCGCCAGTTCGGCGGCAAGGCGGCGGATGGTGTCGGCCTTCACGCCGCAACGCTCCGCGACCGCATCCGGTGCATATTGGTCGTCAAGATATTTACGCGCCATCAACTCAAACGCTGGCGTGCAGCGGCCGCTGTCAGGCGACGGGAAATCACCCTTCATTGCGGGTTTCGCGTTCACATCATCATGGGGAACCGCCTTGCTGGTGACCCGATCCCACACCATTGGCTTGCCGTCGTCATCGCGCACAAACAGGCCAAATTGCTCCGACTCCGGGTCGCGGTTCACGAGGAATGGCGCGTTGGTATAGCGGATCAGGTAGTCGAGATCGATTTTCCCCGCTTTGAACAATTCATGCACCATCGCGAGGATGAACAACCCATCCGTCCCCGGTGTGATGCCAACCCATTCGTCGGCAACGGCGTTGTAACCGGAACGCACGGGGTTCACCCCGACAACCTTTGCGCCGCGCGCTTTCAGGCGGCCAAGGCCCATTTTGATCGGGTTGCTGTCATGGTCTTCGGCAACGCCAAAGATCATAAACATTTTCGTGCGTTCCCAATCGGGGGAGCCAAACTCCCAGAACGCGCCGCCCATCGTATAGATGCCAGCCGCCGCCATGTTCACAGAACAGAACCCACCGTGGGCCGCATAGTTCGGCGTGCCGTACGCCTGCGCCCACCAGCTTGTCAGCGATTGCGACTGGTCGCGGCCCGTGAAGAACGCCAGCTTTGAAGGGTCTTTCTCGCGAACCGGGGCCAGCCAATCGACGGCCATGGAGAGCGCCTCTTCCCACTCGATCTCTTCGAACTTGCCCTCACCACGTTCGCCAACACGTTTAAGCGGTTTGCGCAGGCGTGCAGGCGAATAATGCTGCATGATCCCGGCGGACCCTTTGGCGCAGAGCACACCCTTGTTCACCGGGTGATCGCGGTTACCTTCGATATAGCGCACCTTTTTGACACCATCGTCTCCCGTGCGCAGGTGCACATTGATGCCGCAACGGCAGGCGCACATATAACAAGTGGTCTTGGCAATCTCGTCAGAGACCTTTGGGCTGAGATCCAGCTTTGGCGCGTTCATCGGCGGTTCCTTCTCAAAACGCCATTCGCACGAGGCCAAGGCCGGCAAGGCCGACCAGCAGGCACAGGCAGAATGGGCGATACAGGTGTTCGAATTTGGGTGTGAACCCCTGCGCGCCAATCAGCACGCCAAGGGTTACGGGCAGCGCCATGAAAGCGGCGCGGATAAGGGCCTGAACGGTCAGCATGTCGAAATAGATCAACCAGAACCATCCAACCAGAATTGTCACCGCAAGATACAGCACCAGCGTCGCGCGCATCCGCGCCGCCGCTGCATTTTGCGAGAGCACAAAAAGTGCGATTACCATACCACCGACGGAGGCGAGGCCACTGGCCACGCCCGAAACCGTCCCGGCGACATAGGTGCCAAAGGGGGTGCCGAGCGCGGGCAATCTGAGCCGCGCCAGTTGCAACGCGGCCAGGGCCAACACAACCGCCAGCGCCAACATGCGGCTTTGATCCACTGGCAATGTTGTTGTCAGATAAAGGCCGAGCGGCGTGCCGACGACGACGCCCGCTGTCAGGCGCCACACCATTGGCCAATCGCCGTTGCGCGAACCGCCTTTGAACATCAACAGGCTGGCCATCGCCTCCAGCAATGAGCAAATCGGAATTAGGTAAACCGGCGGCAGGATCAGCACCGCGCACGCCATGATCATCGCGGACAACGCAAAACCCGAAAAGCCGCGCACCAGACCCGCGACGAAGCAAATGGCGGCCAGCGCCAGCGCCTCCCCGGTGGAGAGCGCCATCATTTCGGCGATCCAAGTCATGCGGCGTCACGCGTCCCCCATTGCGTATGCTGATCGGCGTCTGTTGCGCCTTTGATCACGATAGCTATGCACGATTTCCCCGCGCAAAGCTGTAGAATTTTTACTCTGCCCGCAAAATTGCCGCCAGCGCCGCTGAAGCAAGCCGCGCAGCGGGCGGGTCAGCGCGGCTGGTAAGCAGAATCGGGGCCTTCGCCCCCATGACAACGCCGCCAGCGCAGCCGCCCCCCACATAAACCAGCGCCTTGAACAACGCATTCCCCGCATTGATGTCAGGCACGATGATGGCATCAGCCTGCCCCGCAACCGGGTCGTTCCCCAATCCCTTGACGGCGACCGCCTCCGGGCTGAGAATAAGGTCGAGCGCCAACGGCCCACTCACATCCGCGTTCAGCACGTTTTCCTTGGCCCACTCGGCAAGCTCCCGCCCGTCCATCGAAGAGGGTACAGAGGGGATCGGGGATTCAGTTGCCGACAACACCGCAATCTTCGGCCGTGCCAGCCCAAGCGCCTGCCCAAGGTGGGCAACCGCCGTAATCGCGGCTTGGCGTGTCTTGATGTCCGGCGTCACATTTACGGCCGCATCAGACACCATGATGGAACGCCCACCATCGGGGGGGGAGATGTGAAAGATGTGCACAAGGCGTTCGCCGGTGCGCAAACCCGCATCCCGGTTAAGAGCCGATTTCATAAACACATCGGTGTGCAGATGCCCCTTCATCAAAACATCTGCTTCGCCCGCACCGGTCAGATGCGCCGCCTTCAGGCCGGCGTCTGTTTCGCCTTCTGCGTCTACAATCGCGAATTTTGAGATATCCCAATCCAGCGCCCTGGCTTCGGTGCGAATGGCATCTGCCTCACCTACAAAAACCGGCGTCATCACGCCTGCTTCGGTCGCCTGCTGCGCCGCCTGCATCGGCAATGCCGCACCGGCACGCGCAATCGCAACACGGGCAGGCCCAGCCGCACGGGCGCGTTCAATCAGATCAGGGGGGCATACTGGTGCAAGGGAGGAGAGAAAGCCGCTCATACTCAGACCTCGTTCCAGTCGAGAAATAAAAAAGACGGTGCCCCCGGACTTGGGGGCACCGCCATCATCTGACCCTTAGGATACAACCTGTGGGCGCATGTCGTCGATTGAAATGCCAGCAACAGATACTGGTTTCTTCATCGCGTCGCGGCGGAACGGCTCACCGAGTTCCTGGTTCAGCAGGATTTCGATGAAGGTCGTCTTACCGTGGTTCATCTGATCGTCGACCGCTTTTGCAAGCGCCTCGGTCAGGCCGTCCATGCTGTCAGCCTGCACACCTTCAAGGCCACAAGCTCTCGCAATCGCAGCGTAAGACACATTCGTGTCCAGCTCGGTGCCAACAAAGTTGTCGTCGAACCACAGTGTCGTGTTCCGCTTTTCAGCGCCCCACTGGTAGTTGCGGAAGATCACCATGGTGATTGGTGGCCAATCACCACGACCGACCGAAACCATCTCGTTCATGGAGATACCAAAGGCACCGTCGCCAGCAAAGCCAACTACGGGCACATCCGGGCAACCGATCTTGGCACCAGCAATCGCCGGGAAGCCGTATCCGCACGGGCCAAACAGGCCGGGCGCAAGATATTTGCGGCTGTCTTCGAACGATGGGTAAGCGTTACCAATGGCACAGTTGTTGCCGATATCGGACGAGATGATCGCGTTTTTCGGCAACGCCGACTGGATCGCACGCCACGCCATACGGGGCGACATCTTGCCAGGCTCACGGACGCGGGCACGTTCGTTCCAGGTGGTGCCTGGATCGTCGTCCTCGTGGTCCATGGAGGTCAGCTCCTGCGCCCAAGCAGATTTGGTCTGAGCAACCGTAGCCGTACGTGCGGCACGGCCCTTGTCGCCCGCTGCGCCGCCAAGACGGGACAGAATGCCCTCAGCAACCTTTTTCGCATCACCAACGATACCAACCGTGACGGGTTTGGTGAGGCCGATGCGATCCGGGTTCAGGTCAACCTGAATGATCTTCGCATCCTTGGGCCAGTAATCAATGCCGTAACCCGGCAGTGTGGAGAACGGGTTCAGGCGTGTGCCGAGTGCCAGAACAACGTCCGCTTTCGCGATCAGTTCCATACCAGCTTTGGAGCCGTTGTAACCCAATGGGCCAGCAAACAACGGGTGGTTGCCGGGGAAAGCGTCGTTGTGCTGATAGCCAACACATACAGGCGCATCCAGTTTCTCAGCCAACTGGCGAGACGCATCAATGCCGCCTGCAAGGATCACGCCAGCACCGTTCAGAATAACAGGGAACTCAGCCTCGGAAAGCAGGTCTGCGGCTTTCTGAAGGGCTTCTTCGCCGCCTGATGGGCGCTCAAATTCCACGATCGCGGGCAGTTCGATGTCGACAACCTGCGTCCAGAAATCGCGCGGAATGTTGATCTGCGCGGGGGCAGAGGCACGTTTCGCCTGAAGGATCACGCGGTTCAGTGTCTCGGCGATGCGCGTTGGGTCACGCACTTCTTCCTGATAGGCAACCATGTCTTCGAACAGCGCCATCTGTTCAACTTCCTGGAAGCCACCCTGACCGATGGTCTTGTTCGCGGCCTGTGGCGTAACCAGCAAAAGCGGCGTGTGGTTCCAGTAAGCGGTCTTAACGGAGGTCACAAAGTTCGTGATGCCTGGACCGTTCTGCGCAACCATCATGGACACTTTACCGGTCGCACGGGTGTAACCGTCTGACATCATGCCAGCGGTCATTTCGTGCGCGCAGTCCCAGAACTTGATACCAGCCTGTGGGAACAGGTCGGAAATCGGCATCATGGCGGAGCCAATGATACCAAACGCGTGTTCGATGCCGTGCATCTGAAGGACTTTTACAAAGGCCTCTTCGGTAGTCATTTTCATAGCGCATTTTCCCTTTTGGTCAGATCGCCGCGTAAGAGTTGGCCCCTCTTACGGACCAGCAGCTTGCGGCGATAGAGCCAGATGTGGCTGAATCGACCAGCCAGTCGCTTCATTCAAAAAGTGGGACCATTTGGCCCCACTTTTCTTATTCTCGATAAATTAGCCTTTCCCTTTCCAGGGAACCAGTGCGTTTTCGGCGCGCCGCATCAAAATATCGATCCCATAACCGATCACACCAATGATGATGATCCCGACGATTACGATATCCGTGAGCTGAAACTTGGATGCTGCAATGATCATCTTGCCTGCGCCTTTTTCAGCCGCAACAAGCTCGGCTGCAACAACCGTGCCCCAGCAAACACCCATCGCAACCCGGGCACCGGTAAAGATCTCCGGCAGAGAGTTTGGCAAGATAACCTTGCGCAACAACTGGCTCTTGGAGGCACCGAGGCTGTAGGCCGCGTGCACCTTTGAGATATTCACCCCCGACACACCGGACCGCGCAGCGATTGTCATAATCCAGAGCGACGCAAGGAACAGCAACGAGATTTTACCCTGCTCCCAGATGCCGAACCAAATGATAATCAGCGGGATGAGTGCCAATGGCGGAACCGGGCGCATGAACTCCACGATCGGATCAAACCAACCGCGCAGCCAGCCATTCAGGCCCATCGCAAATCCAAGTGGGATACCGAACATGGCACCAAGCGCGAAGCCGATGACAACACGGGCCAGCGACCAGAACACGTTTTCCCAAAGGCCAACGCCCTGATAGCCATTCTGGTGCAGATCGACAAACCGTGTCCAAACCTGCTCAGGTGGGGGCAGATAGAGAGCTTCCATCGTCATACCAGCGTAGGGTGTGATCGAAAGGCTGCCTTTGCCCGTCATCTTGATGGAGCCGTCAGCGAAATCAACCGTGCCATTCGGTTCAACCGCTTGGCCGTCGATCGCCGTGATCGTCAGTTTCTGCTTGGCATCGCCCTCACCGATTGATGGTGCCTTGACCAGCGTCGAACGGCGCACCTTGATGTCAGCGACCAGATCAGGCGCGAAACCATTGGCCTGGCCGACCGTCTTCTTTTCGTAATCCGTACCGTCGGGATAAACCTGCAGGTAAACCGTGCCCGTGGCCGACTTGCCCGCGCTGTCAACGGCGGTGTATTCAAATGACGTTTCGCCCTGAAACGGACCGGGCAAAAGCGGTGGTGCATATTTTGACCCGGTGGCAATGCCCCAGATCAGGAAAATCGCAATGACGCCCAATACAGAGGCAACGCGATTCGCTGTAACGGCGCTCTCGTCGCCGAATGTCACGGTCTTCAGTGCGTTGAAGCCGCCCTTTTCCTCACGCCGTTTGGCAAAGAATGTGGAAACAAAGGCACACACACCCGCGATGGCGACATAAAGACCAAAGATTGCTGCGATACCAACAGCCATCCAAAGGGTCGTAACGATCAAATCTCCAATTTCTTCAAGCATGATCAGCCCTCCTTCCGGCCCATGATTTCTTCTTCCATGTCCCAGATCATATTCAGGATCTCGTCACGTTTCGGATTGAAATCAGGATGTTGTTTCACTTCGCGAAGATCGGCCCCAACGCCCATCTCAGCAAACGGCAGGCGATACTCCTTGTGCACACGGCCGGGGCGCGGCGCCATGACAAGCAAACGCTCCCCCAACAGCAACGCCTCATCAACGGAGTGGGTGATCAGGATGATGGTCTTGCCCGTGTCTTTCCACAGCTTGAGCACCAGTGCCTGCATCTTTTCGCGCGTCAGCGCATCCAGTGCGCCAAGCGGCTCATCCATCAGCACGACGTCCGGGTCATTCGCCAGGCAACGGGCCAGCGCCACACGCTGCTGCATACCGCCCGAAAGCTCGTAAATCATCTTCTTGCCGAATTCCTGCAAGCCAACGATGTCGAGAAGTTCCTCAACCGTGCGGGCAATTTCTGCCTTTGGCACACCGCGCATCTTTTGGCCAAAGCCGATGTTGTCTTCGACAGACATCCACTCAAACAGGGCGCCTTTCTGAAAGACCATGCCGCGCTGCGGATCGGGGCCACGCACAACGCTGTCGCCCAACCGAGATTCGCCGCCAGTGGGCGCAAGAAATCCGGCCAGAATGTTCAACAGCGTGGTCTTGCCACAACCGGACGGGCCAAGGACGGACATCAGTTCGCCCTTCTTGATTTCCAGATTGATATTTTTCAGTGCCTCAACGGTTCCGCCGCCTGGCAGCTGAAACGTCATGGATACATCGTCGATGACAAAACCCGACATATGTCCCCCCTGTCACGTGTTGAACTTGGCCCGATTTTCGGTCGGTCAATTAAGAAGGG
>JBMYXS010000105.1:0-8973 GCA_049608645.1 Pikeienuella sp. | reverse complement strand
TCAGGCCCGTGTCAGTAAGACCCGTGTCAGGCCCGCGTCAGGATGAGCGATCCACCCCAAGAAACGCTTGTGCCTGTGCGCCTGTCTCAAAGATGTGGGTGCGCGCATCGGGGAACACTTCGCCCAGTTTCATCCGCATGAACGCCGAGCCCGAATAGCGCGAAACATCGCGATAATAGCGGGCCGTCAACCCGCGCACCATTTCGGCCCAGGCTGTTTCCAACACCTCATCAATGCGGAACCCATCATAGTTGACGATCACATCGACCCGCTTGCCATAGGGTTGGCAGGCCCTCTCGACCGCATCGCGCACAAGGTCAATTTCATCGGCGGTGCGAATGCGCATCTTTTCGAAATTGAGGAAAAGCTGCCCGCAGGACAGGTCAATCGCCACCCGGTCGGGCAGATCAAGGTGCAACAGGTCTGTGCGCAGGTCCATTTCCTCGGGGCGGAAAATGCGCGCGTCCATCGGGTTGACCTCATCCATGATCGGGTGAACATCCATCAGCTTCAGAATATCACGCTCCAAATCAATACCGGGCGCAATTTCGGTCAGCTTCAGGCCCCGCGGCGTCAATTCAAACACACAACGTTCGGTCACATAAAGAACGGGCTGGCCCAAGCGCGCGGCACGGGCACCGGAAAATGAGATTTGTTCAACATGGTCAAGGAACTTGCGCGCCTTGCCTTCCTGCCGAATATCAACGCCGCCGTTGATCTCTGCTGCGAACCCCTGCGCGGTGAACGTGCCGGCAAAGACAACGGCGCGGGCGTTCTGGCTGATGTTGATGAACCCACCCGCCCCGGCAAGCCGTGGGCCAAACCGCGAGACGTTCACATTGCCCGCCGCATCGGCCTGCGCCAGACCAAGACAGGCCAGATCAAGCCCACCACCATCGTAAAAATCGAACTGATTGTTCTGGGGAATAACCGCATCCGTATCGACCGCCGCCCCAAAATCCAGACCAGAGGCAGGCTGCCCGCCAATCACACCGGGTTCCGCCGTCAGCGTCAGATGCGACAGCAACCCTTCTTCGGCGGCAACAGATGCGACGCCTTCGGGCATGCCAATGCCAAGATTGACGACGCCGTTGATCGGCAATTCAAACGCACAGCGCCGCGCGATCACCTTGCGCGCATCAAGGCGCATGGCCGGAATTTCCCCCGCTGGGGGGCGCATCCGGTTGGTAAAGGCCTGACTGAACGCGGTGCTATAGGTTTGCAGGTGGTTTTCAGGTTTGGCGACCACAATCGCATCCACAAGAATGCCGGGAATATGCACATCGCGTGCGGGCAAGGTGCCTGCGGCGGCCACCCGTTCAACCTGTACGATCACAACACCGCCCGCGTTATGCACCGCCATGGCCTGTGCCAGATTGTCGATGGTCAGCGCCTCCCGCTCCATCGTGACGTTGCCTGCTTCATCAGCGGTGGTGCCGCGCAACAGCGCGACAGTCAGTTTTTGGGCGGGGTAGAACAACACCTCCTCGCCGCCGACCTCCATCAATTCGACCTGTGGCGTGGTTGATATGTCATTGACGGCCCCGCCGCCCTGACGGGGGTCAACAAAAGTTTCAAGACCGACCTTGGACAACATCCCCGGTTTGCCCGCCGCGATGTCGCGATAAAGCTGGCTGATCACCCCTTGCGGCAGGTTCCAGCCTTCGATCTTGCCCGCTGTTGCCAGTTTGGCGACCTTGGGGATCAACCCCCAATGGCCACCAATCACACGTTTCAGCAGGCCTTCATGGCCCAGCCGGTTAAGGCCACGGTCCTTGCCATCGCCCTGCCCTGCAGCAAAGAACAGGGACAAATCGCGCGGGGCACCCGTTTCGACAAAACGTGTTTCAATCGCGGCCAGCAATTCATCCGGCACGCCGATGCCAACAAAACCGGATGTGGTCAGGCAATCACCGTCCTTGATAAGCGCGGCGGCCTCTGCGGGGGAGACGACTTTTCCGGCCTTCATGACGCGGTCCACCCGCCATCAACCGGCAGGGTTATCCCGGTAATGTTCTGCGCAACGTCCGAGCAGAGAAACAATGCCACCCCGGCGAGCTGTTCAACGGTGACGAATTTCTTGGTCCATTGCGCGGCCAGAAGCACATCGCGCTTGACCTCTTCCTCCGTCATGCCCCGTGACTTGGCGGTATCGGGGATCTGCTTTTCCACCAGCGGGGTCAGCACATAGCCGGGGCAGATCGCATTGCAGGTGATGCCTGCCTCCGCCACCTCAAGCGCGATGGTCTTGGACATGCCCACCAGCCCGTGCTTGGCCGTCACATAGGCTGATTTATAGGGAGAGGCGACAAGGCCATGCGCGCTGGCCATGTTGATGATCCGGCCCCAGCCATTTGCCTTCATCGCCGGGATCGCCGCGCGCGCCGTGTGAAAGGCGGAGTTCATGTTGACGTCAACGATCATGCCCCATTTGTCGCGGGGGAAATCCTCCACCGGGGACACCTGCTGAATGCCCGCGTTGTTGACGAGAATATCGACACTTCCATGACGTTCGACCGTTGAGGTAATCAGCGTTTCAATCTGGTCCGGGTCACGCATATCTGCGCGGTGATAGGTCACCACACCTGCTGCGCTGGCGTCCATTTCGGCGCGGGTGTTTTCGACCTGCGCTGCATCGCGAAAGCCATTCAGAACAACATTCGCGCCTGCCTGCGCAAACCCACGCGCCAGCCCCAACCCAATGCCCGAAGTTGAGCCGGTGATAACAGCCGTTTTACCCGTCAGATCAGTCATGTTCTGTTTCCCTCTGTCCCGTCTCATGTTTCGCTGGCGCGCCTGTCCCGGCGGGGGGTGTCTTGTCCCCGTCTGTATTCATCTCGCCTGTATCCATTCGGGGGCGGCGCGTGGCGTTCGGGTGCTGGTCCAGCGCATCATGCAACCGTTCCATCAGGCTGCGTAGCTGGTCGCGTTCTTCCGCTGAAAGCGCATTGGTCAGCGCCGCTTCGAATGACAATGCCTCTGGCACAATGCCGGCAAATACCTTTTGCCCGGCATCGGTCAGTTCAATTTCCACCAGCCGGTGATCTGTGTCGCAAGTGGTCTTGGCCAAAAGCCCGGCTTTTTCCAGCTTTGCCACCGCGCGGCTGACGCTGGGTTTTTCCAGATAAACACTGTCGTGAATTTCACGGACAGACATCTTTTCCCGCCGCGCCACATGCGCCAGCACGCGCCATTCAGGCGTCGAGAGGCCATATTTCTCGCCATAAACCTTCGAAAGCATCTTGGTGCTGCGCGTCGACAGTACCGACAGGTTATAGGGCAGAAATTCTGACAGGATGAAGGTGTCTGACGTCATGTAATCCTACATTCCGGATTTCGTTGCATATGAAACGACCTTGACTCACACTCTCACAAACTGTTAATCGTTGCAAGTGAAACGAATTTGAGAGCCGAAAACAGGATGGGGTGCAAAGCAACGGACCAGCGCGGAAACGCGGCCACACGTCCCTTTGGCAGGGACAGCCGCCGCCGGATAACCACGCGAGTGACCGCAATTTGCACCCACCCCAGCAGAGCGAATGGAGAGCCCAATGAATGACACTGACATCCGCCCGATGACCCAAGCTGACGGCGGGACGACCACGCCCGGTTACATGCCCGGTTTCGGCAATGATTTCGAAACCGAGGCCCTGCCCGGCGCGCTGCCGCAAGGTATGAACAGCCCGCAGAAATGTAACTATGGCCTGTATGGCGAACAGCTTTCCGGCACCGCCTTCACCGACGTGCACCCGGAGCGTACGTGGTGCTATCGCATTCGCCCATCGGTCAAGCACAGCCATCGTTATGAGAAAATTGACCTGCCTCATTTCCGCTCTGCGCCAGACATTCACCCTGATGTCACATCGCTCGGCCAGTACCGCTGGGATCCGGTTCCCCATTCGGGTGAGGCGCTGACGTGGCTGACGGGTATGCGCACCATGACCACGGCGGGTGATGTGCACACGCAGGTTGGCATGGCCTCCCACATCTATCTCGTCACTGAATCGATGAAGGACGAATATTTCTTTTCCGCCGACAGCGAAATGCTGGTGGTCCCCCAGGAAGGGCGCCTGCGCTTTGCGACCGAATTGGGCATTATTGACGTAGAGCCAAAGGAAATCGCCATTCTGCCACGCGGCCTTGTGTACCGTGTCGAAGTGCTCGACGGGCCGGCGCGCGGCTTTGTCTGCGAAAACTATGGTCAAAAGTTTGAGTTGCCGGGCCGTGGCCCGATTGGCGCGAACTGCATGGCCAACCCGCGTGATTTCAAGGCACCCGTTGCCGCCTTCGAAGACCGTGAGGTGCCTTCAACCGTCACCGTGAAATGGTGCGGCCAGTTCCACATCACCAAGATCGCGCAAAGCCCGCTGGATGTGGTGGCATGGCACGGCAACTATGCGCCCTATAAATATGACCTGCGCAACTATTGCCCTGTTGGCGCGATCCTGTTCGACCATCCTGACCCGTCAATCTTTACGGTTCTGACCGCGCCCTCAGGCCAGCCCGGCACCGCCAACATCGACTTTGTGCTGTTCCGCGAACGCTGGATGGTGATGGAAGATACCTTCCGCCCGCCATGGTACCACAAGAACATCATGTCTGAGCTGATGGGTAATATTTACGGCGAGTATGATGCCAAACCGCAGGGCTTTGTCCCCGGTGGTGTGAGCCTTCACAACATGATGCTGCCCCACGGCCCTGATCGTGAAGCGTTTGAAAAGGCATCCAACGCCAACCTCGGCCCGGACAAGCTGGAAAACACCATGTCCTTCATGTTCGAAACGCGTTTCCCGCAGCAGCTGACACAGTTTGCCGGGAAAGAGGCCCCGTTGCAGGACAATTACATTGATTGCTGGGCCGACATGGAGAAAAAGTTCGACGGCACGCCGGGCAAGAAATGACCGCGATGCTGACGCTCTATTCCTATTGGCGATCCACCACATCCTATCGGGTGCGGGTGGCGCTGAATCTCAAGGGGATGGCCTATGAAACCATCCCTGTTGACCTTGTGTCCGGTGCGCAACGCGCGCCGGATTATGTGACAAAGAACCCGGTCAAGGGCGTGCCGACTCTCGTGCTGTCAGATGGCACCGTGCTGACGCAATCACTGGCCATTCTGGAATACCTCGACCACATCGCACCGGAGCCTGCGTTACTGCCCACTGACCCGGTTCAGCGCGCACAGGTTCAGGCCGCCGCACAGGTCATCGCAACGGACATTCACCCGGTTAACAACCTCAAGATCGTGGCGCGGCTCAAATCCGAACATGGGCTGAGCGGCGACGACGGGATCGAATGGATGCGCCATTGGATGACCGAAGGGTTTCATGCCTATCAGGCGCTGTTACCCGATGGCCCCACGTTCAGCTTTGGCAATACGCCACAGCTTTGCGACATTTGCCTTGTTGCGCAGCTTTATAACGCGCACCGCTGGGGGGTGGACATGACACCCTTTGGCCGCCTGCTCCAGATTGAGGAGCACGCCCTGAAACTGCCGGCATTTGATGCCGCACGCCCCGAAAATCAGCCTGACGCCTCCTGAAGGATTAGACATGAAAAACCTCCTCCGCTCCTGGGTGGACAGCGCAAATGCGCCCGCCTGTGATTTCCCGCTCAACAACCTGCCTTACGGTGCCTTTCGCGTCGCGGGCAGCGACCTGCATGCCGGTGTTGCCATCGGTGATCGCATCCTTGATGTGACCGCGCTTGAGCAGGCTGGCCTGCTGGACCTGCCGCAGGCTGGCGTTTTTGCCCGTGGCACATGGAATGATTTCATGGGTCTGGGCGCTGATGTCTGGCGCGCTTTCCGTGCGCATCTGACGGCGGCACTGGCCGAAGGCGCAGCAGCGCGTTCTGACCTTGAAGGCCATCTGGTCGCCATGGCCGATGCCACGCTTGAAATGCCATTCAGTGTGACTGAATTCACCGATTTTTACGCTGGTCGCCACCACGCGTTCAATGTCGGCAGCCTGTTCCGCGACCCGGCCAATGCCCTGCCGCCAAACTGGTTGCACATTCCTATCGGATACAATGGCCGCGCGTCTTCGGTTGTCGTCAGTGGCACCGATGTGACCCGCCCCAATGGCCAGTTGAAAGCCCCCGACATGGATATGCCGGTGTTTGCGCCGTCCAAGCGTTTTGATCTGGAACTTGAGATGGGTGCCATCGTTGGCAAACCGTCAAAGGGCCGTGTCTCGGTGCAGGAAGCTGACGACATGATCTTTGGTTATGTGCTGCTCAACGACTGGTCCGCGCGCGACATTCAGGCGTGGGAATATGCGCCGCTCGGGCCGTTTCAGGCCAAGGCGACCGCCACCACCATCAGCCCATGGATTGTAACGAAAGAGGCGCTGGAACCCTTCCGCGCGCCAACCCCGCCCCGTGAAAAGGAACTGTTGCCCTATCTCGCGGAGCCTGGCCCGATGCTTTACGACATCGACCTGGAGGTTGCGCTGGCACCGGAAGGCAAGGGCGAAACCATCCTGTCGCGCACCAATTACAATGTGATGTATTATTCAGCGGCCCAACAGCTGACCCATCACACCACCAGCGGGTGCCCCATGCGGATTGGTGACTTGCTCGGCTCCGGCACCATTTCCGGCCCCGAAAAAGAAAACCGTGGCAGCCTGCTGGAACTCAGCTGGGGCGGTAAGGAGCCTTTGACGCTGGACACGGGCGAGACGCGCACCTTCCTCGAAGATGGTGACACATTGACCCTGCGCGGCGCGGCCAAGGGTGATGGCTACCAGATCGGGTTCGGTGAATGCGCGGGCACATTGCGCCCCGCGCCCGCGCTTGACTGATAGACAGATACGGTCGCCGCAGCCCTTGCTGCGACCACCAAACCTACGACCCCGCCCGCTTCATCATTGCCCGCCTCATCATTGCAAGCGGCCAGTGGTATCCACAAAAACAACCAGCCCCATTTTTTCCAACTGCTGCAAAAGGTTGTGATAGATAAATGGTGCCAGGATATTCCGGTGCTTGTAATAGGCAATCAACTGCGGTTGCCGGGTCAACGCCACCAGAACAGCTATGCGGGAATGATCCTTGATCTTGTCGCCGCCGATGATGGTCAACAAATCGGGTGGCAAATCCTTTGTGCCAAAGATGGTCGCATAGTCTTTTACGATCTTTCTGGTCATTGCTCTCGCGCTTTGGGCAAATGCCACCGCCGGCGCAAAGTTCCGATCGCTTTTCTCCGCCGTTGATATTGCATTTTCAAACAGCGCGATGGCCAATCTGTCGATCTCACGATCAAAGGTGAAGCTCTGGGGGAATGGGCCTTCGACACGCTTCAGCAAGCCAGCCTTGTGTTGTGTGCTCCAATTCGACTTGACGCGTTGATCATTTTCAACGGCGGGGCAAAGCGCAATGTTGCCGTCAATCGTTTCATTTCCGCAAACGAAGGTCGTCACATCTGAAATGTTTTCGGGTTGAATGGTGCAAAGCGACCTTGCCGCGATCAGCGCCGCTGCGTCGTCATTACGAAACGCGCGGGTTGTTTTCATTATCCGGTCGACACAGTCGCCCAAGACCAGGGCATCCGGCCGCTCGGTTCGGCTGCTGACATCAACGATGGGGGTGTCGGCGGTGCCATGGATACGGGTGTCAATGACAGGCAGCTTGACCTGCCAATCAACGAAGGCCTCTCGGCTAATGATCGGAAAGACAAGGCTGGACTGATCGCGCGCGCGCCACACTGGTGCGTCTGAACCGCGATAGATGCGGGCCCCGGAAAACTTGAAAAAACGGGTGGTGCGCGTGACCTTGGCCTGCACAAACCGCATTGTGTCGGCTTCCAATTCAATCTGGCAGGTCTGCTTTGCTGCATTCAGATGTTTGCACCAGATATAATTGGTCCGCATTTCCTTTGTGATTGGCCGTTTCTGAATGGCTCTGCGATAAACCGGGTTAAGCCTCAGCCAGTTCACCGCCTCATCCTGAGTCTTTATGCCAACCAACGCTTCGACAAGACCCGCTTTGGAATCGGATGGAGACGTGATGTAGCGCCCGCCGCTTTCAATGATCAAAAGCGGTGATGATTGTTCCAGGTCTTCGGCCAGTTTCCGCCAGTTTTCCGAGTTCTTTGGCGCAACGTAATTGGCATTGGCATCAGCGCGCAGGCGCGCGACAACCTTTTCCGCACGCCTGCGCGTTTGTTCCAGCATCAACAGATAGTCTTGATTACGGCTCAGTTCAGCATGACCCGCGTTGCGCAATGCATTCAATACATCGGCTTGCGAGATGGTGAATTTGCCATCGTCCAGCACAATGTTGAAAGTGAAATGCGAGGCGACAATCGCAACCCCGACAAAGAAACCCTTCAGGTTTCTAATCTCATGCCCCTGAATTTTCAGGTCACCGAACAGGGCCAGCCAATATTTGAGCTTTGATAAAATGGTCATTGCACGGTGCGGTAAAGGAACAGGATAAGGACATAGACAACCACCACAAACCACCCCCGCAGGTAAAGCGGCACGGGTTTGTCCGGGGTGTAGATTTCTGGTGGCTTATGGGCCCACTGGGACAATGCCTCATCAGTGCTTTGATTGATAAGCACCTGAAATCTATCACGTAATTTGTTGGCTTGTGGGTGACGCTGAATAAACCGCAGCCCATCGGATGACCAGGCAAACCGTTGCTCGATCAGGCGCACCCAGCCTGCGGAGGCAAACAGGCGGGCATTGTATGATTGCCCGAACCGTTCATCCAACGTCGATACAATCGTATATTCAAACTCATCAATCGCGCCGGGCAAGTCCAGGGCGGGGTTGAATATCAACGGGCGCCAGACGTTTTCTGCAAAATTGTTTTGTCGGATCAATGTGGCCGCCTTGGCACAACAGTCGTCAACATCGTCCCAGGTGTGGGTCGTGGTGCCGAGAATATCCTCAAGATCATCGGCGTCGCCTGTTGCACGCGTCTGGTCATGCGTCTGGCCGGGGGGCGGGGCGTGGGGCGGGGCGTAGG
>JBMYXS010000104.1:0-9754 GCA_049608645.1 Pikeienuella sp. | reverse complement strand
CCAGAACCACCAATAAACGCATCATGCCAAACGCTCCTTCCACCGTGTAATCTGCTCGCCCACGCGCACCGGGGATGTGCCGCCGTAGGATGTGCGGGAGGCGACGGAGGCCTCTACCGTCAGAACATTATACACGTCTTCGGTCAGGCGCGCTTCTACCGTTTGCATGTCGGCGAGCGGCAGGTCGGCAAGGTCGCAGCCCTTGTCCTCCGCCATTTTCACCAGCGATCCCGTGACATGGTGGGCATCGCGGAACGGCATGTTGAGCGTGCGCACGCACCAGTCGGCAAGGTCGGTCGCGGTGGCGAACCCTGCGCCTGCCGCTTTGGCCAGAACCTCCTCGTTCGGGGCCATGTCGCGGACCATGCCGGTCATGGCGGCCAGCGCCAGTGCAAGGGCATCGGCGGCGTCGAACACGGGTTCCTTATCTTCCTGCATGTCCTTGGAATAGGTCAGCGGCAGGCCCTTCATCACCGTTTGCAGCGCGACCTGCGCGCCCATGATGCGGCCCACCTTGGCACGCACCAGCTCCGCCGCGTCAGGGTTGCGCTTTTGCGGCATGATGGAGGAGCCGGTGGTGAATTTGTCGCTCAGCTTCACAAACCGGAACTGGGCCGATGACCAGATCACCAGCTCTTCGGCGAAGCGGCTCAGGTGCATGGCCGTGATGGAAGCGGCAGACAGGAACTCCAGTGCGAAATCCCGGTCCGCCGTGCTGTCGAGGCTGTTGGCGGTGGGGCGGTCGAACCGCAGTGTCTCCGCCGTCATGGCGCGATCAATGGGGAATGATGTGCCCGCCAGCGCGGCACTGCCAAGGGGGCATTCGTTCATCCGCGCGCGCGCATCCTGAAAACGCGAAAGATCCCGTCCGAACATCTCTACATAGGCCATCATATGATGGCCCCATGTAACGGGCTGGGCTGATTGGAGGTGGGTAAAGCCGGGCATGATCGTCGCCTCATGGCCCTCAGCCTGCGCGACCAGCGCGCGGAGCAATTCGGTAATGCCCGCAATGGCGGTGTCTGTTTCGTCCCGCACCCACATGCGGAAATCGAGCGCGACCTGATCGTTGCGGCTGCGCCCGGTATGGAGGCGCCCGGCAGGCTCGCCAATAATCTCTTTCAGGCGCGATTCCACGTTCATGTGGATGTCTTCGAGGGCGCGGGAAAACGGGAAATCACCGCATTCAATCTCTGACAACACCGTGAGCAGGCCATCGCATATCTGGTCTGCGTCGCGTTTCGTGATAACTCCTGTTGCAGCAAGCATGCGGGCATGTGCGCGGCTGCCTTCGATATCCTGACGGGCCATGCGCTTGTCAAAGCCGATAGAAGCGTTGATGTCTTCCATAACGGCGTCGGGGCCTTCGGCAAAACGGCCGCCCCACATGGTGTTGGATGTTTTGGTGTCGGTCATATAGGTCGCCCGGGCAAAGTTGGAGTAGTGAGAGATGGTGAAATCAATGCGGGCCACCCCCCTTTTCGCAGCAATTCTATATGGCGCATCCGCGCTTTTCGCCACCCCTGCCGAGGCAGACCTGAGCGCAGCACAAGTGACTGCACTGAAAGAGGCTCGCGCGGGGGACATGAAAAAGCTGGTTATCCACGCCGAAGCCCGTCCCCGACTGGAACGTCAGTTCGAAAATCGCAATGGGGCCGCCAAACAGGTGGAAGATTGGGAAGGGAAGGTGGTTGTCCTGAATTTCTGGGCAACATGGTGCCCGCCCTGCCGCAAGGAAATGCCATCACTTGACCGCCTTGAAGGCGCGATGGGCGATGATGGGTTTGAGGTATTGGCCCTGTCGATGGACCGCGCCAGCGTCGGCAAGATCGAGAATTTTTTTATGTCGATAGACGTGGAAAACCTGGAAATCTATCGCGAACCTAGCCTTCGCATTGGTACTGAGGCGGGTGTGCTCGGCATGCCAATCACACTGGTGCTTGATCGTAAAGGCCGGGAGATTGCACGCCTGCAAGGGGAGGCGGAATGGGATGGCCCAAATGCGCAGGCGATCCTGAAACAGATTATCGCAGCCCTGGACGCCAGCGAAAGCTGAGAGATCAAACAACCGTTGAACAAACAGTTAACCCGCCCCAGCCGTTTCTTGAACGGGGCGGGTTTTTCACGGGCATTTGCCTAAAGTTCAGAACAATTTGCCGACCGGATCATGTGACCCAGCCGCGCCGTATAGGGGGCGCGCGGCGCCCATCTCAGCGATCAATCTGTGCGGCTGTGTTTGAGCGCGGCCCCAAGTCGGGCAATGCCGCTCTGAATTTCTGCCGGGGTCGGCAGCGAATAGCTTAGCCGCATGGTTGTGCGCCCGCCGCCATCGGCAAAAAAGGCATGGCCGGGCACATAGGCGACGCGCGCCTCTGCCACGATTTTGGGAAGCAGCGCGGCGGTATCGTACCCATCGGGCAATGTAACCCAGACAAACAACCCGCCTTCGGGCGACGTCCATTCAGCGCCCTCTGGCATATGTTCGGACAATGCCGTCAGCATTGCTGCGCGTTTCACGCGATAGCTGTCGCACGCCAGTTCGATTTGCGCGTCAAATCGATCTTCGGCGAGGCGACACATCACCGCTTGGTTCAGCGCGGACGCATTCAGGTCACTGGCCTGTTTTACCAGCGTGAGCCGCCGGATGATTGGCTTTGCGGCACAAACCCAACCAATGCGCAGCCCCGGCGTGAAGACCTTGGAAAACGACCCAAGGTGAATAACCCTGCTGGCATCAATGCCGCCGCATTCGGCAATGTCGAGCGCCTGCACAAAGGGGAGGGCCTCTCCATCCAGCCGCAGCGCGGTATAGGGGTTGTCTTCGATAACAGGGATATCGAGGTCCGCGGCGTGTTTCAGGATCTGCAAGCGCGCCGCCAATGATACCGTCTCACCCGTTGGGTTGGAAAAATCGGGGACAACATAGGCAAACTTAACCTCGCCGCCCGCAGCGGTGGCCGCATCCGCGTAGGAGGTTGCCGTGCGGTTCGCCGCGTGGATGCTCAATTCATCATATATAGGCTCGCACGCCGCAAAGGCTTGTAGTGCCCCAAGATACGTCGGGGCTGTTACAAGGGCCGTGTCCGAAGAGTTGAGGAGCATACGCCCTAAAAATTCCAAACCCTGCTGCGACCCGTTGGTGATGAGGATGTTGTCGATATCGCAAGGCACGCCACGCGCCGCCATATACCCGGCGATCCAGCCTCGCAGGTTCGGGTCGCCTTCGCTGACTGAGTATTGCAGCAGCCTGTGTGCATCCGTGTCACTTGCCAGCGCCTCGGCATAAGCGGTGCGGATCAGGTCAACCGGAAACAAAGCCGGGTCGGGAATACCGCCCGCGAAGGAGGTGATGTCGGGCTCATCAAGCAGCTTTAGCAATTCGCGGATCTCGGAGGCCTGCATCCGGCTCGCCCGTCGGGCGTAGCGCGGTTCTTTGAACGAATGATCCGTGAGCATTGATTCCCCTCCAACTAAGTCAGCATTAGTGACCTTTGTGGGTGAGGCTACTCAGATGTAGAAAACAGTCAAGTGTGCTGACGTATCTGCAATGAAAGGTGAACGTGAACGCGAACATGAACGCGCCCGGCACCGCCATCAGCGCCCGATAATCATGCGGCGCAGGACGTTATCCTTGTTAACGAAGTGATGCTTCAGCGCGGCACCGATGTGCGCGACAAGAAGCAGTGCGAGCGTGATGCTGCACAGCCAATGCGCCCAATGGAAAAACTGCGTCAGCTGTGCGTTGCCTGCCAGAAAGTCAGGCATTTCAAACAAGCCAAACACCATGTTCTTGATTCCGGCCTGTTCCTGCAGAGGTGACGCTGTCGCCATCAGCCAGCCCGTAAGCGGCATCGCAACGATCATCGCATAGAGGCCCAGATGCCCCAGATGGGCGAGGCGCTTTTCGGTCGGCGTCATGGTGCCGGGCATATCCGGGGCGGGGTTGAAGGCACGCCAGATCAGGCGCGCAACGATCAGGATGAAAGCCAGAAAGCCCCAGCTTTTGTGGGTCTGTATCCAGCCGAGCCGCGCATAGATATCGTCAAGAATTTCAGCGGTATAAAACCCGATTCCAAACGTAACGAGAATGACGCCACCCACAACCCAGTGCAAAATTCGGGCAGGCCAGCCCCAACCGTCTTTCGTATTGCGAACACCCATGGCGTGTTGTCCTTCTGCGTGACCAACCCGCCATTCCGGCAGGCGCTATTGACGCCGATCAGGGCGCGGGGCGGGCGGTAAGGTCAAACAAGACCTTCACCTTTGGCCCAATCTCAACGAAAAGCGCGGAAAACCCAATGCCTACTTTGAACTCTGTGCGATCAAAGGTCGTTTCGCCAACGGCGCGGGCTTCGGTATCGGTGATGGTGACGGTCATTTCACCTTCGACGGGGTGGGTCGCGCCGCGCAATGTCAGCGTTCCATAGGCGCGATAAAGGTCGCCTTCGATCAGTTCGAGGCGATCAAGCACATAGGTCGCCTTGGGGTAGGCTTCGACATCAAACCAATCGACAGACTTTACAAAGGTCGTCCCGAACGGGTCACCGACATCGACGCTTTCGGTCACGACATCAAAGGTCAGATCGGCCCCCTCAAGGGCGTTGGGGTCAAAGGTCGCTGTGCCAGAGAATTCTTCGAACTTGCCGTTCTGTTCCTTGTCATCAACGATATAGCGCACGCCGAGCGTGGACCCGTTCTGGTCGATGATCCAGTTCCGCGCCTCAGCCAGCGCCGTGGTGGTCAAGGTTAACAGCGCAAGGAACGCGGCGGCGCCCGATGTGGTAAAGGCTCGTGCGCGCATCGCGTCCTCCTGAATGCGTTAGTCTTTGGGCAATCGGATCAGTTTGCAGGGCTGATTTCCATATCAATCCGAAACGGCACGACACCGCCAATGGCTGGTGCGCCATAAGCCACACCGTATTTTGTGCGGTCCAACTCACCCTCGATCACAAAACCCGCGACCGTTTGGCTGGGGTTGAAGGGGGATGGGCCAATGCGTTTCAGCTTGGCGGTAAAGACCTCCTCATGGGTTTCGCCGCGCATCGTGAAATCGCCGGTTACTTCAGCGGTATCGCTGCCTGTCAGGCGCACTTTGGTGCTTTTGAAGGTCAAGTTCTTGTGGTTGGCAGCATCAAGGAAATCCTTGCTGCGCACGTGATTGTCCCGCGCGGGCCAGTTGGTGTCGACACTTTCGGCAACGATTGAAAATTCGACTGATGCGCTTTCAATATTGTCGGGGTCAAAATCTATATTGGCATCAAATTCACGGAACATGCCCTGCGTCAGGGAAAAGCCCAGATGCTCTACCGAAAAGGTCACTGATGTGTGGGATTTATCGAGTTTCCACGGTTCAGCGATCGCCGATCCGGCGCCAAACATGCTGGTGATGGAAACGGCCGCCGCAAACACGGCTGAAATGAGGGGGGTGCGCATTAGAAACGGTCTCCTGCGGATCAAAGTGAATTTCCCCTAACATAGGGGGGAGGGGATCGTCCGTGAACAAATACCCACCGATGTGACGGATATTTGATAATTTCGCAGGATGCTGAAATTTTCCAGGTTGAACCGGGTGCCCAGTTGAAATGAAGACAGTGGGGCCGCCGGCCATAAGGGCAGGCCTGATTAGCCTATCGCTAACCAAGGCGCTTGAAACCTGTGCTTTTCTTCTGTGCCGTGTTCGACAAGAAAGTATGTCATACGAGGAACTGTAAAACTGGCCGATTCTCTATCCTTGGCCTTATGAACTGCAAGGAAGGTTGAACGATGACGAAACATGACCCTGTAAACCCAGCCGCTGAATTACAGGCAAATGCGGCCTTGCCGTTTGAACAGGCGCGCGCGATGCCAACCTCCGTCTATACCTCCGAGGCATTTCTCGCTCAGGAAATCGAAAGCATTTTCTCCAAAGACTGGTTTTGCGTGGGGCGGGCAGATTCGCTCGCTAATCCGGGCGATTACACGACGCTGGAACTGGCTGGTCAGCCGATCATGGTTATTCGTGACAAGGATGGTGCGCTGCGCGCGCAATCCAATGTCTGCCTGCATCGGATGAGCACGCTGCTGCATGGCAAAGGTAACACCAAATCAATCGTCTGCCCTTACCATGCGTGGACCTATAACCTTGATGGCCAGTTGCGCGGCGCCCCGGCGATGACGCTGAATGACGGGTTCTGCAAGGAACATTACAAGCTGCCGCAGGTGCGCTGCACCGAATGGCTTGGCTGGGTCATGGTAACGCTGAACCCCGATGCTGCCCCCGTGCATGAGGCGCTGGCGGAGGTTGAAAACCTCATCGGTGACTATGGCATGGAAAATTACGGCGAGACCTTTTTTGAAACCCACACGTGGGACACGAACTGGAAGGTGCTCGCCGAGAATTTCATGGAAAGTTATCACCTGCCGGTCTGCCATGCGGGCACGATCGGGGGGCTTTCGAAGCTGGAGGAAATGATCTGCCCACCAGGGTTGGAGGCCTTCAATTATCATACCATCCTGAAACCTGCTGATTTCACACTTGCCTGCGCGCATCCGACCAACACGCGCATGGTGGGTGATGAGCGGCGGCGCACGACGTATCTGCTGGCGATTTACCCAAGCCTGTTGATCACACTGACGCCAGGGTATTTCTGGTATCTGTCGCTGCACCCTGATGGCGTGGGCAAGGTGAACATCCGGTTTGGCGGTGGCATGGCACCGGAGTTTGTGAACGACCCAGCCGCGCAGGAACATTTTGCGCAGGTCAAAGCATTGCTTGATGACGTGAATGTTGAGGACAAGGGCTGCACCGAGAAGGTCTATCGCGGTCTTTGTTCCGCCATGGCAACGCCGGGCCATTTGTCTCATCTGGAGCGGCCCAATTATGATTTTGCGCAATATCTGGCGAGCCGCACCGCGCCCTAGGCGGGCCAAAAGCGCCATCGGCAGACGGACAGAATCGGCACTTCATCGGCACCGCCCTATCGAAAGATGGGGCGGTTTTGCTTGGGTCAACAGATTGGATCGTGGTGGTGGACAGGCGTATCGCATCGGCGCTGGTCACGCATAACCATAGCGCCTAGAACAATCACCATGGCAGAACGTGATCTCACATCCGGGCCTTTGGCCCCGCATCTGGTTGCGATGGCGGTTCCGGCCTCCCTCGGGATGTTGTTCACCACGCTTTATAACCTTGTCGATACTTACTACGCGGGTTGGATCTCCACCGATGCGCAGGCGGGGCTTGCGCTGTCTTTCACCATATTCATGTTGCTGATGAGCGTTGGTTTCGGATTAAGCCAAGGGGCCAGTGCCCTTATCGGCTCTGCGCTGGGCGCAAAAGATCGGGATGGTGCCCGGAATTACGCGGCAGGCGCGCTGTCTGCTGCCGTATGGCTTGGGGTGGTCCTGGCGGTTATTGGCCTGCTTGGCGCAGAACCTCTTTTGCGGCAGATGGGAACCACGCCAGAGGTTCTTGCCGCATCGGTTGATTATCTATCACTGTTTTTCCTTGGCATGCCGTCGTTTCTGGTCAGTTTCACCGCCAATGGTGTGCTGTCATCGCAAGGGGACACGAACACCAACAAACAGGCACAGATGGTGGCCTTCTTTGCCAATATCGGGCTTAATCCGCTGCTGATGTTTGGGGCCTTTGGCGTGCCTGGCCTTGGCTTTAATGGTATCGCGTTGTCGACCATCGTGATCCAGACGTGCGCGGCGGTGTTCATGGTTCGCCGGGCTTTGGGAACGCGCGCGATGCAGGGCTGCGGCAAACATCATTACCTGCCTTCACTGAGTGTGGTTGCAGATTTCGTGCGGCAAGGCGCGCCGGCGTCTCTGACAATGGCCGTGATGATGGTGGGTGGGTTCATCATTCAGGTGCATCTGCAGCCCTTTGGCGCAGCGGCGGTTGCTGGGTTTGGCGTTGCCTTTCGGGTAGAGCAACTCATCCTGCTGCCCATTCTGGCGATCAGCTTTGCGCTGATGCCGATGGTGAGCCAGAATTTCGGCGCGCAGGATCACGACCGCGTGCGCCAGGCCGTGACTTTGGCTGTGACAGTTGGCCTTGCGTTGGCCTTGGCGGGGGCGGTTGCGTTGGCACTTGGCGGGGTCGCGTTGACGCGGGTGTTTACCGATGATCCTGACGCCATTGCCTCGGGCGCTGCTTATCTGCGTGTCGCGGCGTTGATGATGCCCGCCTATACGGCAATGTTTATGATCACAGCGTTTTTTCAGGGGATAAAACGGCCCATCTGGTCGGTTGTCATTGGGGCCTATCGTCAGCTTTTTGCACTGGCGGCGTTTCCGACGTTGTTCGTCAGCGTGCTGGGATGGGGTCTGGCCGGGGTTTGGGCAGGGTTGTTCGTTGCGGTGTGGAGCGGGTTTGTGGTGGCTGTTGGCCTTGTGGTCTTGGTCGCACGTGGCGCGATTGGTGGCATTCGCCCCGATTTTCGCGCTTTTGATCCAACAGCGGAGGCAGGGGTATGAGTGGTGGTAGCGAAATAAATCGCCTGATCGATCTGATGGCAAAGCTGCCGGGCTTTGGACCGCGGTCAGCCCGGCGCGCGACGCTTCAGATGGTCAAAAAGCGGGAGCTTGTTCTGATCCCGCTTGCCCGTGCACTGGCCGATGTGGCGGAGAAAGTGCGCGTGTGCCTGGAATGCGGGAACGTCGATACCACTGACGTTTGTGGGGTTTGTACGGATCCAAGGCGCGACCAAACGGTGCTGTGCGTGGTTGAAGATGTGGCTGACCTTTGGGCGATGGAGCGGTCAGGCGTGTTTCGCGGGCGTTATCATGTGCTGGGTGGTGTGCTTTCGGCGCTGGATGGCGTCGGGCCGGATGACCTGCGCATCCCCCGCCTTCAGGCGCGCGCAAATGCGGCTGAGGTGACAGAGGTTGTTCTCGCGCTCGGCGCAACGGTAGATGGGCAAACCACCGCGCATTATATCGCTGATCAGCTTTCCGGTATGGGGGTTGATGTGACGTCGCTTGCGCAGGGCGTCCCTGTGGGTGGTGAGTTGGACTACCTGGACGATGGCACGATCTCTGCTGCGCTAAAGGCACGGCGAAGGTTTTAGGACAGCTGTAGCAGTTTGTTAGGTTTTCATCGCGAGACTGCCCCGAACCACAAACGGGAAGGCGCAGCGTATGAAAATCTCCGCAATTCTGGCGGGACTGGTCTGGGGCGCAGCGATGATGCTGCCCTTTCTGGCCTATCCGGGGAATGCCCCCCCTAAACTGGACATGAGTGCGTTTGATGCTGAGGTGAAAATTGGCGTTTCCCTCGTGACGGAGCATGTCGGGGCAGAGCGCGATTTCAATGAAACCAATCCCGGTGCCTTTGTGAACATTTGGCGGCCCTGGCGTTACGCTGGCGGCGATGTTGGTTTCGAGGGTGGCGTCTTTGAAAATTCGTTCAGTGATACTTCCGCTACCGTGAATGGCTGGCTCGAATGGCCTGTACTTGGTGGCCCTGATGCGCCGCTGGGCCAGTTGAGTTTCGGCGCGGCGCTTGGGGTTGCCCGTTATCCCAACCTCGTGGATGAGGCCCGCGATATCGGCTTACCCACGTTGGCTGACTTTGTTCCCTTTGTTGCGGCACAAATGACATGGCTGGCAACCGAACGGCTGGAACTTCGCGCCCGTGCGACACCGGTCGGTGGTGATGCTGACTTCGTGGTTGGTGTGCAGGCGTTCCTGCGGCTTTGATCCTGGGCAGCCGGCACATGGGCCCGGTACGAGGAGGGATCTGTGCCCGTGACGTGTACCCGTGACG
>JBMYXS010000103.1:0-10164 GCA_049608645.1 Pikeienuella sp. | reverse complement strand
ATCGGCGCGCCTGACATGGCCTTCCCACGCATGAACAACCTGTCGTTCTGGATGTTCTTTGCTGGTGCAACGCTTGCCGTTCTGTCGGTCTTCATGCCCGGCGGCAATGGCCAGCTTGGCTCTGGCGTGGGCTGGGTGCTCTATGCGCCACTGTCGACAGCCGAGCAGGGCTTCTCGATGGATCTCGCGATTTTCGCGGTTCACCTTTCGGGTGCCTCTTCGATCCTCGGCGCGATCAACATGATCACGACCTTCCTGAACATGCGCGCACCGGGCATGACGCTCTTCAAAGTGCCGTTGTTTGCCTGGTCGATCATGGTAACGGCCATGCTCATCCTGCTTGCTTTGCCAGTTCTGGCCGGTGCAATCACGATGCTGCTGACCGACCGTAACTTCGGTACGACCTTCTTCGACCCAGCTGGCGGTGGCGACCCTGTTCTCTATCAGCACATTCTGTGGTTCTTCGGTCACCCAGAGGTATACATCATCATCGTGCCAGCATTCGGCATCATCTCCCACGTCATCTCCACCTTCGCCAAGAAGCCAATCTTTGGTTACCTCGGCATGGTCTGGGCGATGATCGGTATTGGTGTTCTGGGCTTCGTTGTTTGGGCACATCACATGTACACCGTCGGTATGAGTGCCGACAGCCAGGCATACTTCATGCTGGCAACCATGGTGATCGCCGTGCCAACAGGCATCAAGGTGTTCTCCTGGATCGCAACGATGTGGGGCGGCTCGATTGAGTTCAAAACCCCGATGCTCTGGGCATTCGGGTTCCTGTTCCTCTTCACCGTTGGTGGTGTGACCGGCGTTATCCTCAGCCAGGCTGGCGTAGATCGCGCTTACCACGACACATACTATGTGGTTGCGCACTTCCACTACGTGATGTCGCTCGGTGCGGTGTTCGGTATCTTTGCCGGTATCTACTACTGGATCGGCAAAATGTCGGGCCGTCAGTACCCCGAATGGGCCGGTAAGCTGCACTTCTGGATGATGTTCATTGGTGCCAACATCACCTTCTTCCCACAGCACTTCCTTGGTCGTAACGGCATGCCACGCCGCTATATCGACTATCCTGAGCAGTATGCGCTCTGGAACGAAGTATCTTCTTGGGGCGCGTTCCTGTCGGGCTTCTCCTTGCTCTTCTTCATCGGCGTCATGTGGTACACACTGACACGCGGTGAGCGGGTAACCGAAAAGGCTTACTGGGGTGAGCACTCTGACACGCTGGAATGGACACTGACCAACCCACCACCAGAGCACACCTTTGAAACCCTGCCAAAGCAGGAAGAATGGGACAAAGCACACCACTAAGGTGAGATGCGAATGACCATCCTCGAAAATGACGATACGGCCGGGGGGAAACCTTCGGCCGTTTCTGTTTCAGACCCGTTCAAGCGAACGGACCCGCCTGTCTGGTCAGTGACGCTGTGGCCGTATCGGTCCCTGTCGCCGGAAGGGTTCCGGGTGATTCTCGGTATAACTGCTGCTGGTCTTGCGCTGCCCATCCTTGCCCTTGCGGGAACCGGTGCCGCTGTGGCGCTGGCCCCCTATGCAGCCCTTGCCTTGTTTGCCTTGTGGGGGTTCATAAAACTGTCTTACCGCTCTGGGCGCGTGACAGAGGTGCTGCACCTTTGGCCTGATTCCATCGCCGTGGAGCGGCGCGAATCTTGGGGCCGGACAAGGCGCTGGCACGCCAACCCCTACTGGGTTGATATCAAAGTCACCGACACAAAAGCGATAGAGCGTTACCTCACGCTACGCGGGAATGGCCGAACGATTGAGCTTGGTGCATTCCTGACCCCGGACGAACGTGTCGAATTGGCGGACGAGTTGCGAACACGGGTGGCGCAATTACGGCACCCCAGTCATTAGCAAACAACCCCGCAACAGGGTGCCCGCCGTTCTGCGCTAACGGACGACAAGTTAGCGTTACAGCATGGTGACAGCGGATGGTTCGGTTTTCATGGTCCATTTTGGTGGCACGCCCCGCTCAGTGCCCGCAAAACACGCGCCGAGAACAGCGCCAATCGGTACAGAACGACCGCAATTATCACCGCCTGCGTAAATATTCGCCCGGATCGCATCAGCGTAATCCGTCGCGGTGGCAATCGCGTGGCAGATCACGGGAAAGGCAACCTCCAGCTGGCAATGCAGGGCAAAAGCCGAGGCAACCTCTGCTGTGGAGTGTGCGTGGTGGGTCAATGCCGCATCAATCTGTTGGTCAACCAGTGTCGATTGCCCGCGCGCGGCATCGACAGCTTCTTCTGGCGATGCGCCCTTTATGGCCGCCCGTATCATGGCCGCAACCGCCTGGCCCCACGCCACGCTATCATCGCGATTGTTGGTAACGCGCACCGCGCTTTCCACCATGTCTGGCAAAGCCGCATCATCGTAGTGTTGGGCAACAAGAGGCGGCAGCTTCGAAACAGCGGGGAGTTGCGCATCATCTGCGCCAACGCTGGTCAACGGCTTGTCCGCAGCCTCCGCCGCGGCCATCCCATCAAGCGTAACGCGGGTCGGCCTGTCGATATAGCCAACCCATGTGCCACCATAACCAAAGGTCGCCCGAAATTCAGCCGCATAGTCAGCGGCATCATAAAGACCGGTGCGTGCCAGCGAGCGCGCCATGGTCAGCATCTGCGCCCCATATTGCGAAGGCATGCCAGCCGCTTTCCCTTCGTGCGCGAAATAGCCCTTGTCACCATAATCGGCCCGGTTTGGCATACGAAATTCGGGAGCCTGGCGAGCCACCTCGCGAATGCGCGCCTGATCATAGAGCCAGTGAAACCCCATCGAAGCCGCGTCCGCAACCAGCGCCCCGGCAACCACCGCGCGCGCCTTGTCCGTCTCAGATACAGATACCATTGCTGGTGCCCCCCCCCCTGTTGTTCGCTCAACACTGGCGCGCGGTGGACGTGAACTCAAGCAGTGCACACCAAATTCCATGTTACCGGGGCGTTAACACCTCTGGGCAATGCAATCGCCTTTGGTTTAGATTGCCCCCAACGAAGGGGAAATTCGATGCAGAGACGGTCATTTTTGGCGGGGATGGGGGGCATGGCGGTGTTGGGTAGCGGCATAGCAAAGGGTGCCGGTAAACCACGCTGGTACGCCCCTGACGAGGCCCACCCTCACCTGCGAACCTTCATGCAATGGCCGGTTAGCCGCCGCATCCACCATGATCAGGTTTTTCGGGAGATGCTCCAACGCGCTGTCGCGCGCATCGCCAATGTCATCGTGGAGTTTGAGCCGGTCGTGATGTTGACCGCCGATAGCCACCACCGCTCTGCACGCAAGATGCTGTCATCAGCCGTGGAGCTTTGGCACGTACCGACCGAAGACCTGTGGGCCAGAGACAGCGGCCCACTGTTCGTGAACGACGGCGCGGGCAACCAACAGCTTGTCACGCTTAACTTTAACGGTTGGGGCGACAAGCAGGAACATTTGCATGACGGAAAGGTCGCGACCCGCGTTGCCCGTGCCCTTGGCCTGCCCCTTACCGATCATGGTGTGACGGGGGAGCCGGGCGGCGTAGAAAGCGATGGCGCGGGTCTTTTGATGGCCCACGAAAGTTCCTGGGTAAACCCCAACCGCAACAAGGCCCCGCGCGATGTGATTGAAGAGCGTCTGCTGTCCGCCTATGGCGCTGAGCGGATGATCTGGGCCCCCGGTGTGAAGGGTTTGGATATCACTGATTACCACATTGACGCCCTGGCAAGGTTTGTTGCACCGGGTGTCGCCCTGATCCAATTACCCGACGAAGTTACCCCCGGTGACCCGTTTTCGCGGGCCGCCTGGGAAACCCATGATATCCTTCAGGCATCGCCACATATTAACGACGTGATTGTGATACCCGAGCCGAGAACGGCCCGCGTCACCGCAGAAGACTTCGTGGCATCTTATGTGAATTACTACGTGTGCAACGGCGCGGTCATTGCCGCCCAGTTTGGCGACCGCACGACCGATGCTATTGCTGAGGATACATTGCGAAAGCTGTACCCCGGCAGGCAGATCATAATGATGAATGTCGATGCCATCGGCGAGGTCGGCGGTGGCATTCACTGCGCCACCCAGCAACAGCCTGTGCCCTGAGTCCCGAGCCCGGCCTGACCCTGAGAGAGGGTCAGGCGAGGCCACAAGCCCCGGTCAGGCCCCTTCGGAACTTGCCAGATCAGCAATAAAGGCGTCGATATCGCCGCCGCGCTGCTCAATCATACCACCGAAGAGCTCCCGAAGCGTTACCGAAAGGGAAACACCTTCAAACACGATATCGGCCAGCTTTGTTGGCCCGGCCCGATCGCTGACCAGCCATTCTATATCGAACTCCTGACCATTTGGACGCGTCAGCGCGCTTTTGACCAGAACACCCTTTTTCCCGAGGTCACGGGAACTGGCGATCAGGATATCTTCGCCCGCGTAATCACCAAACCGCTTTTGGTAGGTTTTGGCGATGTAATTGCGGAACGCTGCCTGAAAAGACGTTCTTTGCGCCTCTGACATTTCGCGCCATGAGCGGCCAACCGCAAATTTGCCAACCAACGGCAAGGCCGCCTTGGCGTCGAGCAATTTCAGAAATTTGGCCGTCCCCTCCGGGCCGGCATCATCTTCTTTCAGCAACTCCCGCAATTCACCAAGAATTGTCTTGATAAACGCCTCAGCTTCGTCGGTTCCCAGGGCCAACGCCGGGAACGCCGGAGCAACCGCGGCCCCGAGGATACCGCTCAGCGCAACGCGCCTGGAGATGGTAAAGCTAGTCATAGGAAACTCCCGTCCGGGGGTGTTGCCCCCACATGCAGCTGTTTTCAATCAGACCGAAACCTAATCAAAAATATCCGGCAGCTCTTCCACATCGGTTTCACCGCCTGCGACCTGACGGCGACGAGTCTGCACATACCCAGTGCGTGCGGAAATGTAGCTGTCTTCGCTTTCGTATAGGACTTGGTTAATGAAATTGGCGTTTTCGTGGCGGATATTCACGATCGTTACTGGTGTTCGCGCAGTTGTGATCGCGTTCGGCACATTGATAAACCCGGGGCTGATCACCCCACCGGTGGCAAGCGAAACAGGGTCGAGCACAAAGTCGACGACCCGACCCGCCGCGTGGCGCGTGGTTGACGGCCCGAAGAACGGCAACTCATGGTAAACGCCTTCGCCAACACCCCATGTCGCAAGCGTTGCGCCAAAATCGGTAGGCTCATAAGGCAGGCCAAATTCGGTCGCGGGGTCAAGCAGCCCCCCAGCACCCATCAAGGTATTGATCCCAAAACGGGTAAACACCGCAGCGGCCTCTTCTGCCTCCCCCTGCAACACACGGTTTACAAAGATACCCGGCAGTTGAAGGTGGCGAATTTCGTTGGAAATCAAGTGCTTTACCAAAGCAGGCGTCGCAAGGTCATAAACCTCGGACGCAGGCTTGAGCAACAGGATATCAATTTCCTTGTTCACCTGGTGAATTTCGCGGTTGATGTCCTGATAGGGGTCAGCAACCAACTCGTCGTTGGCGCGCTGAGACGCGCAGCCAGCGGCAACGAGTGCGACAGATAGGATTAGCGTAGCCGCGCGAATGCGCATGGAAATCCCTTTCATTTTTATCTTTTGCGCCCATTTGTTAATAATAGACGCGTATCACACATATGCCCGGAAACTGACCCAGCAAGCAAGACCACACACTGTGTGCGAATAGGCGATTTTACTGATGTGCGCTGCATGTTACACACGATGCAGTGATTTATGTCGCATTCCAGCGGCTTGCCCCCCACATCAGGGGGGTGCGTTTG
Source organism: Pikeienuella sp. (assembly GCA_049608645.1). Lineage (GTDB taxonomy): Bacteria > Pseudomonadota > Alphaproteobacteria > Rhodobacterales > Rhodobacteraceae > Pikeienuella. Next base: position 4,381 of record JBMYXS010000103.1, on the reverse strand, counting down.
CCCAGCAATGCATGAGGCGGAGTTAGAGTATGAGTGATGTGAACATGGCCGAAGGGCGGCGCGAACTTCGCACCGCACTGTTTTCGTCCAAGCGGCTTCTGGTTGGGGTCGGGGTGTTCAGTGTCTTCGTCAACCTGTTGATGTTGACCGGCCCACTCTTCATGTTGAACGTCTATGACAGGGTTTTGACGTCAAACTCCTTCCCGACGCTCTATTCCATGCTCGCCTTGATCACCGCCTTGTTCCTGTTCATGGGCCTGCTGGAACATTCTCGCGGGCGCATTCTGGCCAGAGCAGGCGCACGCTTTCAGGAGCTGCTTGACAGGCGCGTGTTTGACGCTGTTCTACGTCGGTCCGTTGCCCCGACTGAGCGCACCAAACCCCAGACAGGCTTACGCGATCTGGAAACCATTCAACGCGTTCTTGCCAGCCCGGCACCCTTTGCCCTGTTCGACATGCCCTGGACGCCACTGTTCCTGGCTATGATCTTTTCATTCCACTGGCTGTTGGGTGTTGTCGCTTTTATTGGCGGTGCGGTTTTGCTGGTCCTGACCATCTTGAACGAGGTTTTCTCACGCAAACCGATGCTGGAGAGCCAGATGGCGGCGGGCCAGTCTGAGGCCTTTGCTGAAAGCCTGCGCCGCGAAGGTGAAACCGTGCAGGCGCTGGGAATGCGTGGTGCTGCACTCAACAAATGGCGCAAACTGCGTGAAAAGGCCCTGACGCTGAACATCGACGCGTCAGACAGCACCGGTGGGTTTGCGGCGACGTCCAAGACCATGCGGTTTTATCTGCAATCACTGATTCTGGCGGTTGGTGCCGGGCTTGCCATTCAGGGCGAAATCTCCCCCGGTATGATGATCGCGGCCTCCATCCTGATGGGCCGCGCCCTAGCCCCTATCGAACAGGCCATCGGCCAATGGGCCAATATCCAGAAGGCCCGCGATGGGTGGCACAAATTGAGCGAGCTGCTTACCAAAACGCCGGAGCAACCCCCCCGGACCGAGCTACCCCAGCCAAAGGGCAAGCTGGAAATGCAGGCGGTTTCCATCGTCGCGCCGGGCGAGCGCGCGCCCACACTGCGCAACGTATCATTCCTTGTGGAACCGGGTCAGGCATTGGGGGTGATCGGACCATCCGCATCGGGGAAATCCACGCTCGCCCGCGCGCTTACAAACATCTGGAAGCCCGCCGCCGGCAAAATTCGTCTCGATGGGGCTGCGCTTGATCAATACCCTGACGATGTTCTGGGGGCGAATGTCGGGTATCTGCCGCAAGATGTGGCCTTGTTCGAGGCGACCGTTGCCGAAAATATCGCGCGTCTATCCGACCAGATAGACCCAGAAGCCGTTGTGACCGCGGCCAAACGGGCCGGCGCACACGATATGATTCTAAAACTACCCGCCGGTTACGACACCCCCGCTGGCCCCTCTGGCGGACGTCTTTCCGGTGGTCAGCGGCAGCGCATCGCACTGGCGCGCGCGCTCTACAAGGATCCGCCGGTTCTGGTTCTCGACGAACCGAACTCAAACCTTGATGCCCTGGGCGAGGCCGCATTGGTGAACGCGTTGAAAGAAGCAAAGGCGCGCGGGCGAACAGTCGTCATCATGGCGCACCGCCCCTCAGCGATTGCCGCCTGTGATTTGCTTCTGATGCTGGAAAACGGCCAACCGCGCGCCTTTGGCCCCAAAGATCAGGTTTTGCGGGAAACCACATCCAACTATCCGCAGTTGGTGCAGGGCAAGGGCACGCCCGCCCCCAACAAGGGCACCCCACCGCCCGCAGCCCCCAATCAGGGGCAACGGCAGGCCCCACCCCGCGGGTCGCTTTCGACCAGCGCGCCACCTGCGCCCGCAGGCGCCGCCCCGGCGCAAAAGCCGGCGGCCCCTGCTGCCCCCCAGACGGCGAAACCCGCAGTCAAAGGAAACTGAGCCATGGCGATCGACAAAGAACAGTTAAAGGCCGTCAAACAGCGGTGGCGCGCAGGTCGCCACATCTGGATGGGCATGATCACACTTGTGGTTCTGGTGGGTGGCGTGGGCGCTTGGTCGGCCTTCGCATCCATCACTGGTGCGGTCGTTGCCATCGGCAAACTGAAGGTCGAAAGCAACCGCCAGGTTGTCCAACATCTCGACGGTGGCGTGGTTAAGGAAATCCGCGTTAAAGAGGGCGACGTCGTCGCAGCGGGCGAGCCACTCCTGCGCCTCGATGACAAGCTGCTTCAGGCAGAGCTCACCATTGTTGAAGACCAGCTTCACGAAATTCTGGCCCGCCGTGGCCGGTTGACCGCGGTACGCGACAACCTTCCTGACCCGCTATTCGAGGATGAAATCCTGGAGGTCGCCAAAACCAATGCCCGCGTTAAGGCCATGGTCGACGGGCAGGTTCGCTTGTACCGCGCCCGCGTCGAAACCGTAAAAAGTGAGACTGAGCAACTTCGGGAACGCCAGACACAGATTGGCGAGGAAATCACCGGCAGCCGGGCCCAGCAGGAGGCGCTGGAGCGGCAGCTCGATCTGGTTGGTGATGAGCTGGACAACCTTCGCGAACTGCTACGCAAAGGGCTGGCACAAGCCAGCCGGGTGCTGGCCCTGGAACGTGAAAACGCGCGTTTGCTGGGTGAAAAAGGCGAGTTGATTTCCAACGTCGCTCGCTTGAAAGGGCAGATTTCCGAAATCGAAATCCAGTTGATCGGCCTTCAGTCTGGCCGGGTTGAAGAGGCGATCACGCAGCTTCGCGATCTTGAGTTTCGCGAAAACGAATTGCGGGAGCGTCGCAACTCCCTCCTTGAAACCATCGATCGCCTGGAAATTCGCGCGCCCCGCCCCGGTGTGGTTATCGGCATGACGGTCTATGCGCTCCGCTCTGTTGTGCGCCCAGCGGAACCGATTCTCTACATCGTGCCTTCGGACGTTAAGCTCGTCATCGAAAGCCGAATCGACGCCACAAGCATTGATCAGGTCTATCCCGGTCAGGAGGCGCGCCTGAGATTTTCTGCCTTTTCCACACGCACGACACCAGATGTGCCTGGCCGGATCGTGAAAATCTCACCAGATGTCTTTACCGACGATGCAACCGGCGCGAGCTATTATACCGTTGAGCTGGGCTTTGAAGAAAAGGAGCTTGCGGCCCTTGGTGATGTTGAACTTGTCGCGGGCATGCCTGTCGAAGCGTATATCACCACCACAACCCGAACGCCGTATAGCTACTTTACGAAGCCTTTGACCGACTATTTCAACAAAGCACTGCGTGAAGACTGATACCCGAAAGCTGCGGAGCGCCCCTGAAGCTGGCGCTTCGCATCTATGGGCCTGACCGATCGACCCCGCCATCAAGGTCGGTAAGTGCATGCGCGCTGTTGCGGGAACTTTCAGCCGACTTGCGTATATCACCCATACCACCTGCTTTTCGTCAATTTGACTCAACCAAAAGACGATTTCGACGGGGATAGTAACACGTCGTCCGGGCGGGTATCCCTTGCCTGTGTTTGCGTTCGGGGAGTGTTATGGCGCGTATCGGGTTGGACAGGCTGTTTGCCTTTGTATCCCATTGCCATGTTGCGTTGGACAGGACGGGTTTGCATGTGGAGCAAGCCACCCATCCAAATGACGTGGCAAAGGCTGCGGAAATATTGCGCGTGCCGCGTTTTCGGCGCACGCTTGATCCTGCATTATCAGATTTTACAGCGGCCAATACGATCTGGCTGTTTGTCTATCATCGCGCCGATAGCGCCGAGCAACGCCGCCTGATCGGCATTGTTGGCGCGCGGGTTGAAACATTGGCACCCGGCGAATTCACGAGTGCCCTCAAAAACCGCATGAGCAGGCTTTACAGCGTCACGAACAAACCGGCTGTTCGCCCGTCGCCCCCGCCACCGATCTTTGATGAAATATCAGGGCGCGTCGTCTATGTGGACGACCTTTATATCTTGCCGGCGTTCAGAGAGCAGAATGGCGTGAACCTGCGGGCCTTGTTGTTGCTGCTTTTTTCATACGCACGCGTGGAGTGGGATTTTGACTGGTTGTACGGCTTTATCGCCACAGACCACGCGGCACGGGATTACCTCTCGACCTATTGCTTTGCCAGTACTTACCCTTCTGCCTTGGGGTGGAACGTGCAAACCACAGATCGGGCAGATACCGATATTTTCGGCTGCACCTCACGCGAAGATTTCGCCTATCTGGTCGATCTCATTGCGCGACAGCCTGATCTTTTGAGCGAGCCTGAACAGGGCTGATCTGGCGCACGCCGAGCCATTACAAAACGCACAACAAAAAACGGCCCGGTCGATAAGACCGGGCCGTTCCTTCATTCACTAATAGTGAACGATTACTCGATGATTGTGCCGACGACGCCAGCGCCGACGGTGCGGCCACCTTCG
>JBMYXS010000102.1:0-10195 GCA_049608645.1 Pikeienuella sp. | reverse complement strand
TAATCACATCGGCATATTGTTCAAAATTGGCCTGGTCTTCACCGGCGAGGCTTGCGTATTTCCGGCGCAACCGTTCCGCACTGAGTTGTATCGGGGTTAGCGGGTTCTTGATTTCATGGGCAATCCGGCGTGCCACATCCCCCCATGCGGCCTCTCGTTGTGCTGAAACCAGCGCCGTCAGGTCATCAAGCGTGAGTACAAACCCATCTCCGGTTTCCGAAGATGTGGCGGCGACGCGGGCCAGAAACTCACGCTCTTGCCCATCAATCACGGTGCGTACATGGTCAGAGGCAGTGCGATCCATTGCCGACTTGGCCTTGTCAAAAACCGGCACAACAGCGGGTGCGATATCGACCAGAACTTGCCCGGCCGAAAGGGGGATACCCAGCATCGTTGCCGCCGCCGCGTTGAAGGTTTCAATGCGCCCGTTCTCGTCAAGCCCGACGACCCCGGCTGAGACGCCACTCAAGACTGTCTCAATAAAATTGCGGCGGCTTTCCGATTCCTGATGCGATTCAATGAGGTCATCGCGTTGTTCTTTGACCTGTGCTGTCATGCGGTTGAAAACCCGACTAAGCAGCGCGACCTCGTCACCACCATCGGTTTCGGGAACTTTGTAATCGAGATCGCCCGCGCCCACCCGCTGCGCTGCACCAGCCAGCGCGCCAATCGGGCCTGACAGGCGCTCGGCAAACCACAAGCCCAGCCATACCGCCGATGTAATGACGAGCAGGGCAAAGCCGATGTAAGCCAAGGCGAACACTGATAGCAGGCGTTCGCGAGAGGCTTCGGCCTTGTTGTAAGTCGCCACGGTGATCGCGGTTTCATCGAGAAGCAACAAGACCTCTCCATCAATACGCCGGGTAACATACAGAAATGTATCGACGAAGTTGTTGAGGTATACCAGTGCTCTAAGCTCGTTGTTTACCTGATCTTCCAGCAATACAACCTCGCCGAGGCGGGCGTTGGTCAATGCAGCACGGCCTGGTGGGTCGTAGGTGAAAGTGTAACTAAATTCTCCGCGGTTCAAAATCTCTTGCGCGCCGTCAATGAGATATGCTTCTGGAAACCGGTGGAGTGCCTGTTGATTGCGCAGTAATTCGCCCAACGTGCCTTGCGCGCCTGAGAGTGGCCCTGCCCTGTTCAGGTTGTTTGCCATGTTCAACACATCACCCTTGATCGAGCGGCGATGCTCTCTTTCATAGGCTTCCGCCGTAATCAGGGCGTTGTTGACCACCGAACCTACGGTTTTGGAAAACCAGCTTTCCAACCCGAAAGACAGCGATATTGTCGCGAAAATTGCAACGATGATGGTAGGGGCCATCGCCACAAGCGCAAAGATGCCAGTCAGGCGCAAATGCAACTGTGCCCCAGCCATAGAGGCGCGGCGCGCGCCGATCAGCGCGATAATCCGCCAGGCAATCAAGCCAAACAGCAAGATCAGGTAAGCCACATCAGCAAGCAAAACACCCGCAACAACGCGGGGGGCTTTGACCTCTGCATTGAGGAAGTATGTGGTTGCAACAGCAAGCACACCACCAAACACAGCGAGGATCACAACCGCACGGCCGCTGAAACGCCCCGACTCTACAAAGCCGGGCATCCATCGCGGTGATAATCGTGGTTCAGCCTCGGTATGGGCCGTCATGTTTGATGTGCCACTGTTGCATTGTTACATCATTTTCTTGCTGCGTGTGACAGGAATGTCAAGGTCGCGTATCTTTTTACGCAATGTGTTCCGGTTAATCCCCAACACATCAGCTGCCTTGAGTTGATTGCCGCGCGTGACCATCAGGGTCAGGGCAATCAGGGGAAGCTCAACCTCTTTCAATATCCGGTCATAGAGGCCCGCTGGCGGCAGTGCGTCGCCATGCAGGTGAAAATATCTGTTCAGGTGATGCTCAACAGCCGCGCCGAGGCTTTCTCCCATCACGGGGGCCGGATCGGCCACTGATGACGGACGCGCTTCCAGCTCTTCTTTCACCATGGTGTCGTCGATCACGTCATTGGCGCACAGGGCTGCCAGACGTTTCATCAGGTTTTCCAACTCACGGACATTGCCTGTCCAGGGTTGAATGGCCAGTGTTTCTAGTGCTTCGGGGCTGATACCCTTTTTGGGCAAGCCTTCGGCCTCTGCGCGGCGCAAGAATGCGCGGGCCAGGTCGGGCACATCTTCGGTACGTTCCCGCAGGGGTGGCAAGCGCATGGGAACAACATTTAACCGATAGAAAAGGTCTTCGCGGAAACTGCCATCATTGATCAGGTCGCGCAGGTTCTGATGAGTGGCAGCGATGATCCGAACGTCAGAGCGGATGGATTTGCGCCCGCCAACTCTCGTAAACTCCCCCTCCTGCAACACCCGCAACAACCGCGTTTGCACATCAGGTGGCATATCCCCGATTTCGTCGAGGAAAAGCGTGCCCCCCTGCGCGAGTTCAAACCGCCCTGCACTACGGTCTGCTTCGCCCTGAAATGCGCCACGCTCCTGCCCAAATAATTCAGTTTCAATCGCTTCGCGTGGCATGGCGGCCATATTTACGGCAACAAAGGGCATGTTCTTGCGGCGGCCAAAATCATGGAGTGCGCGCGCTACCAATTCCTTGCCCGTTCCGCTTTCGCCGGAAATCATAACTGTAAGGTCAGTGTTCATCAGCCGCGCCATAATGCGGTAGACTTCCTGCATCGCCGGGGAACGCCCGATCAGCGGCAGGGATTCATCTTTCGTCGGCACAGCAGGTTTTTCCGGCTCTGCGGGTGTCGCACCTTCAAGTGATTTCTTTACATGTCCAATTAATTCTTTGAGATCAAACGGCTTTGGAACATATTCATAAGCGCCCGCATCAGCGGCCCGAATGGCTGTCATCACCGTATTCTGTGCGCTCATTACAATGACGGGCAGTTCCGGGCGCCGTTTGCGGATGGCAGGCAGGAGGTCGATTGCGTCACCATCGGGCATCATCACATCGGTGACAATCAGGTCGCCCTCCCCCTCTTCTACCCAGCGCCACAGCGTGGAGGTCGAGCCCGTTGTGCGCACGCGGCAGCCTATGCGGGTGAGCGCCTGATTGAGGACTGTGCGGATAGAGCGATCATCATCAGCCAGTAAAACTGTTCCGAGAGACATCAGATTGCATCCTTCAGCTGCGCGCGGGCTTTGGCCGGCGCTCGCCAGATTGGCAAGCGTAACAGGAACATCGTCCAACCGGGCCGTGAAACGCACTCGATAACGCCGCCATGGTCCGCAACAATCTTGGAGACGAGCGAAAGACCAAGGCCGCTGCCGGAGGCTTTGGAGGTCACGAAAGGCTCAAAAATATCCCGTTGCAGATCGTCCGGCACCCCCCGTCCATTGTCAGAAATCTGGACAAGCAAGGGCAAGCTGACGCGTGACCCGTTTGGCCCAGTCATCGCAACACCTTGTTGATACGAGGTTTTCATTGAAATGACCCCGCCAACCTCCGGCGTGGCTTCTGCGGCATTCTTCAGCAGGTTCTGAAATATCTGCATCAGCTGGTCCTGATCGCCAGGCACAGGCGGCAATGAAGGGTCATACTCCTCGTGAAACCTGACATGCTTGGCGAAGCCGATTTCTGCGGAACGCTTCGCGCGGTCCAAAACGTCGTGAATGTTCACGGGTTCGCGTTTCGGGGGGCCGCTATCGCCAAAACTCTCCACCCTGTTCACCAGCTTTTCAATGCGGTCAGATTCTTCCTGAATCAAAGTGGTGAGTTGGCGGTCATCTTCGGAGGCATTCATTTCCAACAGTTGCGCGGCCCCTGAAATACCGGCCAGCGGGTTCTTGATTTCATGCGCAAGCATTGATGCCATGCCGATCATTGAACGGGCGGCATGGCGATGCGTCAGGCTGCGGTCGATTTGTTCGGCGATGGAACGGGGTTGCAACACCAGCAGAACTTCATCGTTCCCCTCCTCAATCGCGGTCAACAGGTCAATCATCGCCATCGGGCGTTTGGGCCAGAGAAACTCTACATTGTTGTCAGCGGCGTTGATGCCTCGATCTCGGGTGCGGGTTAGCAGTTGTTGCGCGCGGCTGCCCTCACCGAAAAGATGGGCAATCGGTTTGTCTCGCAGGTGCGCATTGCTGGTGCTCAAGAACGCTTCTGCTGCGGTATTGGCTTCCAGAATATGATCATCGGCGCCGATGACCAATGCCGGCAGTGGCAGAATAGACCAAAGATTAGCTGACAGGGTCATGCAGCGGCCATTTCGGCTGGTGCACTCGCCTCGGTAAAGCCCTCACGCAAGGCTTCGATCACTTCGGCGGGGGTTTCCAACCGCATGAGACGTGCGCGGAGCGCGCGACCCTGCGGCAGACGATCAAGATACCAACTCAGATGTTTGCGCGATGCGCGCAGGCCCAACTCAACGCCATAAAACTCAAGCATTGCCTCGTAATGCTCAATCATCAGGTTCAGCAAGGTTTCGCCGCGCGGCGGGGTGTATGTCAGGTTTTGCAAGGCTGCCCCGATCGCGCCGGGTGTCCACGGTGCTCCCTGTGCGCCGCGCCCGATCATTACCGCATCTGCGCCTGACAACTTCAAAGCCTGTTTCGCAGCGGTCAGGTCAGTGATATCGCCGTTTACCACAACAGGTACACGCACAGCCGATTTTACGGGCGCAACAGCCGCCCAATCAGCCGACCCCTTGTAGAACTGGCAACGTGTCCGCCCATGAATGGTTATCATCGAGACACCAGCATCTTCGGCCATTTTGGCGATTTCAGGCGCATTATGGCTGTCATCATCCCAGCCAAGACGCATTTTCAGGGTCACGGGAACATCTGTTGCGGCAACGACAGCTTCGATCAGTGTCAACGCATGCGCGGGGTTGCGCATCAGGGCAGAGCCCGACTGCCCACCCGTCACTTTTTTTGCGGGGCATCCCATGTTGATGTCGATCAGCGTGGCGCCACGATCAGTGGCAAGCCGCGCGGCTTCGCCCATCCAATAGGCTTCACGGCCTGCGATCTGCACCGCACCGCAATCATCCGTTGCGTCAATCTGGGCGCGCCGTTTGCGAATGCGGCGCTCCGTCACCAGTTCGCGTGAGGCGACCATCTCGGAAACGACCAAAGCTGCGCCATGCCGCGCGGCTATCCGGCGGAAAGGCAGGTCTGTAATTCCAGCCATGGGGGCAAGCAGCGCCCTGTTTTTAAGCAGAATCTGGCCGATTGAGATGGTCATGTTGCCTGTCTTTTGTGCAATTTCGCCGCGAACCTATCCCCAGAGCTTGCCGCAAGCAATATGCAGGGCTACGGTCCGCCGCCCGAAGGAGAGCATACCCATGACCACCGCTGCATTGATCGTCGCTGCCGGCAAAGGCATTCGTGCCGGTGGCGCGCTTCCCAAACAGTATCAACCCGTCGGCGGTCAGATGGTTTTGACCCGGACAATCCGCGCCATTCTGGCGTCTGCGCTGATTGATGAGGTGCGCGTCTGCATTCACCCCGATCATCTGGCGTTTTATCGTGAAGCGACGCGAGGCATTCACGATGCGCGTCTTGGACAACCTGTTTTGGGTGGTGCAGAACGGGCGCTGACGGTCGTTGCGGGGCTGGAGGCGCTTCAGAAACCCGATCTTGTGCTAATTCACGATGGCGCACGCCCCTTTGTGACCGCGGAGATCATAGCTGATGTCATTGCATCGCTAAGCGACCATGACGGTGCGATTGCGGCGCTGGAGGTTGTTGATGCCTTGCGACGAACCACTGATGGGATTTGCCACGAAACGATACCACGCGGTAATCTGTGGCGGGCGCAAACCCCGCAAGGGTTTCATTTTGATGCCATTCTGGCCGCCCACCGCGCTAACAAGAACCCATTGGCCGGCGATGATGCAGAAGTGGCGCACACCGCTGGCCTGAAAGTGGCAATGGTTCCGGCAGCGGCGGAAAATTTCAAGATTACAACGCCGGGCGACTTTGCGCGGGCCGAACGACAGGTGAAAAGAATGACAGAGTTCCGAACGGGTCAGGGTTTTGATGTTCATGCTTTTGCGCCACTTGGGCCGGACGACAAAGGTGTCATTCTATGCGGTGTGACCCTTCCCCATGATCATCGCCTATCGGGTCATTCCGACGCTGATGTTGCGATGCATGCGCTGACCGATGCGGTTTTCGGTGCGATTGCCGAGGGTGACATCGGCCAGTGGTTTCCGCCCAGTGACATGCAATGGAAAGGTGCGGCATCCCACATCTTTTTGGAAAAAGCGGTGGAGCGGGTTGCCGCGCGCGGCGGCCGGATCGTGAATTGCGATGTTACGATCATTTGTGAATTGCCCAAGATCGGGCCGCATGCTGGCGCGATGCGCGAGGCGCTCGCAGACATAATGAAGATCGACGTGGACCGTATTAGTGTGAAGGCCACCACATCTGAACGCCTGGGTTTCACCGGGCGGGGCGAGGGTATCGCGGCGATGGCAACGGCGACGGTTGCTCTATGACAATCGCGAATATGATCGGGGGGCTGTGCGGTTTAAACCGTTTGCCTGCAAGCGGCATACTAGCGGCTGCCTTGGCCATCCCTCTGGTTTGGGGGCTGCACTGGCTCGGTGGTTTTCCGTTAGTCGTTCTGGCGACGGTCAGCGCGGGCGTCAAAACGCTCTATGCTGTATCACGAATGTCGGGGCCGTTGATTTCGGACCGTATGGTTGGCCAGATGGTTGCCCTTTGGGCGTTATCCGGCGGCCTGTGGTTTGCGGGTGTTGCGCCGCATCTGTTTCCATATCCCGGATGGGTCGGAGCATTTGTCATGTGCCAAGGGTTGTTGTGGTGGTGCCCGAAACCCATTGCATGGCTGGGCCAGCGTGGCCCGCTGTGGGATGATATCGCTGCTGGTTCGACTGCGGCACTTGTCACACTTATATCGGCCGGAATTTCACACGGGTGGTTCGGATGAAAACAATAGCGCATGAAGTGATTGAGACGCTTGCCGCCAAGGGCCTTTCGCTTGCCACGGTTGAAAGCTGTACCGGGGGCATGGTTGCCGCCGCGCTTACGGATATTCCCGGCTCCTCCGCCGTAGTGGATCGTGGGTTTGTGACCTATTCAAACGCCGCAAAGGCTGAGATGGTCGGCGTGCCGATGCCCTTGATCGATGCGCATGGTGCGGTTTCGCCAGAAGTCGCCGAAGCAATGGCGTTGGGTGCGCTACGCCATTGCAATGCTGGTATTGCCGTCTCCATCACCGGGATTGCAGGGCCGGGCGGATCGGAGTTCAAGCCAGAGGGTTTGGTGTGTTTCTGTGTGGCGAGCCAATCAGGTGCCGTACGACAGCTGCGCAAGGAATTTGGCGCTATCGGTCGCGCAAATGTTCGCCTGCGCAGCGTAGAGCAGGCGTTGAAAATGGTGCTGGCCTTGTCGCACGATATTTGACTTGCCTATTTTTTAGGCATAATGCCCGCCACTCCGGCATGCGCTCAGTTTTTGGGCACTAATTTTGCAAAACGGCTGATTTTCGTTCGCTTTTCCCCGGTGGATCACCATTAACGGTGCTGAAAACCAAATGGGGAATATCAAATGAATGGTGCTGATACCGCCTGGGTCATGGTTGCAACAGCCTTGGTTCTTTTTATGACATTGCCGGGCCTTGCCCTTTTTTACGGAGGGTTGGTGAGATCCCGCAATGTGCTGAGTGTTCTCATGCAGTGCTTTGCGATTGCATGTGCAATGTCCATTCTCTGGCTCGCGGTTGGGTATTCCATCGCCTTTGGCGATGGTGGCCCGTACTGGGGCGGATTGGGCAAGGCTTTCCTGATCGGTATTGATGCTGAAACCTTGTCGGGTAGCATTCCTGAAATCTCATTCTTCGCGTTTCAGATGACATTTGCCATCATCACCCCTGCCCTGATTGTAGGCGCCTATGTGGAGCGCGTTGGCTTTGGCTTTGTCATGGCATTTTCGTCGCTCTGGATGCTGTTCTGTTATGCGCCTGTTGCACATTGGATCTGGGGCGGCGGTATGCTGGCAGGTGGCGAGGGTGCTTTGTTTGCCGAAGCTGTGAATGATTTTGCGGGCGGCATAGTCGTGCACGAAACGGCAGGCCTGGCAGCGTTGGTGGTGGCCTATTTCCTCGGTGCGCGGCGCGACAAATCCAAACCCCCACACAACCCCGGTTATGTGATGATCGGTGCGGCAATGCTCTGGGTGGGGTGGTTTGGCTTCAATGGCGGATCACAACTGGCGGCAGATGGTGGCGCCGCAATGGCCATAACCGTAACCCATATTTCCGCCGCCGCGGCCTCCCTGTCGTGGGTGGCCTATGAGCGGATCAAGCATGGCAAGGCGTCTATGGTTGGTCTGGTAACGGGCACGATTGCTGGCCTTGCCTCCATCACGCCCGCATCCGGGTATGTCGGCCCTGTCGAAGCATTGATCATTGGCCTGATTGCTGGCGTGCTTTGCCAGGAAATGTGCGGCCTGGTCAAAAATGTGCTGAAGATTGACGATACGCTTGATGTATTCGCTGTTCATGGTGTTGGCGGCATTTTTGGCACCATTATGATCGCTGTTTTCGGTGCTGGTGATTGGACGGCCCAGCTTGGCGCGCTAGGTGTCGTGGGCGTGTTTACTGTTGTTGTGACGGTTATTCTCGTGAAACTTACGGCACTGGTGTTCCCGATGCGGGTGGATCAGGAAGCTGAATTCGAAGGCTTGGATCTGACGTCACACGGCGAACGCGCCTATGACATGACATCTTGAGATGTGCGTTTCTGCCGCCCGGCCAAACGCATGGGCGGCAGAGGAATGAAATGACTGAACTGACCGATCTTCTGGCGCGCGCCTGGGCGCATCTGCACCAAAGTGCGGAGATACGCGATACTGGCTTTCGAATGGTGCAGATTGCGACACTGGGCCTGGGGCGCGCGCCGGAACTGCGGACCGTGGTGCTGCGGGGGGCTGATCCTGAAGCGCGAACGGTCAGGTTCCATACTGACGCACGCTCCCCCAAGATCAAAGAATTGCGTAACAACCCAGCTGTCTCTCTGGTTTCGTATAATCGAAACGATGGCCAGCAAATCCGCCTGCAAGGGCATGCCGAAATTGTCCATGACCGTGACGTCGCAAAAGGGTTCTGGAACCAGGCGCGGGATCAATCCAAAATCTGCTACCGTGCAAAACATGCGCCCGGCGCGCGGTTAAGCGATCCTGCAAGCGGGTTCATTACTGAAACCATGCGCGCGCCAACATCGCCTGAGGCTGGTTTTGAAAACTTTTGTCCCGTGATCATTCGTGTGGAGCGGGTAGATTGGCTCGATCTTGCGATATCGGGCCACCAGCGCGCTGTTTTCGTGTGGGACGGCGCTGAGTGGTGTTCCGACTGGGTCGCGCCCTGACGTTCGATGATCGCAAGCGGTTGAGTTGTTTCTGCTTATGCGTCCAAAGACCCGCCGCAATCGCAATCGCATCTTGTGTCGTTAAAGCCTCCGGCGTGGGTTCCGGGGTTGTTGTTTCGGGAAAGAAGCTATCAGTTCCGGTTCGTGCCATTCGTGCAAGCTGTCGATTGCTTTTCGCAAAATGCGCCATGATTTGAGCGGCTTCGGGTTCGGAAATGCGTGGCTGCGCGACACCTGTCGGTAATGCTTCGATCGCGGCATCCAAATCGCCCCGCAGCGGGTTTTGTTCACCGTTTATATGGCGCGGGATGTGTTTGTTCAGTTCCTCCAGAAACTGGAGTGTTGAACTATCCACTGAAACATTTGCTGCCCCCGGCTGTAGCGTGCCTGACACCCCTGCCCTGCCCCAAATTTCTGCAGCGGGGTCAACGTGAGCGTCGTAAGGGTGGATGGAAAGGTGTCTGCCAAAAACCCGCATCCAAGGGCGCAGACGTGCGGCATAGTCGAAAGGATCACATCTAGGCCGCGAGAGGCGCAATGCGCCAGTGCCGCCCAGCTTGACGGTGTTGAGCCATGAGGCTGTGAGCGCCTCATCCTGACGACGTAACCAACAAACAATTTCTATTCGACGGGCATAGGGCCGAAAAAACCGATTAACGCGCCTCGGGTCTGCGTCAGCCATCAGTTGTTCTGCCGAAACGAGAATCATGCGTGGGCGGGTTTCGTTAAATTCTGCGGCAAACGCCTTTGCGATGTGGCTGCGATGACGAAGCAACGCCGGATAGGAAGCAAGGCCCAAAGCCCTGCGCGGCCCGTTGCGGCGCCATAGCCGCGTCATCGC
>JBMYXS010000101.1:0-10590 GCA_049608645.1 Pikeienuella sp. | reverse complement strand
GGGCATCCTCATTCCCCCGTCCATCATCATGGTGGTTTACGGCATTCTGACCCAGACCAACATCGGGCATCTGTTTGTGGCCGGGGTCATTCCCGGCTTGCTTGGCCTTGTGATGTATATGCTGGTGATCCGCCTTGTGGCCGCGCGCGACCCTGATCAGGCCCCAAGGGTGAATATACGCCCTGGGCTGAAAAACTGCGTGCGCTGTCCGGTGTTTGGCCGTTTCTGCTGATCTTCGGTCTGATCATCGGTGGTCTTTACGGCAAGATCTTCACCCCGACCGAGGCGGCCGGCATGGGCGCGGGCCTTGCGATCATCATTGCAACATTGCATGGGCGGCTCAGCCTGAAGATCCTGCGCAAGATCATCATTGATACCGCCTATACGTCAATCTCGCTCTATACGGTTCTTTTCGGCGCACTGATGCTGTCCAAACTGCTGACGCTTTCAGGGCTTGCCGGGGGCGTTCTTGGCCTTGTTCAGTCCACCGGGCTGGAAGGGCTGGCGCTGATCATGGTGATCATGCTGGTTTTCCTTGTCCTCGGCTGTGTGATGGATTCCATGGCGATCATCCTGATCTTTGTGCCGCTGTTTGCGCCCATCGTGGTTGCGCAGGGTTTTGATCTGGTCTGGTTCGGCATCATCGTGATCGTTGTGACCGAAATCGCGTTGATCACCCCGCCTGTTGGTATGAACGTCTTTGTGCTCAAGGCGGTTTTGCCTGACGTTCCTGTCGTGCGCATTTTCCGGGGGCTGATACCCTTTGTGGCGATCGACGTTGTGCGTCTTGCGCTGCTGGTGGCTTTTCCAGCTATCACGCTCTGGCTGGGCAGCACGATTGGGTAAGGCGCCTCCTGAGCACCGCGTGATGCAATAGGCCCGCCGGGCGGGGCTGGCCCGTCAGCCGGGCAAGCCCCGCAAAATTTCACCCCCCGGTCAGGTCACAAGGTGCCGACCGGGGGGTGTTGTTGTTTTTGGGCGTGCCCTGCGAATAGCGTTACGGGTTAGCTGCTGCGCTTGCCGGGCGTGATCCCGGCATCGACCAGCGCCGCAATGTCTTCGGCGGTGTAGCCTGCCTCTGTCAGAACCTCGTCTCTGTGCTCGGCAAATTTTGGGGGCTTCCGGCGGAAACTGGCCGGGGTGGCGGCGGGCTTTGCCGGGGCGCCGATGCCGCGATAGTCCTCTATCGAGACGGTCATTTCGCGGTGTTCCGTGTGCGGGTGGGCCAAAGCCTCCCCCACATTCAGAACAGGGCCAGCAGGCACGCCAGCGCGGATCAGATCTTGCGCCAGGTCAGCCCCGTCAAAACCGGCGAGCACGGCCTCCAGCGCGACGCGCAGCTCTGCCCGGTTCTGCACCCGCGCGCCGTTGGTGGCAAAACGCGCATCCGCCGCGATTTCGGGCGCCCCGATCACATCACACAACCGCGTAAACTGGCGGTTATTCCCCACCGACAGGTACACCGGGCGCCCCCCGGTGGCATATGTTGAATACGGCGAGATATTGGGATGATCATTACCTGTACGGCTCGGCAATTTGCCCGACATTGCATAATTGGCAGCATGGGGATGCAACAGCGATAATGCGCTGTCAAAAAGGGCGGCCTCCACAAATTGCCCCTGCCCGGTTGTGTTGCGATGGTGAAGCGCAAGCAGGATGCCTTGCACCGCGTTCAGCCCCGTCACCATGTCCACAACCGGCAGGCCCACGCGGGTTGGGCCGCTGTCTTCGGTGCCGTTCACGCTCATCAATCCGCCCATGGCTTGCAGGATCGCATCATACCCCGGCAGGCCACCAAGCGGGCCATCCGCACCAAAACCGCTGACACGGCAATGGATCAGGGCCGGGAACCGCGCCGACAGCATGTCATACCCAATGCCCCATTTTTCGAGCGTGCCCGTCTTGAAGTTTTCGAGCAGGATATCGGCCCCCTCCAACAGACGCATCAGCACGGCGCGCCCCTCGTCACGGCCCAAATCAAGCGCCAGCGCCCGTTTGTTGCGGTTCAGCCCCATGAAATAGGATGCGGTTTCCTCGTGGAACGGGGGGCCCCAGGCGCGGGTTTCATCCCCTGCGGGGGGTTCGATCTTGATCACATCGGCGCCGTGATCCCCAAGGGTCTGGCCCGCGAAAGGGCCACCAAGAACCCGCGAAAGATCAATGACCTTCAGCCCGCGCAGCGCGCCGGTGTTGCCTGCGCCGCTCATTGCGCAGCTACCTTGTCAGCCACATCCTCGCCCAATGGGGTGCCATCAGCCAGCGCGCGATCCAGAAGCGCGGCAATCTGATCATCAGACAATTCGCTATCTTGCGTGGCCATCAGCGGATCACGTGCGGAAAGTTTGTGGGCAATCACGGCCTCGGCCAATGTGCGCCGATCCCCGCTATAACCGGTTCGGTTTTGCAGCATGGCATCCTCCCACGTCATAAAGACCGCTGATGTTGCATTATACACGGCTGAGGCGGCCAGCCGCACGTCGCCTTCGGCGCCCGGATCATTCGCAACCCGGTCGAGCAGATCGGCGGCCCGGTCAAAGACAGCGCGCACCCCATCCACATCCGCACCAGCCCCGTTATCCGCATAAACCCCGGCAGCTTCGTCCAGCAACGCCCCGGCATAGGCGCGCAGCGCGTCCAGCGCCCCGGCACGGCGCGTTGCGCGCGCCACATCAAGCGCCACAATGTTGCTGGTGCCTTCCCAGATAGAGCCAAGATGCGCGTCGCGAAGCACCCGCGCATCGGACCATTCTTCGATATAGCCACAGCCGCCCCGCACCTCCATGCCGTCGCCCGCCACCTTGCGCGCATCGCGGCAGGTGCGCAGTTTGACCAGCGGCGTCAGAATGCGCAGCACCTTGGCCTGTTCGCCATCGCCACCATCAGCCGCCTGCAAGACCCTGGCCGTGTGGAACACCATCGAGCGGCCCTGTTCGGTCGTCACCAGCATTTTCATCAACTGCCGGCGCATCAACGGCAGATCAATCAGACGTTTGCCAAAGGCGGTGCGGTTCTTTGAAATAAACAACGCCTCGGCCACCGCGCGGCGCATCATCCCCGCAGAGCGCACACCATTGGCCAGCCGTGACATGTTGATCATGTCGGTCATTTGTTTGAAGCCCTGACCCGGATCACCCACCAGAAATGCGGTTGCCCCTTCCATGATGATCTCGCCGCTGGCCATGGATCTGGTGCCCATTTTATCCTTGAGCCGCAGAATGCGATAATTGTTTCTGGTGCCATCGGGCAGCACACGAGGCAGCAGGAAAAGCGAAAGCCCCCTTGTGCCCCCTTCCCCGCCTTCGGGCCGGGCCAGCACCATGCCAAGCGCCGCATCGGGGTTGGAGCAGAACCATTTGTCACCCGACAGTTTCCATTCCCCATCGACCAGTTTTGCCGTTGTTTCGATCGCGCCAACGTCGGACCCCGCGACCTGTTCGGTCATAAACATTGACCCCTGAAACAGCGTGTCCATATCCTGCGAGGTAAGCTGGTCGAAATATTGATCGACCAAGGCCTTGTCGCCAAATTTCACAAGCGTTCGCGTCAGCGAATCCGTCATTGAAAGCGGACAGCACAGGCCAAATTCGGCCTGCACGAACAGGTAAACCAGCGCATATTTGACCATCGGCGGCAGGGGCGCATCCGCGCCGAAAACGCCGCCCCGGTGTGACATGGCCGCAAGGCCAAACTCGCCAAAGGCATAACGCTCAAGCTCAACATAGGCCGGATGCTTGTGAATGGCCTCAAGGGCGGCACCATTGCGGGCCCGTATCTGCAAGGTGGGGGGGTTCTTGTCCGCCGTCAGCGCCAGCCCTTCAAGCCGATCCCCGACCAGCGCGCCCATACGTTCAAACTCAGGCGTAAAGCGGGGCTGATCCTCCTGCGCGAGATAAAGCCACGCCAGTTCCTGAAGCGCGGTGTCGGCGGTGTAGGCGTTCAGCCCTGCGCTGTCGGGAATGTTCTTGTGGATCTGCGGTGTCATGGCAGCCCCTTGTATGTGCAGCGGGTTTGTTCAGGTTCCATACGGCGAACGGTAATAGTTAGCATGCGACCTATATACCACGGCGAACCGCTGCTCTGATACTGAAAAGATGCGCCACCACCTGCCGCGCGGCGAAGCGCCCCAGTAAGCAGAACCACTAGGCCGCACAGAACGGGGTGCATCAGGCGGCCCTTATGCCGTTCCATCCCTAAGCAGCGCCACTGTCCGCAACGCTGAAAAGGGCGGTTAACCAGCTCATCAGGGCGTGACCCCGGCGCGGTTCAGGGTCGCACATCGACGCTGACTTGCCGGAAACGGACGACAGCCACGCCGGTCTGATCGTGGGCATCATCAGCTAACCCCCTGACAAGGCACTGAAAAGCCATACTCCCTATCACATTTCGCAAATACCCGCCCCCAGGGTGGGCCGATGCGGCAAATCGGGCGCTGCCCCGTCGACCTTCTGCCCTGCATGGGATATTAGCCCCCTCAAACGCAGCAAATTGGAACACCTCATGCCCGATATCATCTACACCAAAGTTGACGAAGCGCCAGAACTGGCCTCTGCTTCACTGTTGCCAATCATCCAGACATTCGCTGCGGCCGCTGGGGTCAGCGTTGGCACCAAGGATATCAGCCTTGCGGGGCGTATCCTCGCCGCGTTCCCCGACCATCTTACCGCCGATCAGCGTCAGGCCGATGATCTGGCCGAACTGGGCGATCTGGTAAAAACGCCAGAGGCAAATGTGATCAAACTGCCCAATATCTCTGCGTCTGTGCCGCAGCTCGTTGGAGCGATCAAGGAGCTTCAGTCACAGGGCTATGCGCTTCCTGATTATCCCGAAGCCCCCGCAACCGACGAAGAAAAAGCCACGCGCGCGAAATATGACGCCATCAAAGGCTCAGCGGTTAACCCCGTCCTGCGCGAAGGCAACTCCGACCGCCGCGCCGCAAAAGCGGTGAAAAGCTTTGCACAGGCCAACCCGCACCGCATGGGTGAATGGACCGCCGACAGCAAGACCCACGTGTCATCCATGCCCGGCAATGATTTCTTTGCCAATGAAACCTCCACCACGCTGGCGGCGGCAACCGGCGCGAAAATCGTGCTGGAAACAGCCAACGGCGAAACGGTTCTCAAAGACGGTCTGCAATACCCCGCCGGCACGGTCGTTGACGCCACTTTCATGTCCGCCGCCGCGCTGAAGGATTTCCTTGCCGCGGAAGTCGAAAAAACCAAGGAACAGGGCATTCTGTTCTCGCTGCACCTCAAAGCCACGATGATGAAGGTGTCTGACCCCATCCTGTTCGGTCATGCGGTCAAAGCGTTCCTCGCGCCTGTTTTTGACAAACACGGCGATGAAATGGCTGCTTTGGGTGTTAACCCCAACTCCGGCCTTGGCGATTTGCTGGCACGGGTCAAGGACAACGCCGCGATCATGGCTGACATTGACGCCTGCATGGCATCGCGCCCGCCGATGTATATGGTTGATTCCGACAAGGGCATCACCAACCTGCATGTTTCATCCGACGTGATCATTGATGCCTCCATGCCCGCCTTGATCCGCGCAGGCGGCAAGGGCTGGGGGCCTGATGGCAAGGAAGCCGACGCAAATTGCGTAATCCCCGACAATTCCTACGCCCCCGTCTATGACGAAACGATCAAGTTCTTCAAAGAGAATGGCAAGCTGAACCCCGCGACCGCAGGCACGGTTCAGAACGTAGGCCTCATGGCCCAGAAGGCAGAGGAATACGGCTCCCACCCCACCACCTTTGAAATTCCCGAGGCCGGAACCGTCAAGATGATCGCGGATGATGGCACCGTTCTGCATCAGCACAGCGTAGAGGCAGGCGACATCTGGCGTTCATCCTCTGCCCGTCAGGCGCCGATTGAAGACTGGGTCAACCTCGCGATTTCCCGCCAGAAGGCAGAGGGCTGCGAAGCCATTTTCTGGCTGGATGAAACCCGCGCGCACGACGCGGAGCTGATCGCCTATGTCAAACCGATCCTTGCGGCGCAGGGCGTTGCCGACAAGTTCAAGATCATGGCCCCCCGCGCCGCGACGCGCGCGTCGCTCGAAACGATCACAAAGGGTGAAAACTCGATCGCCGTCACCGGCAACGTGCTGCGTGATTATCTGACCGATCTGTTCCCGATCCTTGAATTGGCCACATCGGCCAAGATGCTTTCGGTTGTGAAATTGATGAACGGCGGCGGCCTGTTTGAAACCGGGGCCGGTGGCTCTGCGCCAAAACACGTGCAGCAGCTTGTAGAGGAAAACCACCTGCGGTGGGACAGCCTGGGCGAGTTTTGCGCCCTTGGTGAAAGCCTCGTGTTCCTGGCCGATGCCAAAGGCAACGAAAAGGCCCGCATCCTCGGCAACGCGGTAGAGGCCGCAACCCAGGGCATTCTTGATAATGACCGTTCCCCCTCCCGCAAGGTTGGTGAGCCTGACAACCGCGATAGCCACTATTGGTTCGCGCGCTATTGGGCCGAGGCGGTCGCCGCGCAATCGGATGATGCTGATCTTGCGGCCCATTTTGCGCCAATCGCAGAGGCCCTGGCCACGAATGAGGCGAAGATCCTCTCGGAACTGGCGGCGGTTCAGGGACCAGCGGTTGAGCTTGGCGGATACTATCGCTCCGACGCGGCAAAAACCGCTGCGGTCATGCGCCCGTCTGCGACGCTGAACGCGATCATGGGCAACGCTGCCTGATCACACTGATGACCGCGCCCTGCCATGTTGTGTGGGGCGCGGTTCTGGCCTTTGGGTGCGGAATTTCACGCGTGCCTTCTGGGGCGCTTTCGGGGGCATATCCCACGCCTTGACCACCCTGCCCGCCTGACGGTTAGCCCTGACCTGTGATTTCAGCAGGGCGATGATGATGCCACTGGTGCGTGCAAACCGGTTGGCGCGTGCAGAACCGGGGCTTTCGCTCGACATGGGTGATGGTCTTGGGCACATTGTTTTAATGAGTACATTTCGTTTCCCGACGGTCCCCACCAGCCCCGAAGAACGCGCCCTGCGCCGGGATGTCAGGGCTTTTCTGGCCGCTGAACGAGCCGCAGGTGGCTTTGCCCCCCGTGCCGATTGCTGGGTCAGCGCCGCCTCGCCGGCATTCAGCGCCAAATTGGGTGCGCGCGGCTGGCTTGGCATGACATGGCCCACCGAATACGGCGGCCATGCCCGCCCGCCCTTGCATCGCCTGATCGTGACAGAGGAGCTTTTGGCCGCTGGCGCGCCCGTCGCCGCCCATTGGATCGCTGATCGCCAAACCGGGCCGCAGATCCTGCGTTTTGGCACCGAAGACCAGCGGCGCACCCTGTTGCCCCGAATGGCGGCTGGCACATGCTTTGCCGCCATTGGGATGAGCGAGCCGCAAGCCGGGTCAGACCTTGCCGCTGTGCAGACCAAAGCCGAAAAAACCGCAACGGGCTGGCGGTTGAGCGGGCGCAAGATCTGGTCCACGGGGGCGCATTTTTCAGACCTTATGATCGTGCTTGCCCGCACGTCCCCGCCTGAGGGGCGCAACCGACAGGTGGGCTTGTCGCAATTTCTCGTGCCGCTCAACCTGCCGGGCGTCAACATATCCGGCATCCGCGATATTGCCGGCAGCGTGCATTTCAACGAAACCCTGTTTGAGGATGTGGCCCTGCCCGCCGATGCCCTGTTGGGGCAGGAGGGGAACGGCTGGGCGCAATGCATGGGGGAGCTGGCGATCGAACGCTCCGGCCCTGAACGCTATCTGACGACCTTTGCGATTTTTGAACAGGCCCTTGATGCGCTACGCACCCGTCTGGATGACAGCGGCGCGGCCATTGTCGGGCGTCTCGCCGCGCATCTGGCCGCCTTGCGCCACATGTCGCGCGGCATATCGAAATTGATAGAGGACGGCACCCCCGCCGACACCGAAGCGGCGCTGGTCAAGCAGATGGGCAATGCGTTTGAGAAAGATGTGATTGCCGATATGCGCCGCTTGCTGGTCGCCCTGCCCCGGCATGAGTGGCCAGCGGGGCTGCAAACCCTGTTGGATGATGCAATCTTGCGCCTGCCGTCAAACACGCTTCGCGGTGGCACCACCGAAATTCTGCACGGTATTATCGCCCGCCAGTTGGGGATGCGCTGATGGATCAGCTGATTGAAACCACTGCCACGCGCATTTTCATGGACCACGGGGCGGATACCGCCGGGTTGTGGCAGGCCCTGACTGACACCGGGCTGACCCGCGCATGGTTGCCTGAGGATCAGGGCGGCGGTGATCTTGCCCCCGCCGATGCCTTTGGCCTGATACGCCTGAGCGGCGCAGCGGCGCGGCCCGTGCCATTTGCAGAAACGCTGCTTGCCGGTTTTTTGCTGTCACAATCGGGAATGGACGTTCCCGATGGCGCGCTGTCCATCGCGATGGCGGCTGGCCCGGATCATCTCGCCGTGCCCTTTGGCGGAGAGGTGGCCGCGGTGGTCGAACACTCGGGCGCGCGGGTCACGTTATGGGAACTCAGCCAAACCGCGCCTGCCGAAACTGTTGGTGGGGATCCCGAAACGCATGCCGCACGCGCGCAGGCAAGCCTCATCGCGCAAGGCCCCCCGCCCCCGTGGCTGACGCAGGATGTGTTCACGCAGATATGCGCCCTGGCGCGCGCCGCGCAGATGTGTGGTGCCATGCAGGGGGTTTTGGACCTGACCCTTGGGTTCACAGCCGAGCGAGAACAATTCGGGCGCCCCCTGTCCAAATTTCAGGCCATTCAGCACATGCTGTCAGAAATGGCGGGGGAATTGGCCGCAAGCCTTGCCGCGCTCCAGGGTGCCGTTGAAACCGTGCAATCAGATGGGCCACCGGATGTTCGTGCCGTTGCCGCCGCCAAGATACGCGCCAGCGAGGCGGCGGGCATTGTTGCGGCCCACGCCCATCAGGCCCACGGCGCGATTGGCTATACCGGGGAATATGACCTTGCGCGCTACACCCGGCGGCTTTGGCGCTGGCGGGAACAATTTGGCAATGAAACCGAATGGGCAATCACCCTCGGGCGTGCCCTCACCAGCCCCGAAGCGGCTGACCTGACAACAGAAATTTTCGGAGACACCAATGACTGAAAGCGTTCTTTACCAGAAAGAGGGGCGCATCGTGCGCCTGACCCTGAACCGCCCCGATACCCGCAATGCGCTCAGCACCGATGTGATTGAGGCCCTCGTGGACGGGCTGAACCGCTGCAACGCTGACCGCGATGTCAGTTGCGTTATCGTCTCCGGCGCGGGCAAGGGGTTTTCATCGGGCGGCAACCTTGCCGAAATCAAGGCCATGACAACCACCGACGCCATGACCGAGGCAGAGGTGGAATACTGGTACACCAGCGGCATTCAGCAAATTCCGCTGACTTTTGAGAAAATTGACGTGGTCAGCATCGCGGCGGTGCACGGCCATGCCATTGGCGCAGGCTGTGACCTGACGGCGATGTGTGACCTGCGCATTGCCGCCGATACCGCAAATTTTGCGGAAAGCTTCCTGCGCGTTGGCATCATCCCCGGCGATGGCGGGGCGTGGTTACTGCCGCGCATCATCGGCATGGCGCGCGCCAAACAGATGCTGTTCACCGCCAAGGGCGTGAATGCGCAAACCGCGCTGGAATGGGGCTTAACGAGCGAGGTCGTGCCAGAGGCCGAGTTGATGGACGCCGCCATGGCCATGGCCGAAAACATCGCCAACCTGCCCCCGCAAGCCATTCGCCTGGCCAAAAAGCTGATCCGCGAAAGTCAGGCCCTGCCGCTCAAGGACAGTCTGGACATGGCCGCCAAGATGCAGGCCCAGCTACAGCAAACCGAGGACCACCACGAAGCGATAGATTCAATCGTTGAAAAACGCCGCCCCCAGTTCAAGGGAAAATAAGGCATCACCTCCGCCCAGATGCTGAATGACCCGCCAAACGAAACGCGGGTCATTCGTCTGATGGCTTGTGCGATGTCTTTGCAATCACCCGAACCTGCGACCACCAATCAGAATTGTCATGGGTCGCTAGGCATATTTGTCGCCCACATCTTCGCGAACAGGATGCGTGTCATAAAAAATGGACATCGAAGCGAACAACCCCTCCGAGCCAAATTTGAAATAATCGACGCCCTGAAAAACAAAGTTGTCGCCGGATTTGAGCGTCCAGTCATATTCAAAGTGAGCTGCCGCACTATCGCCCTTCTCACCCAGCAAAACATCAAAAACGGTCAGTTTGCTGTTGGTGGATGCCTCACCCAGTTTGTTGAAAAACACTGGCGCGGCGACCTGGCCGAGAAATGGCGATTGAATTTGCGCGTCTTCTTCGAACAAGGCGATGATCCCGCGTATGTCCGATTTCGTCATAAGCTCAAAGTATGTCCTGACGCGCGCGATCTTGTCTTCGGGTGACATGTCTTTTTTATCCTTCTGACATTTTCACGACGCTAATTGAGATGGGATGCCCGGAAAAGTGCTATTCGAATGGCAAACGCGCATTATGATTTGCGATCTGCTCGATCTTCGAGGCGAAGAAGATCAGATATGCCGAAAAGCAAACGCCACAGCCCGGAGTTCACGGTGAAAGTTGCGCTTGCGGCGTTGACGGGCGAGCGGACGGCGGCTGAGCG
>JBMYXS010000100.1:0-10620 GCA_049608645.1 Pikeienuella sp. | reverse complement strand
CCGTCAGGATAAAGCCGGCCAGGCTCAACATACCGGGGATCACACCTGCCAGGAAAAGGCGGCTGATGGATGTTTCGGTGAACAAGCCGTAGATGATGAACAAAACCGACGGCGGGATGAGCGAGCCGAGCGTACCGCCCACGGCGACGGTCGCCGTGGCAAGCTGGCTGGAATAGCCATAACGCAGCATTTCAGGCACGCAGATGCGCCCCATCGAAGACGCGCAAGCAACGCTGGACCCGGTAATGGCCGAAAAACCGCCACAGCCGATCAGGGAGGCAATCGCCAACCCACCGGGCGTGCGCCCCATCCAGACCCGCACAGTGTCGTAAATGTCGGTGGTGATGCGCGCGTGATAGGCAACGTGCCCTGCCGCAATGAACAGCGGCACCATCGAGAGTGAATAGGAGTGGATAAACTCGAACGCATTCGATTCGATCAGGCCGAGCGCCGGGCGCAGACCACGGTCAAAATCAAACTCCCGCCCCGGTCGCCACGCATAGGCCACCAGCGAACAGACAGAGGCAACCCCCGCCAATGTGAACCCGATGGGCACACGCAATGACAACAACAACAAAACGGCGGCAAACCCGTAGACACCAATCGTTTGCGGATCCATCAGTCGTGATCTTTCATCTGGTCTGGCTCTTGGTTCGGCGCAGGGGCGATCACACCACATCCAACCAGAACATCGTGGATCAGCAGATCAAGCAACCGCGCCGCAAACACAACATAGCCGCAGAAAAACGCGATGCGGCCGGGCCATTCAGGCAGTGACAGCAAGCCAAAGAAATAATTGCCGCTGGTCAATGCTGTCTCAGCAGCGTGCAGCGCGGCATAGGTAATCGGCAGCGTGGCCAAAAGGCCCACAAGCACGGCCAGCACATTCAGCCAAAGCTGCACCTTTCGGGGCATGCGATTGGTCAGCAATTCAACGGCGATAAACCCGCGATCAGCCGCAACATATCCCAGCGGCAGGATCAGCGCGGCCACCATGAGTTCCCCCACGATCACAACCTCATCAGGAACCTGAGAGGCAAAGAACGTGCGTAATATGATGCCAAGGCAGATATAAACGCAGAATATCCCGATGGCGAAGGCCCCGAGATCAAGCAACAGCTTTTCGATGTGCCCGAGTACCCCGCGCACCCTGGCGTAGGTGGAACGGCCCCCGTCGGGGACCGCTCCGTTTGTATTCAGCGGGCCCATGGGTACCCTTTGGCGTCACGCTCTGCGGCGTATTTGGCGATCAGGCTCTGAAACTGGTCATAGATGCCGTTGCCATCGTAACCGGCGGCATTCATTTCGGTTTTCCATGAGGCTACAAATGGTTCACCGGCGGCAAACAGTTTGGCGCGCTCTTCCTCAGCCATGACCGTGACGTTGACCTTGGTGCCAAGCTCACCCGATTTCAGCGCCGCGACGGTTGAATCGAAATCTTCGATCTGCAACTGCGCAAAATGGTCCGTCATCATCGAACCGGCGTCGAGCATGACTTTCTGATGCTCTGGCGACAGTTCCTCGAACATGTCCTTGTTCATCACGATGCCAAAGCCGGACACCTGACCCCAGTTTGACAGGGTCATCGTGTCGGCAACCTCATGCAATTTATATGCTTTGGTGGCGTAGACATAGCCAGCCGAACAATCAATCAGGCCGGAATCAAGCGCCTGATACACCTTGTTATAGGTCATGTTGACCATGGTTGCGCCCAATTCGCCCAGCACTTTGGCATAAACGCCAGAGGCACGCATTTTCTTGCCCTTGATGTCTTCGACCGTCTGAATGCTATGGCCCGGCGCACATTCCATCTGCACCGATGTGGTGGTGAAATTGCCGAGGTAAACGACGTTCTGCTTGGCCAATGCCTGTTTCATCTGGTCATTGGTGGTCATCAGTTCATACATCGCGCGCATACCGACCCACGCGTCAGAGTTGCCACCGGGCAGGTCGCCAATGGTCATCGCCTTCAACTCGTTGGGTGTGTAAACCGCGATTACCGCACCCAGATCGGCGGTGCCCGCACCAATGCCGCCAAGCGCGGCCTTGAATTTCAGCAGTGCGCCACCCCAGTGGATTTCCAGTTTCAGGTCACCGCCCGAAAGCGCCTCTACCTGTTCTGCGAAATAGGTCTGCGCCGCAGCGCGTGCGCCCCGGTTCGGGCCGCCATCGGTATAACGCAGAACCGTTTCCGCGCTGGCCATGGTGGCCATGGATGCGAGGGCCAGGCCCATCATTGTGGATTTGAAGTTCATATTGTCGTCCTCCCGGTATGTTTCGTTGTTCGCTTTCTTGCCACCGCAACACCGAATGTTTCGGTGGCAAAGCGTGATAGCTGCGGCGTTCTCCCCAACGCGCAAATTAGTTTGCTAGCTAGCAATACGCATTCCCGCTAGGGCATTAAACGTTTTTTTCAGGGACACGCCAAGCGTGTTTTTGGGGTGCGGCCCTGACACTGAACCGCCATATGGCATTGCCACTGTGGTGATAGGTTGAGGTTGAGGGGAATCCATTGAATACTGCGCCCCATCACAGGCCGTTATCCGGTCTGGTTTGTCAGTTTGCTCGACCGGGGTTTGAACGCCCCGCCGCGCCGCCACATCGAAATAGTGCCCAACACGCCAGGAAAAGACCAGTGAGCGCCAACCCAGAAAAAATCACCCGCGCCGCCACGGAAGCGATGGATGCGGCCGACCCGATTGCCCATCTCCGCGACCGTTTTTCATTGCCAGAAGGTGACATCTATCTGGATGGCAACTCGCTCGGTGCCTTGCCGCTTGGCGTGATGGAACGGCTAGAGCGTGCGGTGCTGAAAGAATGGGGGCAGGGCCTGATCCGTAGCTGGAATGATGCGGACTGGTACCCCGCGCCACAACGCGCCGGCACCGCGATTGCCCGTATGATTGGGGCTGATGATGACGAGGTGATCGTGTGCGATTCCACCTCCGTCAACCTGTTCAAGGTTCTGATTGGCGGGCTGCGCATGCGCCCCGGCCGCAAGATCATCGTTTCCGAAATCGGCAACTTTCCGACAGATGTCTACATGAACGCCGAAGCGGCGGAGGTCATGGGTTGTGAGCTGCGCTGTGTTGAACCGGAAGATGTGGAGCAGGCCATTGATGAGGCGGGCGAAGACCTTGCCATCGTCCAGTTGACCCATGTGCACTACAAAACCGGGCGCGTTTACGACATGGCCGGCATCACCAAACGTGCGCAAGACCTTGGCGGCCTGGTGATCTGGGATCTGGCGCATTCGGCTGGTGCCTTACCGGTGGAACTGAACGCCTGTAACGCCGATTTCGCGGTTGGTTGTGGTTACAAATACCTGAACGGCGGGCCGGGTGCCCCGGCATTTGTGTTTGTTGCCAAACGTCACCTTGCGGATATGAAACAGCCCCTGCCGGGTTGGCACGGCCATGCCGAACCCTTCAGCTTTACCCAGGATTATGCGCCGCATCCGACCATCGACCAGATGTTGACCGGTACGGCGTCTCAGCTGGCGACGCTTGCGCTTGAAACCGCGCTGGAGGTGTTCAGCGACGTGGATATGAAAGACGTGCGCCGGAAAAATCAGGCACTGGGTGATTTGTTCATCGCACTGGTTGGTCAGGAACTTGGCGGTATGGGCTTTACGCTTGCCAGCCCAACGGACGCGGAGCGGCGGGGCAGTCAGGTGTCACTGACCCATGAAAATGGCTATGCGATCATGCAGGCTGTTATCGCGCGTGGCGTGGTCGGCGATTTCCGCGCGCCGGATATCCTGCGCTTTGGCTTTGCGGCACCCTATGTGCGCTTTGTCGATATGTGGGATGCAGTGGCCCATATTCGCGATGTGATGGAAACCAGGGAATGGGATAAGCCGGAGTTCAAGGAACGCCGCGCCGTTACCTGATCGACCTTCCCACCACCATGCACGCGCCACCTGCCTTTGGGGCCACCCGCCGATCGCGGGCCGCCTGACAGCAGGTGGCGCATTTGTTTCACCCCTCTGCCAAAGGGAGCCATTGATGACACTGCAAAAAATTCAATCTGATGCCTGCGCCGTGGTCGATGCCCGCATGCCTGAGCTGTCTGACTGGTGCGCAACGATCTTTGAATTTGGCGAAACCGCCTGGCGGGAATATCAATCAGCGGCATGGTACGTGGAGCGCCTGCGCGCGGAGGGGTTCACGGTTGAAGAAGGCTCCGGCGGGATGCCAACGGCGTTTTGCGCTGAATGGTCGAACGGCGATGGCCCGGTCATTGGTATGTATACCGAATATGATGCTGTGCCGGGCAACTGTCAGGCCGCGACGACCAAACGCGAACCGCGTGCGGGGCTGGGGTATCAGGCAGGGGGGCACACCGACCCCCATTCGGGCCTGGGGATGAGCGCGCTCGGCGGGCTTTTGGCCACCAAGGCGACGATGGAAAAACACGGCATCAAGGGCGGCCTGCGTTTTACCGGGGAACCGGCGGAAAAGGTGCGCGGCTCCAAACCCATTCATGCGGCAAAGGGCTATTACGACGGGCTGGCGGCGATGCTGTCGTTCCACCCGTTTTACATGCTGCCCATGTGCAACACGGTGCGTTGGGACACCCACTGCGGCGCGGCCTATTCGATGATCTACCGCTTTATTTGCGACCAGCCTGAAACATGGGGCGCAACGGATGGCGCGCCGATCCCGCAATCGCATTCTGCGGTGCGCGCGCCTGGGGCGAATGATGCGTTGATGATGATGTATCAATCCTCCAAAACCCTGCGTGAGGCGATGTTGCCCCATCAGGGCGGGTGGTCTGTTTCCGAAGCGATCCTGACAGCCGGGCAGGCAACGGCGGATAATCTGCCCGCCGGTCTGGCCGAAATCCAATACATGATGCGCACGCCCACTGTTGAGATGGCAGAACAGATCACCGCCGTGCTGGACCGTAACGCCGATGCCGCCGCCGCCATGACCGGCTGCCGGGTGGAGCGGCACTGGGTCTGCAAATCACGTCCCGGCCTTGCCAATCACGCCATTGCTGATGTGGTGTGGGATGCCTTGCAAGCGGTCGGCCCGCCCACATGGGATGAAAAGGCCAAAGAGGTCGCGCGGGACATTCAGCGTAATCTGGGTCTGGACGCGATGGATGACCCGTTTATCGACGAAATGACCCGCCTGATCGACCCCAAGGAGGCAGAGGCGATTTTGCGGCAAGACCTGCCCCCGTCGCAGATCAATTCCACCTCTGATGATTATACCGATATGAGCTGGCATGCGCCCACGGCGCGGTTCTATATCGCCCGCCCCGCGTTGAAAGCAGCGGGCGGCGCGCCTTATCCGTCATGGGTGATGAACGCCCTTGGCGGCATTCCGGCAACGATTGACCCGATGGTGCGCACCGCGGCAAAGGTGCTCGCCACATCCGCGCTGCGCCTGCTCGAAGACAGCGCCGCCCGCGATGCGGCGATGCGAGAGTTTCAGGACCGCACCGGCGGCGGCGTTGGCGGCACGAATTGGACGCCCCCGCTCTGCGATTATGAGCCGCCCATCCATTTCCGCTGGCCCGAATATGTCACCACTGCCCGTGGTCGTGATTGGTGGATACCCGCAACCATGCCTGATGCCTGATGCCTGATCATATCGGGCCGCCCGCCCATCGGTCAGAGCGGCCCAGTTCACTGCGCAGCGCCAGCCTGTTTTTAGTCGAGTGATATCAGGCTGGTCGCAAGCGCGAGGTTTTCTGCCGCGACCCGCTGCTGAACAGCGGCGCAGGCCTCAAGGTTTCCGCCCAGGCACGCGGCATCAAGCTGTTCGCGCGCCGAAATCTCAGCGGGGGTTTCACATGCGGCAAGGCCAAGCAGGGCAAGGATAAGATATCGTTTCATTGCGGTGTCTTTCTAAGTGGTTCGTCAGGTTGTCACAAACCCCAGCCGTGACAGGGCCGCGCCATGCGCCCGCATCATCGCGTTGGGGCCCCTGATATCGCCTGTTCAGACCACCGCGTCGTCCGCCCCAACAGGGACAGACATCTTTTTGCGAAACCCGCTGGGTGTTTCCCCGGTGACACGTTTGAAAGCGGTGTAAAATGACGAGCGTGAATTGAACCCGACCTCATGCGTGATGGTCAGCACCGATTGATTGCCCGCCGAGAGCAAGCTCTTGGCCTCCGCAATCCGATAACCATTAACAAAGTCAAAAAAGCTCTCCCCGATAACCTCATTCAATGTCTGGGAGATATAGTTGGGCGACGCCCCGATGTGGCGCGCCAATATCCACAGCGACAGATTGGGGTCGCGGTGCAGGTGGTCCACCTCCATCGCGCGGCGCAATTTGGCCGCGATGCGCGCGCCGGCTTCTGCGCTCAGGGCTGATTTTTCATACTTTTTGCCAAGCGGTTCATCCGGGGCCTGTGGGCCGGGTTCTGGTGCTGGTTCGGGCGGCTTCGGCGGCTCAGGGGGGCGCTCATCATCGCTGTCGGGCAAAAGCGGCGGGCACTGGCGCACACCCCACAGGGTTGTGGTGGCAATCAGGCCAAGGGCGGCCATGGCCGTGACACTGAGGAACCCGGGCGGCCCTGCGGGCTGTTCCAGATTGACGGCGAGCACCAGCAGCCCCGTCCGGGCACCCCAGAACAGGCCGCCAAGGCCCGCGATCACATAGATCCAACGTAACTCATGCGCCTCGGTGCTGGCATAAACATCGCGTAACAAAAGGCGATGCCGCATCAGCCGCCGCACGATCAACACGAGATAGATCGCCATTTGCGGGAACAGTGCCAGATGCACCAGACCAGTCACCAGAACGAACAGCGTGGCAAATAAGGACGCTGGGCCGGATGCAGGTAATGCTTCTCCGGCAAAAAGCACATCGCGAACGGCCTGCGGCCCCGCCGCGCCGATGATACCCAATGCCAGTGCCACCATCGGCAGCCCTAAATGGCGAAACAGGCGCACCGGCGGGTTCTCGACGCGGGAGGTCAGGCACACCACATAGACCCAGAACAGCGGCGCAAGGCAGAGACTGCTTGGCGTCCACAACACCAATTCCGCCGTTTGGGTAAAGGTGTCAGGCAGTGCCGCCAGCCCGCGGGCAAAGGCGTCCGGCACATTGTTGACCGCGACCATGCCAAGAAACACCGCAAAACGGCGACTGACGCAGGATGACTTTGCCTGCATGACGCAGAACGCCGCGCCGAACAGCGTAATCGCAATGGTGGCGATGCTCGCCGTTTCCATGATGAACTGGTCCATTCTCTAAACTGTCCCAAACAGGGGGGCGGAGGCCAGACGGTATGCCCCGTTGATGCGCGAAAACTGGTCTTGCCGATAGGGGTGAACAACACAGCCCCGCCCTGCGCCGGGCAGCAAGCCGATCACCCGCATGGGGCATCGCATCAGAGGGGGACAAGTTTCTGCACGAGGCTTTCGATGGCCCCGTTACGATTGGTGACAGCGGTGCGGATGTCACCGGTGTTGAGGTCGGCTGTCATTATGGAATCAAACCCATGATTTCGCCCATCATGCGAGATGATGGCACCGGGGTTCACGAATACCCCCAGACCAGCGCGCCACGCCATTGGCGTCACCATACGCTGTGCCAGATCAACGGGAAGGAGCGCATCTTCGGCACCCCGCAGGCTCTGCACCACGGCCTGCATGATGCGTGCAAGGTCCGCCGCCGTTGCCCAAAGCCCCGCTGCCGCGCTTTCGGGGTGCCTGCGAAACCCGCCCTCTACCCACTGGGCATTCTCATATTGTCCATGGGCGAGCGCGGCATCGGGCCTGATGGCAAAACTCGCGTGCGGGGCGCCGATGGGGATAAGCACCTGCGATGTGACGTAATCTGAAAAACCTTCGCCCGTTACATCCTCGATCAAGGCGTGCAGGACCATGGTGCCGCCGCCGCTGTATCGGAAATGGCGCATCAATATGCGTCTTGTGCGTATCGCGTCGGAATTGGCGGGGTGCTGGCCATTCAGCACATCGAGCAAACCCGGCAGGGCCTCGTCCGGTCCATAACCATCAAAGCCATGAACGGTTGTGCCCGCCGTATGAGAAAGCAGTTCTGCGATTGTTGTCGTTGTGCTGCGGGGGCCGGGCATTTGCCAGCGGCGCAGATAACGGCTGGCGGGCTGGTCAAGCGCGACCACGCCATCACGAACCAACGTCAAAATCGCCAGCGCGGTTACGGTTTTGGAGCATGACGCCACCTGAAACAGTGTTTCCCCATGAACCAGTGACCGCGCGGTTGCCATGCCGCCAAAGCCGGTGGTCAACACCCCGTCGCTGATCTCGGCAATCTGATAGCCGGGCAGGGCGGGTGCCGGGCGACGCGCAAGGGCTGGTTGCGGCAGCGGGGCAAATACGGTGGCCAGGCTCGCGGCGCTGAATTTACGTCGGTTCATCGTCTGATCTTTCTGCTGGGTCAAAAACAGCGGCCCACCATCATGGTGCGCGGGCCGAGACTGTCCGTAACGCCCCCCAAAATCGCCCGGATGGGCAGGGCCGGACAAAATCACCGCAAAAAAGCGGCTCTCGCTGTGAAAGATCATGTTGGCAAGGTTCATTGCGGCAACCCGCAAAAGATGATCGCGCGCGCCCGTTGCCCGGCACGGTAGACAGGCAGGCCTTGGGTGGCCTATGCCAAAGCGCAACAGCTTTCGCAGGACCGCGCATGTCTTGCTGCCTGTCTGGCAGTTTGAACGATTTGGATTTGGGTATGAATTATCTTGGTATTGATTTGGGAACGACCAACACATTGGTTGCGGTCATTGATGATAACGGCGACCCGGTCGTGCTCCCCAATGGGTTGGGGGAGGCGTTAACCCCTTCGGTTGTTGGCCTTTCGGATGACAAAACCGTTCTGGTGGGAAAATCAGCGCAGCGGCGGCTGGTGCGCTTTCCTGCGCAAACCATCGCACGGTTCAAGCGCGCCATGGGCACCGAAAAGGAATTTCGCCTTGGCAAGGCAACCTATTCGGCAACTGATCTGTCGGCCATTCTGCTGCGCCAGATCCGCGAAGATGTGGAATCACAAATCGAAGGCCCGCTGGCGGGCGTTGTGATTTCCGTGCCCGCGTATTTCAATTCGGTGCAGCGCAAGGCGACGTTGCTGGCGGGGGAGCTGGCCGGGTTCAAGGTAAGCCGCCTGATCAATGAGCCAACCGCCGCCGCGCTCGCCTATGGTGTGCATGACCGGGACGGGGAAAGCACATTCATCGTGCTCGACCTTGGGGGCGGTACGTTTGATGTGTCGATCCTTGAGATGTTCGATGGGGTGATGGAGGTACGCGCAAGCGCGGGCGATGCGATGTTGGGCGGAGAGGATTTTACGCTCGCCATTGCCAAACGCTTTGCCAACCAGCTCAACACCCCGTGGGCTGATTGTTCACCGACCGTGCGGGAAACCCTGACAGCCCTTGCCGAAACGGCGAAACGGCAGATCACCTCTGACCAATATGCTGACGTATCCGCGGAGATTGATGGCAAGGTGCAGCAGTTCACGCTGACCGAAATGCAGTTTGAGGAAGAGGTCTCCGACCTCAGCATGCGTTTGCGTCGCCCGATTGAACGCTGTCTTTATGACGCGGGCCTGAAGGTGGCTGACCTTGACCGTGTTGTCCTTGTGGGTGGGGCAACGCGTATGCGGTTTATCCGGGGCCTTGCGGCGCGCATTTTCCAGCGGTTGCCGGAACGCGCGCTCGACCCCGATACGGTGGTTGCGCTTGGTGCCGCGGTGCAGGCCGCCCTGTCGGAGAATGATGCCGCGCTTGATGATATGGTGATGACGGATGTGTCGCCGTTTTCCCTTGGCATTGCCTCTAACCATCATGGGGCGACCGGGGTGATTCAGGATGCGTTTGCGCCCATCATCGAGCGGAACACCGTGCTGCCGGCCAGCCGGGTGCAGCATTTCTTTTCCAGCGCGGACAAGCAAACCGAAATACTGGTCCGGGTGTATCAGGGGGAATCGCCCATGGCGGTTGAAAATACCCCGCTTGGTGAGCTCAAGGTGCGCATTCCCCCCGCGCCGAAGGGTCAGGAATCCATCGCTGTTCGCTTTTCCTATGACGTGAGCGGGCTGTTACAGGTGGAGGTAACGGTCGTTTCCACGCAAAAGACCTTTGAAATGCTGATCGAAGGCGGGGCCAGCGGCATGAGCGCCTCTGAAAAAGCCAAGCGTATCAAAGCGTTGGAGGCTTATAAGGTTCACCCCAAGGACGACCAGCGCAATCAGGCAGTTACCGAAGCCCTGAAGCATCTTTATGCCATGCTGCTTGGCCCTGACCGGGTGATGGTGACAGATTTGATCGCGGAGTTTGACGGCGTTCTGGCCACACAAGACCCGCGCATCATCGAAAAACGCCGCCCCGAAATCGAAGAGGCGATTGCCGTTCTGGAGCGGAAGTTGAACCAATGAATTGGCCGTGGCGCGCCCTCGGGCTTGAAGACATCGTTTCCGAGCGTGAGGTAAAGCGCGCATATGCAAAACGCCTGAAGGCCATTGACCAAAAGACGGACCCGCAAGCGTTCATGGAGCTGCGCGCGGCCTATGAAGCGGCGCGGCGGATGGCCCGAAATCAGGCCAGTTTCGCCCGCCCGACCCCGGTTATCGTCGAAGAAGACCCGGCCCCAAAGATGGCAGAGGCCATTGCCAA
>JBMYXS010000099.1:0-10717 GCA_049608645.1 Pikeienuella sp. | reverse complement strand
ACATCCAGAACGACAGGTTGTTCATGCGTGGGAAGGCCATGTCAGGCGCGCCGATCATCAGCGGCATGAAATAGTTACCAAAACCACCAAAAAGCAGCGGAATCACAACGAAGAACATCATCAGGATGCCGTGGCCCGTGATCATCACGTTCCACAAGTGCCCGTTCGGGGTACATTCCTGACCTTCGGCACCGCCGAGAAGAACAGGTGCACCGTCGCAAAGCTGCATGAACTGTACGCCCGGCTCCATCAGCTCAAGGCGCATGTACATCGTAAATGCAACCGAGATGATGCCGAGAAGTGAAGCGGTGAAGATATAAAGAATGCCGATGTCTTTGTGGTTCACTGACATGAACCAACGGGTAAAGAAGCCCGGCTTTGGATGGTGCGCGTCGTGCGCGGCGGCGTCAGCCATAGTGTGGTCCCCCAGACGTTGTCTGTTCGAAGGCTGGCGGATTACCAGCTATTGCACAATCGTTTACAAGGGTAGCGCGGCCCCCTCAACCGTCTTCATCGCCGCAACCCCTTCAATCGCCGCGACATTCCGGCGCTGATTTATCTAGTATGATCGTCTGCGTTGTCACCCAAAAGGTATCGTGGGCCTGCGCCAGACAAGGCTGCCTTGTCATTTTTGTTGTACAGCGCGCATTTGGACAATGACAGACAGCCACATCCGATGCAGCCATCAAGGTTGTCCCGAAGGTGAACCAATGTCGCGATGCGTTGGTTCAGACTGGCGCGAAACTCGCTGCCGATTCGCGCCCAATCGGCCGCTGTGGGCGTACGCTCCTGCGGGAGGGTAGCAAGTACGTCGCGAATTTCGGGCAGGGTATAGCCGAATTTCTGTGCGATCATCACAAAAGACAGTCGCCTGATGTCTGACCGCCGAAACCGTCGCTGCCCGCCCGCATTGCGCAGGGGCGTAAGTAACCCCTGCGTTTCATAGTAGCGGATCGCGGACACCGCGAGGCCGGTCCGATCTGCAAGCTTGCCAATCGGGAGGTATGGGTCGGTTATCATTTTTTGACCTCTGAAAAAATATCTTGACCTAAAGTTAGCTTTAGGAATTACAAAAGACAAACACATAAACCTGACCCGTTGGGGATGGTACGTTGAAATGGTGTGACCGATAGGGCTTTTGCCGCCCCGGCCACACATGAAGATGCGCACTGCCATCACATCGCGGTCGCGAGAAAAGGAAGTAACCCATGTCTTCACACGCGAATGTTGCGGTTCTTGAACATGCGAATATTACCGTCACTGACACCCAGGTGACGGCGGCTTGGATGAAGGCCGTTTTTGGCTGGCACGTGCGGTGGGAGGGGGCCTCGATCCACGACGGGTACAGCCTGCACATCGGGGGAGAGAATAGCTATCTTGCGCTGTATTCCCCGCCAAGTGCGGTCAGCGACCCCGGAAATACCTATACGACCCGTGGTGGTCTCAACCATCTTGCGGTTGTCGTTGATGACATCGATGCCGCCGAGGTTCGTGTGAAAGCCGCCGGGTTCGAAACCAATTCCCATGCCGATTACGAGCCAGGGCGGCGTTTCTATTTCTATGATGCTGACGGTATCGAATATGAGATTGTCAGTTACTGACGCCCGCGCCGCGATGGGCCGCGCCTGCGGTAACATCGTGGCGATATATCCAATCGTTGCGCCCATGGATGACACCGGGCGCAACGCGTGACGCAATGGCAATCGGCGCATAAGCGATGGCCTGTGCCAGCGCGCCGCGTTTGTGGAAAAGCCGCGCATTGGCCGCTGCACCGCGCTGAATGCGCGTCACCCGGTCTTTGCGCGTTTTCTCATAGGTCCGAAGGGCAGGGGGAATGTCATCGGCCTTGGTGACTGTATCGGCCAAGACCCATGCATCCTCCATCGCCTGACAAGCCCCTTGTGCAAGGGAGGGGAGCATGGGGTGGCAGGCATCACCAACCAATACGGCATTCCCCTCAGACCAGCGTGCCAATGGCGCGCGATCATGTAGTGCCCAGCGGAAATGGGCATCGGCGCGTTCTATCAATACCTGAATGAGCGGGTGCCACCCTGAAAAATCAGCGGTGGCATCTTCTCGGCGGCCCAATGCCGTCCAGCTTTCGGAGCGCCATGCATCATGTTCAACTATGCCAACGAAGTTGATCAACTCTCCCCGCCGCAAGGGATAGGTGACTGCATGCCGCCCTTCGCCGGCCCAAATGCAGGCACCCGGCGGGTTGTCGATGTTATGGATTTGATCGCGTGGAACAACGGCCCGCCACGCAACATTCCCGGTAAAGCGTGGTTTTTCTGCCCCCAGCATGGTGGTGCGCACAGCAGAATGGATACCATCGGCCCCGATGAGCAGATCGCCCTCGATCTCGCCGTGATTGGTTGCGGCGCATACACGGTTATCGCTCTGGCGATAGCCAGTCACGGTGGTGCCCGTTTGCACGGCGCCCGGTGATTTCGCGATCAGGGCGTTACGCAGCACATCTATCAGGTCGGCACGGTGCACCTGCAGATAGGGCGCGCCCCAGCGGTCATTGGCGATCGCCTTCATCGGGATCGACATGAGCCGGCGGCCAGAGACGCCCATGCGCATTTCGATGATCTCAGGCTCATAGGAAACGCGCCTGACTTCATCGCCAAGTCCCAACGCGGCAAGAACGCGAAACCCGTTGGGAGACAGCTGAATGCCTGCGCCGACCTCTGTAATTTTGGGCGCTTGCTCCAATACCACAGCATCCCACCCACGCGCGGTGAGGCAAAGCGCGGTTGTCAGCCCCGCAATGCCGCCACCGCAGATGACGGCACGCATGGGTTACTTCCCCTCAAACTGGGGTGGCTTTTTGGTGAAAAACGCCTGAACGCCCGTCATGCAGTCTTTTGATTTCAACAGCGGTGTTTGTTCGACGCCCTCGGCCGAAATGGCGTCGCCAAATGACATTGCCCCAACAGACCGCAACAGGCGCTTGGCCGCTGACATGGCAAGCGGTGCACCCGCCGCCAAGCGTTCGGCCCAGGCCTGTGCTTCGCCTAGCGTTGCATCAGCTGGTACCAATTTGTTGGCAATGCCGTATTCAAGACATTCCGTGGCAGGAATCTTGCGCCCTTCCAACACCGCTTGCAGCGCCCGTTTGTACCCCATGGCATTCAACAATAACTGCGTGTTGCCGCCATCTGGGATCAGGGCAATCGCGGCAAAAGCCATGTAGATATAGCTGTCTTCGGCCATCACCATCAAATCGCAGGTTTGCGCGACGGCGGCGCCAATGCCAGCGCAGGGGCCATGCACGGCGGCGATCCAGATTTTGTTGGATTGCGCGATGCCCGTCAGAAAAGGTTTATATTCCACATCCAGATGCAGAGCCGTGGGTGAAGTTGGGCCAGCACTGAGGTCGGCCCCGGCGCTAAAACCTCGTCCAGCCCCGGTCAACACGACGACCCTGATGGTTTCATCGTCCTCCAGTCGGGCAACTGTATCGCGCATCGCGGCACGCAATTCGGCGTCAAACGCGTTCAGTTTGTCCGGGCGATTCAAGGTCACGGTGGCAATGGCACCGGACTTTTCGATCAATAGTACATCTTCGGTCATAATATTCCTCAGGTCAGCGCGCCGGAGGCCCGCATCTCGGCAATCTCTGCCGCTGTGAAGCCCGCTTCGGAGAGCGCGGCATCCGTATCCGCGCCCGGGGCAACAGCAGGTCGTGGTGTGGCGGGCGGTGTGCGGTTGAAGCGGGGGGCCGGGGCCGATTGCGTTACGCCGGCAACTTCCACATAGGCACCACGCTCAACCGAATGGGGGTGCTTTGGGGCCTCTGCCCAATTCAGAATGGGCGTAACACAGGCATCAGTGCCATCGAAAATCGCCTCCCATTCATCACGCGTCCTGCTTTTGAAAATCGCCGCATATTCGTCATGGCGGTTTGGCCATTCCGTTGCATTCATCTGGGTTGCGCGGTGATCGTCGGGCAAGCCTGCCCTGGCTACGAGTTCGGCAAAAAACTGCGGCTCCAGCGGGCCAACGGCCATGTGCTTGCCATCTGACGTTTCATAGGTTCGATAGAATGGTGCCCCACCGTCCAGCAGGTTGGATTCGCGGTTGGTGGACCACAAGCCCTTGCCGATAAAGCTGTGGATCAGCGCCATCAGTGCGGGGGCACCGTCGACCATGGCCGCATCAATCACCTGCCCCTTGCCTGATGTTTGTCGCTCAAACAGGGCAGACAGAACCCCAAGAAGCAGAAACATCGTGCCCCCGGCGTAATCGGCGCCGATATTGAGCGGCGGAATGGGGGCATCAGCCTTCCCAATCGCATTCAGAACGCCGGTGATGCCGAGGTAGTTGATATCATGCCCGGCCATCTGGCTCATCGGTCCGGTTTGTCCCCATCCGGTCATTCGCCCGAATATGAGGCGCGGGTTTCTGGCGGTAC
This sequence comes from Pikeienuella sp., assembly GCA_049608645.1. Lineage (GTDB taxonomy): Bacteria > Pseudomonadota > Alphaproteobacteria > Rhodobacterales > Rhodobacteraceae > Pikeienuella. Next base: position 6,297 of record JBMYXS010000099.1, on the reverse strand, counting down.
AGGCGTCAGGGCCAAGGCCCATCCGTTCCATCACGCCGGGGCGGAACCCTTCGATCAGGATGTCGGACCGTTCCACCAACCGCATCGCGGCCTCTACCCCCTGTTCCGACTTCAGGTTCAGCGCAACGGAGCGTTTGTTGCGGTTGTTAATGTCGGTCGGGTCAGCCCTTGTGCCGGATTTTCGGGTGATCAAGGTGACTTCAGCACCCAGATCCGCAAGGAATTGCCCGGCGAGAGGGCAGGGACCAAGCCCCGCCATCTCTACCACTTTCAGGCCGGCAAGTGGCCCGCTCATGCGGCTTTGGCCGTGTCGCGCAACATGTCGAGTGCGGCCGCATCAACCTTGAAGCGGTCGCCATATTGGTCTGCAAGTGCCGCTGCCCGCGCGGCGAAGGCATCAATGCCGACACCGCGAATGAACTGGATTGCACCGCCGGTATGGGCGGGCATTCCTATCGCGAAGATACCGCCGAGGTTGGCCTCAACTTCTGTGCGCAATACGCCCTCGTGCAAGCACCGCAGGGTTTCGATGGCCTGACGATACAGCAGGCGATCCTGTGCGTCTTCTATGGTGATTGTGGCATTGCCTTTCTGGAACCGGGCAAGGCCAGGCCACAGGGTCTTGCTGCCATCGGGGTGATAGTCATAGAACCCCCCACCATAATGCCGTCCGCCACGATCCATCGCGACCATTTCGTGCGCGACCGCTTTGGTCGCGGCCCCTTCTGCGGGGAAACCATTGGTAACGCCAAGGCGCTTGTCCAAGGCCAGATGTGTGTCATGCACCTTTTTCGACAGGACCATTGAAACTTCGTCGTGCACTGCGAGGGGGCCAACGGGCATGCCGATTTTCCACGCGGCTCGTTCAATCGCCACGGGCGACATGCCATCAATCAGGAGCGCCTGACCTTCATCCAGATAAGTGCCAAAAACGCGAGAGGTGAAGAACCCGCGCTTATCATTCACAACAATGGGCATATATCCGATCTGCTGCACGTAATCATATGATTTGCGCAGCGTTTCTTCGGATGTCTTTTCGCCCATGATGATCTCAACCACCTTCATCTTGTCGACAGGGGAAAAGAAATGCAGGCCGATGAAACGACTTGGGTCCGGGCAGCTTTCCGCCAACAGGCTAATGGGCAAGGTGGAAGTGTTGGAGCCGTATATGCCATTTTCAGAAAGCTGCTTGAATGTTTCTGGTATGACCTTTTCTTTCAGCGCCACGTCTTCGAAAACAGCTTCGATGATCAGATCGGCACCAGCGAAATCAGCGTCGCTTGTGGTGGGGGTGATCAAGGCCAACAGCGCCTCTTTCCCCGTTTCATCCATTTGTTTTCGTTTGATGCGCTTATCCGCCAGGCCCGCGGAGTAAGCCTTGCCCTTTTCGGCGTTCTCAAGGCTCATGTCTTTCAGATGGGTCGGCAAACCACGAGCGGCATGCGCCCACGCGATCCCCGCGCCCATCATGCCAGCACCAAGAATGGCGGTGTTTGTTGCTTTCCAACGGTCGCCTTCGGGGCGTACCTTGCCGCCCTTGATCGCCTGCATGCCAAAGAAGAACGTGTTGATGGAGGCCTTGCATTGCGGCGTTACCATCAGCGCGCAAAGGGCGCGGCTTTCCTGCCGTAGCGCAGCGTCAAACCCCATGCGGAGGGAGTTCACCGCAATGTCGAGAATTTTTTCCGGTGCTGGCATCAGGCCGCGTGTCTTTGCCACCAACATGGCCGATGACATCTGAATGACCTGTCGCACTTTTGGTGCAGTCGCACCGCCGCCGGGGTGGGTGAAGCCCTTTTTGTCCCACGGCTGCGTATGGGCATCAGGGTTGGCCTTGATCCATGCTTTTGCCGCCGGGATCAGATCATCACGGGTTGGCACGATTTCGTCGACCAAACCGGCTTTCAACGCCTTGGCAGGCTTTGATGGTTTCCCTTCGAGCAGGAACGGCAATGCCTTTTCCAGCCCCAGCATTGCGGTAAGTCGTACAACGCCGCCCGCACCGGGCAATAGGCCAAGCGTGACCTCGGGAACGCCGACGATGGCCTTGTCATCATCGACCACGATCCGGTGGTTACAGGCCAGGCAAAGTTCATACCCACCACCCAGCGCCGCGCCATTGATCGCGGCAACAACCGGCACGCCAAGGCGTTCCATATCGCGATAGGGGCGCTTGTTTTCATCAACATAATACAGCGTTTCGGCGTCTGCCTTGGTCATTGAGCCGAGCAGGTTCAAATCCCCGCCCGCAAAGAACGTCTTTTTGGCGGACGCATAGATAACGCCGGTCAAACCCTCTTCGGCGCGCAGCTTGGCCATGGCCCAGTCCATCGCGGGCACATAGCGGTCATTCATGGTGTTGGCAGATTGCCCCGCCATGTCGAGCGTAATCGTGACAATGCCGTCAGCGTCTTTTTCGTAGCGAATATCTTCCATAATCTCAGACCCGTTCAATGATGGACGCGATGCCCATGCCGCCACCAACACACATGCAAATCAGCGCGCGTTTCTGTTGGCGCCGCTCCAGCTCATCCAGCATTGTGGACACAAGGCATCCACCGGTGGCCCCCAGCGGGTGACCCATGGCAATTGCGCCGCCAACCACGTTCAGTTTTTCGTCTGGCACGTTCAGGTCTTTTTGCAGCCGCATCGCGACGGAGGCAAAAGCCTCGTTGATTTCGACCAGATCAATGTCGTCGATGGTCAGGCCCGCCTTGGCGAGCGCCTTTTCTGAAGCGGGGCCGGGCCCGGTGAGCATGATGGTGGGGCAGGTTGCTGTCAGGGCGATCGAAACGACCCGACCGCGCGGGTCCATGCCGATATCCTTGCCTGCCTGTTCTGACCCAACCATGATCAGGGATGCGCCATCGACAATGCCCGATGAATTGCCGGGTGTGTGGACGTGGTTGATCCGCTCTACGTCCGTGTATTTGGCAAGCGCAACCGCATCGAACCCCATCTGCCCGGGCATGGCGAAACTGGCCTTCAGGGAGCCGAGCTTTTGCATGTCGGTGTCGGGCTTGATGAAATCATCACGTTCAAGAATGACAACGCCATTTTCATCGCGGACGGGCACAACGGAACGGTCGAACCAGCCGTTGTCGCGCGCATGCGCCGCGCGCTTCTGGCTCTCAACCGCGAAGGCATCGACATCATCGCGGCCCCACCCTTCAAGGGTCGCAATCAGGTCAGCCCCGATCCCCTGAGGGACAAAACCGGTGTTGATGGCTGTTTCCGGATCTTCGGCAAACGGCCCGCCGTCAGACCCGATTGGTACGCGGCTCATGCTTTCAAATCCGCCGGCGCAGACCAGATCTTCCCAGCCGGATGCAACCTTGGCCGCTGCGGTGTTGAACGTATCAAGGCCAGAGGCGCAGAAACGGTTCACCTGCGCGCCCGGCACGCTTTCATCCCAGCCAGCCTTTTGCAGGGCGATTTTCGGCAGTACGGCACCCTGTTCCATGTGTGGCGCAACACAGCCGAGCATCACGTCATCAACGCGGGATGTATCCAGATCATGCCGCTGTTGCATCTCATCAAGCAACGTCGTCACAAGGTTGATCGGTTTCACCTCATGGAGAGACCCATCCTGTTTCCCCTTGGAACGCGGTGTGCGGATGGCATCGTAGATATATGCGGCTGTCATGGGATCCTCTTGATTTTGGGGGCCACCGGAAAGCAATGACTCGGTTGGTCGCGATGCTACATCGTTTCCTGTCATTTGCCAGCCTCTCGCGGCGTAAAGTGCAGAGCAGGGTGAATTTGCACTGCGGTCACAGGCGCTTGCCCCGCTTTCCGGCCTAGGAAAAAACGTAGGAGGTCAGCGTTCTTGCGGATAATTCACGCTCTGGTTCTGTCAGGCTTCATCTGCCGCCAGATCAGCGCCCAAAGCAGTGGCCACCATGCTTTGAAAATGGTGCACCGCGTGCTCTGACAGCTCCGTCAGCCCCTCATCGACAATGAAACGGCCCTGATTGTAGCCAAGTGAATGCAGGCCCCGTTGCACGCTTTCACACAGGCCGATGTCTTCGGGCTGCAATGTGTCTTTCTGATAGGCAATCGCATCGGAAAGCTGTTTGGTAACCTTGCCCCCCAGCGTGAACCAATCCTGATATTCGAGGCACCGCTCCGGCGCGGATGGGTTCATTTGCAGCACTGAAAGGTTCGGTTCACCGGGATAAATCCAGATGGTGAAATTCGGCCAGACAAAAAAACCTGCATAACCAAAATCCACATCCCCCGGTGTAAACTCATATGCCTTTGATGTCGTCGTGCGCGGCGCGGCGGAGCATTGGGATGAATAGGCCTTGTGTGTGATGGTCCGGTAACTGTCCATATCAACCAGATCAACAAAATCGCGATGCGCGGTGGCACAGTGATAGCATTCCAGGAAATTATCGACGAGCACCTTCCAGTTCGCCGCCACGTCATAGGTATCGCGCTGGGCAAAGGCCAATTCATCCACACGGGGCAGGTATTGGCGGATTTCGGCCTCCAACCCGTCGAATTGTTCTGCAAATGGCACCGCATCCGGGTCGAGGTTGATCATCACAAGCCCGCAAAATACCTCTACGCGCACAGGTTTCAGTGAAAAGTCGCATTTATCGAACCCGGCGACATTCTCCGAGTTTCGGGCGTTCACCAGTCGTCCGTCAAAGTCGAAAGCCCAGGCGTGATAGGGGCACGTGATGACGTTCTTTTTGCCTGTCCCCTCCAGTAATTCATGGCCCCGATGGGCGCAGACGTTGAAGAACGCGCGCAACTCATTATCCCGCCCACGGGCGACAAACACATTCTGTTCGTGGATTTTGGTCGTCAGGAACTGCCCCGGTTCGGCCACCTGACTGACATGACCCGCATAGTGCCAGGTCTTGTAGAAGATCGCCGCTTTTTCTGCCTTGTAGATCCCTTCATCGGTATAGAACCGTGCGGGGAGCGTGTAGGACGTTTTCGGATCTGCCCGAAATGGCGCATCATCGGGCAAACGGCGGAGGAATGGCGCGTTCATTTTCAGACCCTTCGACAAATGAAATCATGTCAAAAGGTGGCGTGCCGTTGTCTGACGGTCAAACGATTTTTGCTCTCACGCCGTCTTCGACACAATTTGGGCACTGTTGAACCGCCGCATGGCTTGCGCCTGTTGAGCGAGGCGCGGCGTCAGTCTTGATGCGCCAAAGCGGCTGGCTTTGGCCCGCCTGTCGCCCAGTCGATCAACTCCACCGTATGAACAATCGGTGTCGCGGCCGCTGACCCGATTTGCATCATGCAGCCGATGTTCCCGGCGGAAATTACATCAGCCTCCAGCACGTCGAGGGTTTTGACCTTGCGGTCCTGCAATTTAACGCTGATTTCGGGTTGCATCAGGTTATAAGTGCCTGCGGAGCCGCAACACAGGTGCGGGTCTTTGGGCTCGACAATCGTAAACCCGGCCCGTTTCAGAGCATCTTTTGGAGCAGATTTGATCTGCTGGCCGTGTTGCAAGGAACATGCGGCGTGGTAGGCGACCTTCAGCGCGGGGGCGTTGCGCGTTGGTTCAATGTCCAGATCTGCCAGAACCTCAGAGATATCCTTGGCTATCGCGCTGACGCGCGCGGCCTTGTCGGCCATCGCCTCGTCTGTGCGGAACATATGGCCATAGTCCTTCACCGTCGTGCCGCAGCCCGACGTGTTGATGACGATAGCGTCGAGCCCATCACCGTCCATTTCCGCGACCCAGGCGTCGATGTTTTTTGCGGCGGTCGAATGGCTTTCATCTGTCTTACCCATGTGATGCGTGAGCGCCCCGCAACAGCCCATGCCCTTGGGGATCACCACATCGCAGCCAAGGCGCGTCAGCAGGCGGATGGTCGCCTCGTTGATATCTGTGTTCAGCGCCCGCTGCGCACAGCCTGTCATCAGTACAACGCGCTTGCGGCGCGGGGGTTCTGATACATGGGTCTGCGGGTCTTCCATCCGGCTGGGTGGCGGCATGGTTGATGGGGCAAAAGCCACCATGGAGCGGAGCTTTCCCGGCAGCATAAACGCAAACGGTTTGGCCAGTTTTGCGCCAAACATCGCAAAGCGGAACCGCATCGGATAGGGCAGAATGCGCGCCAACATCCACCGCAAAGCGCGATCCCCAAGCGGGCGTTTGTAGGTCTGTTCGATATGCTCCCGCGCATGGTCAACCAGATGCATGTAATGCACACCCGATGGGCAGGTGGACATGCAGGCAAGGCAGCTGAGGCATCGGTCGATATGCTTTACCGTCTTTTCATCTGCCGGGCGGTCGTTTTCCAGCATATCCTTGATCAGATA
>JBMYXS010000098.1:0-10816 GCA_049608645.1 Pikeienuella sp. | reverse complement strand
TTCCTGACCGCCATCGCCATCGATCGCTCACCGTTCCTAACGCGCGGATTGCTGCCCATCGGCAACCTCGTGGCGGCGTTGCCGATCATCGGCGTCGCGCCGATTATGGTGATGTGGTACGGGTTTGACTGGCATTCCAAAGCCGCCGTTGTGATCATCATGTGTTTCTTTCCCATGCTGGTGAACACGGTCGAGGGGTTGCAGGCCGCTGATAGGATGCAGAAAGACCTGATGCGCACCTATGCGGCGTCCTACTGGCAGGGCATGATGAAGCTGCGCCTGCCTGCCGCCGCGCCGTTTATCTTCAATGGCCTCAAGATTTGCTCGACGCTTGCGCTGATCGGCGCCATCGTGGCGGAGTTTTTCGGGACGCCGATTGTGGGCATGGGGTTCCGCATATCCACCGAAGTTGGCCGCATGAATGTCGATATGGTGTGGGCAGAGATTACCGTTGCCGCCATCGTCGGCTCCGCCTTTTATGGTATCATTGCGCTGATCGAACGCACGGCGACGTTCTGGCATCCATCGCAGCGGGGAAAATAACCCCGTGCTGAACGAATAAATAATGAAGACAACAACAAGGAGAGAGACCATGAAAACACTTATCGCAGGCGCCATCGCAGGCGTTCTCGCGCTTTCGGGCGCGGCGGTGGCCGGGGGCCACGCCAATAGCGTGAAGCTACAGCTGAAATGGGTCACACAGGCGCAGTTTGCTGGCTATTACGTGGCGCAGGACAAGGGTTTTTACGAGGCTGAGGGCCTTGATGTTGAAATCAAACCCGGTGGCCCGGACATCGCGCCATCACAGGTGATCGCAGGTGGCGGTGCCGATGTGGTGCTGGACTGGATGCCATCCGCCCTTGCGTCCCGCGAAAAGGGCCTTGCGCTCGTGAACATCGCGCAGCCTTTCAAATCATCGGGCATGATGCTGACATGCCGCAAGGATAGCGGCATTGCCTCCCCCGCCGATTTCAAGGGCAAGACGCTGGGCGTGTGGTTCTTTGGTAACGAGTATCCTTTCCTGAACTGGATGAGCAAACTTGGCCTTTCCACCGATGGCGGTGCGGATGGTGTGACGGTGCTGAAACAGGGCTTTAACGTCGACCCGATCCTGAACAAGCAAGCTGATTGCGTCTCTACCATGACGTATAATGAGTACTGGCAGATCATTGATGCGGGCCTGTCGCCTGATGATCTGGTGGTGTTCAAATACGAAGATCAGGGCGTCTCCACGCTGGAAGACGGCATGTATGTGCTGGAAGAAAACCTGAACGACCCGGTGTTCGTGGACAAGATGGTCCGTTTCGTGCGGGCCTCCATGAAGGGGTGGAAATATGCTGAGGCAAACCCGGATGAGGCCGCTGACATCGTGCTGGAAAACGACGCCACCGGCGCACAGACCGAAAAGCACCAGCGCCGCATGATGGGTGAGGTCGCCAAACTGACCGCTGGCTCGAACGGTGCGCTTGATGCTGCCGATTACCAGCGGACGGTTGATGCGTTGCTGTCTTCGGGCTCTGACCCGGTCATTACCAAAGCGCCAGAGGGTGCGTGGACGTCAATGATTACGGACAAGGCCCTCTGATTTACGACTGGCTTTTGAAATGAGGAACGCCCCGCGATTGATTTCGTGGGGCGTTCTTTCGTTGGTACTCGGACGTCGCCGGGGGCTGCGCGCCCCCAGATCCCTGCGGGATATTTCTGAGATAAAGACAAATGCAGCGGTTTGCGCCATGCGCGCTTTGTTCACCGGCCGGGCTGATACGGCCCAGCCGGTGGGTTGTTTTCGCTGGCTGGTGCCTGTTAGCGCGGTGAACGCTTTGCCAGGATCCGTTGCAATGTACGGCGGTGCATGTTCAGGCGGCGCGCTGTTTCCGAGACGTTGCGGTCGCACAACTCAAACACACGTTGGATATGTTCCCACCGCACACGATCCGCCGACATTGGGTTTTCGGGGGGTGGTGGTTTGTCCGATGGTTTGGAGAGAAGTGCCGCAGTCACATCCCCCGCATCCGCAGGCTTGGATAGATAATCGGTTGCGCCGATCTTTACCGCAGCAACCGCTGTTGCGATGGCACCATAGCCTGTCAACACCACGATCCGCGCGTCGGCCCGTGCCGCGCGCAGGGCTTCGACCACATCCAAACCGTTGCCGTCTTCGAGCCGCAGGTCGATCACCGCATAAGCCGGGGGCGCGGTGCGCACCTGTGTCAGGCCTTGCGCGACACTTTCCAGCGCGATGGTTTCAAACCCGCGCTTTTCCATGGCCCGTGCAAGGCGGCGGCGAAACGGTTCATCATCATCCAGTACAAGAAGGGTCTTATCTGGTCCTAGGTCCAATTCAGTGTCGCCGCCCGCATCCGATGCCATGTTCTGTCACGCCTTGTTTTTGCCGTTGAAATCGTTCTAGCAACTGTGATGGCTCTGCGCAAACAGATGGTGCGACAAAATTGCCATTAGCAGGAGATATGGCGAAAATGGTCGTACGGATTGCAGCGGGCGCATTTGTTGTTTTGTGGGCAACAGGGTTTGTTGGCGCGAAATACGGCCTGCCTTATGCGGGGCCCATGACGTTTCTGGCGATACGATTCTCGATCGTGGCGGTGGCGATGGGTCTGTTTGCTGCTGCTTTTGGAGGATTGCGTGGTGTTGATCTCAAAGGCGCGGCCATCATTGGGCTTTTGATCCATGGCGTGTATCTTGGTGCGGTTTTTACCGCGATATCCTGGGGGGCAGGCGCGGCGATATCGGCACTGATTGTCAGCATGCAGCCACTTGTCACGATAGCGTTCGCCCGCGCGCTGCTGGGGGAGCGTTTGAATAGGCGGCAATGGCTGGGCATAGGGCTTGGCATGTTTGGCGCAACACTGGTCGTTATTCGCAAGTTAGACGGCGGAGATATCAATGTGGCAGGTGTCGTGTTGTGCCTGTTTGGTTTGGTGGCGATCTCGCTGTCGTCTGTCATGCAGAAACAGCGGAACGTGCAACAGGGGCTGGTGGCCGATAGTGCCGTGCAATTTGCCGCTGCAGCCGCTGCAACGGGGGCGCTTGCGCTTTTGTTTGAAACCCAACCGATACAATGGACACCGGAGTTTGTGTTCGCGCTGGCCTGGATGTGTATCGTTCTGTCGCTGGGTGCCGTTACGCTGCTTTACTATCTGATCCGGCGGGGTGCCGCTTCGCAGACCGCAAGCCTGTTTTTCCTTGTGCCGGGTGTGACCGCTCTTATGGCATGGGCGATGTTCGGTGAGGTTTTCGGCCCAGTGGAGCTGATTGGCTTGCTGGTGGCGATGGTTGGTGTGGCCCTCGCCAGCCAGAAACCCAAGGCGCCATAATCTGTAGGGCTCAGCTTGCCAGCACGTTCGCGTAGCAGGCGGTTTTTTCGGCCATTTCCTCGGCGGTTACGCCACGGCGAAAGACTTCCAGGAACTCTGGTCCTGGTCCCATCAGATAGGTGAAGGTCGTGTGATCCATCAGATAGTATTCGGGATCATCGCCGCTGGCCTTTTCACCATAGACGCGAAAGGCGGTCTTGGCGGCGTTAATCTTGTCATCAGACCCGGTTAATCCGACCATATCTGGGTGGGAGGCTTCGGTGAATTCCTTGAGCGTCTGGCCATGGTCGCGTTCGGGGTCGATGGTGATAAAGACGCTGTTCACATCCACGCCTTGTTCCGCCAACACATCGACCGCTTGGCCCATGACGGCAACATCAACAGGGCAGATGTCAGGGCAATAGGTATAGCCAAAATAGATCAACGTCGGTTTGTCGATGATTTCGGCGCTGGTCCGAGGTGTGCCGGTATGGTCCACCAGATCAAACGGCCCGCCAATGCTTGGCCCGCCAACCGAAACCGCGCCAGGGCGGCAGGGGGCGAAGGGGTCATCGCTGGTGGGCTGCAAGGCAAACCATGCGCCAGCGGATAAGCCAACAGCAACCGCGGCGGTCGCGGCGAGTGCGTAGGTGCGAGTGTTTGGCATTTCGTCTGCTCCTGTCTGCTTTGAGCCATATGTAGGGGGGCGGTGGGCGCGGCGCCCCGCAACATCGCGTCGCACATTAAATGCAAATGCAAAGCGGGCCTAAGGCGCTTTCGCTTTTAGCGCACACGATTGAGTGATAATCGAATATTCATGCCCAATGCTTTTTCACTGACCGATGCCCTTCGTGATCAAACCCGCGGTAGATGGGTGCGCCTGCGCACGCTGACGACGCTCCGCTGGCTTGCTGTTCTCGGACAAACGCTTGCCGTGGTAGCGGCTTCGCAGCTTTTTCAGGTCGATTTGCCGATTCTGCCCTGTCTTGTGGCGATCGTGGCCTCGGTACTGTTCAATATCGTGTCTATTCAGGTGTTCCCGCCTAATACGAGGTTGGGCGAGCGGGCGGCGGCAAGCTCTATGCTGTTTGACCTCTCACAGGTGTCGATTTTGCTGTACCTTACGGGGGGGCTGACCAACCCGTTTGCGGCGCTGTTGCTGGCACCTGTGACGATTTCCGCGACCGCGTTGACGTTGCGGTCCACGATCATTCTGGCGGTGAGCGCCCTGGCGGTGATCTCGCTGATTTCGGTGTGGCATGTGCCGCTTCGTTTCGCGAATGGTGAGCCGCTTGCGCCGCCGCCGATTTACACATTCGGTGTTTGGGTCGCGCTGACGATCGCGGTGCTGTTCATGGCGATGTACGCACGACGCGTGACCGTTGAAACCGACCGTATGCAGCGCGCACTCAACGCCGCAGAGGAGGCTTTGGGTCGTGAACAACGCCTGACGGCCATTGGTGGCCTGGCCGCTGCCGCCGCGCATGAGCTTGGTACGCCCCTGGCGACCATCAAGTTGGTGTCAGCCGAACTGATGGATGAAGTCAAAGATCGCCCTGACCTCTACGAAGATGCCGCTCTGATCCGTGAGCAGGCCGACAGGTGCCGGGATATCCTGACAGAGCTTGCGCGCAGCGGTAAATCGGACAGCCATGTGAAAATGATGCCAATTTCGGCATTGATCGACGAGGCGGCAGAGCCGCACCGAGATCGCGGGGCGCGTATCATCGTCCGGGTAAACGGTGCGCCCGCAAATGCGCTCGGCGCTGATCCGGTGGTGGTGCACCGCACGCCGGAGGCTGTGCACGGCTTGCGCAATCTTGTCCAGAACGCAGTGGATTTCACTTCATCTGCTGTGTGGATTGATGTGACCGCGTCAGAGGCGACCTTGCGCATCGTGTTTGGTGATGATGGTCCGGGCTACCCCGAAGCGGTGCTGGAGCGGCTCGGCGATCCGTATATCACCTCCCGCGCTCGCAAAGGTCCGGGCGAAGGTGAATATACCGGAATGGGTCTTGGGCTGTTCATTGCCAAAACGCTGTTGGAACGGACAGGTGCGCGCGTTTCATTTGCCAACTCCGACCGTACGGTTCGACGTGAAAACCGTGGGCAATCGCTGGAAGACCGTCGACCGTCTGGCGCTTTGGTTGCGGTCGTCTGGCCGCGTTCGGTGATTTCTTCCAACGCGGAAGAGCGTGAGGCGTTGGGCGAAAACCCCCGGTTTACCTTTCAGAACATATAGCCGCCGATAGGGCTTAACCTCTGCGTGAAACATTGCCTTGAATGCAACCTTGAGGTTACAGTGTGCTGGAATGGGGCAGCCGTTGGTGAATTATGTTCAGTGCTATTGCGCTGCAGACCAATATTTCTGCGGCACTAATAACAATAATAGGGATCATATTAGCGATCTTTGCTTTGGGCCTTCACAAGGTGAAGCGCCTTTCGGCACAGGCAAAAAGGGGTGAAACCCTGTCAGGCACCGTAACGATTGAAGGTGAGGATAGTTTGTCGCTGGACCGGACCGCCCAACGTCTGTTGGGCGTGGCGCCGAGTGAAATCCTGACGGTCAATGCATTTTGTGAAGTGGTCACCGAAGCCCCGCGCGAAGCGGCTGAAACCCCGTCCGACATCACGTTTGCATCATCCCTTCGTGCACTTGTTTCTGCGGGTCGGCGGTTCGAAATGATGACCGAGAGCGGCTCTGGCGCATTGCTTGCGATAAAGGGTGCCCCTGATGGTAGCCGGGCGGTTCTTTACTTGCGCGCCGCAACGGATCAGGAACTGGCGCTTGCAGAGGAAATCGCCGCACGGCGGGATGCGGAGCGTCAGCTTGAGACAGCCTATGCAATCGTTGAGCAGCGCAAAAGCGTTGCCCTATGCCTGAACAGCTCAAGGCAGGTTGAATGGCAATCCCCCGCCTTTGATGTTTTGCCGCCCAGTGCACAAGGAGCGGTTCTGCGTCTGGCCCGCACACCGAATGAAAGCCTTCCCGAGGCGGTGGCGGGTGAAGATATGGCGGCTGAAGATTCGGTGCTGTCCTTTAATCTGGCGGATGGCCAGACGATGCACCTTGCGCCCGAGGTCAGATCGCTCAGTGACGGGCGGATGTTGTGGATCGGCCATGACGTCACGCGAGCGACTGAGGCCGACATGGCCTTCAGACGGTTTGTTCATACAATGTCGGACACGTTCGCCCATCTGAAAATGAGCCTGATGATTTTTGACAGGGATCGCCGTTTGACCTTGTTCAACCCAGCAACAGTAGAGGTGACAGGGATGGATGCTGCGTGGATGGCGCAGCGCCCGACGCTCAAGGCGTTGCTCGACCGTTTGCGTGAAATGCGAATGACGCCGGAACAGGCCAATTTCATCGAATGGCGTGACCGGGTTCTGAAGGCAACAGCCCCCGATGCCCTGGAAAGTGCAGGACGGGCCACGCGCACCGAAGAGGTGTGGCATCTGGCAAACGGGCGGACGCTGCATGTTCTGGCGCGCCCACATCCGTCTGGCGGACTTGCCGTTGTCATTGAAGATATCTCCGACACGATGGCACTGCGTCGTCAATCAGTGTCGGACCGTGCCGTTCATATCGCGACAGCTGATGTTCTGAAGGAAGCAATCGTAGCCTTCGCGCCCGATGGCTCCGCACGGTTGTCAAACGCGGCGTTTCGCTCTCTCTGGGGGATGGCAAATGATGATGCGGTGTTGGGCCAGCATGTGAACGACATCGTTATGCTCTGCAAAAAACGCGCGCCCGACCCGGCATTCTGGCAAGCACTGGTTGATTGTGTCACGGGGCAGATGCGCCGCAGCGGAATGACAACAAAACTGGCGCTTGTTGATGGCACGGTCATGTCGGCACGCATATCGCCCGTGCCGGACGGCGGTGTGCTGGCGGTGTTCTCCGATATTACCGACAGCGAACGCATCGCCGCGGCGCTAACGGAACGCAATGACGCACTGGAACAGGCCAAGGAAATGCGCGCGACGCTGATTGACCAGATCTCCCACCAGATGCGCACACCTCTCAACTCGATCTATGGGTTTGGGCAGCTCCTTCAGGAAGAACATTTCGGCCCGTTGAATGAACAGCAAACCCAATATGTCGGCGGCATCATCGAAGCCTCGGGCGAGTTGCTGAACGCCATTAGTGGCATGACAGATATTATTGACATGGATGAAGATCCCGAAAGCGCCGCCACGAATAATGCCAGTATCACACGCATACTGCATGATGTCGTCGGCATCGTGAATGCCCGTAAGGGCAGCGAATGCGTTCGCGTTGTCCTGCCTGAACCACCGCTGGCGGACGCGCCCAAAGGGGCGGCTGCGCAACAGGGGCATTTGCGCCAGATCATTTTCAACCTGCTCACCGACACCTTGACCATATCCACCAGCGCCACCAGCAACGATGAAGTTGCAGAGGTCGCGATTGGGGTAAATGCGGGTAAACTGATCATCACCTGCTCGCGTTACGACAAGACCCAGCGGGTGACGGGCACGCTGGCCTTTGCCATGGCCTCAAGGCTTGCAAGCATACTGGGGGGAACGGTGTCCCTCGATATGGTGGGAGATACCCGCGTTATTCGCTGTGAGTTACCGCTGGCAACCGTATCCAGCCTGGACGCCAATACCGAAACCCAGTTCGGGGAACATCTGGACCTATCCAAGGTCATGCCGGGGTCCGCTGGGCCAAACTGATCAGGGCCCGTGGGGCGTAGTGGGGCGTATCACATCGGGGAACATGCCGGTCCGCTGCTATTCTGTCGTGGCGCACTCATCGCTGGGTGGCACATGGCTTGACCCGAACAGCACTGCTTCCTAGGTATGTTCAGCGCGATGCAGTGCATCGCAAGAGATATAACAAAGAAAGGGCACCCCCATGTCCACAATCGCCGTAACCGATGCCAGCTTTGAAGCTGATGTACTGAACTCCGACAAACCTGTGCTCGTCGACTTTTGGGCAGAATGGTGTGGCCCCTGCAAACAGATCGGCCCATCACTCGAAGAAATCGCGGCTGAAATGGCCGGCGACGTTGTGATCGCGAAAATCAACATCGACGACAATCCGAACGCCCCATCCAAATACGGCGTGCGCGGCATCCCAACGATGATCCTGTTCAAAGGCGGCCAGGCGGCTGCAACCAAGGTTGGCGCGGCCCCCAAGTCATCCATCGCGAGCTGGATCAAAGGCGAACTTTGATCTGACTGCCCTCGCAAGTGTGCTGAAAACCCCTGAGCCGCCGCGGTTCAGGGGTTTTCTGTTTGGCGCAGCGTATATGCCAACAAAGGCCAAACGCGCCGGCGCACCGGGGGGGCTTGTCAGTTCTGAGCGCGAGCAATCTTCTGGGCGTTGAAATAGGCATTCAGCGCGCGTCTCGTAACCGGACCGAAAGACCCATCAATCGCACCGTCATAAAAGCCTGTTTCGCTGAGGTGGGTTTGAATTTTCCTACGGGCGACGATGCTGAAGGCCCCCGCATTTTCGGTGAGCTGACCCAGTGAGAATTGGCTGCCGTGATCCAGGGCGGTTAACAACCATGTCCCTGCGTTTCTCTGGTCGCCTTCGGTGCCATTGATGTCGTCATAAAGAACCGCAAGCATGTACATTGCATCGGGATCGCCTTGCGTCGCACCTTGATGGAAATATCCAAAGGCAGCGTCTCTGTCTGTTTCGGCGAGTTCACCATCATAGTATATCAAGCCCAGTCCATAGTTGGCTTCAAAATCGCCGGCCTCTATCGCCCTTTTGTACCACTTTATCGCAGCTGGACCGTTCGGAGGCACGACTTCACCATGGTGATACATAAGCGCCAGATTGTGCATTGCGAGGTTGTGTCCCTGTTCGGCGGCCATGGTGTACCATCTGATCGCCTCCAAACCATCCTGGCGGACATTTTCCCCCTTTGAATATGCCCATCCCAGCCGTGCCATGGCTGATGTGTTGCCGTCTTCAGCAAGTGCGATCAGCCGGGAAATGTCGGTGTTCTTTGAGGTAACACTGTCAGCCTCACTCGGCGCCTTATCCACCACCACTTCCGAATCGACCGCGCCCGACCCCGCTTCGAGTTTTGCCAGCGCCGCTTCGGCCAACGTGACATAAAGGCCACCGCTTTCCCGGTGTTGGGCCAGAAACGCTTGCCACGCTGGTGCCGTGCCAATGCGTTCGGCCCGCTCATAATCGCGTGAAACGATGCTGACGACAGATTGCGGCGCGGAACGCTCCTGTATGAGATAATCGCTGCCACCGAGGGACGTGTAGACAAATGGTTCAGAGTCGGGGGCCGCATTTCGCATTATGTCGCGGACAGACCCGAACAGAAGGCGCACATCACGCGCTGGACCAGACAAGGCTTTTGCGAACGCGGCTGTGAAGGGCGAATTTCCCCCGCGTGGACCGTCAGAGGTTATGGCCCCGGCAGCGGCGGCGTAGGCAATCATGGTGTCAGAGGCAGCGGCAGTGGTTCGCGCTAACCCACGACCGACGTTTCTGCCCCGATTTGCCCGAATGATCTTATCGGCAAAGGGGTTGTCACGGCAGGCGTCCAGAACCATCAGCTTCAGTTTCTTCGCACCTGAAATCTGGGTCAGAATGCTCGCGACTGATACCGCTTCGCCCGGTGCGTCACGTTCATCATCCAGTGCAGCATCAACAGGGATCAGATAATTCACGCCGCCAATCTCGATCCCATGGCCGGCATAGTAAATCATTGCAATTTCTGCGTTATCGGCTTTGTTCCGAAACCGTCGAAGCGACTGATTCAGGGCCGCCAGACTTTGGTCTTCGACCCGCGTTACGTCAAAGCCGTGCGCACGTAGCGCCCGGTCGATCAGGCGTACATCATTCACAGGATTGTATAGCAGCGGTACCTGCTCATAGTTTGAGTTGCCTATCAGTAGGGCCACCTTGTCCGCTGCATGGGCAAATGACGAGGCGAGAATCAATAAGGTCACCACACATAGTCGATGCATATTTTAGGCTCGCTCTTGCCGAAGAAGGATGTGCAGCCTAGGCCATGACGCCGCGCGCTATCAAGTAGATGCCGCGTCTTGCGTGGGGGGCGATTTGCAAGCCCGAAAAAGATAAACCCCCGACGCGGTGTGGCGCGTCGGGGGTTTGTTAAGTCTGTGACATGCGCGGGGCACCCAAAGGGGGAGGATCGGTGCCTCGCTGCGATGTCACATCTGGCCTTACTCATAACGTCGCCACAGGGAGGAGGAGCGACTGTTGTTTTCCGGCGTCAGCATCATCTGCTGATAGGGAGATAGATAGCCGCTTATGTTGCGTTGCAACAGAGACAATGTTGCATTGCCGCTATGCGCCGGGGGCATAACCTTCACGTAGACGAAAGTGACGCTTGGTAAAATTCGCGCGGTGCGGGCGGTTACATGCGTTGGGCAGGGAGGCGGAACTTTTGGGGGTGTATGAAAGGGCGGTCGTTACATGGCCCGAAAAAGATAAACCCCCGACGCGGTGTGGCGCGTCGGGGGTTTGTTAAGTC
>JBMYXS010000097.1:0-10896 GCA_049608645.1 Pikeienuella sp. | reverse complement strand
TGCTGATCAGGGAGACAAAACCGCCCCCGCCTTCTTCTACAGCAAGGGTTGCCGGGCGCAGGTCAATGACCGCGTCAGCCGCACCGCCAAAGGCAATGGTGTCTGTACCACCGGTATCCCATATGGATTGGTAAAAGTTCTGCGGGCCGGTGACGTCTTCGATGTCATAAACATCATCACCGCCCGCAAAACTGGTGTTTTCGCCGTAGGTTACCTGAAGGGCGGCAATATCAAGCGCCATCATCCCACCGGAACGTGCCGACACATCATTGAAGCCCTGCACCCCAAGGAATGGATGATCCAGAAAGCCCTGTGTCTGCGACATGACCGTGAACAGATCCTGATTCAAATCAAAACTGCCCGCATCGCCAAACACATCGTCGGCAACGCCATCGCCGTTGTTGTCCACCAAACCGGGGAAAAGTAGTGAGTCATTCCCTTCGAACGGGTGGTCGAACCCCATGGCATGGCCAACCTCGTGCAAGACGGTCAGCAGACCGGTTCCGCCCTGCAACAGCCCGCCATCATCACCATCGGGATCATCTGCGGTGGCCTCACGGTCCCACCCGATACCATCAGCGTTCAGTGTAACCGCGCTGCCGATTTGCGCGCCTGAGGGGAAGAAAGCGAACCCGAGGTTAAAGTCACTGCCAAAATCACCCGCAACGGTTTCATCCTCCGGGGTGTTCGGGTTGTCAGCGACAGCCGTTTGCGAAAGCGAGAATTCCATCTCTGCCTCTGCGAGGGTGTCCACCTCTACAAAGTCGACATCAATGATATTCTCAATCGCTTCGAGCGCCGCGCTGATCTGGGCCTGTTCAAAAGCTGAGAAATTCAATTCGGGCGATACATTGAAGCCGAACTCATCAATCTCCTCACCAACCTGCATGAAGTAATAGTTGATGACCATCGCGCCATCTTCGTTGAAGATACCCGTGTCAATTGCATCATTTACGTCAGAGGTGTTCAGCCCGTTGACCAGATCACTGGCACCGGCACTTGCGTCTGCGCCGGATACATTCGGTGCGTCTTCCTCTGCCGCTGCAATCGCCGCAGCAAGAGCCTGATGCCCCCCATTGATCGAGTTCATGGGATCGGCGACACATAACCAGCACATGATAGAACCTCTTCGACAAGACCGCCCGCTTTGGGAAAGACTATGCGCTCAGCCCATTATGAACAAGAAACGCCGAGGCCATCGGGCGACATTTCTCACGCGGCTAACCACGAAATTTTCACGTATTCGCGATTACCCTTTCGCTCGCACACAACAATACCCCAAGAAGATCGCTGATCGCGTCTTGACGTAATCCGCGAGCAAAGACAGGCATAGGTATGCACATCGAACGCTTTGCCCCCTCGCCCACAGGGCACCTTCACTTGGGTCACGCCTTTTCTGCGCTGACCGCGTGGGAGGCCGCGAGGGAAGCTAAGGGCGTCTTTCGACTGCGCATCGAAGATATTGATATTGCCCGTGCACGCCCGGAATACGAGGCGGCGATTTTTGAGGATTTGCGATGGCTCGGCCTGTCCTGGCCTGAACCCGTCATGCGACAGTCGGCGCGAATGGACGCCTATGCACAAGCCCTGGCGCAGCTTGAGCACATGGGCCTGACCTACCGGTGCAGTTGCACGCGCAAAGACATCGCATTGGCAGGGGCAGCCCCGCAAGAGGGCGATGGAAGACCCGCAGAAATGGGGCCAGATGGCCCCCGCTACCCCGGCACCTGCCGCCCTGAAAACGGCGGATGTGACGCTGATAAACCCTATGCCGTGCGCCTGAAGATGGCCGAGGCTGTTGCACGGGTTGGCACCCTTTCCTATCGCGAGGTTGGTGGCGCACCCAATACGGTGAAGGTTGCGGCAAACTGGTTGATCGACAAATGCGGCGACATTGTTCTGGCGCGCAAGGAAACACCGACATCCTATCACCTTGCGGTTGTTGTCGATGACGCCGCGGAAAAGATCACCCATGTCACACGTGGGGCTGACTTAATTCCTGCAACACCTGTTCATCGGCTATTACAGTCATTGCTCGGCCTGCCCGCCCCTGTTTACCGCCATCACCGCTTGATCCGGGATGCATCAGGGCGGCGCCTCGCCAAACGTGCCGATGATGTTTCACTTGCGAGCCTTCGCGCGAACGGATGGTCTGTTGCAGACGTGCGGCGGGCCGTCGGGTTGAGCACCGAATAGCATAGGCGCGGCATTACCCCTTTCCACCATCGGACCATGGCCCCATATAAGGGGCATGTTTCGTATTCTTCTTCCCATTCTGGTTGCTGTTGGCTGGGCCTATGGCATGTATCTGATCTCCATGCGCAGCCTGCGGCGGGATCTGGACCGGAACGCCCAGCCGATTGATGACCCTGCGCTCGAAGCTCTGGTACGCAGGCTTGGGCGACAGGTCGAGATCGACCACCTTCAGGCACATATGTTCCAGATGGACGCTATTAACGGATTGGCTGCGCCAGACGGGCGCATATTCATCACCACCGGTTTGTTTGAACGCTATCGCCGCGGCGAAATAACTGTGGAGGAGGTCGGCTCCGTCATCGCGCACGAGCTTGGCCACGTCGCAAGGGGCCACCATAAACGCCGGATGATCGACTGGACAGGCCAGAACGCCGTGCGCATGGCACTGGGCATGGTCATCAGCCGCTTCATTCCCATCGTCGGCTATTACATTGCGAATTTCATCAGTCAGATCCTCATGTCGAAACTATCCCGTCGGGATGAGTTTGAGGCAGACGAATATGCATCCGCCCTGATGATTGCGGCTGGCTATGGGGTGTCCCCACAGATCGGCATGTTCCGCAAACTCAGCCGCCTTTCGCCCGGTGGCAAGGGCGTAGCCTGGCTGGCAAGCCACCCCGAAACCGCTGATCGCATCGCCGCCATCGAAGCCAACGCCGCAAAGTGGAAGGCATCAAAACCAGCCTGAACCCGCATGATCGGCTCGATTAGTAGCGCGACAGGACACCGCGAACAGTCTGCATCGAAACCGCCGCCTGTGCGACCCGCGCGCCTGAGGCTTTGCATTCCGGGTCATTGCGGCGATAGTCAATCGAACAGCGGATGGCCTCCACCAGTTGAATTTTCTGGGCTTCGCTGTCGGCCTTGAACCGGGTGAACGGCTCCCCCGCTTTCAGCATCCGGCCCACATTCGCCAGGACATCCTGACAGGTTACACCCTGCCCCCGAAGGGCATCGGCCATCGCAGCAGGCGCGGTTTGTGCCTTGCACATCTTCCAGAGAATATCGGTTTGCACGACAGCATGGAGCCTGATCAGCGTGCGATAGCGACCGCGTACCATCTCATAGCCATAACCAACGCTAGCCGACGGCCAGAACGCGTAGCTTTCCACAAAGGCGGCCGGATCAATCGTGCCCCCCGGTGACTGCGGCGGTGCAACGTAACGCTTGGGTGTTGGTGGCAATTCGACACCAGCGCGAAGGAACGACAAGCTGGCTGCCCGATTGATGATCAAATCGTCAGTATCATCATAAGGAATTGCTGACATCCGCACACCGAAAGGCGAAATCGTCAACAAAATAAACGTCTTACCCTCCGGGGTTTCAACCTCTGTCTCAGCGCCAGTCGGCAGTGCGTCGGCGGAAAAAAGTATCCGCGCGCCCGACTGATCCACCCAAACGCCTTCGTAGACATCGTCATTGCGCGCGATCTCAAGGCGCATGCCTGTTGCCTCGTCAATGCCGCTGTAAATTCCGGAAAGATCTTCCTGCGCCGCTGCGGGGGCAATGAATGTGAGCAAGGCCACGCAAATAGCAGCAAGTTTCAAAAACACGCGATTCTGCACTTTGGACCTCCGGCAATTTCTTGTACTGTCCTCACTAACCAAAAGCAGCGGCGCAAAAAAGGCGCGGCGTAACAAAGCGTTGTTAAAAAGAACGCAGGGAGAAGTCTGATGGATTGGGACAAGCTACGCGTGTTTTGCGCGGTGGCCGAAGCTGGTAGTTTGACCCATGCGGGCGAGACACTGCACCTCAGTCAATCTGCCGTGAGTCGCCAGATCAGTGCGCTTGAAGAAAATCTCGGGGCCACGCTGTTCCACCGTCATGCCCGTGGTCTGATTTTGACCGAGCAAGGTGAAATTCTGTTTTCTGCGGCGCGCGAAATGTCGGCGCGCCTTCAACTGGCCAAGGCACGCCTGCTCGATTCCAAACATGGCGATGCCGGTCAGCTTAAAGTGACCGCATCACACGGGTTGGGCTCCATTTGGCTGGCACCCCGGCTTGGGAAGTTCTTCGAAGAGCACCCCGATATTTCCGTAAAACTGTTGTTGAGCGAGGGCATGCTCGATCTGCCGATGCGCGAAGCCGATGTAGCCTTGCGCCTTCGGGAACCGGAACAGGCTGACCTTATCCGACGGCCACTTGGGGAAACCTCGATCAAATTATATGCGTCCAAAGGGTATATCGAGCAATTTGGCGCGCCCAAGGATGCCAGCGACCTTCAGGGGCATCGCATGATCAGCTATGAAGCGGATCAGGAAAGCCCCCTGCCCCCGGAAATCACAGCGTGGCTTTCGCAGATCACAGATCTTGAGCATCAGTCAGATCTGTCAGTGAACAACTATTTCGCCGTCATGCAAGCCGCCGAAAGTGGGCTGGGCGTCGCGCCGCTTCCGAATTATCTTTCAACGCTTAACAGTGACCTTGTGCAGGTGGCACCCGATCTCGTTAGCCCAAGCTTTACGCTTTATATCGCCTATGCTGAGGAGTTGCGCCGCTCCCAACGGGTTTGGCATTCCGTGATTTCGTTTTGAGCGAGATAAAACGCCTGCGAAACTGACGGCTACAAAAGCCCCAAAGCGCGAAAAGACGCGTCTGTCTCTTTGCCAATCACGACGTGATCATGGATTGTCACCCCGATGGCCGCGCACGCTTTTGCAACCTGAGCAGTCATGGTGATATCAGCCTCTGACGGCGTCGGATCACCCGATGGGTGGTTATGAACCAGAATGATCGCGCTGACATTCAATTCCAGCGCGCGTTTTGCGACCTCCCGCGGGTATACTGGCACATGATCGACGGTGCCCTTGGCTTGCTCCTCATCCGCGATCAGCACATTTTTCTTGTCGAGAAACAGAATGCGAAATTGTTCGGTTTCGCGATGCGCCATCACGGTTTTGCAATAGGACATGAGATCAGTCCACGAAGAGATGACCGAACGGTTGATCACCTTCGCACGGGCCATTTTGCCCGCAATTTCCTGCGCAAGCCGAAATTGCACGACCACTTTTTGCGGGTCTTTCGGCCCCATGCGCATGGACTTGAGCGCCTTCAGCAAACGCGGCTCAGACGCTGATATCACACCATTGAAGTCACCAAATTCCGCGAGCAGTTGCTTGGCATGAGGTTTCACGTCAATCCGGCCAATCGCGTTGAACAGAATAAGTTCCAGAATTTCATAATCCGGCAGTGCGTTCGGGCCAGCGGCCATAAAGCGTTGCCGCAACCGTTCCCGATGTCCGTGATAATGGGGACGCTTGGCTTGCGCTTTGTTGTGACCACTGCGAACCTGCGCCGCCTTGCCCGGCTTTGGTGGCCAGCCGCCTACATCCAATGCGGTTTGGTAAGCTTCCTTTGGGGGGTGGCGCGCCTCCATTGCTTCGAGATCACGCATCGCCTGTTCACTAAACCCGAAGGATGTTTGTCGGTCCGGCTCAGCGAACCCTTTCGGGCCAGGCGCTTTTTCGCCCTGAGCAATGACTTTACCACCCGCTTTTGTTAACCATGACCACATGAGTGATAGTTCGCCCAAAAATGGTTAATGATCACTTAATGAATGGCAAAACAGCGCATTGAAAACACAGCAAATTCGCTTGCAATCGCCGTCGATCTGCGAGCCATGCAGACAGCGCATGACGGGCATGCAGGCTTTTGTGTCGAAAATCACTTGTCCGCTGACCTTACCGCACCTATATCCCCCTCAGCAGCGCAACACAGCGACTTAGGTGTCGCTTCCGCGCGTTGCTAACCTCCCTGTTGAACTTGGCCGAGCATCAGCTCGGCCTTTTTTTTGCGTAACGCCCGGCTGTGCGAAAACCCCGACAAACCATCAAAGATGATTTGCGACCCGACACTTTCGCGCGTTGACATGGGCGCGCTGGCGCCGCACCCCTCGCGCCACCATGCTTACGATATCTGATCTTTCCTTCACCATGGCCGGAAGGCCCCTTTTCTCTGGCGCGACGGCCCGTGTACCTGATGGTGCGCGCATCGGGCTTGTCGGGCGCAATGGCACCGGCAAGACGACGCTGTTCCGCATCATCGAGGGGCAGTTGCAACCTGACGGCGGCTCTGTCGAGGTGCGCAAAGGTGCCCGCATCGGCGGTGTAAAACAGGAGGTTCCCGCAGGCCCGGAACCCTTGCTTGATATCGTGCTGGCTGCTGACCGCGAACGCGCAGGCCTGCTCGCAGAAGCAGAAACCGCAACAGACCCCGAACGCATTGCGAATATCCAACTACGGCTTGCCGATATCGAAGCCCACTCGGCAGAGGCCCGCGCGGCCTCCATTCTTTCGGGTCTTGGTTTTGATGGAAAGGCGCAGGCCCGTGCTGCCGCAGAATATTCCGGTGGCTGGCGGATGCGCGTTGCCTTGGCGGCGGTTCTGTTTTCGGCACCAGACTTGTTGCTGCTCGATGAGCCAACAAACTATCTTGACCTTGAAGGGGCCGTTTGGCTGGAAAACTTTCTGTCACGCTATCCGGCAACCGCGCTTGTGATCAGCCATGACCGGGGCTTGCTGAACCGGTCGGTTAACCGGATTTTGCACCTGCATGACAGAGATCTGACATTGTATGCGGGCGGCTATGATGATTTTGATGCCAAGCGGCGTGAGCAGCTGGCTCAAAATGCGGCATTCGCCGCCAAGCAGGAACGTGAACGCGCGCACATCCAGTCATTTGTCGACCGCTTTCGCTATAAGGCATCCAAGGCAAAGCAGGCGCAAAGCCGCCTGAAAATGCTCGCCCGCATGCAACCTATTGCAGGCGCATCAGGCGGGCAGGTAGCGCCCTTCCGTTTCCATTGCGGGGAAGAGCTTTCGCCACCGATCATCCGCTTTGACCAGGTTGACGTTGGCTATGACGGCAAGGCGATCTTGCGCAACGTCAGCTTGCGGATTGATCCCGATGACCGCATCGCGCTTCTTGGTGCCAACGGTCAGGGTAAATCGACTTTGGCCAAGCTGATCTCGGATCGTCTGAAACCCATGACGGGCGAGGCAACGCGCGCCTCCAAGCTGAAAATCGGATATTTCGCCCAACATCAAACTGATGAGCTGATCCCCGAAGAAACGCCAATCGCTCATCTCCGGCGGCTGAAACCTGACTTGCCAGAAGCGAAATTACGCGCACGCCTTGGTTCGGTGGGCATTGGGGAAAACATCGCCGCAAATCAGGTGAAAGACCTTTCGGGGGGGCAAAAGGCACGCCTGTTGCTGGCGCTGATGACGGTACATGAACCGCATCTGATTATCCTTGATGAGCCGACAAACCACCTTGATATCGAAAGCCGGGAGGCGCTCGCGCAAGCCTTGGCCGATTATCAGGGCGCGGTGATCCTGATTGCCCATGACGCTGAGTTGGTAACAGCGGTGGCCGACCGCCTTTGGCTGGTCAAGGATGGCGCGGTGAACCCGTATCAAGGTGATATGGACGATTATCGCACGCTTCTTCTTGGCGGTGGCAGTTCCAAAAAGGAAAAGGCACCAAAAGAAAAGGCACCAAAGGCCCCTAAACAGACTGCCGCTGAAAAGCGTGCGGCGCTTTTGCCATTGCGTCAGGCGGTGAATGCCGCTGAAGCCCGAGTGGCAAAGATCGAAGGTATGAAAGCCCGGATCGACGCAATGCTTGCTGACCCCGCGCTGTACACAGCGAAAAACCCACGGGAATTTGAAGACCTCCAGAAAAAGCGCGCCGAAATCGTCGCTGGGCTGGCGCGGGCGGAAACACTTTGGGAGCAGGCACAGGAACGTCTGGACGCGGCCAGCGCCTGAGCCTGACCTGAGCCTGACGGGGGGGCGACCGCGTCCATCCCTGCCTGCGCCCGACGCATGCAACTTCGAACGGTGCAGGGTCGAACGTAACGGCCCTAAGCCGGGCAACCGCCCCTTATCAGCGGTTGAACAGGCCCGCCACAGTCGAAGAATCCCTGCAAGTCATTCAACCATAACGTGAATTCCGCCTTTTTTGTCGGTATTTTCGTGCCTGTACTGTCGCTTTTCACGTGGGGTTCACGGTAAATTTGCGACCAATGCATATCGAATCGTAGACGTTGGGTGATGATAGGAGAGCGTTATGACTGAAGTCGTTACAGGATCGGTTTACTCAGGAGCGTACGGCAATATCGTTAGGATCGGACATCAGTATTACGGTGATCCAAACTATCCCGGCGGCAATGGCTCCATCACGATTACCGGCGACAATCAGCAGGAAATCCGGAATGTCGGGAACCTGAGCATTGGCGGCACTTTCGGTATTTCAGGTGATGCAACACTTGATGGTTCCACATATGGCGTCCAGATCAATGTTCAGGAAAACCTAGCCTACTCCAACGGTGGCGGGTATGGGCGCGTCGCTGTCGGTGAAAATGGCGGCAATGGCACACTTTTGATCACCAACGGTGCGCAGGTCGTTTCAACAAACAACGCAACCTATGACGCGCAGCAGCAGTTTATTATCAACGGCTACAATAGCTTGGCAGTCGGTCGTGGCGACAACTCCGTCGGTGTAATGACTGTGACGGGCAATGGGTCTTTCTTCGGTGCATATGGCCTTGCCCCACGGCTTCAGATTGGTCGCGATGGCGGTACTGGCACGCTCAATATCTCCAATGACGGTACGGTCGGCTCACTTTCTGTTGAGATTGGGCGCCGCGACGACGCGAACGGCACCGTCAATGTCGACGGCGGGCGCCTCGTGGTTAACGACAGCTACGGCCAATTCGGCAACTATCTCGGGAACGACTACAGTGGTTTTGCTGGCACAATGCGCGTTGGCCGTCAGAACGGCGATGGTACGCTGAACGTAACCAACGGCGGTGTTGTCGATATCTACAACACGGATGGCGTGACAGACTCGCCCCGGCTCGACATCGCGCGCGGTGTAGGCTCCACCGGTACAGTCTTGGTGAGTGGTGTCGGCTCCGAGATCAACGTGACCCAGAACGGACTGACCGAGTTATCTAGCCCAGGTATTCGCGTTGGTGCGGGCGGGTACGGTAAGCTCACTGTCGAAAACAGCGGTACTGTTAATATCACAGGTGACAGTGCGTTTCTTGGCGTCAGCGATAGATTTGGCTACGGCGACTATACCGGTCGTTCAAGCGTCGTGGAAATCCGCAATGGCGGGGTCATCAATGTTACCGGCGGCGCAGAAGCCGGCGGCAACGTGCAAGTTGGCCAGGTCAATGGCCAGCGCGGGCGGATGACGATTGACGGTGCAGGCTCGCAGTTGAACCTGACATCCGATAATGCCCTTACCGGCGATGGTGGTGCATTCCTCAGCATCGGAAACCGCAGTGACGGGTATCTTTCCGTCACGAACGGCGGTGAAATCAATATTGACGGCAACAATGCCCTCTTCCCCGGTATCAACATCGGTCGCGGCGAGGATGATGGCTCGGTGCGTGCGCGCGGCGAGCTTGTGATCAATGGCGCCGGATCGAGCGTTAACATCCTCGGTGACAATGTTTCTGAAGGCTCTTCATCCGGCTTTATCGCTGTTGGTAGTCGCCCGAATGCCGAAGGTGTGCTCCGCATCGAAAATGGCGGTTCACTCACCATGTCGGGCGCGAACTCAACACTTGTCGTTGGTAACCGCGACGGTGCAGAGGGTGATGTTCGGATCGATGGCGCAGGCAGCTCGCTGAGTGTCGGCGGTGAAATTCAAGTCGGCCCGAACGGCGACGGTTTTCTCGACCTCACGAATGGTGCGACCCTCACCGCGACGACACTCCGCGTCGGCGAATCCGGCGAGGCAGACCTTGTTGGCACCGTGAACGCCGACATCGTATTGGACAGCGGTCTGTTCAGCATCAATGATGACGACGTTGGCGCGCTGACGGTAAACGGTGATTTCAATGCCGGTCAAGGCAGCGCATTGTTCATCGACATCAATGATCTGGACGTTGATGACGGCGATACGCTTTCCATCACAGGCGATGGTAATTTCCTGACACGTCAGATGATCTTTGTTGTGCAGATCGACGAAACTGTCGATGTGAATGCGGGCGATGAGTTTGTGTTTGCAACAGTTGGCGGCACGCTTTCGGCGGATACGCGCGTTGTCTTTGACATCAACCGCGGCATTGAGCTGACCCTGTCTGCCGATGGGTCCAACTTGATCCTCACCGCGAACGAAGATGCGCTTACGGGTGATCCCTTCACCGGTGATGGTGATGCGAACCTGATCACAGGCGATGGTGATGCGAACACCCTTACCGGCCTTGGCGGTGATGATACGCTGGTTGGCCTTGGTGGCGATGATCAACTGCTTGGCGGTGACGATGACGATGTTCTGAATGGCGGCCTTGGTGCCGACACCCTTGATGGTGGCGGCGGCGTAAATACCGTCAGCTTTGAAGATGCCGTGTCCGGCGTGCGTGCCGACCTTGAAAACGCTATTCCGGGCTCCAGCGAAGCAACGGGCGATGTGTTCACGAACATTCAGAACATTATCGGCAGCGCGCAGAATGACCGCTTCTTTGCAACCAACGATGCAAACCTGATCAATACCGGCGATGGAAATGACAGCGTCATTGCGCGCGATGGTGATGATACTGTGATCGGTGGCCAAGGTGCTGACACCTTGTTCGGCCTTGACGGCAATGACCTGCTGACAGGCGGCGCTGGCATCGACAGCCTT
>JBMYXS010000096.1:0-10996 GCA_049608645.1 Pikeienuella sp. | reverse complement strand
GCCGAAGCCCTTGACAGCCTTGGCCTCGACTACGTTGAGGGCGGCTGGCCCGGTGCCAACCCCACCGACAGTGATTTCTTTGCGGCCGCGCCAAAGCTGGCCAATTCCACCTTCACCGCCTTTGGCATGACCAAGCGCGCGGGGCGTTCGGCAGCGAATGACGAAGTGCTGGCAGAGGTCATCAACGCCGGCACACCTGCGGTCTGTCTGGTTGGCAAGGCCCATGATTTCCATGTGGAAAAGGCACTTGGCATCAGTCTGCAGGAAAACCTCGACAATATTCACGACAGTTTTGCCCATATCGTGGGGCTGGGTCGTGAGGCCCTCTATGACGCTGAACATTTCTTTGATGGCTACAAGGCCAATCCTGACTACGCGCTAAAGGCTCTCGATGCGGCGATGCGCGCCGGGGTTCGGTGGATCGTATTGTGCGACACCAACGGGGGCACATTGCCGGATGAAATCGCCATGATCACGCGTGTCGTAGCAGATCGTTTCGGCGGCGAGAATGTGGGCATCCACACCCATAATGACACCGAAATGGCTGTTGCGGGGTCACTGGCTGCGGTGGAAGCTGGCGCACGGCAAATTCAGGGCACGCTGAATGGTTTGGGAGAACGCTGTGGCAATGCCAATCTCGTTTCCATCATCCCGACCCTGCTGTTGAAAGAGCCGTTCAAGAGCCGTTATGAAATCAGCGTAAAGGCCGAAAACCTGACACGTCTGACAGCCGCCTCACGCATGTTGGATGAATTACTGAACCGCCCGCCAAACCGCCATGCGGCCTATGTGGGGGATGCGGCCTTTGCCCATAAGGCGGGGCTGCATGCGTCGGCCATCATCAAGGATCCAACAACATATGAGCATGTTCCCCCCGAAACGGTCGGGAACGAACGTGTTGTGCCCATGTCCAATCAGGCGGGGCGGTCCAACCTTTTGCGGCGGCTGGCAGTTGCGGGTATTCACGCCGAAAAAGACGACCCGCGCCTCGGGCGATTACTGCAAGATGTTAAAACCAAAGAGGATCAGGGTTTTTCCTACGACAGTGCTGCTGCATCGTTTGAATTGCTGGCACGTGATGCCCTGGGCCAGCGCAAGGCGTTTTTTGAGGTTGAACGCTTTCGCGTCACGGTCGAACGGCGTGTGAACGCCAAGGGCGATCTGAAAACGGTTTCCGAAGCTGTTGTGGTCATGACCATCAATGGAGAGCGGAAAATCTCAGTATCTGAATCGCTTGACCCCAAAAGCAGTGAAGACCAAGGCCCCGTCAACGCGCTGTGGCGCGCCATGCGCAAGGATCTTGGCGAGTATCAGGATGTGATCGATGATATGCAACTGATCGACTTCAAGGTGCGCATCCTGAATGGCGGGACAGAGGCCGTAACGCGCGTTCTTATTGAAAGCAGCGATAGCAACGGTAAGCGCTGGTCCACTGTTGGCGTCTCCCCCAATATCATTGACGCATCGTTTCAGGCGCTGGTTGACAGCATCGAATACAAGCTGACCCGTGACGCCTGATCTTTCCGCCGTTGGCCAACTCGCGCGTGAAGGCGACCCTGACCGTTTTCACGCGGCCCTTTTTGCACACCCTGATGTGCGTGAGGGTATGTTTGCGATTATCGCCCTGAATGCTGAGCTTGCGAAAATCGCGGTGACGGTGTCAGAGCCATTGCTCGGCGAAATTCGCCTGCAATGGTGGGTGGAGGCGCTGGATGACCTTTTCCAGAATGGCAATCGGCGCCCCCATGAAATTCTGGAGGCGCTGCCCGCCAACCTGTCGCCTGACATTGCGCGCGCCCTGATTGATGCCCGCAGGTTTGATATCCACGATGTGCCAATGGCCGACCGGGCTGCGCTTGATGCTTACCTTTCGGCAACGGGCGGGGGGGTTGCGCGCCTGATGGCCGAAGCGGGAGGCGCAACCGGCGAAGCGTTGGAGATCGCAGGCGGCTTTGGCTGGTCAGAAGCAACAGGCCGCCTGATAGAGGCGCTGCCGCGACTGTATCACGAAGGTATTTCCGCCATCCCCGTTGAAGGCACACTTGACCGCAACGCCCTGGCCGAGGGGAAAATGCCGGAAAACCTGCGCGAGGCGTTACGACCACTCGCCGCAGACGCGCTTCACCGTCTTTCCGCATTGCGCCGCAGGCGGGCATTGCTTCCCGCACCGGCACGGCCAGCTTGCCTTTCAGCACATATTTACGAAGGCACATTGCGTAACGCGGCGGGTGAAGGCTTTTCGATTTTCACAAGCCCTGACCGCCCCTCCCCCTTTCGCGCGCGGCTATCCTTGTTATGGCGCGGGATGACCGGGCGCGTCTGAGCCAAGGGGGGGGTCTAGACTGATCGTTCACAAAAATCCCTGATGGTCTGGCGTTTTCGGGGGGGAGCGCCCATATTTGAAAGCATGATTACGCTCGACATCATCTCCGACCCGATTTGCCCGTGGTGCTATATCGGTAAAACCCACCTCGACATGGCTATACAGCGTGTCGGGCGGCAACCGTTTGACATCACATGGCGCCCCTTTCAGCTGAACCCAACAATGCCCCCCGAAGGCATGGGCCGCAGGGAATATCTCGAAGCGAAATTCGGCAAGGAAAACGCCACGAAGTTCTATGGTCAGATCGAAGATGCCGCCCATGCCGCGGGCCTGAACGTGCGCTTTGACCTGATTGATCGTACGCCCAATACATTCGATGCTCACCGCCTGATCCGCTGGTCACGCTCCACCGGGCAACAAACCATGCTGGTGCATCAACTGTTCGTCAGATATTTTGAAAAGGGCGAGGATATTTCCGACCGTGACCTGTTGCTTGATGCGGCCGTTACGATCGGAATGGACCGCGACGTGGTCGCAGGTCTGTTTGAACGCGATGCAGACCGGACACTGGTCGAGGAAGAAGAAGCCGCCGCGCGCGAAATGGGCGTCAGTGGTGTGCCAACCTTCATCGTCGCGAGCAAACATGTACTTACCGGCGCTCAGCCACCAGAATTATGGGCGCAGGTTCTCGAAGAACTGGCCGCCCGGCCTGACTTACAAGTCGAAGGATAAGGAGATTTTGCAATGGAAATGCTTATCGTTTCGTTGTCCACATTGGGTGATGATTGGCGCGCGTGGGTCGTTGCCGGTCTGGTGACGCTCAAGGCTGTAGTTTCAGTCTACTTTCTTATGCGGTGTCCAGTTCAGAACGGCACCTATCAGGTACCACGCGAGCTGGCTGTCAAATCCGCTGAGTTCAAATTCAATGCGCCGCTAAGCTATCTTGGCATGATGCTGCTGGGTATCGGTTTGGCGATCGGTGGGCTTTACCTTTTGAATGATCCACACTGGGGGCCGTTGGCGCTTGGTGTTGTGGTGATCGGGGTGTTCATCTTTATGACTGAGCCATCCCGGCTGCGGGTGAATAACTCCCGCATTGCTGTATTTGCAGCCAGCCTTGCGAATGAAGAAGCCGTGGCGCTTGCCCGTGACGACCTTCGCGATGCGCAAAAACAGCGTGCGATGTTTGAGCTGACAATCGCGGTTGCCTTGATCATGGCGCTAACACTGACATAAGCGGAGGCAAGCCTTGGCCAAGCTAAGCGAGACGGAGCGGGCGACCTATCGCGAAAAGGGGTGGGTCGTTCCTGATTTCACTTTGCCCGATAGCATGCTTGCGGAAATGCGTGCCGAATATCAGGCGCTTCTGGACCGCAACGCCCATATCGCATCAGATATCATGCTGGCACCCCACCAGCTGAACGGCAGTCAGGGCGTGATAGGGTCAGAGGCATGGCTTCGCTTTGCGACCCATCCTGACCTGCTGGATATGGCCGCTGATTTGATTGGCGAAGATATCATTCTTTGGGGCACCACGATTTTTGGCAAACCTGCCCATTCCGGCAAGGAAACGCCGTGGCATCAGGATGGCGGCTATTACCCTATTCGCCCGCTGGAGACGCTGACCATCTGGATACCGCTGGATGATGTAACGCCGGAAAACGGCCCCATGCGCTTCATCCCCGGTTCACATAAATCGCATGAACTGGTTTCCCATTCATGGACCGATGGTGATGATAAGACCATCAATCTGATTACCGACAGCGAGCATTTCTCCGAGGATGCCGCAGAGGATTTGATCCTGAAGGCAGGTCAGGTGTCGTTCCACGACGTTTACATGATCCATGGCTCCACCGCGAACCGCACGGACAAGCGCCGCGCCGCCTTCATCGTGCGCCTGATGCCGGCCTCATCGCATTATGATCATGCGTTGGGGGCAGAGATGGGCGCGAAACATGCGGCGCATGGCTATGGGGACAGGCCATTATATCTGGTGCGTGGACGGGATCTAAGCGGGAAGAATGACTTTGAAATCGGGCACGCCTAAGGCCCTCTCCCGCGCAATCAATCCCGATAAACCACTCGATATGCTTGGGGATTGATCGGACACCGAAGTATCAGGTGACGCGGTTTTTTCACGTTCTCACTCGTCAATCATCCAAGATATGATCAACCCTCGAAGGCTGGAATTATGGGCATCACCCCGCCTTCTTGACCTTCGCCTCTCCCTTCGCGAGCCGCGCTAGGTCACGCGCCACCCCAAAGGCGCCCATCACGCGCCTGTCGGGGTCTGTCCAGTCGCGGCGCACGACGATCTTGTTGTCCTTGATCTTGGCGCGGCCTTTTTCGTCTTCCAGGAATTGCAGCAGGCCCTGCGGGCTGGCGTATTGGTCGTTGCGGAATGTGACGACACAGCCCCGTTCGCCTGCATCCAGCTTTTCGATATTGGCCTTGCGGCACATGGTTTTGACGCGGACGACCTTCAGCAGCGTTTCCACTTCTTTCGGCGGCTTGCCAAAGCGGTCGTGCAATTCGGCGGCAAAGCCATCCATTTCGCGACGGCTTTCAAGGCCAGACAGACGGCGGTAAAGGCCGAGGCGCAGGTCAAGGTCCGTCACGTAATCTTCGGGGATCATCACCGGCACGCCGAGGTTGATGCGGGGCGACCATGTCTCGTCCAACTCTGTCAGGCCATCCACCTCACCGGAGCGGATCTTGGCGATCGTTTCCTCCAGCATGTCCTGATAGAGTTCGTACCCGACTTCCTTGATATGGCCAGATTGCTCCTCGCCCAGCAGGTTGCCGGCCCCGCGAATGTCCATGTCGTGACTGGCCAGCGTAAAGCCCGCGCCCAACGTGTCGAGGCTGGAGAGCACCTTCAGGCGCTTGTCGGCTGCGGGCGTCAGGGGCTTGCGTGGCTCGGTTGTGAAATAAGCATAGGCGCGCACTTTGGAGCGGCCCACCCGGCCCCGGATCTGGTAAAGCTGCGCAAGGCCAAACATATCAGCCCGGTGCACGATCAAGGTGTTTGCGGCGGGAATATCAAGACCAGATTCAACGATCGTCGTGGCCAGCAGCACGTCATATTCGCCGTCATAGAAGGCGTTCATGCGCTTGTCCAACTCCCCCGCTGCCAACTGGCCATGACAGGTGATGAAGCTGATTTCCGGCATCTGTTCGCGCAGGAATTGTTCCTGTTCGGCAATGTCAGAGACGCGCGGCACGACGTAGAACGACTGCCCGCCGCGATAATGCTCCCGCAGCAAGGCCTCACGCACCATGACCGCATCATAGGGAGAAACATAGGTGCGCACCGCGAGGCGATCCACAGGAGGCGTTGCGATCAGGCTAAGCTCCCGCACACCCGTCATGGACATTTGCAAGGTGCGCGGGATCGGCGTCGCGGTCATGGTCAGGACGTGAATGTCAGAGCGGAGGCGCTTCAGGCGTTCTTTGTGTTGCACCCCGAAATGCTGTTCTTCGTCGATAATCAGCATGCCAAGGTTCTTGAAGCTGACACCCTTGGCCAACAGCGCATGGGTGCCGATGACGACATCAACCTTGCCATTGGCCAGCCCTTCGCGGGTTTCGTTTGCTTCCTTGCTGCCCACAAAGCGGGAAAGCTGCCGAACCTCCAACGGGGTGTTGGCGAACCGTTCCTGAAATCCTTTCGCGTGCTGGCGCGCCAGCAGGGTCGTCGGACAGATCAACGCAACCTGTACGCCAGACATCGCAGCGGCGAATGCAGCGCGCAGGGCGACCTCAGTCTTGCCGAACCCAACATCACCGCAGATCAGGCGATCCATCGGGCGCCCTTCGGCCAGATCTTCCATCACATCCGCAATGGCGTTTAACTGATCATCGGTTTCCTCATAGGGGAAGCGAGCACAAAACTCCTCCCACGCGCCTTCTGGCGGCAGGAATTTCGGCGCAGTGCGCAGCGCCCGTTCAGCGGCCACGCGGATGAGTTTCTCCGCCATTTCGCGGATGCGTTCTTTGAGTTTGGCTTTCTTGGCCTGCCAGGCGCCGCCGCCAAGGCGATCGAGCATGCCTTCGGTCTGGCCATAACGGCTGAGCAATTCGATATTTTCAACAGGCAGGTAAAGGCGCGTCTCACCCGCGTATTCCAACTCAAGGCACTCATGGGGCGCGCCCATCGCCTCCACCGTTTTCATGCCTTTATAGCGGCCGACGCCGTGCTCCACATGCACGACAAGATCACCAAGCGACAACGTGCCAGCCTCGGATATGAAATTTTCCGCCCGTCGTTTCTTGCGGGCAGACCGGATCAGGCGCTCGCCCAATACATCCTGCTCAGAGATCACTGTCAGGTCAGAGGTGCCAACCTTGGCTTCAAAACCTTCCTCCAACGGCCAAATGACCAGCGCCAGCGCACCCTTTGGCAGCGTTTCAACGTCTT
The DNA here is from genome assembly GCA_049608645.1 of Pikeienuella sp. Lineage (GTDB taxonomy): Bacteria > Pseudomonadota > Alphaproteobacteria > Rhodobacterales > Rhodobacteraceae > Pikeienuella. The sequence goes on along the minus strand of JBMYXS010000096.1, from coordinate 4,253 downwards.
TCCATCGGGCTTTGAGTTGTGCGCCCTCTACGCCATGATCCTTGAGCAGCGTTGCAAGACGGTCGCGCGCGCCCTCTGAATAGGAGGCCAGCACAACCCGCCCTGCTTGACGGCGCACCGCGATATGCGCGGCGAGCGCATCAAACAGGTTGTTGTCTTCCATCTGCCGTTCAGGCGCAAAACTACGCCCGCGCCGCGCGCTTTTGTCGATATTGCCCGGGCCAACAGGCGCACGATGGGGCGAAAGGCGGCGCACCGCCCGCCCGACAAGCGCAGCATTCAGATCATCAACCGAAAGATAAAGGCTTTCGGGCGGCACAGGCTTGTAAATATGGCCGCGCACGCCCTTTTCATCGGCGGCAGCCCGTCGCGCGCCATAATGGTCGCGCACCTGCTCCCACCGCGCATCGGCGGCATCGTCACTGCGGTGATCAAGGGTGACGGGGGCACCGGGCAGAAACTCGAAAATCGTTTCCATCTTTTCGTGAAACAGCGGAGCCCAATGCTCCATCCCCTGATGTTTGCGCCCCTCGGTCACGGCTTCATAAAGCGGATCATCAAGACCAGCAGCACCGAACAGATGGCGGTATTCGGAGCGGAACCGCGTGATCGCAGATGGGTCGAGCGGGGCCTCCGTTGCCGGAGCAAGCTCCACACGCGCGATCTTTTCGACCGTGCGCTGGCTTTCCACCTCAAAACGCCGCGCGCCCTCCAGCACGTCACCAAAAAAGTCGAGGCGCACAGGTGTCTCTGCACCCGGTGGAAAGATATCAATGATGCCGCCACGCAACGCAAAATCGCCCGGCTCCATCACAGTTGTGGCGCGGTTAAATCCGGCCCGAACGAGATAATCAGTCAACGCCTCGATATCGACACGCTTGCCCACCTCTGCGGTGAACGAGCCACCGCGCACGGTTTTACGGGCAGGCGTGCGCAGGGTAACCGCGTTGACCGTCGCCAAAACGATAACCGGATGGGTCACCCCATCAGCAAGCGCCGCCAGTGTCGCCATACGCTGCGCCGAAATCTCAGCATTGGGGGAGGTCCGATCATAGGGGGTGCAATCCCACGCCGGAAACCGCAGCACCGGGATATCACCCGCAAAAAAAGCCAGCGCATCAGCCATCGCAGCCGCCCGCCGATCATCCCGCGCAATATGCAAGATGGGGCCACCATGATCACGCGCAAGATCGCCCACAAAAAGCGCATCAAACCCCTCGGGCGCGCCTCCGACATTCAGGTCCGTCAGGGTCAGTTTCGCCATGTGGCCCTCAATGCAAAGCGGCGGCACCGGGGGCCGGGCCGCTGTTCATATCTATTGAAACTGTACTTAGCGTGACGGGCGCGCCGTCTCAAGGTGGCGCAGTTGGCCGTGCGCCAAGATCGCATTGGCGTGAAGCAAACCACGGTCGCGGCCATTGATCACGAAGATCCAAGACAAGTCAGCGGGCAGGTTTCTGCCTCTGCCAGCAGCTATCTTTCGCCCCTGCGGCCAAGCCGGTTCGCTTCACGATTTTTCAGGGAAAAGCCCCCGCGCGAGCGGAAGAACGGCCCAGGTTACGATTGGAATAAGCAGCAAACCCACTGCCAGCCCAATAATGCCATCAAGCCCGGCGGTCACAAGCCAGGTCACAAAACCCTTCGCCGACCCTACGCTGTTTGACGCGATCTTGGCGGCGTTTTTGATCTGCTCATATGGGGCATGAACGCCGAGGTCATGGAGGCCATGCACAAGAATGCTGCCGCCCACCCAAAGCATCGCGACAGTCCCGACGGTGGCGATAGTGCGCATCACTGAGGGCATTGATTTGACGATCGCGTGCCCAACCGCCCTGACAAGGGCAAGCCGCCCCTTTGAGGTCAGCAACAACCCGAAATCATCTGCTTTCACAAGAAGGGCCACCACCCCATAAACCAGTGCCGTGATACCAATGGCCACCGCTGCCAGTGCTGCCGCTTGAAGCCACAACGTGTCTGATTCAATCTGCGACAACGAGATAGTCATAATCTCCGCAGATAGAATGAAATCCGTCTTGATCGCGCCTTTTACCCGTTGCTCTTCCAGATGTGCCGCATCGAGGGTTTCGGCCTGCTGAGGGCCGTGTTCCTTGTGTGGCACGAAAACGTGCCAGACTTTCTCCGCGCCTTCGAAACAAAGATAAGCGCCCCCGATCATCAAAAGTGGCGTAAGCAGCCATGGCAGAAACGCGTTTATCAGAAGCGCGGCAGGGAGCAGAATGACGAGCTTGTTGAAAAAGGACGCGCGCGCAATTTTCCAAACAATGGGAAGCTCACGCGCAGCAGGCAACCCGGTCACGTATTTAGGTGTCACGGCGGCATCGTCGATGACAACGCCTGCTGCTTTGGCCCCGGCTTTGCTGGCTTGCGCTGCGATATCATCAAGTTGCGCAGCGGCAAGTTTTGCAATCGCCGCGACGTCGTCCAAAAGCGCTAATAAACCACTCATGCAAACTCCAGCAAATTTCTGACCAACGCATCTGACGTCAGCGCCATCGGGCGATATTCGGACCGCGCAATAAAGTCGTATTTCCGGGGGTTCGTAAAGTGGGTATCGAATAGAGTCTATGGAAACGACCTCAGGCACCGCCACCTGAACACCCGCCTAGTGCGCGACTGCGGACCATCAAAGCCCACTGATCATGCGCCCGAACCAGCCCGGACCGTGCAGCGCGCGCGCGTATCCAAAAGCAAGAAACATAAAGAACGCAGCAGCAAACACGCTGCGCCGACGTTCCGACAGGAAAACAGCACGCAGGCGCGCTGGCCCCGGTGGGTTTGCCGCGAGGCGATGCAACCGCAGGCCCGAATGCGCAGACATCAGCACCATTGGGCCAATGACAAACAGCGCCCCTTGCGCTGGTTCAGAGTTATCGCGCACCGCCACCGTCGCAATGATGGCAACAACAAAAGCCACAAAACCACCGACGAAAACGCCCTGACGGTCAATCGCTGCCGAGATCATCGCGATATTCCGCCGTGCGAAACGGTCAAACAAGGCCGCGTCTTCGCCGCCTTTGCCTGCACGGATCAGCAGCTCATTAGGCACACCAAACGTCCAGTTACAGATCATGGCCCACAAAAGCGCCGAAAGGCCCCAATACCAGACCGACATGAACGTCTGTTGTAACACCGCACACAGCTCCCCTTGCCCCGCGCCCCCATGGCATGGCAATTCAGTACCTATATAGGGAGAACCAGCACATGAGCCAGAACCTCTTCGCTCCATTTCCAATGACGCGCCCACGACGGATGCGCCAGACCCCTTGGGTGCGCGATATGGTGCGTGAAAATGAAGTCACGCCAAACGACCTGATCTGGCCCATTTTCATTCGGGAGGGCGAAAATGAAGTTGAACCGATCCCTTCCATGCCCGGCGTCAACCGCCTGACCGTGGACAAAGCGGTGGAAGCCGCTGTGAAAGCCGCGAACCTTGGCATCCCCTGCATTGCGCTTTTCCCCAATACACCGGACGAAAAGCGGTCAGAAGACTGTGAGGAGGCCTGGAACCCCAATAACCTCGTCAACACCGCAACGCGCGCGATCAAGGCCAATGTGCCCGATATCGGCATCCTGCTGGACGTGGCGCTGGACCCGTATTCATCCCACGGCCATGACGGCATTCTCAATGGCGATGAGATTATGAATGACGAAACGCTGATGGCGCTGGAGCGTCAGGCGTTGGCGCAAGCCGAAGCGGGTTGCGATATCCTCGGCCCGTCGGACATGATGGATGGACGCATCGGCATTATCCGCCAGGCCCTCGAAGCGAATGATTTTCCCAATGTGATGATTATGAGCTATGCGGCCAAATATGCCTCTGCATTCTATGGCCCGTTTCGTGATGCCGTCGGCGCATCCGGCACCCTGCGCGGCGACAAGAAAACCTATCAGATGGACCCGGCCAACACCGATGAAGCCCTGAAAGAGGTCGCCATTGATCTGGCCGAAGGCGCAGACATGGTGATGGTCAAACCGGGTATGCCCTACCTGGATATTTGCCGCCGCGTGAAAGACGAATTCCGCACGCCTACGTTTGCCTATCAGGTCAGCGGCGAATACGCGATGATCGCAGGGGCCTGCGACAACGGCTGGCTGGACCGCACCCGCGTGGTGCCAGAGGCCCTGATGGCCTTCAAACGCGCCGGGTGCGATGGCATCCTGACGTATTTCGCGGTGGAATACGCAGAGATGTACGCGGACGCCCATGGTGACGTGAAGAGCTGAGGGCTGCG
>JBMYXS010000095.1:0-11212 GCA_049608645.1 Pikeienuella sp. | reverse complement strand
CCTTCACACGTGTCCAGGCCGCATCAATGCGCTGAACCGCTTCCTGGCCCGGGAAGATCGCTGTTTCAGATTTGGCTACAGCGTCCGCTGGCGGGAAGATGGCCGGGTTGTTCTGATACTCTTCCGATGTCAACGCCTTTGCAGCCGCGTTTGGCGTCGCGTAGAGGATGAACTCAGCAAGGTCTTTGCCAATCTCTGCGCCCAACAGGAAGTTGATCAGCGCATGCGCACCTTCAACATTCGGCGCATCCTTGGGGATGCACAACGTGTCTTCCCACAACAGGCCACCTTCCTTGGGAATGACAAAACCGATGTCGTCATCCTCGTCCATCGCCTGAAGGATGTCGCCATTCCACTCCATCGCGATATCAACCTCACCACCCAGCAAAAGGTCCTGCCCGTTGTCCGGCGCGAATGCGGCAATGTTTGGCTTTTGCGCAATGACCATCGCTTCAGCAGCAGCGACATTCTCTGCGGACCAATCGTTGAGCGACTTGCCCATCAGTTTCAGCGCCATGCCGAGCACGTTCTGCGCGTCACCCAACATCGCGATACGGCCGGCGTATTCGGTGGACGTATAGAGATCCGCCCAGCTATCAGGAACACTTGAAACAACCGACTTGCGATAGCCGACACCAATCGACCCCCACATATAAGGTAGGGAGAACTTGCGACCCGGATCAAATGCCGGGTTCAGGAAGTTACCGTCAACATTTGCCATGTTGGGGATCTTCGAATGATCGAGCGGGATCAGCATGTCCGCCAGAATCATACGCTCGACATAGTCGTTGGTGGGCACGATCAGGTCATAACCGGGATTGCCGTTTTTCAGCTTGGCAAACAATTCGTCATTGTCAGCGAACAAGTCATACTGAACCTGAATGCCGGTTGCTGCGCTGAAATCTTCAAGCGTGGTTTCACCGATATAGGTGTCCCAGTTGTAGAAATTCACCGTTTTGGAATGGCTTCCTGCCAAAAGCTCTTTGGGCAGTGTGAACGTAAGGCCCACCGCCCCCATTCCAGTGAGGGCAGCGCGGCGGCTGATTGGTTTGCGAAGCATAGAGACTCTCCCGACGTCTTTTTGTGCTGGTTTGCCAGCGTGTGCAGCGATTTTTATGAGTTAATCAAACACATTTATTGAGAATTTGTTCAAGTGGATTTTGCGCCTGCCGGACGTTTCTGGCGCGTATTCGCCCGGATTTCCGAAGGGGAGCACTCAAATGCGTCCCGAAACGCCCGCGAAAAATGGGAGGAGGTTGCAAACCCCGTTGTGAGCGCGATTTCGGTCAATGAAAGCACGGTTGTGGACAGTAACCGCTTGGCCAATTCCAAACGAATGCTGCGGTAATAATCCATGACTGTCACGCCAAATGCGGCGTGAAACTGTCGTGTCAGTTGCCGGGGCGATAACCGCGCGAACCCTGCGAGTTGCGCCAGCGTCAATGGCTCAGCGGTATGGCTTTCCATCGCGGCAACCGCGTCCAGTACAGCCCGGTTTGAAACACCGAGCCGCGCCACCAGTCCGGCCCGCTGTGGGTCGGCCGCCGGGCGTACCGCCGTATGGTGAAACCAGTCAGCGACCTCTGCGGCAAATGCCGGACCATGCCGCTGGCTGATCAGGGCATGGGTCAGATCCATGGGTGCAGCCCCCCCCGCGCAGGTCAAACGATCACGGTCGATGACATAAAGACGCTGCTCAACAAGCAGATTTGGCCGCATATCGGTCAACCTTGCGGCATGTTCCCAATGCACCGTCATTCTGCGCCCTGCCATCAAACCGGCGCAGGCCAGAATGACCGGGCCACCGGACACCCCTCCGAGGGAAACTCCGGCACGGGCCATACGGCGCAGCCAGCCTGTAACGGCGCGGTCTTCAAAGGCAAACGGGTCGCCACCCGCCGCCACGAAAATCAAATCATAACGCCCCTGCCCGACCTTTCCCGTTGCCGGAATGAGCGCGCCAGATGATGCAATCGCCGCATCACCCACGGCGGGGATGTTTGCGACCTCATAAAGCGTCTTCCCTGCCATGAGGTTGGCCGCCCGAAACGGCTCAACCAACGCGGCATAGGACATCAACGCAAAGCCATTGATCAGCAAAACCCCAATTCGAAAGGGGTCGTCATTTGCCGGCTGGATGGGTGCGTTGTCCATATCAGGTATAATTACGACCATTCTGGAAAAGTCCAGCCACAGATACCCGCGCATCGTTTCGGCAATCAATGACGGGTAATGAGGGTCATCGCGATGGGCTATTCCGCATTCAAGATCATCAAAGAGGGCCTGACCGGCAACAAGGGCTGGAAGCCTGTCTGGCGAGAGCCAGAGCCAAAGGCCGAATATGATGTGATCATCGTCGGCGGCGGCGGGCACGGCCTTGCGACGGCCTATTACCTTTCCAACGTCTACGGCGTGCGCAATGTCGCTGTGCTGGAAAAAGGGTGGATTGGTTCGGGTAACATTGGCCGTAACACCACGATCATCCGCTCGAACTACCTGCTGCCGGGGAACGAGCCATTCTATGAAATGTCGCTCAAACTCTGGGAGAACCTGGAGCAGGATTTCAACTACAACGCCATGGTTTCCCAGCGCGGCATCTGCAACCTGATCCACTCCGATGGCCAGCGGGACGCCTTCTTGCGTCGCGCCAATGCGATGATCATGGCAGGTGCCGATGCTGAATACCTCGATCAGGACGCGATCCGCCGCGAATACCCTTTCCTCGACCATGACAATGCCCGCTTCCCCATCAAGGGCGGGCTCGCGCAGCGGCGCGGCGGCACCGTCCGTCACGATGCGGTTGCATGGGGCTATGCCCGTGGTGCCGATGCCAAAGGCGTCGACATCATCCAGAATTGCGAGGTTACCGGGTTTCAGATTGAAAACGGGGTCTGCACAGGCGTTGAAACCGCAAAAGGGGCGATCAAAGCCAAAAAGATTGCCGTTTGTGTCGCTGGGTCATCTGGCCGTGTCATGGCGCAGGCGGGCATGCGCCTGCCGATTGAAACCCACGTGTTGCAGGCGTTCGTCTCCGAGGGCCTCAAACCCGTCATTCCGGGCGTGATCACCTTTGGCGCAGGGCATTTCTATGTCAGTCAATCAGACAAGGGCGGCCTCGTCTTTGGCGGCGATATCGACGGCTATAACACTTATGCCCAACGCGGCGGCCTGCCGGTTGTCGAAGATGTGTGTGAGGGCGGCATGGCAATCATGCCGATGATCGGTCGCGCGCGCCTGCTCCGATCGTGGGGCGGCGTGATGGATATGTCGATGGATGGTTCCCCCTTCATCGACAAGACCCACATCGACGGCCTCTATTTCAATGGCGGCTGGTGCTACGGCGGGTTCAAGGCAACCCCGGCAAGTGGCTATTGCTATGCGCATTTGCTGGCCAAGGATGAACCGCATCCGGTGGCGACTGAAATGCGTCTCGACCGTTTCAAGCGCGGCGCAATGATAGATGAAAAAGGCGTCGGCAATCAGCCGAACCTGCATTGAGGAGACTGGGACAATGCTGATCAATCACCCCCTCCTCGGCCCACGCGATGCCGCCGAGTTTTACGTCAAGGGCGATGCGGCGCTTATCAACCGCCCCGACCCGACCGCAGAAGATGCCGCAGACCGGTTCTACGAATACGGTTATCTGCGCGATAACCCCGCCGGGGAGCACCGCGAATTATGGTATCACGAACAGGGTGACCGTTCGTGGCTTGTCGTTACGCGCAACACGCTGACCCACGAAGTCGTAAAGGTCGAAATGGCCCGTGATGTCGCGCGGGAGGCAAAACCATGAACCGCCGCATCACAACCGGTCAGGTCGACCTGACCGCGCCCCTGAAATTTACCTTCAACGGCAAACAGATGAGCGGTTATGCGGGCGACACGCTTGCCTCTGCCCTGCTCGCCAATGGCCAACGCCTTGTGGGCCGCTCGTTCAAATACCACCGCCCGCGCGGGATATTCTCCGCCGGGTCGGAAGAGCCAAACGCGCTTGTCCAGCTTCGCAGCGGCGCGGCGCAGGAGCCAAACACCCGCGCAACGGTAACCGAACTGTTCGATGGGCTGGAGGCCACTAGCCAAAACCACCGTGGGTCGCTGGAATTTGACCTGATGGCAGCCACTGATCTGATGTCGCCCTTCCTGTCGGCGGGTTTCTATTACAAGACATTCATGTGGCCAAAGGCGTTTTGGGAAAAGCTGTATGAACCAATCATCCGTGCCTCTGCCGGGCTGGGCAATTTGTCGATGCAGGCGGACCCTGACAGCTATGACAAGGGTTTCCTGCATTGTGATCTGCTGATCATTGGCGCGGGGCCTTCGGGCCTGTCAGCGGCATTGGCGGCAGGGCGCGCGGGCGCGCGCGTGATCCTCGCGGATGAAGATTTCCGCATGGGTGGTCGTCTCAACATGGAAACGCTGGAGGTTGGCGGCGCGCCGGGGGGCGAGTGGGCGGCTGAGGCCGTGGCCGAGCTTGCCAGCATGCCGAACGTCCGCCTGATGACGCGCACCACCGTTTACGGTGCCTATGACCACGGCGTTTATGGCGCATTGGAGCGTGCAACCGACCATCTGGCCGACAGCAATGGAAAGCCACGCCAGATCCTCTGGCGCATTTATTCCAAACGCGCGGTGCTGTGCGCCGGAGCGACTGAGCGTTCCATCGCCTTTGCCAACAACGACCGCCCCGGTGTGATGTTGTCGGGGGCTGTACGTGCCTATGCCAACCGCTTTGGCGTGGCCGCCGGTGAACGCATCGCGGTGATGACCAATAATGACGACGGGTGGCGCACTGCGGCTGATCTCGCGCAAAAAGGGGTAAATGTTACCGCCGTGATCGACAGCCGCGATTCTGCACCCTTTATGACAATCAAGGGCGCTGCGCTGATCACCGGTGCCGCGATTGCGGACACGAGGGGCCGCAAAGGCATAACGTCGTTCACGACAACCAACGGTCAGACCTTTGAGGCTGATTGCCTGGCGGTGGCTGGCGGGTGGTCGCCCAACGTACATTTGACGTGCCATCAGCGGGGTCGCCCCACATGGCGCGAAGATATCGCAGCCTTTGTGCCGGGCGGTGACCTGCCGGTTGGTCAAACAGTCGCCGGCGCCGCAAATGGCGCGATGACTTTGGCCGCCGCCCTGACCGAAGGGCGCGAGGTTGCCAATGCGGCCCTGTCTGACCTTGGCTTCACACCTTCGACGGCGGAGGCACCGCAGGCGTCTGATGAGCCGTCAAGCATCACGGCTTTTTGGCACGTGAAGGGTAACAAACGCGCTTGGATTGACCTGCAGAATGATGTGACCACCAAAGATGTGAAACTGTCCCATCAGGAAGGGTTCAAATCGGTTGAGCACCTGAAACGCTACACCACGCTTGGCATGGCGACCGATCAGGGCAAGACATCAAACGTGCTTGGCCTTGCGGTCATGGCCGAGCAATCAGGCAAGACCATTCCCGAAACGGGCACGACGATTTTCCGCCCGCCTTATTCGCCCGTACCAATCGGGGCGCTTGCTGGTCGGGCGCGCGGCAAGGATTTCCGCCCCTATCGCCTGACACCATCACATAAATACGCCGCCGAGAACGGGGCAACATTTGTTGAGGTCGGCATGTGGCTGCGCGCGCAATGGTATGCACGAGCGGGCGAGCAAGGCTGGCGTGACAGCGTCGACCGCGAGGTTATCGCAACACGCGGCTCCGTCGGAATTTGCGATGTGACCACATTGGGCAAGATTGACATTCAGGGTCGCGATGCCGCAGCTTTCCTCAACGTCGTTTATGCCAATGCGTTCGGCAAACTGGCGGTTGGCAAGGTGCGCTATGGTCTGATGCTGCGCGAGGATGGCATCGTGATGGACGACGGCACGACCGCCCGTTTCTCCGAAACGCATTTCGTGATGACGACCACCACGGCCAACGCCGGGCCGGTGTTCCGCCATATGGAATTTGTGCGCCAATGCCTCTGCCCTGATATGGATGTGCACCTGATCTCCACGACAGATGGATGGGCACAGTTTGCGGTCGCCGGGCCAAATGCGCGGAACCTGCTGCGCAAGGTGATCGACGATAACCACGACATTTCCAACGAAGCCTTCCCGTTCATGGCCTGCGGTGATGTTACCGTCTGTGGCGGCACACCCGCACGCCTGTTCCGTATCTCTTTCTCTGGCGAGTTGGCCTATGAAATAGCGGTGCCCGCACGGTATGGCGATGCCATGATCCGCGCATTGATGGACGCCGGCAAGGAATACGACGCAACACCTTACGGCACCGAGGCGCTCGGCGTTATGCGCATCGAGAAAGGCCATGCAACGGGTAACGAGCTGACCGGGCAGACCACCGCTCGCGACCTCGGCCTCGGTGGTATGGTCTCCAAAAAGAAAGATGCCATCGGCAAGACGCTTTCTGAACGTGAAGGCATGAACCGCGAAGATGGCTGGCGCCTGATGGGCTTCAAACCTGTCGACCCGGCAAAACCGTTGTTCGCAGGCGCGCATTTCGTTGATGAAGGTGTGGCCGCTACCACGGAAAACGACCTGGGGTGGATGACATCCGTCGCCTATTCGCCAAGCCTTGGCCATTCTATCGGACTTGGGTTCGTCAAGCGCGGGCATGAACGTCTTGGCGAACGCGTGCGCGCCGTCAGCCCGATCAAAGGTTCGGAGGTGATCGTAGAGATCGTCTCACCACATTTCATCGACCCAGAGGGGGAGCGTCTCCGTGGATAAGTTGATTGCAACCACACCGTTAGGCGGTTTCTCAGCGACGTTTTCAGGCACCGCTCTGGCAGAGGTCACTGACCTCGCGCTCGTCTCTCTCGCCTGCCCGTTGGGGGGGGAAGCTGCGTTGGATACGGCACTGGCTGATGGTCTTTCCCTGTCGCGCCCAGCGGCTGGCGGATCGATTCAGAAAGACGGTCAACGGCTGATCTGGACCACACCAGACCAAATGCTGCTTGCCTTCGAACATGACGGCCCGGATGCAGCGGCGGTTATTGCAGGCAAATTGGGTGAAGCGGCCTATCTGACGGACCAGACTGACAACTGGTGCGCGCTTTCATTGAATGGGCCATTGGCCCGCGCGGCGCTGGAGCGGATTTGCCCGGTCGACCTACACCCTGATGCCTTTGCTGAAAATGCAGCCGCGCGAACGGTGATGGAGCATATGGGCGCGATTATCGTGCGCACGGGGCCAGATGAATTCCTGTTGTTATCAGCCTCCTCATCAGCCGGTTCATTCCTGCATGCGGTGGAAACGTCGCTGAAAAACGTAAGCTGACGCGACGGCTGAAATGCGCGCGCCCGGCCCACCGTTTGATTAGCCGAACAAAAGGGGCGAAAATCTTGCCCGGACGCTGAATTTTCCGTGACAGACGGGAATTTTCAGGCGCATGGTTCGGCCATGAAAATCATATCGAATCCATGGCGCGGACAAGGCGCCCCCGCACTTGCGCACTATCCCGATGCCGCCGTTGATGCGGCACCCGTGCGCCGATTGCTCGCGCAATGCCCGGTTGCAAAAGACACGCCGTTGGTAAACGCAAACGCGCTTGCTGCAGATATTGGTGTTGCCGCGATCCACGTCAAAGATGAACGTGGGCGCATGGGCCTTGGCAGTTTCAAAGCCCTCGGCGCGGCCTATGCCATTGCCAAAGCCGCCGCCGCCGGGCCTGTTGACGGCGTGACTTTTGTAACTGCATCGGCGGGCAATCACGGCTTGTCTGTTGCGGCTGGCGCGCGGGTGTTTGGTGCCCGGTCTGTCGTTTATCTTGCCGAAACTGTACCAGCGGCCTTTGCTGACCTGCTGCGCGACAAAGGCGCAGAAGTTGTTATCGAAGGTCACGACTACGAAGCCAGCATGGTCGCCGCCGCCCGTGATGCAAAGGCCAATGGCTGGCGTCTTTTGTCGGACAGCACCTGGGAAGGGTACAATGGCGGCGTTGATGTCATGGAGGGGTATCTCGCCATGGCTGAAGAGGCCAGGAACCAGATTGAAACCCCACCGACGCACATCTTTCTGCAAGCCGGGGTTGGCGGCCTTGCAGCGGCCTGTGCGGCTTACGCGCGGGCGGCATGGGGCGACGCGCCCATCATCACCGTGGTGGAGCCTGATCGCGCCGAAACCCTGCTGGCCAGTATCAAGGCGGGCGCACCAACACACGCACCGGGCGAAACATCTTCCATGGGGCGGCTGGATTGCAAAGACCCCAGCCACGTCGCCTTGAAAGCCCTCGCGCGGAACGCCGATTTTTTCATGGCTCTCAGCGATGAGTATGTGGAAACCGCCATTGAACAACTGGCGGCGCATGACCTTGCAACATCGCCATCGGGCGGGGCGGGGTTTGCAGGGCTGACAGCAGGCAAGGCTGAACAGGCATTGAACATCACTCCAAGCTCTCGCGTTCTGCTCTATCTGTCCGAAGGGCCCGTAGATGCCTGATTTCCCCCCGGCTGAGTTTGAGGCCCGCATCACCCGCGCCCATGAAGCGATGACCATCGCGGGGATAGACGCGCTCTGGCTGACGACTGAGGCGGAGGTCAGGTATTTTACCGGGTTCCGCACGCTGTTTTGGCAAAGCCCGACGCGGCCGTGGCATCTGATCATTCCACGGGGCGCGGCCCCCATTGCTGTTATCCCCGAAATCGGTGCGGCGCTGATGGCGACCACCTGGGTCACAGATATCCGCACATGGGCCAGCCCTGACCCAACGGATGATGGCGTAAGCCTTTTGGCAGATGCGCTTTCAGGGTTTGCACGCATTGGCGTTCCCATGGGCGTCGAAAGCAGCATCCGCATGCCACTGGTGGATTTTCACCGCATCACCGAAAACCTTGGCGCGGAAATTGTAGATGCAACGCCGCTGGTGCTCGGCCTGCGCAGTGTGAAATCGGATGCGGAAATTGCCTTGCTGAAAACGGCTTGTGCCTATGCCTCTGACGCCTTTGACCGCGCGCCTGACCTTTTTCGTGCAGGACAACCGCTGTCAGATGCGTTTCGCGCCTTTCGCATCGCATTGCTGAATGCCGGGCTGGAGGAAACGCCGTATCTCGTCGGCGGCGCGGGGCAAGGCGGATATGGTGATGTGATTTCCCCACCGGGTGACGCCCCCCTTTCGGAGGGCGATGTTATGATGCTCGACACCGGGTCTAGCCTTAGAGGATATTTCTGCGACTTTGATCGGAACTTTGCCATTGGCCATGCCGATGACGCCGCCAAGACGGCCTATGACACGCTCTGGCGAGCGACGGAGGCAGGCTTGGCCGCAGCACGCCCGGGTGTAACCTGTGCAGCGTTGTTCAACGCCATGGCAACTGTAACCGGTGGTGGGTCAGACGTTGGGCGGCTGGGGCATGGCCTTGGCACGCAACTCACCGAATGGCCCTCTGTCGCACCGTGGGAAGAAACGCCCCTGCAACCGGGGATGGTGATGACACTTGAACCATCGCTGACAATCAGCCCCGGCAAAATGATGGTGCATGAGGAAAACATCGTTATTACTGAAGATGGTTGCGCGCTGCTAACCCGCCGGGCCGCCCCCGACCTACCTGTGATCTGAGGTGATATGACCGCCCTGCCCTTCACCACCGAAGCCGCTTACCGCGCCACACTTGGCGTCATTGTTCTGCAAAGCGACGAAACGTTGGAAGCAGAATTGCGACGTGCCATGCCAACGGATATTTCGCTGCTGCACAGCCGGATCCCTTCAGAGCCAGATGTGACGCCTGAAACCCTCGCCATGATGGAAAAGGCCCTGCCGGAGGCCGCACGTCTGTTGCCCGCCGCAGCATCACCCAGCGTGATTGCCTATGCCTGCACATCAGGCGCAACCGTCATTGGGCGAAACAACGTCGCCGCTGCCATTCACCGCCATCATCCCGGCATCGCAACGACTGACCCGATGACCGCCGTTGTCGCCGCCCTGCGCGCGCTGGACGCCAAACGCATCGGTCTGTTGACCCCCTATGTACCCGCCGTTTCAGCCCGCATGCAGGCCCTGCTGGAAGAAGAAGGGTTCGAGATCGCGGCATTTGCCTCCTATGAGCAGGAAGAAGAGGCCGTGGTGGCGCGCATCAGCGAAACCTCCACCCTCAACGCGGTCAAGGCGATGCCCAGGGTCGATGCGATATTTGCCTCCTGCACCAACCTGCGCACCTTTGGCATCATTGAAACGGCGGAGGCCGCAACCGATACGCCTGTTATCTCTTCCAACTCTGCGCTTGCATGGCACATGCTGCGGTTGGCCGATGTACGCGATGCCTCCGGGCCGGGGCGGTTGTTTCACCTTTGAACTGACGCGCAGGACGCCGTAGGGTTACTCCATAAACCAGGAGGCCCCATGACCAATTTCACGTTCCAGACCACCCGCTCCATCCTTTCGGAAATTGGCGCAACCGCCAAGATAGGCGAACTGGCACAGGGACTTGGCGCAACACGGGTTGCCTTTGTCACAGACAAGGGCATCCTGAAAGCCGGGCTGGCGGATGCCGCACTGGCCTCGCTGAAGGCCGCCAATATCGGTGTCTGGGTCTATGACGACGTGGTGGCCGACCCGCCCGAAGCCATGGTGCTGGACGCCGTGGCGCAGGCGAAGGCAGAGGGGGTGGATGCCGTTGTTTCCGTTGGCGGCGGCTCATCCATGGATACTGCCAAACTCATCGCGCTGCTGATCCCGTCTGCCCAGCCCATTGCCGATATTTATGGCGTGGGCCTTGCCAAGGGCGAGCGCCTGCCGCTGATCCTTGCACCCACGACCGCTGGCACGGGGTCCGAAGTTACGGCGATTTCCATTGTGACGACGGGCGAGGCCGAGAAAAAGGGCGTTGTCGCGCCGCAGCTTTACCCCGATTGGGCCGTGCTGGATGCGGAGCTGACCATCGGCCTGCCCCGCGACGTTACGGCAGCAACGGGCATCGATGCGATGGTCCACGCGATTGAGGCCTATACCTCTAAAATTAAGAAAAACGTCATGTCTGACCTGCTGGCGCGGGAGGCCCTGACCCTGCTCGGCGCGAATATCCGCACGGCATGCGAGACGCCAGACGACCGGGAGGCACGCGGTGCCATGCTGCTCGGCTCCATGCTGGCCGGGATGGCCTTTGCCAACGCCCCCGTCGCGGCGGTGCATGCGCTGGCCTATCCGCTCGGCGGCCATTTCCACGTGCCGCATGGTCTGAGCAACGCCATCGTCCTGCCGCATGTGCTGAAATTCAA
>JBMYXS010000094.1:0-11246 GCA_049608645.1 Pikeienuella sp. | reverse complement strand
TGTCGCGGCGCTTGTCTTATGCGCACCATTGCGCGCCCGTGAAGTGTGGGTAGAGGGGAAACCGGTTGTTCAGGATGGCCGCATCACGAGCTTTGACCTCCCCAAGACCCTTCGCCGTCATGGAGAGTTGGCGCAGGCTCTGATGTCATAGATCACTGATCGAAATGGCCCGGTTTGTGCCGGGCCATAAAGTGCTCAGGCGCCACGTTTCAGCATCTCTTCGACATAGGCGCGGTTCACATCGGTAAGGCCGAGCAACGCATCATCATCGAACAGGGTTGCCCCGTCGATGATCGCGCCGTTTCCACCGTCCGGGTCACAGAATAATACACCGACCAACCGTCCGTCGCTGAAATCAACACTTCTGAGGTCAGCCCCCCGGAAATCCGCGCCTGCGCCATCGCTGCCACGCATGTCCGCGCCAACCATGTCGGCACCTTGAAAACTGGCACCGGCGTATTCGGCTTTCTGGAATGAAGCATCGCGCAGCTTGGCACCGTTGAATTTGGCGTTGCGAATGGTTGCTTCCGAGGCGTCCAGCCCGGTCATATCCTCTCCCGTAAAATCAACGCCGAGCAGGTCGCGTTTACCGAACGACCGCCGATCAATCATGCGCTGGCGCAGCTCAGGCGAAATGTTCCCGGTGATGAAGCGCTCTTCCTCCCAGGGATCGGCGTTGTTGTGATATCCGGGGCCAGCCTCCCAATATCCGAGTTTATTGTCAGACCGCAGTTCGATCGTTTCCAGCCACTTCACGGATTTGTAGAAATACCGTCCCGGCGTAACCATGCGCACCGGCCCACCGTGGGGAGAGGACAATGGCTCTCCCTCTGCTTCGAAGGTCACCAGCGCATTCAAGGATGTCGCGAGGTCCAGGGGAAGGGAAGTATCATGGGCCCGCGGTGACCGGGAAATGAAGCGGATATACTTGGCATCCGCCGTGGGGCGCGCCTCGGCCAGCAGATCGTTGAGCGGAATGCCCGAAAACCTGCGATCAAACTTTGACCACCGGGTCACACAATGAATGTCGATCTTGATTTCGGTACGGGCAAAACCCATCAGCTCCGTCAAGGGCACGGCGAGGGGGCGCTCGACTTCGCCGGTAATGTTGATCATCCACGGGCTGTCGTCATTGCGGGGTTCGGTTTCCCCGATAACGGGCCAGTTGTCCGGGTTGCGGATCAGGCCCTGACCGGGGGGCATACGCGGTTTTTCGGTGGTCGTCATGTTATGTCCTTCAATAACTGGCCGTTGACCCATGTGGCGGCAATGGCTCGGTCGTCCCCAAGGATGAGCAGGGCAAACAACAGGTCTTCTATACTTTCGGCGCGGGCAGTTCGTTGCGCGAGAACAGGCGTCGCAGCAGGATCAAATACGCAGATGTCAGCTTCCATCCCAGCAGCAAGCGCGCCAACCTTATCATCAACGCGCAGTGCATTTGCAGACCCAACCGTCGCGAGCCACCAAAGCTGTGATGGCGAAAGGGCATCACCTCGTAACTGGCCGATTTCATAAGCTGATTTCATGGTCGCCAGCATGGAAAAAGACGAACCGCCACCAATGTCGGTTGCAAGGCCCACTGTAAGGCCCTGCTGCCGCAAGCCCTTAACATCACACAGGCCCGACCCAATGAACGCGTTGGAGGTTGGGCAATGTGATACCGCCGCGCCTGTTTCGGCAAGTGCTGCGCGTTCCCGGTCAGTTAAGTGTATGGCATGGCCCATGATCGCGCCCACCCTGCACAGGCCATGGCGTTCATAGACACTCAGGTAATCGGCATCACGTGGGAAAAGCTCCTGCATCCATGCGATTTCCTCAACCTGTTCCGATAGGTGCGTTTGCATAGCGCAGGAGGGGTGCTCAGCCCAAAGCGCGCCTGCGGCGGCCAGTTGTGCCTCTGACGATGTGGGGGCAAAGCGAGGCGTGATTGCATAGGTCAGGCGGCCACGCCCTTGCCATTTGGCGATCAAGGCCGCGCTATCATCATAGCCCGTTTGCGCATCGTCTCGCAGGCCGTCCGGCGCGTTTCGGTCCATCATCACCTTGCCGCATGTCATGCGCATTCCACGGGCAAGTGAAGCGGTAAAAAGCGCGTCCACGCTTTCAGGGTGGATCGTGCAAAAGGCCGCGGCAGAGGTAACGCCGTTGGCAATCAACAGGTCAAGATATGTTTCCGCGATAGCGGCGGCATAGTCAGCGTCACCGAAACGCATTTCTTCGGGGAATGTGTAAGTATTCAACCAGTCAATCAGGCGTTTGCCCCAGCTGGCGATGATGCCGGTTTGCGGGTAATGATTGTGGGCATCGACGAAACCCGGCGCGATAAGCCTTTTGCCATAATCGATGCGTGTTGCACCCGGCGCTGCGCTGATCATGTCGGCGGCTTCACCTACGGCAATGATGGTACCGTTTTCGATAACAACGCCACCCGACTCACGGTGTCTGATCGCGTTCGGGTCGGTGAACGGATCGGCAATGAATTCGATGGTTTGACCAGTCAAAAGAGTTTGCATCACCAAGACATGAACCGGCGCCGCAAAAACTGCAATATCAGGTCTTAAGGTCCGCGCAGCCGTCAGCGTGTTCGTACTGGTCACGGGTAAGGTCGCGGCGGTATAAGGGGCTTATGGCAAAAGCGAATGACACTGATGGCAAAGACCTGCGAGCGCGGCTGTTCTCGTGGTATTGGGCGCGGCAAACGGCGCGCGCAAAGGATGCTGCGAAATTACGCCGTGATGTGCTGGCGCGCCGTGCTGAACTGGACAAGATAGCCGAACGTATCGAGCGCCGTATCGCGCACGAGCGTTTGGCTGATGAGGCTGTTGGTGATTCTCGTTGGATTACTGGCCCGGCATTCCTGTCTGCGCCGGTGCCGCCCCGTGTTTGGCGCGAACCTGCCACCGATTTGTCGCTGGGCGAGGGGCTAACCGTTTTCCATGATTTCGAGGGCGGTGCCTTTATCCTGTCACAGCGCCCCAACCGGGCGCGGGCTGCAAAGCGGCGTTATGAATTGTTCTTTGAAAGTTATGAGTTTCAAGGCTCCTACCTGTCATTCGTGGTGAATGTTCCGGCGGAGCTAAAGCGCCCTTCGATGGGGGAGCGGGTGGTCACGACGCTGGAGATGCGGGCGTCTCGTCCGGTCAAGGCGTTCTTGCGGCTGAACATCAACGGCGCGCGTGGCCAGGATACCCTTTATGCAGAGGGCGAAGTGGGCGTCGGGCGGTCTGTTTTCGACTTTGATATGTCATTCGCAACCTACGAGATGGGCCCATCAGACGGCATGTGGCTTGATCTGATCATTGACCGCCCCCGCATGGTGGAGTTTTCAATCGAAGATCTGACCATTGCCCTGCTCGGGGGAAAGCGCTGATGGTGGCAGGCGCTGCGCGGCTCGATGCTGACCGGGGTGAAATCGTTGGATTTGCCTTGGCGAACGGGTTGCGGCCCGCTCGCATCAAGGCGCTGATAAACGGCTCTCTGGTGACTGAGGGTGTGGCGGTCGCTGATATAGGGAGCATTTCGCGATCAACCTGGCAAATGCTGCCCGAGCCGCCTTCGCCTATCTGTGCTTTTGCGTTGAAATTGCCTGCCACTTGCACCCCGGCATTGGTCGATGGTGGCATTCTGACGGTCGTGGCTTCGGAAAGTGGCGTTCTTGATGATACACCGCTGCTTGAAACATCTTTCGATGGGATCAAGTCCCTCGCGTGTTTTGTGGAAGGTTTTGAAATGGCTGACAGTCTGACGCTGGAAGTTACGCGTTTGCGGGCGGGTGTTTTTTCGGGCCGTTTGCAGGTTCATCACGACGGGGCCGCGCCGGACGTGCGCCTGCGCATCCGGGGGGAAGATATTGGGGCTGTCAAACTGACACCAACCGGGCGCGGGCACTTCGATATCTCGGCAACGCTGCCCGCCGCTGCCTTGGATGACGGCGTGAGCGTGGTTGAGTTTGTTATCCAAAACGGTGAAGTTTTGGCCCGCTATCCGTTGTCAGCGGGGGCCGCACTTGCCGGGGATCTGGCAGCTGAGGTTGGCTCGCTTCGCGCAGAACTGGATCAACTCAAATCCGCGTTTCGCGGGGCGATGGCAGGTGGTGTCATCACGCGTGACGAACGCCCGATGATCATTGCGGAGGCTTTGACACAGGTCGATAACATCCTGGAAATGCGTGACCGCTCCGACCGTTTTGAGCGTGTGGAATTTGATGATCCTTCTGACGATAACGATGATCTCGATTGGGACATCGAGGCGTGAGCTTACCTGCAACGCGCCTGTTTATTGTTACCGATACGCGCCGTCCTGATGACCCGCTGGATGTGATCGCGAGCGCGGCCCCGTTGTTGGCGCGGCATTATGGGCGGGTGGTTTGGGTTACGCCTGAAATACAGCCATCTGACCATGCGCAGGTCAGCTTGCGTGGACTGCGCCGAAGCCTGCGCCCGGGCAGGGACCGTGTCTTGTTTGACCTTACGCAGGCTGCCACCGCCCGCTGGGCGGCAGAGACAGCACGCACCACACCCGGTGCTATCCTGTGCGGTACGGAACGGTTGCCCTTGCTTCAGATTGCCAGCCCCGCGTTGCGGCGTGCGCGTCGGCGCTATGGCGGATTGATGCGCGACTATTTCGCGCCCGCCCGGCTTGCCGCATTGGAAGCCGATCTGCCGGAGGTCGGTGCAAATCTTACGCGGCCGGTGATTGAAGGGGCAATGTCCAAGGCCGTAAACCAACCCGAATTTGCTTTTGCGGCTATTTGTGCACCGGGCGGCACGGCGGAAACCTATGGTGTCTTACGTGGTTGGCGGGCCGCGCGGGCCAAACTGCCGCCTGATGCGCTACGCCGCATTCTGATTTCGGTAGTCTCGACGGCTGATGCGCTGGAAGTGCAGAAATATTTAGCATTTTTGGAAGAAAACGGCGAAAAACATGGCGTTGAGGTGACCATTCGGGCTCACCGTTCCGACCTTTGGGATATCGCCCGAAGATCAGCTTTTCTGATCGACCTCGACAGGTTTTCATGGTCGGGGCGCACTGATGTTCTGGCGGTCGCAGATGCGCTTCAGCGCCCGCGGTTGCGCCTGACAAGTTTTTTGTCCGAAATTTCTGGTGAAATGCAGCGCGTTTTGACCAACCCACCACAGGTCGTGCCTCAACCGGGGGCGCGTTTGGATGTGTTCGCAGCATCAGTCACACGGTTCATCGAAAGCGCGCAGAAGGTACCCATTCAACCTGGCGCGCGATTGGGCGTGGTTGCATGAGCTTGGCTGCAGAATTGTTGATTGCGCGGATTGCTGATGAAATCGGTCCGGTAAAGGCGTTCCTGTCGTGGACCGGCCTTGGTTGTCCATTACTGGATGGCGTAGCCTATCCACCGCATCGCATGGCAATGCGGCCCCTTGGAGGGCTGATGCCGGGCGGGAAACAAGGCCTAGCGGCATGGACGCCCCCCTTCGATCTTTCGCGTGAGAATGCCGCGGCGGCCATGGTGGCCTCATCGGGGGTAATGATCGTCGATGCGGTGGGGTTGGAGGGGAGCGACATGCTCTGGCGCGCCTTGTCTCCGCTGGTTGGTGCCGTACGCCTGAGAGGGGCGCCGGCAGGGCAAGAAGGTATGAAGGTTACCAAGCCGGGCTTTACTGTTGTGTTTGCCGACGACGGCGTTGCGCCGGCCAGCAGAGATCATGTTCTGGTTCGCGATGATCTGCTTACGGACACGTTGACTGCATTCGCAGGCGATCTGACAAACCGGAAACTTGATGAATTTGATCGGCTGCGGCTGGCGGTGCGTGATGCTGATGTGATCACTGAAATCCGATATCGGGCCAACTATTCCCAATGCCATTTTCACCCGGTGCGGGCGCTGGATCAGCCCGATGCGTTTCAGCTTGATCATGCCTTGGGGGAAGGGCGTTGTGTTCTGGACCGGGACGGGGTCGCCTCGATCGCGCTTCCACAGTTTGCGGCAAAGGCCGCACCCATCGGCATCACTTTGGCAGATGTGCCGCACGCCTGTGGTCAACCGATCGTTCAATTCGATGAACCAGATGCCTGGCTGGTGGATGTCGCAGGAACGGCTTTGGGCTGGCAGATCGTTGCAACACCCAGGAATGCGACCCCCTCAGAAGCGACGACCTTTGAGTTAAGGTTACCCGGCGCGCCGGGCACGGAAATCTCTGAGGTTTGGGCCGGCATAACGCGCCGCCGTGCCGCGTGGGAGGACTGGGACGAAGCCGACGCCCAACTCAATCTGGAGGAAAGCTGGTGAGTGCGCATCCGACAAAACGCTGCCTGCTCATCACGGATGCTGAGCCTGCCCGAAGTGGCGGCCCCGACTGGCGGCGGTTTGGCGCGCTCGCCGAACATTATCGTCTTTCAGGATATGCCGTAGATGGTCTGGTGATCAACGAAGGTCTGATCGGGGTGGAGGCCATGAAACAGCTGCGCGATGTGGTTAACCATGCCGCGCTTGCACCGTTTGCGCATGCCGCACTTGCGATGCGCCGTTTGGTTGAACGGGGCGGTCACGATGTTGTTCATGTTGGCACGCCGCTTTTGGGGCATATCCTGAACATAACGCCCAAAAGCGCGGTTCGTATCGTCGATATGCTCGAAAGGCCGTCCACGGCTGCGGCGCGTGCGGCCCATGTACTTGCAAGTGACGAGGAGGCCGCCTTGTTTGCCTTTGCGGAGTTGATCGTCGCGGCGGATAATGACGGGGTGATTTACGCCGATGAACGCGGGTGCGCAGCGGTTGCTGCCCCTTTCGTTCGTCAGGCAGACAGGCTGCGCCGCCCCCCGGTGCGTGGTGGTCGTTTTCTTGCAGGGTTGTGGGTGGAAAAGGCCGCGACGGCGATCATGGCCGTTAGTGCGTTTTTTGATGCTGTTCGCGCGCGTGGCGGGGGCGGCGCACCCAACTTTGCGATTGCAGGCCCCGGCGCGGCAAGCATCCGCACACCCGCATTGCCCTATCCTGTTACCGTCATGCCCGATGATATTGATGAGCGTGTTTTCTATCGCGGGCTGGATATTCTTATTGCGCCCGACTTGCATGGCGGTGCCCCGCGGTTGGATATTCTTTCAGCCCTTGAAATGGGCGCGACGCCGCTTGCCTCCAGCGCGGGTCTGACGGGGCTGATTGATCGGTGGCGGTTGCCGCATTTTGGTGATCTGGCTTCTATGGCTGAATATGTGTTCGAGAAGGGTCAACAAATGCGCGACGGTGGGTTGCTGACAGAGCTTCGCGCGCGCGCTGACTGGACGTGGACCTCGCTGTCCAATCAGGCTGCGCAAGATCGTGCTACCCTGAACAAGGAAATCTCACGGGCACTGGCCACGCGAAAATAGGAGACGATCTTATGGAAAAACCCTTTCAGGATGGTCCGTTAACCGGGCTTCGGGTGCTTGATCTGTCACGCATTCTCGCGGGGCCAACAACGGCGCAGGTGCTCGGAGATCTTGGGGCCGATGTGATCAAGATTGAACGCCCTGGACGGGGTGACGACACCCGCGGCTGGGGCCCGCCCTTTCTCAAGGATGCTGCAGGGAATGATACTGCGGAAAGTGCATATTTCTTGTGCGCTAACCGTAACAAACGATCCGTTGCGGTCGATATTGCCACAGAATCCGGTCAGGAATTGCTGGCCGACATCGCGGCGACCTCCGACATTCTGATTGAGAATTTCAAGGTCGGAGATCTGAAACGACGCGGCCTTGATTACGAAACGCTCAGAGCGCGAAACCCCGGATTGATTTATTGTTCGGTCACCGGGTTCGGTCAGGATGGCCCATATGCCCCACGTGCGGGGTATGATTTTCTTATTCAGGGCATGGGCGGCATTATGTCGATCACCGGTGCCCCCGATGATGAGGGTGGCCAACCAACAAAAGTTGGCGTCGGAATCGCCGATGTGATGACGGGCATGTATGCCACAATCGGCATATTGTCGGCGCTGCGGGTTCGTGACCAGACCGGCGAAGGCCAGCACGTGGATATGGCGTTGTTTGACACGCAGCTTAGCTGGTTGATCAATCAGGGCCTTGACCATCTGACGGATGGGCGTGTGCCGCAGCGTCGGGGCAATGCCCATCCGGCCATCGTGCCCTATGAAACCTTCCCGGCATCGGATGGCTGGTTCATTATTGCGATTGGGAATGACAGCCAGTTCCGCAAATTCTGTATTGAAGCCGGGCGAGAGGATATCTGTGACGATCCGCGATTTACCGCGAACCGGGACCGGGTCACAAACCGGTTGGAGTTGCTTCCGCTTCTGCATGAAGTGACGAAACAAAGAACCCAAGCTGAATGGATTGACGCGCTGGCAAAGGTGGGGGCACCCGCCGGGCCGGTAAATGATATCCCGGCAGCCCTGAATGACCCGCAAGCGGTACACCGTGGTGCCGTTGTGCGACAGGAACATCCGGTTTCTGCAACCGGATATGTGGAAACGCTGGGTAACCCCATGAAGCTGTCCGCAACGCCCGTAACCTATCGCCGCCCCCCGCCCATGGTGGGGCAGCACACTGAAGAGGTGCTGGCCGAACTTGGGTTTGACGCGGCGAAATTGCGTGAAAACGGGGCCTTGGGGTGACTATATGTTGCTCGTGCCAAAAGTCTTTGTGATTTCTTGAGAGGCGGGCAAGCGATAGAACCTGAATAATATCAGTCAGAAAGGCGGATGAAAGGAAGGGCGCATACGATGGAAGATCGACTGGCGGGTATGCTGTCACGCGGCATGAAACGGGGCGCGATAGAGGTTGCCTTTCCATCCGGAAAGGTACGCTCGTTTGGTGATGGGTCAGCGCCCGTCGTCCGCCTTCGCTTGACTGACAATGCGGCGGTGCGCGCAGCATGGCTTGATCCATCGCTTCAGTTTGCAGAGCTTTACATGCATGGCAAACTCGTTGTGGATGAAGGTGATATTTTCGACTTTTTGGCGCTGGCGAAACAAAATGGTGCAAAAGGATTTGTTTCGACCCCGGCTGTGATCCGTGAAATTGGCCGCATGGCGCACCGCTGGCTGCGCCGTCATATCCTTCCTGAAACCGCCAAGGGCAACGTCGCGCATCACTATGATCTGGATGAACGGCTGTTTCGCCTCTTCCTTGATCCTGATCTGCAATATTCCTGCGCGTATTACGAAACGGGCAAGGAAACGCTTGCTGAAGCACAGCGTAAGAAAAAGCGACATATCGCGGCAAAGATGCTGTTGGGGGAGGGGCAACGCGTGCTCGACATTGGATGCGGCTGGGGCGGTATGGGGCTCTACCTTGCGCAGACAACCGGGGCCGATGTTACGGGCGTTACCCTTTCCGAAGAACAGCACCGCGTTGCGAACGAACGCGCCGCCGCCGCAGGCATCGCAGGTTCAGCGCGCTTTTTGCTGCGCGACTATCGCAAAATCGGCGGCAAATATGATCGTATCGTATCAGTGGGCATGTTTGAGCATGTCGGCCCCCACCACTTTGATGAATATTTCCGCACTATTTACGATTTGCTTGAGGATGATGGCGTCGCGCTTGTGCATTCCATCGGGCGTGCAAAACCCAACAGGTCTGATCCCCCATTCGTTGAGAAATACATTTTCCCGAACGGCCACATTCCGCCCCTGTCCGAAACATTTCCAGCGATTGAACGCTCAAAGCTTTTGGTAAAAGATGTAGAAATTCTGACCTTTCATTACGCGGATACTTTGCGTGATTGGCGCATTCTGTTTCATCAAAACCGTGATGCTGTTCTTGCCTTATATGACGAGGTTTTCTTTCGAATGTGGGATCTCTATCTCGCTTCGTCAGAAGTGAGTTTCAGGTACGGCAAGCTGGCGAATTTTCAAATTCAACTGACCAAACGACAAGCCGAAGGCCCGCGAAACCGCAATTACATCCAAAAGGCTGAGCGGGCTTTGGCCAAGGCTGAAAAACCGCTTTGAGTGTTCAAATTTGGCCCGAATGGTTGAGGTGAGAGTGACCCAGCCCCCTGATGCGGGCCGTTCAGTTGTAGAATCCGTTCCTGTTTTGCTCTGCTACCCAACCTTCTGCCACCGAGGGCCAGAGTTTTCCGTCTTTTCTCAGCATGGCGGGCTGGTATCGCCATCTGAGTTTGCCAACGTTATCGGGGGTATGTTCCCAATCGCGCTGTGCGGTCGTTCTTCGTTGTAGTATCTACGCCAGGCCTCCATCTTTTCACAAGCATCTTCGCGGCTCATGAACCAATGTGTGTTCAGGCATTCCCCTCTTAGCTTTGAGTTGAAGGCCTCGATGAAGGCGTTGTCTGTCGGCTTGCCAGGCCGTGAGAAGTCCAGCGTGACCCCGCGCTGGTAGGCCCACAAATCCATGTCGCGAGAGATGAACTCGCTTCCGTTATCGACCCTTATCGTTTTGGGATAGCCGACCTCGCGGCAGACGAGATCCAAGGCTGCAACAACGTCTTCACCGCGATAGCTAAAGCGCGGATCGATGATCGGACAATAGCGTGAGAAGGTGTCGACGACCGTCAGGATGCGAAGTTTGCGCCCCGTCGCCAGCTGATCATGCACAAAGTCCATGGCCCAAACATCGTTCGCGCAAACTGCGTCTGAGCGGTCTTCTCGTAGCTTGGCTTTGACGCGCCTCTTCGGCGACTTGTTCCGCAACTGTAAGCCCATTTCCTTGTAAATCCGGTACACACGCTTCGGGTTCACTTCCCACCCCTCGCGTCGCAACACGTAATGCACGCGTCGATAGCCGTACCGTACACGGGTTTCACAAATCTCTTTGATGCGGGCTTTCAGACTGGCCGGATCGCTGCGACGGGATTTGTACTGATAGGTCGATCTGTCGAACCTCAGCACCTTGCATGCGCGCCTGACAGAGACGCGCCAATCTTCCCTAACGCTGTCGATGATCTCTTTCTTACGATCCGACCTCAGAGCTTTCGTTTGACGACATCCTGAAGCATTTCTTTGTCGAGCATGAGATCCGCGACGATCTTCTTCAAACGCCGGTTCTCGTCTTCGAGCTCACGCAGTTTTTTCATCTCGGACGGCATCAGACCTGCGTACTTCTTCTTCCAGTTAAAGTACGTCGCCTGACTGATCCCAGCCTTCCGGCAAATCTCTGCAACCGGCGTGCCTTCTTCGCCCTGCTTTACAATGAACGCCTTCTGCGCGTCCGTAAATTTGGATGCTTTCATCGTCTTCACTCCTCTCCCAGCCAACGGGAAATACAGCGAAAAACTCTAAGCAAAAATGGCAGGAAAACCGGGTTTCAGAGCA
>JBMYXS010000093.1:0-11546 GCA_049608645.1 Pikeienuella sp. | reverse complement strand
CACAAAGGATCATGCGGAATGCTGGGACGACCGATGCCGCTGACCATTTCTAAAGCAACGAGACGCTAGATGCTCGCATTCATCATCCGCCGTATCGGGCAGTCGATCCTCGTTCTTCTGATCGTTGGCCTCGTCGCCTTTTCGATGTTCCGCTTTGTCGGTGACCCCATTGAAAACATGCTGGGGCAGGAACGCACCGCTGAGGATGTGGAGCGTTTGCGGGGGCAGCTTGGGCTTGATCAGCCGTTTCCTGTTCAATACCTCAAATTTCTCGGCGGCGCGGCGGAGGGGAATTTTGGGGTCAGTTACCGTCAGGGACGCCCGGTGGCTGAAATCCTGATGGAACGCGCGCCCGCGACACTGGAACTCGCCGCCGTATCAGGTGTCCTCGCGATTCTGTTTGGCATCGCGCTTGGCGTTTTCACAGCAATCAGGCGGGATGGTTTGGCAGCAAATGCAATTATGGCGACATCGCTGATCGGGGTGTCCCTCCCGACTTTCCTCATCGGCATATTGCTGATTTACCTGTTTTCGGTGGAGCTTGGGTGGTTGCCCTCCTTCGGTCGGGGGGATGTCACTCGTATCGGCGAGACGTGGACCACCGGGTTCCTCACCGAAAGCGGGCTAAAGGCACTTGTGTTGCCCGCGATCACGCTTGGCCTCTATCAGATGACGCTCATCATGCGCCTCGTAAGGTCTGAAATGCTGGAGGTCCTGCGGCAGGATTACATCCGCTTCGCCCGCGCTCGTGGTCTCAGGGAGCGTGCGGTGAATTTTCGCCATGCGCTCAAGAACACCATGGTGCCGGTTGTGACTGTTATCGGCCTGCAACTGGGCGCGATCATCGCCTTTGCCATTATCACCGAGACGGTGTTCCAATGGCCGGGTGTCGGCCTCCTGTTCATTAACGCAATCCAGTTCGTCGATATCCCGGTGATGGCGGCGTATCTGATGCTGATCTCGGTGATGTTCGTGGGCATCAACCTGCTTGTGGACATTCTCTATGTCTTCATCGACCCGCGCCTGCGCGCTGACCGGACGGGGGCACACTGATGACTGATGAACCAACCACCACTATCGCCAAGAACGTGGAGCAAGGCCGTTGGACCAGGTTCCGTCAGGGTGACTTTTTCTACGCTTTCACCCATTCGCCGGTGGCGATGGTTTCGTTTGGCGTTGTGGCCTTGCTTGTCCTTTCGGCGGTGTTTGCGCCACTGATTGCGCCGACCAATCCGTTTGACCCCTCCAGCCTCAACCTCATGAACGGGTTCACGCCACCGATGGAGCCGAACGCGTTTACGCAGAACACGTTCCTGCTTGGCACGGATGATCAGGGACGGGATGTGTTTTCAACCATCCTCTATGGAATGCGCATCTCGCTCTTTGTGGGCGCGGCGGCAGTGTTGTTTGCGATGGTTCTTGGCATCACGCTTGGCCTGATTTCTGGCTATTTCGGCGGCTGGGTTGAGACGATCATCATGCGTATTGCCGATGTGCAGCTGACCTTCCCATCAATCCTCGTGGCGATGCTGATCTTTGGTGTCGCCAAAGGGGTTACGCCCATTGAGTACCGGGACCAGATGGCAATTTGGGTATTGATCCTTGCGATTGGCCTGTCTGATTGGGTGCAGTTCGCGCGCGTCGTGCGCGGTGCGACGCTCGTGGAAAAGAACAAGGACTATGTCGCAGCCGCCCGCCTGATCGGGCGCAGCCCGTGGGCGATTATGCTGCGCCACATCCTGCCGAACGCCATGTCGCCGGTGCTGGTTATCGCGACCATCTCGCTGGCGTTGGCGATTATTGCGGAGGCGACGCTCAGCTTCCTCGGCGTGGGCGCTCCGACAACGCAACCATCGCTTGGCACGCTGATCCGCATTGGGCAGGGGTTCCTGTTCTCCGGCGAATGGTGGATCCTCCTTTTCCCTGCCTGCACCCTGCTGGCGCTTGCGCTGAGCGTTAACATGCTCGGCGATTGGCTGCGCGATGTGCTGAACCCGAGGTTGCGATGACAAAAACAACGACACCTTGGCGAACGGTCGGGCCAGAAGAACTTGCTCTGATCAAGCAAACTGGCATGAAAGCGTTTCCGCCCCGCTTGCCCGGACAACCGATCTTCTATCCGGTCACAACCGAGACATATGCCATCAAGATCGCCCGCGATTGGAATGTGAAAGCCAGCGGGGCCGGGTTTGTGACTGTGTTCGAAGGCGATAATGAATATCTGTCTCAATACACCGTGCAGGAAGCTGGTGGCCGCGATCATCTCGAATACTGGATACCCGCGGAAGACGTGCCAAATTTCAATGCCGCGATTCGGGGGCAGATATCGGTAACGAAGGAATTCACGTGACGGAACCCGTCCTCTCCATTCGCGGCCTGTCGGTCGAGATTCCGTCGCGCCACGGCGTCGTCAAACCTGTTGATGGTGTCAGCTATGATATTCATCGTGGTGAAATCCTCGGCGTTGTCGGGGAATCCGGTGCCGGCAAGTCGATGGCGGGGAACGCCGTGATCGGGCTTCTGAACCCGCCTGCGCATATCTCTGCGGGGGAAATCTGGCTGAATGGCAAGCGCGTTGATGCCCTGAAAGGAGACGCCATGCGTCGGTTGCGGGGCAAAGAGATCGGCATGGTCTTTCAGGACCCTCTGACCTCCCTCAACCCGCTGCTGAAAATCGGCGATCAGTTGACGGAGACGATGCTGACGCACTTGCCCATCTCCCGCGCGGAGGCGGACAAACGCGCCGTTGCGGCGTTGGAGGAGGTTGGCATCCCAGGCGCCGCGCAGCGCATTGACAGCTACCCGCATGAGTTTTCAGGCGGCATGCGCCAGCGCGTCGTCATCGCCCTCGCGCTTTGTGCAGAGCCTAGCCTTGTGATCGCCGATGAGCCGACCACCGCGTTGGATGTTTCGGTGCAGGCGCAGATCACCGCCCTCCTGAAACGTCTTTGCCGTGACAGGGGCACCGCTGTGATGCTGATCACCCACGACATGGGTGTGATTGCCGAAACCGCTGATCGTGTGGCGGTGATGTATGCTGGCCGATTGGCCGAACTTGGCCCCGTGCGCGACGTGCTGACAGCGCCACATCACCCCTACACAAACGGCCTCATGGCCTCCACACCACTGGCGGCGGCGGGGCAGCAACGCTTGCATCAGATACCCGGTTCCATGCCGCGCCTGACCATGTTGCCCAACGGCTGCGCCTTTCACCCACGCTGTCCCCGTGCAGCGGATAAATGCCGCGCATCATCGCCCCGAATCGGTGATGACCGCGCGGCCTGCTGGTTCCCTATGATTGAGGAGGCTGCAATATGAGCGCCTATGTAACGATCAAGGGCCTGACGCGGGTTTTCGATGTCTCCAAGCCCTGGCTTAACCGCGTGTTAGAGCGGCGCGGCAAAGCGATGCTGACAGCCGTTTCGGACGTAGATTTCCAGATTGAAGAGAAAACCACCTATGCGCTCGTCGGCGAAAGCGGCTCCGGCAAATCGACCATCGGGCGGATGCTGGTTGGCCTTCTGGACCCCACCGATGGCGCGGTAGAGGTCGAAGGGGTCAATATTGCAACCGAGCGCGATGGGGGCAAGGTTGCGCAGGTCCGCGCCAACATTCAGATGATCTTTCAGGACCCCTATGCCTCCCTCAACCCCCGCTGGCGCGTGCGCGACATCATCGCCGAGCCAGTGGCAGCGAAGGGCGGCGAAACAGCCGGGCTTGCGGAGAAACTGCTTGATCAGGTGGGCCTGCATCCGAGCGACGCAGGCAAATTCCCGCATGAATTCTCAGGCGGTCAACGCCAACGCATCTGCATCGCCCGCGCATTGGCATCGGAACCGCGTCTGATCGTCTGCGACGAGCCGACATCCGCTTTGGATGTTTCCGTGCAAGCACAGGTATTGAACCTGATGAGCGATCTGAAGGATGACTTGGGTCTCACCTATCTTTTGATCACCCACGACCTGACCGTCGTACGGCACATGGCGGACCGGATCGGCGTTCTCTATCTTGGCCGACTGGTAGAGGAAGCTGACCCCAAGTCGTTATTTGAGACACCGAAACACCCCTACACGCAAATGCTGCTGGAAGCGGCACCACGCATGGACGGTTTCGGGCGCGAAGCTGAGCCACCGACCGGTGAAATTCCCGACCCAATTTCCCCGCCTCCCGGCTGCGCTTATCACCCCCGATGCCATCTGGCGGTTGATATCTGCCGCAAGGACCGACCAAAGAGCCGAAAGGTCGGCCAATCTGTCGTCGCATGCCACCTGGCTGAATAAAAAGATTGGCAAACACGAGGTCCCCTGCCCAAAGGCTCTATTGTCGCCATAACGGCCAAGGCTACGAAAGAATGGTCAACTGCGGATAGGACGAACAGGCTTTAGGAAAGTGGCAATGCATGCCCCGCACAATATGCGCCGTAATGTACTTCTAATGTTGGGCCGAATTGGAAACAGAAGCTGAGCGGCACGAAATCGACCTTTTTGGGTAATCCGCCGCATGCGCCGAAGGGAGCGGTTGGTGAGGCGGCTCTGACGTCGGAACGAACTGTTCAATTATGCTGCCTTAGCTGCATAACGCCATGTGCGCTGCCAAGATCGTTTTGGGTACTCTCACGGTAGCAGCTAATTCTGGCCTTCCCCCTACTTATCCAGCCTTTCGCAATCGTAGCGCGTATTTGACCGTTTTGGCCAAAGGCGGCTTTCTGCACACAGCCGCCATAAGGCCAAAGTGCAGCATCCGCCTTTAAGACCTCAATCCGGTCAACCGCACCGACCTCATCGTATCAAACGCAAAAAGGCCCGCCAAACTGGCGGGCCTTTCGTATTTGCATGAAACGTAAGATTAACGCTTCGAGAACTGGAAGCTCCGGCGCGCTTTGCGCTTACCGTATTTCTTACGCTCAACAACGCGGCTGTCGCGGGTCAGGAAGCCAGCGGCTTTCAGCGCGGGGCGCAGCGTTGGGTCATAGAGCGACAGGGCTTTGGAGATGCCGTGCTTAACCGCACCAGCCTGACCGGAAAGGCCGCCGCCTTTAACGGTTGCCATAACGTCGAACTGACCGGATACGCCAGCAACCTGAAACGACTGGTTCAGGATCATCTGGAGCACGGGACGCGCGAAATATGTCGCCATGTCACGGCCATTGACCACAACCTTGCCAGAACCGGGCTTAACCCAAACGCGCGCGATGGCGTCTTTACGTTTGCCGGTTGCGTATGAACGACCGAGTGAGTCACGTACAGGCTCACGGGGAGCTGCATTGCTTTCGGACTGAACAGCAACATCTGCGGAGAGTTCAACGCCTGCGCCTTCTACGGCGTCTTTCAGATCGTCGAGCGATTTGATTTCGTCAGCCATTATGACGCGCTCCGGGTGTTTTTCGGGTTCATGGATTTGACGTCCAGCACTTCGGGAGACTGGGCTTCATGGGGATGTTCAGCGCCTGCATAAACGCGCAGGTTTGACATCTGTACGCGGCTCAACGGACCACCGGGCAGCATACGCTGAACCGCTTTGGTCAGCACGCGCTCTGGGTGGGCACCTTCGAGGATCTGACCGGCAGTGCGGGATTTGATCCCACCTGGGTGGCCAGTGTGCCAGTAATAGGTTTTGTCGGCGCGTTTGTTGCCCGTCATCTGTACCTTTTCGGCGTTGATGACGATTACATTGTCGCCCATGTCCATGTGTGGTGTGAACGTGGCTTTGTGCTTGCCGCGCAGACGCATGGCGATGAGGGTGGCGAGACGACCGAGAACGATACCTTCGGCATCGACGATCACCCACTTCTTCTCAATATCGGCCGGTTTGGCGCTGTAGGTTTTCATATCAGATCCAGACTTGCGGGCCAGTGGCCCCGGAAAGAATAGCGAGGTGCCGGAGTTTCACCGACGATGCGCGGGTTCTAACGATTCCCAGCGGCAAGTCAATGCATCACTGGCCAAACAAACCTTTCAAAAACAATGACTTAAAAAAACGGTACAATGATACCCCAAAAATTCACCCAATTCGTGGGGGCACTGCATAGGTCATCGTCGCATGCGCCACCGGTTTGGCATCCCCTTCGGAGAAAATCATGATATCGCCTGTGATGAGCGTGCGCCCGAATTTCAGAATGCGCACCTCGGCGATCATGTCGCCGGCAACAGGTTTCCGCAGGAAATTGATGGTCGCGTTGCTGGTCACGGTCAGCGCCTCGCGCCCGATCATCCCAAAACAGGCAAGATAAAAGCCGCAGTCAGCCAGTTCGAACATTGCCGGGCCTGAAACGGTGCCACCGGGGCGCAGTTGGTCAGTGCCAACCTTAAGCCGGACTTTTGCCCCCAATGGGGGAAGCTCCAGCAGTTCAAACTTGTCGGCTACCTGCGGGAAAACCTCCCGCAGGAACGCCATCGCTTCGTCTTTGGTCAGCACAGTTGTCGGCATTTGCTCAGGCCCTGATCTTTTGTTCGCTTGGATACGCCATTTCAAACTTTGCGCGCATCGAAAGCCCAAGCAAGCCCAGTGCAAACAACTGATGGAAAATCGCCAGGTGAACCGGTGCAGCATGGAGCAACGTCGCAATGCCCCAAACGCCCTGAAACAAGACCCCCAAGGTCAGCGCCGTTGCCCAGTAGGAAATGCGCCCGTGGCCAGATTTGCGGCCCTTCAGCGCGAACAACA
The DNA here is from genome assembly GCA_049608645.1 of Pikeienuella sp. GTDB lineage: Bacteria > Pseudomonadota > Alphaproteobacteria > Rhodobacterales > Rhodobacteraceae > Pikeienuella. The sequence goes on along the minus strand of JBMYXS010000093.1, from coordinate 4,883 downwards.
CCGCAACAACGACCAATACATAGGCCAGCATACGGTGCATGAATTGTACCATCGCCGTGTTTTCAAAGAAATTCGACCAGAGCGGCACCATCTCCAACGCCGTTTCCGGAAAGAACACCCCATCCATCAATGGCCAATCGGTGTGATAGCGCCCTGCGTCGGTGCCTGCGACAAGCGCCCCCAACAGGATTTGCAGGAAGATCAGGGTGGTCATCATCGCAGACCATCCAAACATGCCTGGCGCGCGGCGACGGCGTGCCGCCAGCAACCAATGCCCCTCTTTCCCGATCTTGAGGATATACCAGTAGATCAACGCAAAAATCGTAAACGCGATGCCAAGGTGCGTTGCCAAACGGTAAGGTGCCACATCAACCCGCACCGACAGGCCCGAATAGACCATCCACCACCCAACAGCGCCCTGAAGACCGCCAAGCGCACCGATAAGGATCAGCTTTCCCCCCCACCCGCGTGGGATCATGCCGCGCACCGCAAAGTACACCAGGGGAATGAACCAAACGATACCGAGGAACCGACCAAGGAACCGGTGCCCCCACTCCCACCAAAATATGGGTTTGAAATCGGCAAGCGTCATCCAGGAGTTTTGCAGCCGATACTCGTCTGTCGTCTGGTAATCCGCGAATGCGGCATTCCAGTCTGCCTCTGACAAAGGCGGCAAGGCGCCCACAATCAGGTTCCATTCAGTGATCGAAAGGCCACTATCCGTCAGACGTGTCAGCCCGCCGACAATGACCATCGTGATCACCAGCGCGAGCAATATCCAAAGCCAGACACGGATTGCCCCGCGCCCATCGCGCGCAGACACCGCACCGGGCGTTGGTGCTACTTTGGTTTCACCGCTTACGTCTTCAAAAATGGATCGCTTACCGCTCATCTGGCTCTCCCAATTACATACGCCTGACATAGCCGTGCACCATGGCCCCGACAAGCGACGCAGCGATTGGCGGAGTGACGCAGGGCTTTGCCTTTACCGATACGCCCGGTTCCGCTTACGCTGCCCGCATGGCACATGACCCGGAAAAATACGAAACGCTCGCCGCTGCGCTTGGCATGATGGAGGGGCTGTCGGAGAAAAAGATGTTCGGCGGCGTCTGCTTTTTGCTACACGGCAATATGGTTGCCGGTGTTTTTCGCGACCGGGGCATGGTGCGTGTGGGTAAAGAGCGCGAAGCGGTCGCGCTTGAAATTGACGGCGTCGATGCCTTTACACCCACAGGCCGCAAGATGGGGGGCATTGTCGGGCTTACGCCGGATATCTTCGACGATGATGCGTCCCTGCAAGCTGCCCTTGACCTTGCCATCAGCTTTGTGGGGAGCTTGCCTCCGAAATGAACAGCATCGCATTTCTCTTGGCAGCGATTGTCATTGCCATCACATATGGCGTGATCTGGCTGCGCGCTGACACGTCAGGCATCAGAACAACCTTAAAAACCGCGCCCGTCGCCATTCTGGCGCTGGCATCGGCCATTGGTGGTGGTCCTTGGCTTTTGACCGTGGGCCTTGCCCTTTCAGCGCTCGGAGATGCGGCGCTGTCGCGCCCTGGCGACAACGCGTTCAGGGCCGGGCTTGGCGCATTCCTCTTGGCGCATATCGCCTACATCCCCCTTTTTTGGAGTGGCATTGATGGCGCAATCGTCTCAGGTGCTGCCTTCTGGGTTTGTGTCGCGCTGATGATTGCCTATGCGATGGCCGCCGCGCGCTGGCTCTGGCCGCACCTTGGTGAGATGCGCCCGCCGGTCGCTGTCTATATGGGCGCCATCGCGACGATGGGGGTGGCTTCGCTTACCGGCTCACCACCGATCTTGCTCGGCGCATTGTTTTTCATCGCCTCAGACACCGTGCTGGCCGCTGAAACCTTCGTATTGGCAAACAGCCCCCGAAAATGGACATCGCCAACCATCTGGGCCACTTATATCGCCGCTCAGGTGCTGATATTCTGGGGTGTAATGGCCCTTTGACCATTGGGGTCTTTGTTCTTCAAATATCCAAATAGGCTTCGCAGAAGCATTTCACGCCTTAGCCCCTTGGCAGAACCAGCATGTCTGACCGGTTCCACGCCACAGTAACGGTTGCGCCCTCTTCCAACTCACGAATGGCGGTTGCTTCGACACCATGAACCGAAGCCAGCAATGTTCGGTGTGGCAAGATCAATTCCACCCCGGAGTGATCCCCCTGAAAAGCCACATCACCGAGTTTGGCCTGCACCATGACATCGCCCGACACATCAGCACCAACGCGCAGTTTTTCGGGCCGCACCGCCAGAACGATATCATCGGTTGCAACGATATCTGGCGAAAACGCAAGTGTGCCGAGGTCTTCGGTTGTAACCACCAACTCCTGTGCCCGACTTACCGACGTAGGCGCGAAAAAATTGGCGCGCCCAATGAAATCCGCCACGAACTCATCCACCGGTCGTTCATACAAATCCTCTGGCGAGGCGATCTGCCGAATGCGCCCCTTGTCCAGAACGGCGATACGGTCGGCAACTGCCATCGCCTCATCCTGATCATGGGTCACCATGATGAAACTGACGCCGATGGATTGCTGCAATTTCACCAGCTCCAGCCGCATGGCATCGCGCAGTTTGGCATCAAGCGCCGACAGAGGTTCGTCGAGCAACAGAACACGCGGTTTCTTGACCAGAGCACGGGCCAGCGCCACCCTTTGCCGTTGCCCGCCTGAAAGCTGATCTGGCTTACGATCCGCGAATTGGTCGAGCTGCACCAGCTTCAACGCCTCGGTCACACGTTCCTTGATCTCGGCCGCGCCCACGGCATCAACCTTCAACCCATAGGCCACATTCTTGGCCACGGTCATATGGGGGAAAACCGCGTAGGACTGGAATACCATGTTCACGGGCCGCTTGTTGGGCGGCACCGTGGTCATGTCTTCACCACCGATCAGCACTTCGCCCACAGAGGGGGTTTCAAAACCGGACACCATGCGCAGCAACGTGGTTTTCCCACAGCCCGATGGACCAAGAAGGGCAAAAAACTCCCCCTCTTCGATATCCAGCGATATGTCATCGACAGCGGTGAAATCCCCAAAGAATTTTGAGACGTCACGAATGGAAACGATTGCACTCATGATGCGATATCCGTCGGTTTTTGGAGGCGAATGGCGATGAAGGTCAGCACCAGCGTCATCAGAATCAGAATGGTAGAGGCCGCGTTGATCTCTGGCGTTACAGAGAAACGGACCATCGAATAGACCTTCACCGGGAAGGTCACATTGTTCGGCCCCGACGTGAAGAAGGTGATCACAAAGTCATCAAGACTGAGCGTGAAGGCCAGCAACGCACCCGCCACCAAACCCGGCACCATATGCGGGATCAGGATATCGCGGAACACCTGCCCCTCACTCGCGCCAAGATCGCGCGCCGCCTCTGCCACCTCGGGGTTAAAGTTCTGCAACCGCGTGCGGATCACCATTGCCGCAAAGGGGAATGAAAACGTGATGTGGGCAATGATGATATTGCCAAGGTTGAACGGCCAAGCCCACGTCGAAGGAAATCCGATGCCGGAGGCCGCAAAAAATACCGCCAGCGCCACACCCATGCAGATTTCAGGTATCACGATCGGCAGGGCGACCAGCCCCTCGTAAACTGGCTTGAGCGGAAACTTCCAACGCCATAACAACACCGCCGTCATCGCGCCCAGCAGCACCGCAAACACCGTAGAGATAACGGCAATGGTCAGCGAATTGACGAAGGCTTCAACAAGACCATCATTCGCGAACGCTTTTTCATAATATTTCGTCGTAAACCCGCGCCAGACAATGTTGCCGCCACGCCGGGAGTTATTGAACGAAAAGATGATCAACACGATGATCGGCGCATAAAGGAAGATGGAACCGATGATAAACACCGTCCGCATCGACCATTTGCGCGAGTAATCAAACGGGTTTGGCTTATCCTTACGGGTTTTCCGGCTCATGCCCGCCTCCCCTTTGAGCGTTGCATGTCAATGATCGAGCGGATCGCGAGAATGATAAAAGTGACATAAAGCAGAAACAGCGAAAGCGCCGACCCGAACGGCCAGTCGTTGGCTTTCTTGAATTGCCGCTCAATGACATTTGCGATCATGTCCACCTGCCCGCGCCCCAGCAGATCAGGCGTCAGGAACGAGCCAAGCGCGGGAATAAACGTAATGATCGCCGCCGTGATCAGCCCCGCCGCCGTCAGCGGCACGAGGATCAGGAAAAACGTGCGCAGTTGCCCCGCACCAAGGTCAAGCGATGCTTCAAGGTAAGATCGGTCAATCCGCTCCAACGCGGAATAGATCGGCAGAATGGCAAATGGCAGATGCACATAGGTCAGCCCCATCACAACGCCTAATTCCGTGCCGAGGAATTTCACAGGGATAAACCGCTCCCCCAGCAGGGCCATGTCGCCAAGGCCCACAAAATCGAGCACCCCATCCGCCTGAACCCACAACCAGTTCAGCACATCATTGATACGCCCGCGGCTACCAAGAATGTTCAACATCGCATAGGTGCGGATCAGCAGATTGGTCCAGAATGGCAGAATGACAATCAGCAGGAGCCACGGCTTCCACTTCTGATCGGCTGTCGCAATCACCAACGCCACCGGATAGCCAATGATGATGCAAATGACCGTGGCGATACCGGCCAGCTTCAGTGTGCGCCAGAACAGCGTGGCAATCTCCGGCGCAAAAATCCGCTCGTAGTTAGCCAGCGTCCAGGTCGTCTTTATTTCAGTGAGGGAGACATTTTCCCCAAAGCTGTAGAGCCATATCAGCGCAAGCGGGATCAGAAAAAACACCATCAACCACAGGGTCGTCGGCCCCGCAAAGGCCGAAAACGCAGGAAGGCTTCGTCGCCAACTTTCCATCTCAGATGCCGTC
>JBMYXS010000092.1:0-11701 GCA_049608645.1 Pikeienuella sp. | reverse complement strand
GCATCCCGGCCCTTGTCATTGAAAACACCTCTGGTGTTGGTGACGTGCAGGGCACGGAAGGCGGCTGGTGGAATTTCACCACGGCAAGTACCGCCGGGGGCGACACAACCCCGCCAATCATATCGAGCATGACGCCTGCGGACGGGTCTACCGGTGCAGCCATCAATGCGGATATTTCGTTGACCTTCAATGAGGCAATCGCCTTTGGCTCTGGCGATATTGTTCTGCGGAATGTCACGGACGGCACCACAATTGAAACGTTTGATGTAACGACCGATACCGGATCAAGCGCGGGCACGGTGAGCGTCGCCGGTTCGGTTCTGACAATCCGCCCAACGTCCGACTTCGCCAATGGCAAAGAGATCAGCGTTCGCCTTGACGCGGGGGCAATAGAGGACACTTCCGGCAATGCTCATGTCGGCGTTGCCGATGACACATGGAATTTCACCACGGCACAGTCGGGTGGAGCGGCGTCGTCCTACCAGTTCGGCAGCCACACACCGGCGGGGCAGGCGGGTATCCCGGCAACGTCCTTCACGCCCGACGCGAACAACCATTTCACGCTAACGAGCGGTGAGATCGTCGTGACGGCGGCGGGGGCGGCTGCGAACCTGAACCTTGGCCCTTATGCCGTGACTATCGATGGCAGTGCGGAAAGCATCACGATCATTTCAAACGGCATTCACGTTTCTTCCAATGCGGAGTTTGACACGGCGGTCACGACGGCGGCGGCGGGTGCATCAACAGACTGGACGATTATTGGTCGTGACGGGACCACAATCAGCACGGCGAAAACATTCACTAACCGGCGCTGGAATGGCACCCTTTCAGACAACAACGTGAGCAGCGGCTATGCGATTGTCGCCCGCGCATCTTACGACTGGAACGCAACGGCGAGTATCAGCGGCGGGTCTCTGACAATCACCTCAGACACACCGGGCGGCTTCGAGTGGTCCAATCAGATCACGCTCAACGGGTGCGATTGCATCATATTCGACGGATGCAAGCTTGATTGGGTGGGCACGACTCCTGGCTATGACCTCGGTGACACGACCGGCTTTCAGAATCAAGCGCCATGGAAAGAGCAGCAGGTCATTATCAGCGCGAACGGATCGGGCGTGCTCGGTGACTTCATCTTCCGCAACAACCAGATCGGCGGCTATCAGACGGGGGTGGAGGCTCCATTCTGGAAGTCGTTTATCTACACGGTGACGGGGGCCAGCAATGGGGCCGGGCATGTTGTTTGCGAGGACAACGTTATCGACGGAATCGGGGTGGCCTTCGAACTGTCCACAGCGAACAGGCAGGCGGTGCGTCGCAACTGGACGAAGCGGTGTCTGATCGATCATGTGCGCGTCTACCATACGAACAGCACAGTGACGGGCGGCGGGGATCACTACCTCGACATGACTGGCAACGTGAACACGCATTACCTCGGCTCAACGTCCAGATTGGAGGGGGTTTATAACCCCGGTGCCCACAATGACTGGCTGCAAATCCCGCGCCAGCACGGCTCAGCCGATGTGACGATATTCGTTGCTCGCAACTACCTTGTCGCTGATCCCGACGGAACGCACCCGGAAGCTGAGATTGACACGGTGTTTTATTCAGGCAACCCGCAAGGGCTTCCGAATGCGACGGGCTATGATTTCAGCAACATTCAGGGCCATGCGCCGCAAGGGCTGCACTCCGGCAAAACCGGGATTTCCGTCACGGGCGAACTCTACGAGAACGTGCTTGTGATCAACGGCCTGAACGGGCTGACGATTGCGGGGCTTGAGGTGGATATGACGCGGAACATTGTGATCGAAGGCACGAACCAGCGCCCCATTGCAATCAAAACGGGCCAAGGGTTGCAAGTGCGGTGGGCGGGCAATCCGGCAACATCCGTGACATATGCCGACAACATTTTCCCGCGCTACGGAAACAGCGTCCCGGCCAATGTGAACGTATCAAGCTCCGTCAACATTCTGGAGGGGGCGGCAAGTGGTGCCTCCAACAGCTACGCAACAAACCTGACGGGGCCATTCGTGGACCACGCCAATGGTGCGCAATTCACCTTGGACACGTCCAGTCCGGCGGCGCTCAAGGCGGATTGCGCGGTTAAGTTTGCGCCTCGCTCCGGGTCGTCGTGCGACGGCAAGGGGCCGTTTGGCTAACCACTTGGGAACCTACGGGGGTGGGTCAAATGACAACAAATGAAGGCCCAACCATGGCGGAAATTGATCTAATCAGCTTCAAGCTGCAAGCGCAGGCTGAAGACATCAAAGAACTGAAGCGCAAAATCTCCAATCTTGAAGCGGAAGAGGCGCGCATGAAGATTGAAATTGAAGTGCGGGAAAAGAGGAAGCTTCTGACTGGGATCAGCGTTCTGGGTTCAATGGTTTTGGCCCTCGCCAGCCTGATATGGGCGTTTCGTGGGGATATTCTGAAATGAAGGTGTTGCGTTCGTTTTTTTGGGGGCTGTTGGGGGCCGCGTCGTTTCTGTCGCTGTGGCTTGCGGTCCCGTCGAGCTTGTTTATCAACCCGACAGCGGTCAATATCGATGGCAGCACAGTGACTGTCACGCGGACATTCCCCTTGCCGAACACTCTTCCAAGCATATTTGGCGCAAGGTTCAAATATGCTGAGACAGTGCGGCCTCTTGACGGCTCTAGGGACTGCCACGCGCCGGACGCTCCGCCGTTCACCTACACCAAGCGTGACAGCGATTTCGGGCGTTGGACAATCGAGGCATGGGCCGGGCCGTGCATGGGCGACGATTTTCTATGGGAGGCTTCGTGGTCCTATAGACTGTTCGGGATAATCCCCCTCCGGCCCGTCCGCTTGAGCGGCATATTCGAGGCGACGCCATGAACAGCAACTGGCCTTTTGTGTTTTCCGCTATCCTTGCCCATGAGGGCGGGTACGTGAACCACCCCGCCGACCCCGGCGGTGCGACAAATAAAGGCGTCACGCAGCGCACCTATAACGCCTATCTGGCGGCAAAGGGCCAAGGGCCGCGCAACGTCAAAATGATTGCAGACGCGGAAGTCTCGGAGATTTACAGAACGCAATATTGGAACGCTGTTCGGGGCGATGATCTCCCGGCCGGGCTGGATTGGACTGTGGCGGACTTTGCCGTCAACAGCGGGCCAGCAAAGGCAGCGACCACGTTGCAGCGCGCTCTAGGCGTGACGGTGGATGGCGTGATCGGCATCCACACGCTGGCAGCCGTCCGGAAACGCGACGTGGCGGGCCTTGTGCGTGAGGTTAACGATAGCAGGCTGGCATTCCTCAAACGTCTCAAGCACTGGCCCACATTCGGGCGAGGCTGGTCCCGGCGGGTTGCTGAGGTGCGGGCCGGGTCTTTGCAGATGGCATCCGGGATAGCCCACATTCAGCCAGGACCGCCCGACAACCCCTCACCGGGTCGCGGCGATCCGCAATCGTGGTCCCTGCTCCAAGCAATCATTCAATTCATTCAACGCCTGTTCTCGAAAGGATAAGCAATGATCGACAGAAGGCCTTCTACCGGCGATTGGAGCGATGATCTTATGGAGCCATTCCACGGGCATTCCACGCCAGCCCCGATGGTTCACGACAGTGACCCTGTTCGCAAAACAGAGTTGCTCGATCCCTCCGGCGAACCTCTTTCCATCAACATCCCGCGCTGCGCGCTCGGCTTCGATCTGCGCAAGCGGCCATCGAAAGGATAGCCCATGTTGAACACGATTTCGGCCTACGCAAATCCGGCCCATGGAGGGCGGCTGAGCCTTTCGCGCATTGCGGGGCTGACGCTATTCGGCCTCGGCATCTACCTCATGGTGGGCGCGGACGGTGACATTGCCGTCATGCAGGAAGCCGGGCAGACGATTGCCATGGGCCTCGGCATTCTCGGCATTCGGAGGGCGCAGGATGGCCAATAGACAGGATCGCTTTGGCTGGCTGATTTTCGCGTTCTGGCTGGCCTATGCGGCGGCGGTTGTGGGCGGGCTATCGGGCGCGCTGTGGCTGCTCTGGTGGCTTTTGGAGGGGCTGATCCATGGGTGACATTCTCAAGTTTCTGGTTGGCTTCGATCCGGTGCAGATTCTCGCCACCATTGGCGCGGTGCTTGCCGCCGGGATAGCCGCATTTTTCGGGGGCCGCGTTTCTGGCGCGCGCAAAGCGAAAGGAAAAGCAGATGAACAATACCGCAAAGACAGGCAGGCAATGGATGACGCGCGGCCTCCTGATCGGGACGCTGACAACGCTCGTGACAGGTTGCGCGACCGGAAGCCCTAACGCTGTCTGTGATGGGCTGAGAGCGCCTATGGCGGGCCTTGTGGCGGCTGTGGTGGAGGAAGGCACGGACAGGGTGGTTCTGGCGACGGAGGCCGTCACAGTGCCGTTTGATGCGGTGTGCCGGTGATGCGCTCCATTATCGCGGCGGCTCTTGTCGCCATAGCTTCCCCCGCGCTCGCGCAGTCCTGCGCAAATCGTGCTGAGATCGTCGCGGGGCTGGCTGCCAAGTACGGCGAAGTTCGGCAGGCGGCGGGCCTCGATCTGAGCGGCAACATGGTGGAGGTGTTCGTGTCAGGTGACACAGGCACATGGACGATCCTTGTCACGCTCCCAGCGGGCGTTTCGTGCATCATGTCAGGCGGCAAGCACTGGTCTACGGTGAAGGCTGGCAAGGGCGTTTAGACCGTTGCGCAAGTGTCGCCCCATTGCCGCGCCATAGCGGAGGCCAGGCCGGGAAAGAACTTGGACCGCATCTTCCAGCGATCCTTGCCGGGTGAGGCCCTGTGAACGCTGGCGCGCGCTGTTGTGCCGTCGAGTGATCCGGTGGGCGTGAGGGGCGGCAGGTTCCGCAGCCAGAAGCAAGTGCGCTTCTTCTCATTGTTCGGACCCATAGGATCATCGCAAAACTGCCATGGCTGGACTGTTTGCGCAGGCGGCTCGTAGTTATCTATCCGCGCCTTCGCGTGCCGATGCATGACGGGATTTTCCACTGCGACACTCGGGATGTGAGGCACATTCCAGACCGCTGAAAAGAGCGCCGCGCCCTCGTCCAATTCCGCCCACATTTCGTCCAGCGTTCGGCCCGGTGGTGGTCTGGACAACCAGCGGACGCCGCTGTTGCATAGGCGGGTGCAGGGCGGGTGCATCACGGCCAGCATATCCCAATCACCCATCATCACTTCGCGAATATCACCCTGGATGTGCCGGTTCGTCGGAATGTCGGATGGCAGCAGATCACAGGACCACGCGTCATGACCAGCGGCAATGAATGCCTCACGAACGACACCGCTTGTCTCGCACCCTATCAGCACTTTTGCCATCTCACCGTCCTTTTACTGCGGTGTTCCTGATGCCAGCATCGTGGCGATGGTTCTCTCGTGGAATAGCTCCACCTCTGCAACCCAGTCCGACATAAACTGATAGTCCGCATCGGTGGGTTCCGAGCCTTCCTCAAGGCCGTACATCGTCAATGCGTGAACCTCTGCTGATCCCGCAAAGAAGCAAACACGCATTAGGTGAATTTGATCTTGTGTCGCGTTTGGGAATGCGGCTGTGCGAAATTCCTTGAACGCCTGATCAATTAGCTTCCCCTGCCTTGCAAGCTTTCTGATTTTGGGCCCGGCGATACGTGCAAGGGCCGTGTTCTTATTCAGCGACATTTTTTACCTCAATATCTGCTTCATGACTGCGATAGATGTGAACGCGTTTTTTGACAGTGACGGCGACAGCGCCCCATCGCCCCACAAAACCAAATGGACAGATGGCCCAACCTCGATAGATTACGTGTGTTTCGCCGCTGCCGTCGTCGTGGGTAAATTTGCGGACAGTCGTGCATTGATCGAAAAAAGGCGCTCCTTGGGCCTGGCACATGCATCTAATGTTGATCGGCAGGAACATTCTTGGTGTCCTCATTCGTTGGGGCGATCTCGTTTTTGACCGACTGCACAGCAATCTCCGAGATACGGTTAGAATGGCTCTTCGTCCTCGTATCCGTCGTCTAGTTCTATTGCTGGACGGTATGTTGCTGGCTTCGTCGGACGTGGATCGGACTGGGCCCAATGCGTCTGCGCTACTTCCTCTGATATTGGTCGCATAGCGTAGATGGAGGATGGTCCGTAGTATTCTGTGACATGGCTGAGGTCTTCACCGTCGACTTGTACCGGAATGTCGATCCGCAGCATCACACCACCCGCGACCATTTCCTCACGTGCTTGTCCGACACGATGGCGGTGGCCCATCAATTCTAGAAGTACCCACCCGAAGTCCTTCGGTTCCATTGTGGTTGCTTTTGCGTTGTTCATCTCATGCGTCCCTTTAGTTGTTCAGTTTCAAACCGAGCACAGCCCGCAATTCAGGAGTGAGCATTTTGGCGGCTTCCTGCCCGGACGGGCTTCGTGCCCACTCGTCGCTTTCCTCTTTTGTGGCGTCAAATTCTCCGTCCGCAACACGGGCGGCAAACTTCGCGAAACCTGCCGCAACCAATTCTTTGTGAAGTTGGGTGATGGGGCAGGCATATGTGTCTGCGTAATCATCAAATTCACCCGTCTCGGCACGCTTCGCAAACGCCTCATATTTGGCAGCGTTGTCCGGCTTGGCTTTGGCCGCAACCTCGCGTAAGGCTGCGGCCAGCTTGTCGCGCGTGCGCATCACGCAGTCACGTGCTTCACGGCCCACATGACCGCCTGTTCGGCGTTGGTCTTGGCCAGTGACATTTCGCGGCTTCCGCCAATTTCATCACACTTGGCGAGGAAGGCCGCGCCAAGGTCTTTCAGCTCGACCATTTGTTGCTTTTCAGCGTCGCTCAACACCCGATATTTGTGACGCACAGCGTTGTTTGCGGTGCGATCATCTGATGCGCTGTCTACGTGTTTGGGCATTAGTTTGGGTCCTCATTGTGGTTATGCAGTTATACGGAGGGGGCCGTCGCGCTCTGTGACCGGGCGATGTAGGGATGTCGCTTCACCCGCCGCGCGCCCGGCTACAGCACCCCCTGTGTAGACGGTCCGTCTCCGTCGGCGGGCGTATGGAATGTCGAGACCGTCAAGATACTCATCTAACCGAGCATTTTTGACGACCATAACTTCGGCACCAGACCCCCTGCCTGCGTCGTCGATCGTTTTTGCCATGTCGTACAGACGCTCAGCGATCCTCTCGGCCATACAAAGAGCAAATGACCTACGCATTTCTGCACGCATTCTGGATGTTCTTGCGCTCGGATTGAACAGGCGGCTTTCCACCTTAATTGAATTTGCAATATGACCGTGTAGCCAAATCGCAAGCTGTCTCTCGGCCTCATAGCCGTGGTAAGTGGAGCTTGTCCCGCTGCTCGCCCCCCCACGATACGTAACCCGTGTGCTGGTGAACGCCGCAATTGCACTCTGCACATACCGCATTGCATCGCCGCTTCGGCCCGAATGCCATGCGGTATTGCTTTTGCTGATCGGCTCCGCACCGCTCCCGCTTACCTCGTCCATGGAGAGACCGAACTTAGCCATTAAGTTCATGGCCATCGTCATGCATGTTTGGGCCTCAGCCTCGCTGGAGGCGTTGTCGCTTGCCTTTCGCAGTAGTGACGCCACCTTATCCTTCATTGACCTATCGCACATCACTCTCTCCCCTCTTCATTGCCGCCCATCGGCCTTATCTCACCCCACATAACCACAAACGCCCGCGCATGTCAACACAAGTATTTACACTTGCAGACTCAATCGGGTAGGTGTATTGCATGACAATGGCACGCAGAAAAACACCGACGACCCTTGCTCTTGATCCGCAGATACTGGCGGCGCTTGAGGCATGGATGAAAACGCAGGAAGCGCCGTGGACGAAGACGGCGGTTTTTGAATTGGCGATCAAGGAATTCCTCGCCAAGCGGGGCGAAAAGGAGGGCGATTGATTGGCCCAAAATGTCAGCCACGCGGTCATGGCCCAGAGATCGGAGCCGAACGACAGCCTCGATGATTTCCCTACCCCGCCATGGGCGGCGCGAGCATTTTGCGAATGGCTCAATCCATCGCCGATGGCGACTTGTTGGGAGCCTGCCGCAAATCGCGGCTTCATGGTCTCGGCTCTGTCAGAGTATTTTGGAGACGTATTTGCGACAGACGTCCATGACTATGGGGCGGGCTTCCCGCTGCATGATTTTCTGATGGCTGATGAAACCCCTCTTTATTCACCACAATGGGTCGTAACAAATCCGCCCTTTCGGTTGGCCCGTGAATTTGTGGAGCGTGGACTGCAAGTGGCCAGCGGCGGCGTCGCGGTGATTGTGCGGAGTGTGTGGGCGGAAGGGGCCAGCCGATACGAAAACCTTTTTCGGGATCATCCACCCGCCTGGATACTTCAGCACGTCGAGCGTGTCCCCATGGTACGGGGGCGCTATGATCCAAACGCAAGCACCGCAACAAGCTATTCGTGGTTCGTCTGGGATATCGCGGGCGTATGGGGGAGCGGAACACGGTTCGGGTGGATTCCGCCGTCAAAGTCGAGGCTGTTTCGGCATGGCGATGGCGCGCTCCCGGCGACGGCCGATAGAGAAAGAAAGGGCAAGTGATGGGTAGGGAGATGCCGACAATCAGCGGCGAGGCTCTGCGCGGTGCGCTTGAGGCCATCACACACAGCGCGGGATCGCCACGCGGCCAGATCGTCGGGTTCAATATGGAACAGTTGGACGCAGTGCGTGCGTTGATCAAGGCTCACTTGAGCCACGACGGGTTTTACACCGAACAACCTGTATGCTGCGGCGGGTTTGTGCCCAAAAATGGGCGTGGGCAGTTCATTTGCGAGCACTGCCTTGCCGAGCACGGGGAGTAGGAATGATGGAATTTTCAGATGTGCCCATGCTTGCGCTATTCATTGCCGTTGATCGGATGAAGTGATGGTAAGTAGCGACCATATGGAGGCGGCAAAAACCCTTCTCTCCATGGGGGCGGATATGCCATGCACCTACTGTCGCCGCCCTATGTCTGGAACTGTCGTCGCGAATGCCCCGGCAGGGACCGCCCCAACGAGAGATCACATTTGGCCCAAAGAATTTCGCAGCGCAACGCATGGTCGAGAGGGCAAGGTGTGGTGCTGCAATAGGTGCAATCTGGTCAAAGGTAATATGATGCCCGCCGAGTGGTTGAAATTCATGTCAGACAACCCGGAATGGTGGCTAAACGCCAAGCCATATAATAGGCGACCGCATTTGGCGCAAACTGTGCGGGAAACTGTGCGGAACGCCCGGTCATGATCCGAAGATAGAGACGCCGACATAGATCGTGAACGCGGCGGCAATGGTGACCGATGCACCGCAGATCAGCGCGAAGGTTGGCGCGGCGTCATCGTCCCAGCTATCGGCTGCAATCGAGCCGGTGGCGTAGGCCATGAACGCGGCGATCCCGGCCCCGATGATGGCGAGGGCGATCATAGCGCCACCACGCATGTATAGAGCGCGCAGGCAGAGCCTACCATCAAAATTATGGACTCCATGTCCATTGGCTGGCGTTTGTTCCATGCGCCCACGATGGCGAACAGTACCGCCACCGTGACAGAGCCGGACGCAAACGCGCCGAATATGGCAGCGGCGTCGCTCATTTCAGCACCTTCTCAGGCTCACGCTTCGGCTCTTCGCGCTTCGGTTCGTTGTTCTCGGCGGGCGCGTAGGTTGGCTCGTCGTGCTCGTTCACGTCATAGCCAGGATTGCTGGCCGCATAACCGGTGTTCGTCGGCCCGCATGATGTGAGCGTTGCCAGCAGCGCCAGAACGGCGATGACGGCAAGCGCGGTGAATGTGAATGTGCGCCCGCCGATTGTGGCGGTGATCGGCTTTGTCAGTTTCGCCCACAGCTTGGCGAATTTTTCGCTGGTGGTTGATTTGGTCATTGGTTGGTTTCCTTTTCGATTGGCATAATTGTGAACGTGTCCATGCTCATGTGGCCCGGCACCATGCGCGCCCAGATAATCGCCGCGCAGGCTTCGCAAACGTCGCAAACGTTTCTCCCAAGACTCACGTGCCAAGACACGGTGACTTCCGCCCGCGCTTTGCACATGACGCAGCGGCCCCGTTTGGCCCGGTGGACTAGCTTAATTCTTTGATGTGGGGCCGTGTCAGGTCTCATTGATCTCTCCCTCATTGCTGCATCGAGCGTTTTTGATTGCGGCTATGACGTCAGCGGCTTGCTGGTCGCGCTCAGCGGCATAGGCGGCGGCACGGGCGGCAAGGGTGGCGGCAAGGGTGGCAAAGGCGGCGTACCGCGCGGCGGCATAGGCGGCACGGGCGGCGGCAAGGGCGGCATCGGCGGCGGCAAAGGCGGCATAGGCGGCGTACCGCGCGGCGGCATAGGCGGCATCGGCGGCGGCAAGGGCGGCATCGGCGGCATCGGCATCGGCGGCGGCAAGGGCGGCATCGGCGGCGGCAAAGAACTCGTCTCTCAACCCGTGCCGACTCTCGCCAGCCTCGACACGCTTGAGAAGGTCGATTACGGTTGCGATTTCCGGTGCGTCTGGCATGCGCTCAAGGATGCGACGAAGCACGGTCCAGGTGACTATCTCCGTATCCACACCGTCGCGCATGTTCTCGCCGATGTCGGAGAAGAACTGCACACGTTTCGCTTGTCGGAAGTCTTCGAATATGTCCTCGACAAGCCGCACGAACACGGGCGCGAAGCCGTACTTCTCCGCCAATATTGCAATATCGCTCGAATGAGCGAGGCACCCAATAAAACAGCCCTCCTGCTCTTTCTCTTTCCAGTATGATCCGCCGATCACCGCGTCCGCTTCAATGTGCTTGCGCACCTCGATTTTCAGCTTGTCGGAATTGATCGTCAGCATGGTGTCGTCTCCTTTTCCGGCAGGAACTGTTCCAGAAATTCGCGCCCGGTGTCGTCGTCCTCGTAGAACACCGCATGGGCCTCGTTTCCGAGAAGGGTGATTGCGTCCACCAGTTCCCATTCCCTGCGCACATCCTCGGGGAAAAGAACGCCAGCCCACCCAGCTATGCAGTGCGACGTGCCGCAATGTACGCTTTCCATTCTGAGGTGGTTCGGCAGGGCATTGGTTGCGATTTGCTCCAGGTATGGGCGCGCTTGTTCGGCGCTGTTTACGGTCCTGCCGAATATGCGTGCGAGCCCCGTGCATCCGATCAGATCGACGGTGGTTGCGTTCGGGAACGCTGGCACCTCAGTGAGACCCGTGCAGCCCCTCAGATCGACGTAGGTTGCTTTCGGGAACGCTGGCACCTCGGTGAGCCCCGTGCACCCGCTCAGATCGACGGTGGTTGCTTTCGGGAACGCGGGCACCTCTGTCAGGCCCGTGCAGCCGCTCAGATCGACGGTGGTTGCGTTCGGGAACGCTGGCACCTCGGTGAGCCCCGTGCACCCGCTCAGATCGACGGTGGTTGCTTTCGGGAACGTGGGCACCTCTGTCAGGCCCGTGCAGCCGCTCAGAGAGACGGTCGTTGCGTTTACGTCAAAGTCGGGGTGGATTTCGAAAAGTTTCATGGTTTGGTTCCTTATTGTTGTTGTGACGTCATTGCCTCTATTCGCTGCGCATTGAGAGCGCCGCAGTCCCAATCGCAATGTTCGGTTCCAGCCAGGAGGCATTGGCCGTCTGGCATCAGGCCACACTCTTCTTCGAACTCGTCTTCTTCCTCAAAATCATCGTCGTACTGATCGTACATGTAATCATCATCAGCCATGATGACCCCTATTTGAACTCAATCGGAGTGCCCGTTTCT
>JBMYXS010000091.1:0-13360 GCA_049608645.1 Pikeienuella sp. | reverse complement strand
GTAGCTGTCGTTGCCAGTTTCGAGGATGTGACAGCGGTGGGTAAGCCGATCTAGGGTGCGCGCCGACGGCACCGTGCCGCCCGACATCGCCATTCCGACATTCGGCTATAAGGCACACGCCAGCATCGACCGCGCGCACCGGTTCATCCGGTGCTGGGGCGTGACCAGTGCGAGCGGTCACGACGGAGCCATGCTGCGCGAGGGCCTGCTGGACCGCACCAACACGGCCTCGGGCGTCTGGGCAGACAGTGCGTATCGTTCACGCGCCAACGAGGCGTTCATGCAGGAGCGCGGCTTTACAAGCCATGTTCACCACCGCAAGCCCAAGGGCCGCCCGATGGCCAGGAACATCCGCAGCGGGAACGCGACACGTTCCAGCCGCCGCGCTCCGATAGAGCACGTCTTCGCGGTCCAAAAGCACATGTGGAAACTGACCGTCCGCACCATCGGCATCAAGCGGGCCCGCACCAAGATCGGCATGGCCAACATCGCCTACAACATCCGCCGACTTATCCAGATCGGAGGCTCAATCACGGCCTGAGCACGCAGACATCGCCGGGGCACACCGCTCAAAGCGATCAAACGAGCAACACCTACGCTATCGCCTGCCGATAGAGGCGTAAATTGGCGCGGCCAACGCTTTGCGCGCTCGATTGGCCGCGATTTGCGCCGTTAATCGAGGTCCTCAGCTGGACACCCGCATTAACCTCGCGGCCTGGCATTGTTTGTGATTCATTGCCTTCATGGAGGATGCGCAATGAACCCAACGAACCTTTTTGGCCTTACCGAACATCTTGAGCGGCTGAGCGAGCACGGCGACCCGCTGGTGGTCTTGGATGAGACGGTGGATTTTGAGTATTTCCGGTCCTGGCTTGTTGAAGGTCTCGGGTATGGCAATGGCGCTAAGGGCGGTCGTCCGCCTTTTGACCCCGTTTCAATGTTCAAGGCGTTGATCCTTCAGGCGCAGCACAATCTGAGCGATGCGAAGATGGAGTTCATGATCAGAGACCGCTTGTCCTGGATGCGGTTTCTCGACTTCGACCTTGGTGCAGCGACGCCAGATGAGAACACGATCCGCCTGTTTCGTAACAAACTGACAGAGACGGGAACGCTGAAGCGGGTGATGAAGGCTTTCGACTGGCAGTTGAAGAAGAAAGGCTACATCCCGATGTCGGGCCAGATCGTTGACGCTTCGCTGGTCCCCGCGCCCAAGCAGCGCAACACCGAGGATGAGAAAGCGGCGGTGAAAGATGGCCAGTCCGCCAAGGAGATTTGGCCTGACAAGCCAAACAAGGCCGCCCAGAAGGATGTGGAGGCTCGTTGGACACTCAAGATTGGTGGCAAAGTTCGGTATCGCCCTGACGGCTCGCCACTTCCCATGATCGCGGTGCCGACCTTTGGCTATAAAACGCATATCTCAATCGACCGGAAATACGGCTTCATCCGCGGGGCCGCCGTCACGGCCGCCACACACGGTGACGGCAAAATGCTCCGCAACGTCATCCAGATGGACAATACTGCCAGCGCCGTCTGGGCGGATACGGCGTATCGATCAAAGGCGAATGAGACATGGTTGGATCGAAACATGCTGACCAGCCGTATCCACCGACGTAAGCCAAACGGCAAGCCGATGTCAGAGGCGTCCTCCCGCGCCAATGGTAAGAAATCATCGGTCCGCGCCCGGGTGGAGCATGTCTTTGCTCATCAGAAGAACCGTTTTGGATTGTTCATCCGTACGATCGGGTTGGCGCGTGCTGAGGCCAAACTCACCCTCGCAAACCTCGCCTACAACATGGATCGCTTGGTCTTCCATGAGCGAAAAAACGCGACAGGGTGAGTCCGTCAAAATTATCAAAAAGCGTCACCTGACGGCTCAAAACCAGCCGACGGGGGCCAAAACCTGCGACCAAACACATCAAGCCGCGACGTTAGTAGCAGGACGCCTCAAAAGCGGAGGTTAATGCGGGTGTCCAGCTGCGATTAACGCACCGATCAAAAGAACCGGGGTTAAGTTCCATGTCAGGAAATAAGATGAATTTTTCAACCACCTTGCCCCCTTGGTAGCGTTCATAAAGCCATTGATTGGGTGAAAGGTGCCCATCATGGATAATTCGGTTGCGAATTGCCGAGATTTTTCTAATAAATTCGCAATCCTCAAAGAGTGTGCCGACTTTTCCATTGAAGCTAATCTTACGTTTGTTTTTGAATTGCGAATTTAGCCCGATCAGTTTTGGGTATCTGTCAAATGACACATAATCTCGTTCAACTTCTAATGCCAATTTTACCGCATAGTCGAATACTGAATACATCCGCACAAATACCATATGCATCAATAGAGTAGCCATGCGGGTTTCGGCGGATTCAGACCGCCTAACACCAAACTTCATTCCATCAGGAATGTTTTCGAATTCATACTGGCACATAATTTTGATAAATTCACCAGCTGCAGAAACAACTTCACTAATCCCAGATTGAATATTGCTAACTAGAAACGAAAAATCCTGCCAATAAAGGCATCTGTTGAGAGCTTCGTTGTCTAGACTGGAGTTCGAAAGCATATTTTCGAAGGCCTGCTTTGTAAACAACGATTCCGGATCGATTCCAGCCTCATAGATGAAAGGGCTTTCAATTATGGTTTTGCAATCTTCGTACTCTTGTCGAGACATCACAGCCATTCTGATTGATTCATGAAGTGGAACGCAGGTGATATCTTGGGCATGAAAAACGTCGTTATCGGTCATGCGCCAGTTACCGGTTCCGTCCTTGTAAAATGCAGTGACCGGAAAATTATCAACCCAGCCATTGTGTAATAGGCCATCGACGCGGTAATAAGTGGCGTTTATCATTTCATACCATACATACATTTTTTCATAGGCGGCGCTGATCAGGGGTGAAATCTAGAAAGCGAAGCAAACATAATAATTGTTAAGTGATGCTCTAGTCGGATTGCGCACTTGAGTGGGTGGTCTCCAAGGTGCACGTATCTCACCCCACCTCCCCCAACCGCGCCACGTACCGCGCCAGCACATCAATCTCCAAATTCACCTTTTGCCCCACTTCAAACGCCCCGAATGTCGTCACTTCGCGGGTGTGGGGGATCAGGTTTACGCCGAAGGTTGCGCCGTCCACTTCGTTCACGGTCAGTGATGCGCCGTCCATCGTCACGGAGCCTTTCTGGGCGATGAATTTGGCGATCTCCGCCGGGGCCGTCACGCTTACGCGCAGGCTTTCGCCGTCGTCCCGCAGGGCGGTAATTTCCCCCACGCCATCCACATGGCCCGTGACGATGTGGCCGCCAAGCTCATCACCAACCTTTAGCGCCTTTTCAAGGTTAACGCGCGCGCCGGGCACCCATGCGCCAAGCGTCGTTTTGGACAGCGTTTCCGCGGATACATCCGCCGCAAACCACGCGCCGTCACCCTCCGCTCCGAAATCAGTCACCGTCAGGCACACGCCCGCGCAAGCGATCGAGGCACCTTGCACGATTGTGGCGGCGCTATAGTCGCAGGCGATACGGATGGTCTTGTCGTGGGTGCCTTCAACGGCCACAATTTCGCCGACTGCCGTGATTATCCCGGTGAACATACGCGCCTCCTCTTAATGGTTCTGTGACGATTAGAGGACATCTTACCCTCCATCAAGGGTCCGCAGGAGGCGTGACATGACGTTAAAGATCGTCGCCGGGGCAAAGTACCCGGTGCCAACCAAAGGTGGCAAAGCTGTGGGGCGCGTGTTTTTGTTCCTTCAAGGCCCGCATGGGCCGTTCTTCAGGCAGCTTGCCGCTGCGATGAAGGCTGAGGGCGCTATGGTGCTCAAGGTCGGGGTGAATCGCGCGGATGATGGGGAATGGGGCGATGTTGGCTCCTATCAGGCCTTCACCGGGCGGATCGAAGACTGGCCCGCCTGGCTTGATCGGCTTATGGATGAACGCGGTGTTACGGACATCGCGCTATACGGTGATACACGCGCTTATCACGCCCATGCGGTCAGGATTGCGAAGGCGCGTGGCGTCACAACCCATTGTTTTGAAGAAGGGTACTTGCGCCCGTACTGGATCACCTATGAACGCGGCGGGGCCAATGGGCATTCCCGCCTGATGGATATGAGCGTGCCAGAAATGGCTGCCGCCGTCGCGGGCGAAACGCGTGCCCAGGAAGAAGCTCCGCCAATTTGGGGGGCGGCGTGGCGGCATGCCTTTCACGGGTTCCGCTATCATTTTGATGTGATTTTCAGAAACCGGGCCTATCCGAATTTCGCGCACCACCGCCCAACCTCTGCTTGGACAGAATTGGGGTTCTACGCCAAGCGCCTTGGTGTTTTGCCGCTTCTCATCCCGCAAAGTCATATGCGCGAAAGCAGGTTGTTAAAAAGCGGTAAGGCCTATCACCTGGTGCTTTTGCAGCTGAGTTTCGATGCTTCCATGCGTAGTCACAGTTCGTATGAAACGGTCGGCGCGTTTATCGATGATTGTATCGCTGCCTTCGCTGCGGGGGCCTCCGCTGATCAACATTTGGTCTTTAAGGCGCATCCGTTTGAAGATGGGCGTGAGCGGTTGGAATGGCACGCGCGCCGTACCGCAAAACGGTTCGGCCTTGCTGATCGTGTGGTGTTTATCCACCGTGGCAAATTGGGGCCGCTGCTCGACCGGGCGCGGTCCGCGGTCACGATCAACTCAACGGCAGGTCAACAGGCCCTCTGGCGCGGTTTGCCCCTGGCTGTGTTGGGAACGGCTGTCTACGATAAGCCTGAGTTCACACAAGCTCAGGATCTGGTCGAATTTTTCAAAAGCCCGCCCCCGCCAGATGCCGAATCCTATCGCGATTACCGGCGATTTCTGTTGCTAACCTCTCAGTTGGAGGGGAGTTTTTATACGCGCAAGGGCAGGGCTATGGCGGTGTCGCAGGTCGTGCCCAAGCTGTTGGGAGACTCTGATCCCTATGATGAGGTTCTTGCCCAGGCTGCGGCGCGTGAGGCTGTTGACGCGGGCAGGGTGGCACTTTTTCCCCGCTCTGCGACAAGCGTCTGACACAACGAATGCTGTTCGGCCAATGCGTTCACCCCACGGTGCCGAAGCAGGATGAGCCGCGCGTGTAAAATTATCGAGCGTGGGCGGCTGTTTACTGGCGTATGCTGACCTAATCGGCTATGAATCGTCGGGAGAGTGCCGAAAAATCGGCCGAGGGACAGCAGAGGTGGAGCGGTTTCATGCGTAATTCGATGGAGTCTGCACGGAAGATTCTTACAGCGGTCGCATGTGTTGCGCTTGCTGCGGGGTGTAGTTTGCCGCGAGCAGGCCCTTACTACGAAGAGCTTGTTACCGAGGAATCCAAAGGCGCGGGAGAAGACCCCGGCTTTGACATGATCGAAGTGACACCCACGGTGATTGCGGCAACCAACGTCGACGAAAGCCTTGGGTTCGATTTGCGGCTTGTCGATGCACGCCCGGAGCGGGTTTCAATTCTCGGCGTTGGGGACCTGGTCCAGGTTACCATCTGGGAACGCGGCGAAAATGGCCTGTTCTCCGAAGCGGGCGGTGCGACGTCACTTACCGCGGTGATCGAGGAAGGCGGGCACATCTATCTCCCTTATGTGGGAAAGGTGCGCGCTTCGGGGCGAACGGTTGATGGGTTGCGCAGCAGGATTCGTGAACTGCTGGAAGAAAAGACGCTTGATCCACAGGTCGAAGTGAAACGTGAAACGGGCGACAGCAAGTCCATCACAATTACGGGGACAGCTGGCCCTGCCGGGATCATTCCCATTGAGCGAACAAACAAAAGCCTGTTGAGCCTGCTGGCAAGTGCGGGCTTTTCTGTCGAAGATCCAGAAGTGGTGCGCGTAGTCGTGCGCCGGGGGCCGTTGCAAGGCGAAATCTGGTTGAGTGATCTTTTCAGTAATCCTGATTATGACATTCCGGTGCGCGCTGGCGATGTGGTTTTCCTGAACAATGACACCCGTCATTTCCGGTCTTTCGGGGCTGTTGGACAGGCGCGTGTGCCCTTTCCCACCCGTGATATTTCAGTGCTTGATGCGATTGCCTTGGTCGGTGGCCTGCAGGCGACCCGTTCTGATCCAAGTGGCGTGTTCATTTTCCGGAAAGAGCCGCCCGAAGTGGCGGTACAGGTATCGGAACGCGCAACGGTAGATCAGCCGCGTAACGTCGCCTATCTGCTTGATCTCACACAGAATGGTGGGTTCTTTCTTGCGGATCAGATGCGTATGCAGGATGGTGATGTTCTTTATGTAACAGATGCCCCATTTGCACGGTTCCAGACCATTGCTGCGGCAATCGGCTCTTTGATTGGCTTTGCAGGTACGGCTGGTGGCATCACCAACTTGGCAACGCTCTCCCCTTGATGAAGCGCCCCTTGGAAAAGAGGGGCGAAACACTTGGCCTGTGGTCGCTTTCATTTTTGACCTCACGCGCTTTGCGGCAATCTGTGAAAAGCGCGGGGTTTGTGCCTCGCGCTTTTTTGGGTGATGCCATTGGCGTTTGGGGCCGTGGCGCTGCTTCGCGGCGCGGTCGGCTGGCGGTGCGGATTTTGGGGCGACAGCTTACAACGCTGGAGGATGGGTTTCTTCGCTCTGTGCTACCGGGGCGTGATGAGCCATCGGTCAGTCTGATCGCGGATGATCTTGGCATCTATTTTGATGCCACACGCCCTTCGCGACTTGATCAACTGGTCGCGGATTCGGACGGGGCAGGGGCCTTGCCTGCGATGATGGTCCTGCGGGAGAGGCGACTTTCAAAATATAATCATGCCCCGGATTTGGCGGAGCCGCCGGTGGGCCATGTACTGGTTATTGATCAAACGCGGGGCGATGCCTCCATTCGCTTTGGCGGGGCGGATGAGGCTGATTTTGCACGGATGTTGGCGGCGGCGCGCGTTGACCACCCAAACGCCGATATCATCATCAAAACCCATCCTGAAACGGCCTCTGGTGCCAAGCAGGGGTATTTCGGTCAGGCCAATGAAGATGACCGCACGCAACTGATTTCTTCGCCTGCCAATCCTTGGGATCTGTTGGAGGGGGCCGCGGCGGTCTATACTGTTACTTCGCAGATGGGGATGGAAGGGTTGATTGCCGGGCGCTCTGTTCGGTGTTTTGGTATGCCGTTCTATGCCGGATGGGGGGCCACGGAAGATGAGGTTCCCGCCCCCCCGCATCGCGGTACACCGCGCGATGTTTCAGCGTTGTTCCGCGCCGCTTACCTCGATTATCCGATCTATATGGATCCGTGGCGTTTTAGGCAGACTGATTTTTATGGCGCGTTGGACGCTTTGACGACTTTGCGACTGGCGCATCAGCAAACGCAGCACCCAGCCGTTGCCGTGGGCATGCGGCTTTGGAAGCGATCTTACGTGAAGGGGTTTCTTGGCCCCAATACGTTATTTCAAGACGACATCGCAAAAGCCACCAAGATAGCGAAGGCGCGCGACGCCCGTGTGGTGAAATGGGGGCGGGCGGATAGCGCCGGATCCATTCAGATGGAAGATGGCTTTCTGCGCTCACCTGGTCTCGGTGCGACGCTTACGCCGCCGTTGTCATTGGTGCTGGATGATGAGGGCATCTATTTTGACCCCTCTCGCCCCAGTCGGCTGGAGCGGTTGATTGCAGCGGCCCCGACCGACACGGCGGCCCTGGAACGGGCAGAGGCCCTGCGCCAGTCAATCGTGGCCTTGGGGCTTACGAAATATAATCTGACACCGGCGCAGAAAGTGCATGTGCCACCGTCAGGCAAACGCGTAATTCTTGTACCGGGTCAGGTCGAAGATGATGCGTCAATCCAATTTGGGGCGGGCGATATTTGCACCAACGCCGAATTGTTGGCCGCTGTTCGTGCAGCTGCGCCGGAGGCATGGATTATCTATAAACCGCACCCGGATGTGGAAGCGGGGTTGAGAGTGGGCGCGATTGATGCGGTTGAAGCTGATCATGTTGCAGATAATGAGCCGGCTGCTGCCTTGCTCGACAGCGTGGCGGAGGTTTTCACGATGACCTCCACGATGGGGTTTGAAGCTTTGTTGCGTGGCAAGAAAGTAACCTGTTTCGGCGCGCCCTTTTATGCGGGGTGGGGTCTTACCACCGATATGGGGGAGGTGCCGCACCGCCGAACCGCGCGGCCCAATCTCGCCCAGTTGGTACATGCTTGCCTGATTGATTACCCGCTTTACCGTGACCCGGTGTCAGGGCTGAGGTGCCCGCCCGAGGTGATCGTGGAGCGGTTGGCGTCTGAAAATTTAGGTAACGGCGTTGGCAATCGCGCCCTGTCAAAATTGCAGGGGCTGTTCGCCTCTTATGCCGGTTTGTGGCGCTGAGGTTGCCAAACGGTCATTGTGTCAGCACCAATCTTTTCAGCCCGCACCAGATCAAAGCGTGGTGCCTGCGCAAGTGCGGTCACGCCCATTGCGGAAAGGCCGGGCGTGCCATCACCTCCGATAACAACACCCGCGTTCATAACGATCAACTCATCCACAAGCCCTTTGGTCATCAGCCCAGCAGCAAGCGCGCCGCCGCCTTCGCAAAACGTGCGGGTGATGCCCCGCTGCCCAAGGGTTGAGAGCATGTCGTCAAGGTCAAGATGCCCGTTGTCGTCAACCTTCGTCGGTACGGGTACAACATCGCCAAGATCAGCCGCACCAACAGCGCCCGCCCCATGGCAAAGCCAAACAGGCGTTTGCGCGGCGGTTCGGGCAAGCTGTGAAGTGGCCGGAAGCCTCATATGCGTATCGGCGACAACCCGTACGGGGGAGCGGTCATCAAGCCCTGCCAGACGTACTGTCAGCGCCGGGTCGTCGGCCTGCATGGTGCCTGAACCAACAAGAATGGCGTCATGGTTGGCGCGCATCATGTGAACACGCGCCCGCGCGGCGGGGCCGGTGATCCACTGGCTTTCTTTGGTGGCAGTTGCGATACGCCCGTCAAGTGATGTGGCCAGTTTCAGGGTCACCCAAGGTCGGCCCAGTCTTTGCCTTAGCAGAAAACCGCAATTCAATGCCTCGGCCTCGGCTGTCATCAACCCGGTTTCAACGATAATTCCCGCTTTGCGGAGGCGTTCAACCCCCTTGCCGGAGACACGTGGGTCCGGGTCTTCCATAGGGGTCACCACCCGTGCGACACCGGCGGTGATCAGGGCATCAGCGCAGGGTGGTGTTTTGCCGTGGTGTGCGCAGGGCTCCAAGCTGACATAAGCGGTTGCACCGCGCGCGGCGTCACCTGCCTGCGCCAATGCCATCGTTTCGGCATGGGGCCGCCCGCCGGGCTGTGTCCAGCCCCGGCCAACAACGCGACCGTTGGCAACAATGACACAACCCACCGCCGGATTTGGCCAAACACGGCCAAGCCCGCGGCGCGCCAGCGTCAAGGCTGCTGCCATCCAATCCGAGTCATCCGCCACGGGGGGCGTCAGTCCTGATCGTTGAGGGTGGGGGGGCGAAGCTCCGCCACGAAATCCTCAAAGTCATCAGCTTCCTGAAAGTTTTTGTAGACGGACGCGAAGCGAACATAAGCGACGGTGTCGATACGCGCCAAAGCCTCCATTACGATCTCACCAATGTTTTCGGAGCGCACGTCACTGTCGCCAAGGCTTTCCAGCCTGCGAACAATGCCTGAGATCATCTGGTCGATCCGATCTGCTTCAATAGGACGTTTTTGAAGCGCGATACGGATTGAACGGGCGAGTTTGTCACGATCAAAACTCTCACGGCGGCTGTTTTTCTTTACGACCGTCAGGTCGCGCAGCTGAACGCGTTCATATGTTGTAAAGCGGCCACCGCATGCCTGACAAAAGCGCCGCCGCCGTATGGTAACGTGATCTTCCGCAGGTCGGCTGTCTTTCACCTGAGTTTCGGTATCACCGCAAAATGGACAGCGCATTGCGCCTTCTCCTCAAACTGATTTGTTGGGCAAGTTATAGGCAAGGTCCGCAGCGATGGGTAGAGCCGAAAACACCACCGCAACATATTGCGTGCCCGAATTTACCGCGATTTGAACATTTCAGACAGATCACGGGTTAATCAACAGTAATGGGTAAATGATAACGATGCTGTGCAGTGGCTACCGAAGTGCCTGCGCGTGGGGTAATTGCGGTTTATGGCCCGAACGATGGGGCAATCAGAAAGGGAACGACAGAATGCATATCAAAGCGATTTTTGCCGCTTTCATTATGGCGCTTGGTGTAGCTGGGATGAGTTTTGCAGGCGGGCATACGCGGTCCGGCGATTTCACCGGGGCATCAAACCATATCACAACGGGCACGGTCGAAGTTGTGAAGACGGATGAAGGATATGAGATTCATCTGAAAGACAATTTCACCTTTGACGGCGCCCCTGATCCGCGCGTTGGGTTCGGCAAGAACGGTAAATTCGTCGATGCTACGGATTTTGAACCTCTGGCGTCGAACAGCGGGGCGCAGGTCTATAAGGTACCTGCCGATATCAACCCTGCTGAGTTCACCGATGTTTTCGTGTGGTGCCGCCGGTATGCGGTGCCTTTGGGGGTCGCACAGCTGAACTGATCGCGGTTGACGTAAGCGTAACATTAAGGCGGTGATGCCCGAATTTGCCGCCATAATTCCTTCATTGCGCTGATTTCGCGCCATGATCGGGGTGCATGTTCAACGGGTAGGCGGGCATAAGTTGAGTGTTTCCCCGCCGCTTGGTGTGTCGTGTTTGTGAAATGACCACCGCACTGTCGATGCTTTGCGTTTTGCGTGTGCTCAAAGACCCGGTGTGTTTCGGAGAATTGTGTAAGCAGATGGGCGGTGGCGTGATTGCCGCCCGATTTTGAGAGGTAAGCGTTTCGTACCCCTGCGCCCCGCGTTTTGTCGTTTTGTATCGGCGCAGAGATCCCAAAAAAGAAAAGGCGGCGTTATCGCGTGTGATGCGATACGCTGCCTCTTTCGTTCGCGAGGGGGCGGTGCCGTAAAGCACCGCCAAATAAGGCTTAGATGCTGTCGTAGATCGGGAAGCGCGCGCAGAGTGCCTCGACCTTGGCTTTGACCGATGCCTCAACAGCGCCGTTGCCGTCTGCGCCGTTTGCTGCAAGGCCGTCTACGACCTCAACAATCATATCCGCGATCTGACGGAATTCAGCCTCACCAAACCCGCGGGTTGTACCAGCCGGGCTGCCGAGGCGCACGCCGGAGGTTACCATTGGTTTTTCAGGGTCAAACGGAATGCCGTTTTTGTTGCAGGTGATGTGTGCCCGGCCGAGTGCCTTTTCAGTGTCATTACCCTTTACGCCCTTGGGCCGCAGGTCGACCAGCATGACGTGGGTGTCCGTGCCGCCGGTTACAATGTCGAGGCCACCTTTGACCAACTGATCGGCGAGTGCCTTTGCGTTTGCAACGACAGCTTCCTGATAGGCACGGAACTCAGGGCGCAGGGCCTCTCCGAATGCAACCGCTTTACCAGCGATGACATGCATGAGCGGGCCACCTTGAATGCCCGGGAAGATGGCGGAGTTGAATTTTTTCGCCAGCGCCTCGTCATTGGTCAGGATCATACCACCACGTGGGCCACGCAGGGTTTTGTGCGTTGTGGTCGTTGCCACATCTGCATAATCGAGCGGGTTGGCATGGATGCCAGCCGCGACGAGGCCCGCAAAGTGAGCCATATCAACATGCAGTTTCGCGCCAATGCTATCAGCAACTTCGCGGAAAATCTTAAAGTCGATTTCGCGCGGAATAGCAGACCCGCCAGCAACTATTACCTTGGGTTTGTGCTCTTCTGCCTTGGCAGCCAGATCGTCATAATCGAGGCGGCTGTCTTGCTGGCGCACGCCATAGTGGACGGCGTTGAACCATTTGCCCGACTGGTTGACCTTTGCGCCATGTGTCAGGTGACCACCGGCTGAAAGATCCATGCCCATGAATGTGTCGCCGGGCTGCATCAGCGCCATGAAAACGGCCTGGTTGGCCTGGGAGCCGGAGTTCGGCTGTACGTTGGCAAAGCCACAGTTGAACAACTGTTTCGCGCGGTCGATGGCAAGGTTTTCCATCACATCGACGTGCTGGCACCCGCCATAGTAACGGCGACCGGGATACCCTTCGGCATATTTGTTGGTGGCGACTGAACCCTGTGCTTCCATCACGGCGCGGGAAACGATGTTCTCAGATGCGATCAATTCGATCTCGTCGCGCTGGCGACCAAGTTCATCGTTAATTGCAGCAAAGATTTCCGGGTCGCGGCTGTCCAGCGACTCAGTGAAGAATTTCGGGTCTGTCGTTGCGTTGTCCATCGCGGTCTCCTTCAGAGCAATCATGGATGCGTTCGCCATTCATATAGGGAACGAATCTGCGTATGAGCGCGCGAATTACGACCTTCGCGCACGCCGTTGCGCCGCTCTATACAAAGGTTGGGGGAGGCTGTCGCCCTTGAAACGGCTGGTGCGCCAAATTGTGCGCTAATGCGCACCGGGCGCAGGGATATGCCCCATGGCGGTTGTCAGCGCGGGAGGAGGGTTGCATGGTGCGGTGTGGGACTGAACAGGGTGCGCCCTGAAACCGCCGGAGGGGGCGTTATGTCAATCAAGACAATTCATTTTGCTGCCAGCAATTCGGAGGCCGCTCAGGAGGCGCTGACCCGCCTGACCGAACGCTATGGCCAAACGTCTGCTGGGCAGGCTGATGCGATTGTGGCCCTCGGCGGTGATGGGTTCATGCTGCATATGTTGCATGACACGATGCACCTGCCGGCCCCTGTTTATGGGATGAACCGTGGCTCCGTCGGTTTCATTATGAATGAATATGGCGAAGATCACTTGCTGGAACGCCTGAACGCTTCGGAGGCGGCAATCATTCGCCCGCTTGTGATGCGTGCAACCACCGTTTCCGGCCTGACGACAGAGGCGCTTGCGATTAACGAAGTGTCAATGCTGCGCCAGACCTATCAGGCGGCAAAATTGCGCATTTCTGTCGACGGGAAAGAGCGCCTGAAAGAGCTGATTTGCGATGGGGCTTTGATTGCAACGCCAGCAGGCTCCACCGCCTATAACCTGTCAGCGCACGGCCCGATCCTGCCGATTGAAAGCAATCTTATGGCGCTGACACCCATTTCCGCTTTTCGCCCACGGCGTTGGCGCGGTGCGATCCTGCCCCATAATGCCAAGGTGACATTCGATGTGCTCGAAGAATCCAAGCGCCCGGTTCTGGCTGTTGCCGACAGCACCGAGGTGCGCGGGGTTTCACGTGTTGAAGTCAGCTTTCACGAAAAGATCGAGATCTCCTTGCTCTATGATCCGGGACATGGGTTGAGCGAGCGGATCCTGAAAGAACAATTCTTGTCTGACGGATAATTCTGATCTGAGTGCACCCCGCATCCCGCGCTCAGGCGCTGGCTGATTGCAAAACTCAGTCGTG
>JBMYXS010000090.1:0-13526 GCA_049608645.1 Pikeienuella sp. | reverse complement strand
TTATTGCGGCAATGCTGGTCGGTGTCTTCCTCGTGGTGGGCGGCATTCAACTGCCAATCGTCGAGCCTGTGATCGCGCTGTCGCTTGTTGTTCTTGGTGGCCTCGTTGCGCGCGGCAAGGCACTGACCGCACCTGTTGCGATGGCTGTATTCGCGGCGCTCGGTGTGTTCCACGGCTGGGCCTTTGGCGGCTCGCTCGCAGGTCAGGAAGGCGGCGCATCCGCTGCTGTTCTTGTTGGTTATCTGCTTGGCCTCGCCGCGATCCAGTATGCGATTGCTGTCGGATTTGGCATGGTTGTTGCCAAGGTCTGGAACGCAAAAACCGCTGATGCAATTTCAGCTCGCTTGTCCGGCGCAGTGGTTGCCGGTGTTGGCGCGTTCCTCGTACTCGAAGTTGCCGAAGGCGCTGCTTTCGCCGCGCTTGGCCTTAGCTAAGCTAACCTGACTTTCGATAACGCGCCCGGCATGTAACCGGGCGCGTTTTTCTTTGCCTGAACCCAACCACTTGCCCCCCCCCTCTTTCCATTCCGGAGCCATCACATGCCCGCGAAAATTCCCGCCACGGTCGTCACAGGTTTTCTCGGCGCTGGCAAAACCACGCTGATCCGCCACATGTTGCAGAACGCCAACGGCAAACGCATCGCTTTGGTGATCAACGAATTTGGTGACCTTGGGGTTGATGGCGATATCCTCAAGGGATGCGGGATCGAAACCTGCACCGAGGACGACGTGGTGGAGCTTTCAAACGGTTGTATTTGCTGCACCGTTGCTGACGATTTTATCCCCACAATGAACATGCTGATGGAACGTGAGCCAAAGCCGGATCACATCGTGATTGAAACCTCTGGCCTTGCCCTGCCCCAGCCACTTGTCCGTGCCTTTAACTGGCCGGATATTCGCGCAAATGTAACGGTTGATGGTGTCGTCACCGTGGTTGACGGCCCTGCGGTGCGTGCCGGGCATTTTGCCTCCAACCTGGCCGCCGTCGATGCTCAGCGCGCGATGGATGACAACCTTGACCATGAAACCCCGCTTTCGGAGCTGTTCGAAGATCAGCTCGCCTGTGCCGATATGATTGTGGTCAACAAAGCCGACCTGATGGAGGCCGAAGAGGCAAGCGCGCTTTCGACCGACCTGAAGAACGGCGCACGCAAAGGCGTTACCGTGATCAAGGCAGAAATGGGCGCGATTGACCCGGCTGTTTTGCTGGGTCTTGGCATTGGCGCCGAGGATGATCTGGACGCGCGGCATGAAATTCACCACGGGCATCATCATCACGACGATGACCATGAACATCACGATGACGGCGACCATCATCACCATGAGCACGGGCATGGTCACGGGCATGAACATGAGCACGGGCATGATGAGTTTGAGAGCTTCATCGTAGAATTGCCTGAAATCACTGATCCGGCGGCGACCGCCACCAAAATTGCTGATGTCATTCGCACTTTCGGCGTTCTGCGCCTGAAAGGGTTTGCGGCCGTTTCGGGCAAGCCGATGCGCCTTGTCATTCAGGCGGTTGGCCCGCGCGTTGATACATATTTCGACCGCCCGTTCACCGCGAATGAGGCGCGCGGCACCCGCCTTGTTGTGATTGGTGAGGCTGGTTTGGACCGCGCGGGTATCGAAGCTGCGCTCGCGGCGTGACCCCTGCTGCGATAACGATTGCAAAAGCAGACCCGCGCACAGCACAAGCGACGGGTTTGCTTCAGGCAAGCCATCTTTTGATGCAGTCGATGTTTCCGCCCGAAACGAACCATTACCTGTCGATTGATGCGCTTTGTGCGCCGCATATCCATTTTGTTACAGCCACAAAACGTGACCTTGCCGAAACCATGACGCTCGGCTGCGGCGCGCTTGCGGCAATGGAAGGCTACGGCGAGATCAAATCGATGTTTGTGGCCCCCGAAGCGAGGGGGATGGGTGTCGGCGAAGCGATACTCCGCGCGCTTGAAGATCACGCGCGGTCGCTTGGCTTGCCCGTTCTGCGGCTCGAAACGGGGGATACGCTGCATGCCGCGCATCGCCTTTATGAACGACTTGGCTTTTCCTATCGCGGGCCGTTTGGCGCATATGAAGATGGGCCGCATAGCGTGTTCATGGGTAAAAAACTGACATAATCACCGCGCAGACTGCTTGCGCCGGATACCGGGATGAAATTCCATGCATCTTCTACAGGCCCAACCCGGCGAAATTTCTGATGGCGCAGAGCCTGTCGACGCCAGTCAGACCCCGGCGGATATCATCTTTATCTCTGCGGCGGATACCGAGCTTGCGGCCCTGAGCGCAGCCAACGCCGAATGGAACAGCGAGGCCAAACCCAGCCTGCGATTGGCACAACTTGGGTGGTTGGCACATCCATACTCCGTTGATCTTTACATCGAAAACACGGCGCTGAAATCGCGAATGGTGGTCGCCCGCATTCTTGGTGGTGAGGGGTATTGGCCCTATGGGCTTGAACAATTCGCTGCACGCCTTGGTGAAGCAGGCGTAACCTTCATTGCCCTGCCCGGTGATGACAAACCCGATGATGCGTTGTTCCGCGCCTCTAACGTAAACCGCGAAACCTGGGAGGCCGCCTGGGCATACTTCGTGGAGGGCGGACCGGAAAACGCTTCCAATTTCCTGCGCTGGTGCGACCACCACCTGAATGGCACCGGAGAGGCGCAATCGGCCAAGCCGCTTTTGCGCGCGGGTCTTTATTGGCCCGGTGCCGAAAGCGCCGATTTATCTACCGTGCAAGAAGGGTGGAAAGACGGCCAGCCAACGGTTGCGCTTGTGTTCTATCGCGCTCTGCTGATTGGTGCGGGCTTGCAACCCGTTAACCGCATGGTGCGCGCCTTGCTGCGTGAAGGGATGAACCCCCTGCCAATTTTTGTCGCGTCACTGAAAGACGCGGTAAGCGCGGCGACCCTTGGCGCACTGTTTGAACAAGCCAGGCCGGATGTCGTCCTGAACGCGACCAGTTTTGCGGTGTCTTCTCCCGACCCCGGTGATTGGCGAGACGCCCGCACGCCCACCCCACTTGATGCGCCCGGTGCACCTGTCATGCAGGTCATTTTCTCCGCCGCGACGGAGGAAAGCTGGGAAAGCGGCACCCGCGGGCTTTCAGCGCGCGATATCGCCATGAATGTGGCCCTGCCCGAGGTTGATGGCCGGTTGCTTACCCGTGCGGTCAGCTTCAAGGGCGAGGCATATCGCGATGAGGCGACCGAATGCCCAATTACGGCCTATCAGGCGCGGGGCGACCGGATCGGGTTTGTGGCGTCGCTGGCCGCGAACTGGGCGCGGCTGGGGGCAAAGCCTGCGTCGGAGCGGCGGGTTGGTTTGATCCTCGCGAACTATCCCAACAAAGATGGGCGATTGGCAAATGGTGTGGGCCTCGACACGCCTGCCGCAACCATCAATGTGCTGAATGCCTTGGCTGGCGCGGGTTATGCCATCGAAAATGCACCGCAGGACAGCGCAGCATTGATGGCACAGATTACCGCAGGCCCAACCAACTGGCTGACCGATCGTGTCCAGCGAACCGGCGGCGAGCGGTTGGCCCTTGCGGCCTATGATGCGGCCTATAAGGCCCTGCCCTATGCCCTTCGCCAACAGATCGAAGACCGCTGGGGGGCGCCAGAGGCTGACCCGTTTGTTGACGATGGTGCCTTTGCACTGTCGATCCACCGGATGGGGAATGCGATTGTCGGCGTGCAGCCCGCGCGCGGGTATAATATCGATCCAAAGGACACCTACCACAGCCCTGATCTGGTTCCGCCGCATAACTATCTCGCGTTCTATTTCTGGCTTCGGTTTGAATGGAGCGCGGATGCGCTGGCGCATATGGGCAAGCACGGCAATCTGGAATGGTTGCCCGGCAAGGCCGTTGCACTTTCCGACGAATGTTGGCCCGAAGCGGTCTTTGGCCCCCTGCCCCATCTCTATCCGTTCATTGTGAACGACCCCGGCGAGGGGACTCAGGCCAAGCGGCGTGCGCAGGCCATCATCATCGACCACCTGACACCACCGCTGACGCGGGCGGAAACCTATGGGCCACTGAAAGATCTCGAAGCTCTGGTAGATGAATATTACGAGGCCGCAGGCGTTGACCCACGACGCCTTGAATACCTGCGCAAGGAAATCCTTTCGCTGACACAGTCCACCGGGTTGGACATTGATGCGGGCGTTGCCGATGAAGACGATGCGGACAGCCGCCTGCAAAAACTGGATGAATATCTGTGTGAGCTGAAAGAAAGCCAGATACGCGATGGCTTGCATATTTTTGGCGCATCACCGGTGGGCGAGCTGGAGCGGGATCTTGTCATTGCCCTCGCGCGCGCGCCCCGCGCGGCTGGCAAGGGCGGGGATGCCTCGCTGCTGCGCTCTTTGGCGGCTGACCTTGCCTTGGGATTTGATCCGCTGGATTGCGAAATGGGCAAGCCCTGGGCCGGGCCGAAACCAGAAGCAATGGATGTGTCAGGCGACCCCTGGCGCACGGTTGGCGATACGGTTGAAAGGCTGGAGTTGCTGGCCCAACAGGTCACCACTGCGCCTGTTCTGACGGCTGAAGAGTACCCCGCCACAACAACCGTTCTTTCAGAAATCGAAACGCGTATCCGGCCATCAGTGGCCGCATCTGGCCCGGCGGAAATCAGCGCGTTTCTGCGCGCGCTCGATGGCAGGTTCATTGCGCCCGGCCCTTCCGGTGCGCCCACGCGCGGGCGGTTGGATGTCTTGCCGACGGGGCGGAACTTTTTCTCCGTCGACAGCCGGGCTGTACCAACACCCGCAGCGTGGACCCTCGGCTGGAAGTCAGCGTCATTGCTGATTGAACGATTTGTGCAGGACAATGGCGATTGGCCGCGCGCGATGGCATTGACGGCCTGGGGCACCTCCAACATGCGCACAGGCGGTGATGATATCGCGCAATGCCTTGCGTTGATGGGCGTGCGCCCAACATGGGATTCCGCCAGCCGACGCGTGACGGGCTTTGAGATCATGCCGCTTTCGGTTCTGGCCCGCCCACGCGTGGATGTGACCCTGCGGGTTTCAGGGTTTTTCCGCGATGCTTTCCCCGGTTTGATTGATCTGGTCGACAGCGCGGCGCGCGCCGTCATGCAACTTGATGAGCCTGCTGACCAAAACCCCGCCGCCGCCGCCTATCGCGCAGCGGAAGGCGCGCGGAGCGCCGGGTTCCGTGTGTTTGGTTCCAAACCCGGCGCCTATGGAGCCGGATTACAGGCAATGATTGATGAGCGTCTGTGGAAAACGCGCGAAGACCTCGCAGAGGCCTATCTGGAATGGGGTGGCTATGCCTATGGCGATGGGGCCGAAGGCGACGCGGCGCGCGATGTCTTTGAAGAGCGCCTGTCCAGCGTTCAGGCGGTTGTCCAAAATCAGGACAACCGTGAGCATGACCTGCTGGACAGCGACGATTATTACCAATTCGAAGGCGGCATGGCCGCTGCCGTTGAAAGCCTGCGCGGTGAAGCGCCCGTACAATACCACAATGACCATTCGCGCCCGGAACGCCCGGTGATCCGCGCGCTCGATGATGAGATTGGCCGGGTTGTACGCTCTCGCGTGGTGAACCCCAAGTGGATCGATGGCGTAAAGCGCCATGGCTACAAAGGCGCGTTCGAGATGGCGGCAACGGTTGATTATCTGTTTGCCTTCGCCGCGACGACGAACGCCGTAAGGGGCCATCACTTTGATCTCGTGCATCAAGCCTACCTTGATGATGACGAGACACGCCATTTCATCGAAGAGGTAAACCCCGCTGCCCTGCGAGAGATTGCCGAACGGTTGGCTGAAGCAATTGAGCGGGGCATGTGGGTGCCAAAGTCCAATTCGGCGCGCGCGCTTATCGAAGAGTTGATGGCGACGTAAGCCGGCCTTCTGGCGAAGGCACCTCCGGTAGGGATATTTTTGAGATAAAGACAATGTTGCGGTGCAGAACATCAGGCAAATCGTGCAGGCGTGATTGAAGGCTTGCGCCATTCCTGTCTCTCGCGTCAGATGACAGGATGAAAGAACAACCGGAAAAACCGATCTTTGGCCCGGAAACGGCCAAACTCGACCCGCCGAACCCGCCAGACATCAAGCCCTGGCGCTCACTTGCAAAAGCGGTGAGTTGGCGCGTTGTCGGCACACTCGATACGCTTCTGCTTTCCTTTATTATTATCACCTATCTTGGCCCCTATCTGGGACTGAACGACGGCGCTTCGCACGGTGATAATCTGGAGACGGCAGGCTATATCGCGATCACCGAAGTGATCACCAAGATGGTTCTTTATTTCCTCCATGAGCGTGGGTGGGCGCGGTTTTCGTGGGACGTGGGCATCGATGAAGACGGCAACCGCCGCGAGGGTGTAAGACGTTCCGGCATCAAGACCGCGACATGGCGAGTTATCGCGAGCCTTGATACGTTTGTGCTGGCGCTCGTTTTTACCGGAAATATCGGCACGGCGATTTCGATTGGTGGGTTTGAGATCATTACCAAGTTGGTGCTCTATTTCTTTCACGAGCGGGCATGGTCGCGGGTCAAATTTGGCCTCAGCGCGACCGTGTGAAGTGGCAATGGCTGGCCCGAGTCTCGCGCTTTATACTTTTGGGCTTTTCGCAGCACCTGCGGAAGCCCCCGCAAATGACGAATTTCATGCGCGCGGCATTGATGTGTTGAAAGAGATTGAACAGGCGGCGGGGTTCATCGCGCGATCTGGGTATAATGACGACATCAGCCCGGCCAGTTGGGGTGAGCAGGTGTTTCCCCATTTCTACGAAGAAACGGGCGATGGGTGGGCACCATCCACCCTGTCGCTGTGGAAAGACCTGGCAGCGCCAGTGGCTTACACCTATCATGGGCCGTTACACGCAGCCGCCTTGCGCAAAGGGCGCGATTGGTTTCGCAAGGGCGATTGGCCCCCTTATGTGGCCTGGTGGCGCACTGAGCGCGCGCCTCCAACCTGGGCCGAGGGCGTCAGGCGTTATGAGGCCTTTGCCCAAAACGGTCCATCTCCATCAGGATTTATGTTCAATGCACCGTTTGATCCCGCTGGAGGGCGAACAAAAGTGGCCCCCGCAGATGTTCGGGCCTATGCCGCGCAGAATGCCCACATTGTGACGACACCCACTCAACAGGAAAATACATGAAGTATAAAACACTTGGTCGTACGGACCTTTCCGTTTCCGCGCTTTGCCTTGGTTCGATGACATGGGGCAGCCAAAACACCACTGATGAAGGTCATGCCCAGATTGACCGGGCGCTTGATGCGGGAATCAACTTCATTGACACTGCCGAAATGTACCCGGTGAACCCGATCAGCGCGGAAACAGCAGGCAACAGCGAGCGTGTGATTGGTAAATGGTTCGCAAAATCAGGCCGCCGCGCGGATGTTATCCTCGCGACCAAGGTTTCAGGGGCCGGAAACGGCGCGGTACGCGGTGGGGCACCGATTTCGGCAGCCACCATTCGTGAGGCGGCCGAACAGTCATTACAAAAACTGCAAACAGACTACATTGACCTTTACCAACTGCATTGGCCCAATCGCGGATCTTATCATTTTCGCCAGTGCTGGACATTCGACCCAACCCAGCAAGACACAGCCAAAACACAAGACCACATCTGCGAGGTCTTGCAGGAGTTGGGAAAGCTCGTGAATGAGGGCAAGGTCAGGCACATCGGGCTTTCCAACGAAAGCGCGTGGGGGACGGGCGAGTTTCTACGCTTAGCGTCCGAAAACAACTTGCCAAGGGTTGCAACCGTTCAGAACGAATACAGCCTGATGTGCAGGTTATATGACACTGACATGGCTGAGATGAGCCACCATGAAGAGGTTGACCTGTTGTCATTTTCTCCGCTGGCGGCGGGGTTGTTGACGGGTAAATACCAAGGCGACCAGACCCCGCCCAAATCGCGGCGTAGCCATGTAGCGAACCTTGGCGGGCGGATAACGCCGCGCACGTTTGGGGTTGTTGACGCTTATCTTGAAGTTGCGCGCAAACATGGGCTTGAACCTGTTCACATGGCGTTGGCGTTTTGCATTCAACGCCCGTTCATGGGCTCGACCATTTTTGGTTCAACGTCACTGGCGCAAATTGATCTGGCGCTTGGGTCCGCTGATGTCGTGCTTTCGCAGGATGTATTGGACGACATTACCGCAACCCATCGGGCGCATCCCGCGCCGTTCTGAAGAGA
Organism: Pikeienuella sp.; assembly: GCA_049608645.1. Classification (GTDB taxonomy): domain Bacteria; phylum Pseudomonadota; class Alphaproteobacteria; order Rhodobacterales; family Rhodobacteraceae; genus Pikeienuella. The sequence goes on along the minus strand of JBMYXS010000090.1, from coordinate 5,339 downwards.
ACAGCGACCGCTTCGAATCGGCACACGCGCGTTAGCCCGACATCAGCCGATGGCGACACCCCCTGAATGGGGATGCCGCCCCAATTTTGGAAGCAAGGCAGCGCGTTTACCGCAATCGGCTTGTTTCACGCTTCAATATCGAGACCGACGCCCATAAAGGCCTTGAAAAAACTCTGCTTTGCATCGCATGGTTTTCGCGGTGCTTGCAGAGGCTAACTTTTTTTGCCTCTATGTACGCACGATTCAGATGCGTCACTTCATGCGGCGCATACGACAAAGGGAGAAACTGAATGGAACGTCGTAAGTTTTTGAAAGGCGCAGCACTTGGCGCCGGCGCAGCAGCACTGGCAACGCCAGCGGTTGCTGGTAGCCACTCCAAGACCATGACTATCGTATCGACATGGCCGCGCGACTTTCCGGGTCTCGGCATCTCAGCGCAGCGCCTTGCCGCTCGCATCACTGAGCTTTCCGATGGCGCGTTGACGACAGAGTACTTCGCAGCTGGTGAGCGTGTTGGTGCATTTGACAGCTTTGACGAAGTCGCCTCGGGCAACTCACAGGCTTACATCGCGGCTGATTACTATTGGCGCGGCAAGCACCCCGGCTATGCCTATTTCACGTCCGTGCCATTCGGCATGACCACGCCAGAGTGGAATGCGTGGATCAAGTTTGGCGGCGGTCAGGAGCTTTGGGACAAACTTGCAGGTGGTTTCGGCCTGAAAGCCCTGAACTGCGGCTCAACCGGTACGCAGGCTGGTGGCTGGTTCAACAAAGAGATCGAAAGCGCCGAAGACCTCAAAGGTCTGAAAATGCGTATTCCTGGTCTTGGCGGCTCCGTTATGACGAAACTCGGCGTGTCTGCCGTGTCTCTGCCAGGCGGCCAGATCTATGAAAACCTCGTCTCCGGCGCGGTTGATGCGACTGAGTGGGTTGGTCCATACAACGACTACTTCATGAAGTTCTACGAAGCGGCCAAATACTACTACACAGCCGGTATGCATGAGCCAGGTGGTGGTCTTGCCTTCGGTATGAACGCATCCTGGTGGGGTTCGCTCTCCTCTTGGGAGCAGGCTGTTATTACAGCGGCTTGTAACGAAGAGCACGCAGCAGCCCACGAAGAGAACATGGCCAAGAATGGTGAATACCTCGCCAAGCTGGTCAACGACCATGGCGTTCAGGTTCGTGAGTTCAACGACGACGTCTGGGATGCATTCGGTGATGCAGCTGCGGAAGTCTTCGAAGAGACCCGTGACCACTCCGAACTGGCGGCAGAAATCGACACCAGCTTCCAGGCTGCGTTGCGCGAAATCGGTGGCACGATGGCCAAATTCGAAGGCACATTCGTTAACCAGCGTAACCGCGTGCTCGATATCTAATTCGCTGAACGACAAGAATGATGAGAGCGGGGCCCCGGCCCCGCTCTTTTTCTACCGACCAACAGGGTTCGGTAGCGCATCGCCGCCAAAGGTCAATTTAGTTGACCACTGCCGTCGCAAGGTGTATGCCCCTGCGTAACTGCTGACGATGATAACCGTGAAGAGGGACAGCATGACGACTCAAACCCCGCACCCTGACCTTACACGTTACGGAGACCCGGCACCGATCACGCGCATGTTCGGCTGGATTATGCTGACGACCCTCGCGGCGTTTATGATCAACAACGTCCTGACCGTTGGCTTTGAATTTCCGGGCACAGCTGCGGCATTCTCTGTTGGTGGTGGTGCCTGGCTGCAGGTTGGCATTCATGCGGTCGCGATCGCAGTTGCGATTGCCTATGTCATTGCGACGCCCGATCGCGCCCTTCGCTGGGACGCGCTGAACATTACCAATTTCAATATCTACCTTATCCGCGCCTGTTTCTGGGCCGTTCTGATGATTGGCATCGTCGATGCCAGTATTGCTTTCATGCGGATTGAGGGACTGTTGGAACCGTTTTTCTCCGATCCTGATTTCGTCAAGCAATTCGGGCGGGTTCAGTTTGTCGGCCCCAATATCCACATTCCCCTTATCATTCTGGCGCTGATCATTGCCTACTTCAGCAGGACACTGGGCTTTACGTGGCTAACGCTTCTGATTGTGGGCGCTGAACTTCTGATCGTTATTTCGCGCTTCGTATTTTCGTACGAGCAGGCGCTCATGGGCGACCTTGTACGGTACTGGTACGCGGCATTGTTCCTGTTTGCATCGGCTTACACCCTGCTGGATGAAGGCCACGTGCGCGTAGATGTTCTCTATGCCGGGTTTTCAACCCGCACCAAGGGCATCAGCAACACGATCGGTTCCATCTTGCTTGGCATGACGACGGCCTGGGTGATTATTTACCTCGGCTTCAACGGCAAGACCGCCATCATCAACAGCCCTGTTGCCAATATGGAAGTTACCCAAACCGGCGGCACTGGCATGTTCGTCAAATATCAAATGGCAGCGTTCCTTGGTGTCTTTGCGATCACCATGCTGATCCAGTTTGTCAGTTATCTGTTTGAAGCGGTCGCAGACATGCGCGGCCAACCCGGTAAGCGCGAAATCGCGCCTGTATCGCACTGAGGACATAAGACATGGAACTTTTCTTTCTTCTGATCCTTATGATCATCATGGCCGCTGCGCTTGGCTCTGGCTATCCGGTGGCATTTGCACTTCCGGGTGCCGCCATCATCACGATTATGCTCGCAGCAGGCTCTGGCTATCTGTTTGCTGACAACCCTGATGCCTATTTCCATTCCGGCGGGCCACAACAGTGGCTTTCGGCCGGGGTAACCAACCTCAGGGGCGTTTACTGGGATGTGGACAGGGACACGCTGATCGCCATTCCGCTGTTCATCTTCATGGGCATCATGCTCCAGCGTTCCAAAATCGCTGAAGATCTGTTGGTGACCATGGCGCAGTTGTTTGGCCCGGTTCCAGGTGGCCTTGGCATTTCGGTTGTATTTGTGGGCGCCCTGCTCGCGGCGACGACGGGGATCGTTGGGGCCACTGTGGTCGCCATGGGCCTGATCTCGCTTCCTGCGATGTTGCGCAACAACTATTCCAAACCACTCGCTACAGGCACGATTGCCGCGTCAGGCACCCTCGGTCAGATCATCCCGCCCTCCATCGTATTGATCATTCTGGCGGACCAGCTTGCGTCTGCGACCGATCAGGCTTCCACCGCTCGCAAGGCGCTTCACAAGGCATCCACGGGCGAATTGTCCATGCCTTCAACCTTCGATGTTGCCTCTACCTCTGCCGGTGAAATGTTCCTCGGCGCGCTGGTGCCGGGCATTGTGCTTGTGCTGCTGTACATGGCGTTCATCCTGATTTTTGCGTTGATCAAACCATCTGCCGCCCCGGCTGTGCCCTACGATGGCAAATTTGACGGGCGGTTCTGGGCACGCGTGGCAGTTACACTGATCCCGCCGCTTGCACTGATCTTCCTGGTTCTCGGTTCCATCATCGCGGGCATCGCTACGGTGAACCAAGCGGGGGCGATTGGGGCCGCTGGCGCCATGATCATGGCTGGTTATCGTCTGTCAGAGGGGAATAAGCGCGCCTATTGGCCTGCCCTTCTGGCGATTGTTGCACTGCTTGGCCTGACCTTTGCGATTTCCAACTATGAAATGAACATCAAGTCGATCAACACGCCGGAGGATGCCACAGGTATCTCCATCGGTGTGGCGTCTACTATTCTGCTTTTGGTGGCCTTGGCGTGGTCCGGTATTCGCACGCTGAAGATCGACCGGACATTGCAAGGCGTTATGATTGAAACCGCCAAGACAACGTCACTGGTTTTCATCATTCTGCTCGGTGCAGCCATGCTCACCGCCGCCTTCCGCGCGTTTGGCGGCGAGGAACTGGTACGTGACTTCCTGAACGGCCTGCCGGGTGGGTTCTGGTCCAAGTTCATCATCGTTATGGCGGTGATCTTTGTCCTCGGCTTTTTCCTCGACTTCATCGAAATTGCCGTTGTTGTGGTGCCGATTGTCGCGCCGATCCTGCTTGCGGACCCATCTGCAAACATCACTGCGGTTTGGCTTGGCGTTATGATTGGTCTGAACATTCAGACCAGCTTCCTGACCCCGCCGTTCGGGTTTGCGCTGTTCTATCTGCGCGGCGTCGCCCCGCCCATCGTGAAAACGGTGCAGATGTATCAGGGTGTTGTCGCCTTTATCGGGCTTCAGCTTTTGGCCCTGGCCATTGTGGGGATCTATCCACAGTTGGTAAACTATTTGCCCAACCGCGTAAGTTTGACGTCAGAAACCGCACCGCCGCCCCGTAACCCCAAGCTGCAATACTGCCTTGAGGAATACGTTGGTGAAAAGCTGGCTGAAAGCAGCGTCACCGTAGATGCGATTGCAACCGCACGCACGCTCGACCTTTCGGCATTGCCCAAAGACCTGCGTAAAGATGCAGTAGGCGCGATGGACAGCGCCGACTTGGCCATCGCAAAACTGGCCGAGATCTTTGAAAGCGAAGATGCCGTGAATGCCGCCGCAGATGGGTTCCGCCCATTGCTGGTCGAAGTTCGCAGCATCGAAAAGGACATCCGCGATCACGAAGAAGAAGTTGCGGAACTGTCCCGCACGCTCAGCCGCGCGCAGTCCGACGCGTTGAAGACCAAACTGCAGGTTCGCATCGACGAATTGAACGCGGAGGCAGATCAGCTTCGTGAATCAATTCCTGCGGAATGGGAAGGGGCCTATAAAACCTTTAGCGCCCTCACCCAGACCGAGCAAAAGGCCCGCACAACCTATCGCCGCGCCGCTGACAGCTCTTACGAGCCGATGGTCGAAGTCGTGAACGTGCTGGCCGCCAATGATGCATTTGCGGCATTGGAAGGGGAACTGCGTGCGCTTCGCGCTGTTATCGAGACCTCTGAAATGGAAGTTGCCGAAACCACGGTGAACGACCTTTCACGGGCGTTCGGGAAAGTTGAGGGGGCCGACAAAGTCAAATCGGCACTTTCAAAAGCCCGCCGAGACCTGAAAGGCAAAAAAGCTGACCGTGGCAAGGCACTGCAGGACTATGAGAAGGCGATCAAAGCTTACGAGGATCAGGTGAAATGGCGTGCAGCCGCCGCCCCTCTCCGCCCCAAGCTGGAAGCCTATCTCACGGGCCTGAGCGATACGCTGGGTGCCCGCCAACAAGACCGGATGAGCCGCGAGCAAGCCTTGTACCTCGCCGCTTGTTCAGCCGGTCACCGGGATATCTCGCTCAACTTCTGATCGGTAGATGTAGAAACATATATAAATATTTGAAAGGGCTGGATTTTATCCGGCCCTTTCTTCTGTGAGTAAGCACGCAATCAAAGCTATTTTTCGCCCATAAATTGCTCAAATTCACCAATTTAGATTAAAATTTAGTCA
>JBMYXS010000089.1:0-13847 GCA_049608645.1 Pikeienuella sp. | reverse complement strand
ACCGAAACTGCGGCGCGGGTTGCCTCACTCGCACGGATAAGCGTGGCATGACCGCCAAGGCGTTTGGTTTCTGCCCGTATGGCAGAGGCACCGGCATCTGCTTCATCAGGCAGTTGCAACCAGACCAAGCCACCGCCCCAATCGTAAAGGGCATCAACATCCCCGCCCGATCGCAAGGCTTCGACCAGCTTTGGCCCATCGGTCGGTTTGACTGAAACGCGCCAGACCGCGCCCGTCTGCCCGTGAAAGGGGGTCACGTCGCGTACATCGCGCCAGAGGGTGTCACTTTCTGCCCCTTCAACGACAGCAGCCGTGCCGAAGGGGGCAAGGGCCTTGACCAAGGCAGGAACCCGGTGAGCAATCTGGCTGTTGAACCCTTCGATGCGCACCAGGGTTCGCCCCTGAGCATGCGCGGCACCATTGATGTCATAGGGAGAACCAAGCGCCGCCGAAAGCGCGGCCACCGCCGTGGCGTCATCCAAGCCGGTAAGCGACAGTGTTGCAGAAGCTTCGGGCGCAGGCTGAACCTTGAGCGCAACCTCGGTCAGCACGCCCAGCGTTCCCCAAGACCCGGTCATCAGTTTGACCAGATCATAGCCGGTGACATTCTTCATCACCCGGCCACCATTCATTATCACATCGCCGCGCCCATCAATGAAGCGCACGCCAAGCATGGAATCGCGGCATGCCCCGGCCTGAATGCGCCGTGGCCCGGAGATGTTGCCGGCAACAACAGCACCGATAGTGGGCGCACCGCTCGTGCCGAGCAAACCGCAGTGGTCCATCGGCTCAAACGGCAGGCGCTGTTTCTCGGCATCAAGCGTGGCTTCGATTTCGGCCAATGGCGTTCCTGCCCCGGCAACGATCGTCAGGGCACCCGGCTCATAAAGGGACACGCCGTTCAGGTCATTTGTTGACAGGATGGCAGCATCGGTAACGGGCTTGCCGATGGTTGCGCGCGTGCCCCCGCCGATGATGCGAACAGGTGTTTTTGAAGCACAAGCGCGGGCGATCTCTTCGCCCAATGCTGCTTCGGCCCCTGCGTAGGTAGCATCCAGCATTACGCGGCCTCCTGACCAGTTTCACGGCGAGAGGCGGTTGAGGCCATGGGAAACACTTTTGCGGGGTTCAGCAACCATTTGGGGTCGAAGGCATCTTTGACCCGTAGCTGGCATTCCAGATCAGCGGCGGAATATTGGTGTAGCATCAGGTCGCGTTTTTCGATGCCAACGCCGTGCTCGCCCGTCAGGCAGCCGCCAACCTCAACGCATAGCTTCAGGATATCAGCCCCGAGCGCCTCACACAGCTCTAGGTCGCCGGGTTTGTTGGCATTATAGAGAATAAGCGGATGCATGTTGCCATCGCCCGCATGAAACACATTTCCAACCTTCAGGCCGTATTCATCAGACATTTCGCCAATACGGCGCAATACGAGCGGCAGTTGGTTCACCGGAATTGTACCATCAAGGCACATATAATCGCTGATTTGCCCCATCGCGCCAAAGGCGGCCTTGCGCCCGGCCCAGATGCGGGCGCTTTCATCGGCGGAGGCGCTTTCGCGAATCTCCGCGGGGTCATGCTGCATGGCAATGGCTTTGATCTTGGCGATCTGATCGTCGATCTCTGCGGGCGCGCCCTCAACCTCGACAATCAACAAGGCGGGGACTTCGGGATATCCAGCACCGGCAAAATTCTCGCAAACCTCGATGCAAAGCTCATCCATGAATTCAATGGCGACGGGCAATACCCCGGCCTTGATGATGTCAGAGACGCAAGCGCCTGCGATTTCGCTGGAATGAAAGCCCATCAGAATGGGGCGCGCGCCTTCGGGCTTTGCCAGAATGCGCAGAGTGGCCTCAGTTACAACGCCCAGTTGCCCCTCAGAGCCACATATCACACCCAGCAGATCAAAGCCGGCAGCATCGAGGTGGCTGCCGCCAATTTCAATGACTTCGCCGTCCATCATCACCATGGTCACGCCGAGCAGATTATTTGTGGTGACACCATATTTCAGGCAATGCGCACCGCCGGAGTTCATGGCGACATTGCCTGCGATTGCACAGGCGAGCTGGCTCGACGGATCAGGGGCATAAAAGAACCCTTCATCTTCGACCGCACCGGTAACGGAAAGGTTCGTGCGCCCTGACTGCACGCGGATGACCCGATTGTCATAATCGGTTTCGAGCACATCATTCAGCCGTGCAACGCCAAGAATAACACTGTCGGCGGTGGGCAGCGCCCCCCCCGCGAGCGAGGTTCCAGACCCGCGCGGCACGACAGGTACACCCATTTCGTGACATACCTTGAGAACCGCCGAAACCTCATCCGTTGATGCTGGCAAGACGGCGGCCAAGGGCGGACAGCGATAGGCCGCAAGGCCATCACATTCATACGCCTTGACCTCTTCCGGTGCCGAAATAACGGCATCAGCAGGCAGAACCGCCGTGAGCCGCGCAATTATTTCATCACGACGGGCAAGCACGCCTGGATCAGGAATGGGCATTTCCATGGTAAGACCTCCTGCGGTGGTTTATAAAATTTACCACTGTGGATTGTCAATGTTTTTACCCTGATTGATGCCGCAATAGTGGGGGGGGGTGGCCACCGGGCAGGAAATGATGAACGCGGCCCTGTCCGATCCGGTCGTTTCTTACGGTGGTTCAGGAATGTACCGGATGTGGCCCTTTGATCCGTGTCTTCAGAACGGCCAGATCGGCCATTGCGTCTTCTATATAACGCAAGGCGGTGTTGCGGCTTTCCGTTGACCCGTTTTTCAGGATCGCATCCCCGACGATGGCGCTCATCTGCAGGGAAACACGCCCCGCGATGCTGATTGCAGCCGTGGTTTCAAGACTGTCCATGCCACCCAGGGCACCGAAAATCTGGTTCTCCACCGCGACGGCGGTGTCTATCGCATCAACCTGGGTCATTTCACTCACTCATGTTATTTACGCTTACGTAAGCGTCATGTAGGCAGCGAATGCGGCAAAAAAAGGGGGGCTTGATGGCGATACTGCCCAAGCATAGCAGGCCCGCCGCCATCATTTGGATTGCGGCCACGGGAAGCGCGGGCGTCAGGACCGGGCGGTTAAGGGAACCTCGGGTTTGATCGCAAAGCGAATTTCGTCGGTGCGGAACCCAAGCGCCATCGGTCGTATCACGCCGGGCAGGGCGGCAACGTCATAGAGTTCCTCAACCACGCCTTCGATCGTCAGGCGGTGTTCAACATCGCCGCTTTTCAAATTGACGATCGCAAGGTGGCAACTTGCTGAAACACCTTGTTCGGCAAGACGTTCGTTAAGCGCCAACCCCTCAAAGGTTCGGTTTTCGCGCGGGCGAGATACGCCGATAACCGCATAATCGCCGACAAAGGTAACCCCACGCGCAAAGCCCTGTAACGCACAGATCGCTTCAAAACGTCCGGTTTCGAGGTCGACATAGCCAAATTCACCAGTCCCCGACTGGATCAGCCACAACCGCCCATCCCTCCAGCGTGGAGAATGCGGCATTGAAAGCCCGCCCGTGACCGTTTCGCCAGAGGCTACATCAATCACAATCCCCCCGTCGCGGCGATGTTCACGCCACCCTTCGGCGATATTGCTGCGCCCAACGCAGGTGACAAACGCTGGTGCGCCATCCTTCATCGCAAGACCATTCAGGTGGCAGCGATCTTCGGCGGCGATCCGGTCAATAAATGGGGGCTTCCACAGCGGCAGGAAGCTGCCCGAAGCTGACGTGGTGGCAAGACAGTTAAACCGCGTTACGACAAAAATGGGGCTTTCGCCGGGGCGGTCATGGATGTCGTGGATATCGACATCCCCGGTTGTGTGACCGGTGATCGGGGCATAGAGCGCATCGTACCCGTTTTGGGTTGTCCCCGGTTCCAGAAAATCGGTGAACCGCCAAAGCTGATAGAGCGATGACATCCAAAGACCACGGTCAGCTGAGGCCCCCAGGCCCATGCAGCGGTTGAATGTCCTTTCAAACACTGACAGGCGACCATCCTCGGCAATGCCAATCAAAAACAGTTTTCCCGCTTGATATGTCGTGAACGCCAAGGATGTCTTTTGCTCTGCCAGCCACGGGGCAAAAAGGCGTGACCCGATCATTTCGAGTTGTGGTGCTGGCTCTGACATAAAATCCCCTTTGTCGCTGGCCATGAAGTGCAGCTTTTGCCGATGGATTCAACATAGTTCGCGCGCGGGGTCTGTGCACAAGGCCCTGTTGCCAATCAGGTTGGGCACCGCTTAGGCTTTGATCTGACAATCATCAGTTTTACCCGAGGGCGACCCCATGCAGAGCGACGAAACGTGGATCAGTGATGATGACGAACGGGTAAGCCGTGCGGCGCTGGAGGTTCGCGGGGCCAAGGGCGCACATGCGCTGAAGGCACTGGGGGTGGCACCCGATGATGTGGTTGCCGTCATTTTGCGTAATGACGTGGCTCATTGCGAGATTATGCGTGCTGTGGCCCTGGCAGGGGCAACCTTGTGCCCGCTCAACTGGCACGGTGCGGCGGCTGAAGCGGCAGATATTCTTGATGATTGCGGCGCGAAGGTCGTGATTGTTCATCGTGACCTGTTGCCGCCGCTGGAAAGCGCATTGGTCGGGCGCAGCGTTGTCGGCGTTACACCCGGCCCGGCGTTGGTTGCAGCCTATAGATCAACAACCCCGGAGGCGTGCCCCGAAGTGCCGGAATGGTCTGATCTTCGTGATAGGGCCGAACCGCTGGAAGGGCGCATGCCGATGCGCCCCATGCTGCGGTACACGTCTGGTTCCACAGGTAAGCCAAAGGGCATTCTGCGCCGCCATTCGGATCCGAATGTGGATTACTACGAAATCATGCAGCGTATTGCGGTCAACATGATGCAGATGCGCCCAGGCGGGCGGTTCCTGACAGCTGCGCCGCTCTACCATTCGGCCCCCTCCACCCTGTCAGCCATGTGCCTGGCGATGGAGGGGATGAGCCTGCATGTGGAGCCACGTTTTGATGCCGAAGCCTTCCTCGCCCGGATCGAGAGGGATCGTATCACCCATATCTATCTGGTACCGACCATGATGGTGCGCATGCTGAAGTTGCCTGACGAAGTGAAGGCAAAATATGATGTTTCTTCGGTCGAATTTTGCATCTCCACCGGGTCGCCTTGGCCGCATGATGTAAAAATGGCGATGATTGATTGGTGGGGGCCTGTATTCTGGGAAACCTATGGCGCATCGGAACTCGGTTTTCTGACGTTGGTTTCTTCAGCCGAGGCACAGGCAAAACCGGGCACGGCAGGTACCATCCAACTGGGCGGCTCCATACGCATTTATGATGATGCCGGTAAACAGCTTGGCGCGGGTGAAGTCGGCAACATCCACGTCAGATTCGATGCTTTCGGTGTCTTTGACTATTCCAACGACCCCAGCGGTAAAGCAGAGATTGATGGCCACGTTAGCGTGGGTGACATGGGCTATCTCGATGAGGATGGATTTCTGTTCGTCTCGGATCGCAAGAAAGACATGATCATCTCCGGTGGGGCCAACATCTTTCCCGCAGAGATCGAAGCGGTATTGATTGATGCGCCGTTCATCCGTGATGTGGCGGTCTTCGGTGCGCCGCATGAAGAGTTTGGTGAGCAAATCGTGGCCGCGGTGCAGCTTGTGGAAGGTGCAGCTGTCAATGCTTCTGATGTTCTCTCATGGCTCGATGGGCGGCTTGCCCGGTTCAAACACCCGCGTATCATCGATTTTCACGATGAACTGCCCCGGCAGGACAGCGGCAAGATATTCAAACCCAAACTGCGCGCGCCATATTGGGAAAAGGCGGGGCGCACGATTTAGGGCGCTTTGAAATCAGACGATGTTATCGCCGTTGCGGCGGGCCATGCGTGCCGCCAGCCGGTCGCGGGCCTGTGGCGGCGCGTGGGCGCCAAAGGCCGGCGCGACCCATTGTTTCAGGAAATGTCCCGTCAGGCGCAGCCCGTCTGCTATCCCGTCCGAGTTGCTGGCGGCCCCGGTCAGAAACGCAGGCAGGGGCAACAGGCGGTCTGCATATGGTACACCAGCGGCGCGGCAAACAGCGCGCCCCGTGCGCGGCGATACCCAAATAAGGTCTTCATCACTTCCCGTTGCGGCACAGACCGAAAGGTCCAGCGGATAGCCCAGATCCGAAAGCAGCGCGATTTCCCATGCGATATATGCTTCTGGCCAGTCATCGGTCACACCGATCGTGTCGAGCAACGCAACGGTTGCGGCATAAAGATGCGGCCGTGGCTCACGTTCAGCAAGATAGGCCGTGAGCAGAGAGGCGATCGAGCCCATTGCAGCCAGAGCATCACCGTCGCCCAAAATCGCACCCGCGCGCGACCGGATAGGTTCAATCTTGTACGCGCCGAGGTGTTCATCCAGCCGCGCGCGCCATTCCAGAGACAGTTGCGCACCGGGTTGCAGAACGGGGGCCATCTTGCGGGATGACCCGCCCCGAACCAAACCGGCGTGACGCCCATGGTGAGCTGTGAAAGCATCGACGATTGCGCTGCCTTCACCGTGGCGACGCACGGTCAATAAAACGCCTTCGTCACGCCATTCGATCATTGGTGGCGCGAGATATGCGTGGCGGGCCGATGGTGTGGCGGTGTGAGGTCAATCAAATTCTTCACTGCTGCGCACCCCCCAGAGGTCGCCTTTCTGGGCCCATCCTGAATGGCGCCCCTGCTCATCCTCGGTGTCGACCTCGCACCATTCCGGCCCGCAGGACCGAAGGTTCAGCACCACGCCCGCCTCTGCGACCGCGACCAGAGAACCATCCAGCCCCGGTTTATCGCGAAGCGCCGCGCGCTCTGCCGTTACAATCGCTGATCGCGCACCGCGCAACAGCGCATGATGCACCCAGCCGCTGGCGTCATCGACATCGCGCACCTTGCGCCAGTGCCCATGCTCTGCCGTGATTTCAAGCGGCATCCCCCGTCGCAAAAAGACCCAGTCGATACGATAGGTCAGGCCGGGGCCGCGCCTGATGTTGGCTTTTTCTTTCTTGAGGCTGACATAACGGGGCAGGGGGAGATTGGTTTCCGGCCCCACCGCCCGCGTTTCCGCAGCACCTGCGCAGAACGGTGCGCCCAGGCTGGCCGCCACGATGGTGATTGCGATTTTCGCGCCAGCCGCGCGTGAAAAGAACCGCCCGATATTGTTCATACGCCCCTGCCCTTTGCGACAAGCTGTTTCTTGTTCCTGCCCGCGCGCTACACTATCACGGGACTGAGAGCCGCTAAAGTCAATCAAGGACCGCTAATGCCAAGCACTGCACCAAAAGATCGCCTAACCGTTGTTGTCACCCGCCGCTTGCCAGCGCCGGTGGAGGCACGGCTGAAAGAACTGTTTGATGTGGAACTGAATGAAAGCGATACGCCGCTTTCACAGTCGGAACTGGTCGCTGCAATGAAGCGGGCGGACGTTTTGGTCCCCACATTGTCTGACCATATCAATCAGCGGATGCTGGCGCAGGCAGGCGACAAGTTGCGCCTGATCGCAAATTATGGTGCCGGGTTTGACCACATTGATGTGGCAACCGCACGCCAGCGGGGCATTCTGGTGACCAACACACCGGGTGTTCTGACCGAAGATACCGCCGATATGACGCTTGCGCTGATTCTCTCGGTCATGCGCCGGGTGCGCGAAGGTGCGCAGCTGATGCGCGCTGGTGAGTGGGAGGGCTGGTCGCCCATGGCGTTGATGGGCGCGCGGATTACCGGCAAGCGTCTCGGCATTATTGGTATGGGCCGCATCGGGCAGGCCGTGGCGCGGCGTGCCGCTGCCTTTGGCATGGAAGTGCATTATCATAACCGCAAACGCCTTCACGCTGATACCGAAGGGGCGCTGGGGGCGACCTATTGGGAAGAGCTTGATGATATGCTTTCACGCATGGACGTTGTCAGTGTTAACTCTCCCTACACCACTGCGACCTATCACTTGCTGGACGCAAAACGTCTGAAACTGATGAAAAAATCAGCGTTTCTTGTGAACACGGCGCGTGGTGAAATTATTGATGAAAACGCCCTGATACGAATGCTGAAAGCTGGTGATCTGGCAGGTGCCGGGCTTGATGTGTTTGAGCATGAGCCAGCGGTCAAACCTGAACTGGTGCAACTGCCGAACGTGGTGGTGTTGCCCCACATGGGGTCCGCCACCGAAGAAGGGCGCATTGAAATGGGTGAAAAGGTTCTGATCAACGTCAAGACTTTTGCTGACGGCCATCGCCCACCAGATCAGGTTTTGCCATCAATGTTGTAAGGGCTTTCGCCCGGCGCAGTGCGCCACTATCTGTAATGTGTTCCGGCCTTCGGCTGGTGCGGTGCGCCACAATCTAAATTGTGTTCCGGCCTTCGGCCGGGGCACGTGACCTGAAATCTTGCAAGCGAAGGGTGATCTGCCGTGCCTGATATCACATCCTTTGTTCTGAACAATATCTGGCTGTGCCTTGGCATAGGTGTGATCGTCGTGATGGTCGCGGATGAAATTCTGGGCGTCTCGCGTGCGCTTTTTGCTGATCCGACGGATGATTTGCCGTTTGAAAAACGCAATCGTGAAAAGGCCGCCAAGGCCGAGATCGTCGATCCGTTGGATAATCTCTCCGAGCGGGAAGATGGGCCTTCTGTCGAAGATATGCTCCGCCCAAAGAAATAGGGTGTCTACTCGTCTTCGAGCGAATGGCGGCTCAAGAAGCCTGCCTGTGAGATCATAAAGATCAGCGTGATCGTGATTGACCCGAAAACCTTGAAGTTCACCCAGAAATCTTCCGATTGGGTGCGCCAGATAACTTCGTTCACAATGGCCATGAACACAAAGAACATCGCCCAGCGTTTGGTGAAGATCATCCACCCTTCGTCGGTCAGGGGCAGGACATCCCCCATCAGCATCTTGAGATAAGACCGCCCCATCAAAAGACCGCCGCCCAGGATGATGGCAAAGGTCATGTTTACGATGGTTGGTTTCATCTTGATGAAGGTTGCATCATTCAACCAGATGGTAAGCCCGCCAAAAACCAACACCACGATGGCTGTTACAGCCGCCATTTTGGGGATGTGTTTGGTCATGGCATAGGAAATGGCAAGTGACAGCAGGATGGCCGGAATAAAGGCAATCGTTGCAATCACGACGCCTTGATAGGCCGTGCCCCAGATCATCACCTCTTCGCCGCCATACATGCGGTAAGTCAGAAAGAAGATCGCCAGCGGCCCAAATTCGAGCGCAAGTTTCATCAGCGGGGAGGTCGTTTGTGTTTCCATGAGGCTGCCATATAGGGTTTTTGACGGGCACGCAAAACGGTTTTGGCCGGGGCGGGCGCGGCCGTGATTTGGCGCAAGCTCTTCACGCGCTCACCAATGACCTATTCGCGGTTTATGATTGTCTCACCGACTTGCGCCCCGGTCTTGGGGTGAAAAGTCAGCAGGCGCTCTGTGCCGTCGGGGTCCCTGATGGCAATCGTCAAGGCCGACTTGGTCGCACCAACCGAAAAAACCTCAGCATTTGCGGGCAGGGTAACGGCCTTTGCGTCAAGCGACGTCAACGCTGTTGCAGGGGGTTCTGACGCAATTCGGATGACAAGTGTGGCTGCGATTGTTAGCACCCCGATAATGAGTGTCGCTGTCAGCAATGTTACCATGCGACGCAACGTGCGGAATTGGGGCAACTCGCCCCAGTTTTCTTTGTCATCATTAGGAGTGGGCATGGCGGCCTCAGAATTTGCGACGATCCGATTGATCGTGGAAGATGGACAGGCGGGTGACCGGTTGGACAAGGCGCTCGCCATGGTGGCACCGCCCGGCCTCAGCCGATCCCGTCTCACCGCGCTGATCCGTGAGGGCGCAGTCTACAGCGAAGAACGCGGGACGCTCACCGACCCCAAGGCCAAAGTCAAGCCGGGGGTTTATGTCCTGCGCGCGCCTGAGCCCGAAGATGCTGACCCCGAGCCGGAGGATATTCCCCTCGATATCATTTTCGAGGATGAGCACCTTATCGTTGTGAATAAACCCGTCGGCATGGTGGTGCACCCAGCGCCGGGCGCGCCAAATGGAACTTTGGTCAATGCGTTGCTGCATCATTGTGGTGATACACTGTCTGGCATTGGCGGGGTCAAGCGCCCGGGTATCGTTCACCGCATTGATAAGGATACCTCCGGCCTGTTGGTTGTCGCCAAGACTGACGCGGCGCATCAAGGCCTTTCGGCGTTATTTGCTGAGCATGATCTGACGCGGGATTATCTGGCTGTTACACGTGGGGCACCTGATCGTGGCTCTGCCCGCTTGATGGGGACACCCGGCGTCAGCATGGACGGGCCGTGGTTTCGGGTGGAGACCTTTCTTGGCCGTCACCCGGCGGATCGCAAGAAAATGGCAGTGGTTCGCGGAACCGATGGCCGCCGTGCCGTCACGCGGTTTCAGGTCGAACAGCGATTGTCGAGCCGCGCCGCGGTCATTCGGTGTCGCCTTGAGACAGGGCGCACGCACCAAATTCGCGTGCATCTGAATTATCTTGGGCATGGTCTGGTTGGTGATCAGGTCTATGGGCGCGGCAAGACAGCTGGTCTGCCGGAGTTCGCGGCCACCTTCCCCCGACAAGCCTTGCATGCGGCCAGTCTGGGGTTTGTTCACCCGGTGACAGGCCATCTGCACGAATTTTCCTCAGAAGTTCCGACGGATTTACGAAATCTTATCGTTGAGTTGACAGACGCGTGAAGCGTTGTTGCAAATATTGAAACTTGGTGAATGACATCCCAAGTGCATGAACGAGGCGCACACTTCGATGCGTGAGGAGGTCCGACATGAGCTACACTAATCTTCCCGCCCCATCCCCGGAAGCCGGCCTGAGCCGCTATCTGACGGAAATTCGCAAGTTCCCGATGCTGGAGCCTGAGCAGGAATATATGTACGCCAAAGCATGGGTGGACCATCAGGACAAGAAAGCGGCGCATGCGCTGGTCACTTCACACCTTCGTCTCGCGGCCAAGATCGCCATGGGGTATCGTGGCTATGGCCTGCCCACGGCTGAGGTTGTGTCAGAGGCAAATGTGGGTCTGATGCAGGCGGTAAAACGCTTTGACCCTGAAAAAGGTTTTCGCCTTTCGACCTATGCGATGTGGTGGATCCGTGCCTCTATCCAGGAATATATCCTGCGTTCGTGGAGCCTTGTGAAAATGGGCACCACCGCAGGGCAGAAAAAGCTGTTTTTCAATCTGCGCAAAGCCAAGAACCGTATTGGTGCGCTGGAAGAAGGTGATTTGCGCCCCGAAAACGTGGAACGGATTGCAACGGATCTGAACGTGACAGAGCAGGAAGTGGTTTCCATGAACCGCCGGATGGGCGGTGGTGGCGATGCTTCGCTTAATGCCCCGCTCGGCGGCCCTGATGGTGAGGGTGCCTCTGAATGGCAGGACTGGCTCGCTGATGACGACGCCGATCAGGCCGCGGCCTATGCTGAGCAGGATGAAATGGAAGGGCGGCGTGAATTGCTTCTGGCTGCCATGCAGGGCCTGAACGAGCGGGAACGCCATATCCTGACCGAACGTCGCCTGAAGGAAAACCCGGTCACGCTGGAAGAGCTCAGCGGCGAATATGACGTCAGCCGGGAGCGCATTCGCCAGATCGAAGTGCGGGCGTTTGAGAAACTCCAGAAAGCGATGCGCGATCTCGCGGCTGAAAAAGGTATGTTGCGCGCGGTGAACTGATACAGCCGACGCTTTATGCACCAGAACCAAAAGGGTCAGCTCAACCGGGCTGGCCCTTTTTTCATGGGAAGCGGCGCGGGCAACCTATTTCACGAAAATCCCGGCGGGCACATCCGCAAGCCGTTCACCGCCGTCTGGGGTGACAACGAAACTTTCGGTGATTGCGACCCCCCACTCCGGTGTCCACAGGCCGGGCATCAAGTGAAAGCACATGTTTTCTTGCAGTACCGTCGTATCGCCGGGGCGCAAAGACATGGTGCGCTCCCCCCAGTCAGGGGGGTAGGACAGGCCAATCGGGTATCCGGTACGGTTGTTCTTCTCGAAGCCAGCGCGGGCAAAACTGTCATACACGCTTTTCGCGGCCTCTTCGCATGTAACCCCCGGTTTTGCGGCGGCCAGCGCATCTTCTATCGCGGTCAAAACCGCTGCTTCGCCGCGCCGGATATCGGCCGGTGGGTCACCGAGGTAATAGGTTCGGCTTATCGGGCAATGATAGCGTTGATGACAGCCGGAAACCTCGAAATATGTCGCCTCTCCCGATGCCATGGGGCGATCGTTCCAGGTGATGTGGCTGGCGGCGGCTTCTGCGCCGGAGGGGGCGATAGGTGCGATGGCGGCGTATTCACCCGCAATGCCATTCACGCCGCGTATTGCCACACGCTGCGCTTCGGCAACCACCTCATGTTTGGGAACTCCTACCGCAATAGTATCACGAACAACACTGTGAATGGCTGCGGAAATTTCACCGGCTTTGCGGATCAATGTGACCTCAGCGTCTGATTTGACGGCGCGGCGCCAGTTTACCAGCCCTGTTGCATCGACCAGATCAGCGCGCGGCAGGCCAAGGCGCAGAACGTCCAGACATTTCGCTGTGAAATAATAATTATCAAACTCCGCCCCGATGCGCGCACGGCTCAGGCCCAGCCCCGCAAGATGTTTGCAAAGCGTTTCATAGGGGTGGTGATCAGGGGTTTGCACATGCTCCTCTGGATAGGTGAGCACATTTTCGCGCGGCACATATGCGGTTTGATAGGCACCAGCCATATCCTGCGTGCGAAGCCATATCAGTGGCGCGCCGTCGGGCGGAATGATAACCGCCTGATGCACATAGAACGACCACCCGTCATAGCCTGTCAGCCAGTTCATATTGGACGGGTCTGTCACGATCAGCGCGTCAATATCTGCGGCGGCCATAGCGGCGCGGGTTGCGCCAAGGCGGGCATCATATTCGGTCTGACTAAAAAGCAATATGCCCCCCTCTGCTGCGCGTCAGCATCGCTGTTTTGTCGCCCGCAGGGCGCAATCAGAACGGTAATTTCATCCCCGGTGGCAGGGCCATGCCCTCAGTTACTTTGGCCATTTCGGCCTGGGCTGCTTCGGCCCCTTTGATCTGCGCTTCCTTAACGGCGGCAACGATCAGATCCTCGACCACTTCCTTGTCATCGGGGTTGAACAGCGATGGGTCGATCTTCAGCGATTTCAGCTCACCCTTTGCCGTTACGGTTGCGGTAACCATGCCGGCACCTGCTTCGCCTGTGGCGGTGATATCTTCGAGCCGTGCTTGTGCATCGGTCATCTTGGATTGCATTTCCTGGGCCTGTTTCATCAGGTTGCCCATGTCACCTAAGCCTTTGAACATCTGTCGTCCTTTCTGGGACCACGCTTTGAGGGGTTATTCGCCAAATGGGTCGACGGGTGACCAATCATCCTCGTCGATCTCATCATCGTATTCGGGGGGCGGGGGCGGTGCTTCCTCCATCGGGGGGGCAAGGGTACGCACCTCTATCCGTTTATCATCTATACCCGGAAAAGTGGCCAGAACCGCCGCGACAAGGGGGTGGGCCTTGACGGCCTCTTTCTCTGCGTCGCTGTGTGCTTTTTGCTGTGCGGCAATCGTAGGCTGGCCGGGTTCGCGCACGAGCGAAACCATCCACCGTGCACCCGTCCAGGCACCAAGTTTCGCACCGAGTTCCTGCGCAAGATCAGCGGGCGCGCCCGGTGCCGGGTGAAAATCAATCCGCCCCGGCGCGTAATGCGTCAGGCTCACAAAGGTTTCGACTTCGCTCAACAGTTTCATGTCCCGCTTTTGGCGGAGCAGCGCGACAACATGGTCGAAGGTCTGGTAAGCGGCCAATGCGGTTGG
>JBMYXS010000088.1:0-14064 GCA_049608645.1 Pikeienuella sp. | reverse complement strand
GCCGCCGCTGCCGGGTCGACCCATGTAACATTCGCAACGCCGCCAATATTCAGGAACGCCACAGGTTCAGTGGCCCCAATATGGCGTGCCAGCGCCCAGTGATAGAACGGCGCTAGCGGTGCCCCCTCGCCCCCCGCTTGCATATCGTCAGTGCGAAAATCCCACACCACCGCGCGGTTCAATACTCTCGCCAACGTCGCACCATCGCCAAGCTGCCATGTCCAACCAGCCGCCGGGTCATGGGCGATCGTCTGGCCATGGAAACCGATCAGATCAGGCGCGATTGATGTACCGGACAGCAGATCACTAACGGCCAGGGCATGCAGCCGTTCAACATCTTGCGCGGCCAGGTCACGCTCAGATTTCCGACCTTCATCGGTCGGCATGTGAAACTGTTGCCAGTTGTTCGTGATGGTCTGGATCAGGTCAGTGTCACCGCTCGCATATGGCCGCTCCAGACCGGGTCCAAACGCGCCAATCTCAATGCCATCGGTCTGCAACAGCGCCGCATCAACGCCATCCAATGACGTGCCGGACATCAGGCCCAAGGCCCAGACAGCCCCCTCTTTCATGCTCCGCCCTTCCATTTTCGCGCCCATCCGGTATAGAGCGAGCCTTCACTATCAACCACCGGAAAGAGACAATGACCTACACCCCGAAATCGGATTTCCTTCGTATCCTGACTGAGCGCGGCTTTGTTCAGGATTGCACCGATTATCAGGGGCTGGATGAGCGGCTGCTCTCCGGCGTTGTTCCGGCGTATATCGGCTTCGACTGCACGGCAACCAGCCTGCATGTCGGTTCTCTCGTTCAGATCATGATGCTGCGCTGGCTGCAAAAGACCGGCCACAAACCTGTCACCCTTATGGGCGGCGGCACCACGCGCATTGGCGACCCGTCCGGCAAGGACGAAGCGCGCCAGTTGCTGACGGATGAGAAAATCGCTTCCAATATGGAAGGGATCAAGGCCGTGTTTGCCAAATACCTCCACTATGGCGATGGCGAGACTGATGCGATCATGCCGAACAACGCCGAATGGCTGGATCAGCTGAACTACATCGAATTTCTGCGCGACTATGGCCGCCATTTCTCGATCAACCGCATGTTGACCTTTGAAAGCGTCAAGGCGCGGCTGGACCGGGACCAATCGCTGTCGTTCCTTGAGTTTAACTACATGCTTTTGCAGGCTTATGACTTCATGGAGATGAACCGCCGCATGGGCGTCGCGCTTCAGATGGGCGGCTCGGACCAGTGGGGCAACATCGTCAATGGCGTGGACCTGTCGCGCCGCGTGTCCGGCAACGAGGTGTTCGGTTTGACCACGCCCTTGTTGACCAAATCTGACGGTTCCAAAATGGGCAAGTCAGCGGCGGGTGCCGTTTGGCTCAACGACGATATGCTGCCGGCCTATGATTTCTGGCAGTTCTGGCGGAACACGTCTGACGCTGACACCGGCAAGTTCCTGAAACTGTTCACCGAGCTTCCAATGGCCGAGATCGCCAAGCTGGAGGCGCTTGAGGGCGCGGAGTTGAACGAGGCCAAGAAAATCCTCGCCAACGAAGTCACCGCATTGGCCCGTGGGCGCGACGCCGCCGAAAGCGCGGCGGCAACAGCCGAAGAAACCTTTGCGCAGGGTGGCCTTGGTGCCGATTTGCCCCGTGTTTCGCTATCGGCGGATGATCTGGCAGCGGGCGTCTCTGCGGCGCAACTGTTCATCCGCGCGGGCCTGGCGGCGTCCGGCAAGGAGGCAAAGCGCCTGATCGCGGATGGTGGTGCCAAGGTGAATGACGAAGCGGTCACAGATTCAGGCCGTATGTTCACCGCGGCTGATTTTGCGGGTGGGCCACTGAAACTGTCTGCGGGCAAGAAACGCCACGCCATGGCCGAGGCAGGCTAACCAATGCTCACGCGGGCCGCTCCGGTGGCCCGCGTGAAGCGCATATATACGCAGGGCTTGTTGAAACGCTCAGCGATCCGCGCGCACGGGTGGGGTTGTATCACCCTCGCCTTCGACCAGTTTTCGCAAGATACCTGGTGCCAGCAACGACAACGGGTTCACGTTAACCTCCGGGTCACTTGCAGACCCCGTGACGGTATAGTTGAGGGCAAATATCCCCTCCCCCTTGCCACCGGTTAGCACCTTGCCGATCAAGGGCAGGTTCCCCAAGGCACTGTTAACACCATAGAGCGGGGTAAAGACGCCTTTCATATCAAGGCGCTCTTCTGCGATGTGGTAAAGCCCGTCAATCGTAACGCCAATATCGCCGCCGCGCGCAATGGCGTTTTTGATCTTCAGCGTATCGCCCTTCCAAATAAATGGCGCGATAATCTTGCGAAAATGCAGGCCGTCTTCACGCATTTTTGCGCGCAACTCATCCAGTTCGCCACCGATCAGCATACGTTCCAGCTTGGCATCATCGTGGACGGTCAGCCCCCTGACACTTAGCACGCCCGTCGCGGCGTCAAGGTTTCCCCCCGGCATCGTTGCCGTAATTTCGAGCGCACCGCCCGCGCCGTCGTCAAAAACACCAAGCGCATGCATCAGACGGCCCGCATCATCGGACACAAGCGTCAATGCGCGATCAGCGCCCTCCGGGGTGACGCGCAGTTTCACAGGCGCGATCCCACCTATCAAGCCGCTCAGGTCCGCACTTACATCACTGCCCAGGGCAAACGCCCCATTGGCCGAGGCAATGTAAATATCATCAGTTAGCTGCACACGGGCCAGATCAATACGCGCATCCACCTTTGGCCCGCCTTCACCGACGGACAGGGCACCGTCCGGGGCATTTTCGCTGCTTTGGCTCCCTGACCCGAACCGTTTGCGAAGCGCAGGAATATCAAGATAGGCGCCCGAAACCGCTGTCTTCCACCCACCATTCACACGGTCAAGCCGTACGGCTGCATCGAGCATACCGGGCAAGACCACACGGCGAAGGTCAAGCGCGCGCGGCGCGCCATCGGCTGTGATGAGCACATCACCCTCAACCTCGTACCCGCCGGTTTGCGCGGACAGCCCGGTAAGGCTGATCTGATCATCGCGAAGGGTAATTGCCGTCTTTACCCGCCCGGCTTCGCCCGCCTCTTTCTGCCAGCCGATATCTGCAACAGAAATGGCCGCGCGTGTGATGTCCGCATCAAGCTCAATGTCATACCCGCCCCGCGCCAGCGACGCTGTGACGTTCGCGGCGATGGAGCCATCGGAAAACCAGGGTTGTTCGACGCCAAACCGGCGCAGCACGCTGGGCGTCACTCGTCCTCGCGCACGAACCGAGCGCGCGCCCGAGGAGAAGTTTTCCCGCCAAGTTGCCCGCAGGCCGACACCTTCTACTGCGCCATCCATCGTCAACGCCATGCGTTCGGCGCTTGCCTCTATATCAATGGATTTTGCCTGCAGACCAAAACGCTCTGGGCCAACGACGCCTTCGATATCGCGCAGCGCAGCCGTCGCGTCAGCCGCGATATCTTCAACCAGCAGGTCTTTGAGCAAGGGAAAGGTAATTGCGGCCTGCACATCGCCTTCGCCCGCGATCACCTCAATCGGCGCACCAAGCTTTGAAATCAGGCTGAGCGGCGGCTCGTCGATAATTGCAATCATCGCCTTGGCTGGCCCTGTGGCCTTCAAGTCAACAGTCATCTGCTCCAGCGGCTGATCCAGCCCGGTAATCGAAAGGCTGGACCCCGCGAGGAGAAGCGGCGCGTTGTTCTGGCCTGCTGCCGGGCCGTTGTCGCCCGTTGACGGGGGGAGAGGCACAACAACCTCACCGTCTGTCAGCGTCAGGTGAAATGCGGTGAGGTCAAGCTGCCCGGCACCTGCCCCATTTATAACCGGCGGCATATCCGCAAGGTAACGGCTTTCAATATCCCTGAACGTGAAATCGAGGCTGACAACATCCTTCCTGCCCCCAATCCGAATACTGGCGTTTACATCCTCTACCCGGCCACTGATGACATTTTCGGCCACCCATTTACGCGCGTTCCCCGCCGCTTGTGGAGGCCAATGGGTCAGCAAGTCCGCTGACGTCAGGCCCTTGCCGCGCAGGATCAAATCGGCCGCGAACCCCTCGCCCGCGCTGCGGATTACCCCGGCCCCGGCCAGCACGAGGTTTCCCCGCTCCAGCCGAATATCGCCCACCTCCACATTCAAAGGCTCAAGGTTAAGGCGCATGGTCATATCTGCGCGATCATAGGCAAGCGGGGCCGCAAACAGTTCCGGCGCAACGGCGTTCACATCGCGCAACGTCATCTGCGTGACCAGTCCTGTCAGTTCACCCTCAGCGTTACGCTCCAACTCGATCAGGCCGTCACCATCAAATCGCCCGCGTTCAGCGTCCATTCGCACAGAAGACACAATGAAACGCTCGCTCAATGGTTCAAAGACGAAATCCAAGCCCGCTGTCAGGATCTTGGAAACCGCGTTTTGCCCGGTGACGCCCGGTACACGAAACACACCTGCGCCGCCGTTCAGTGAACCGCTCATCGCGGTGACAAGCCCGCCATCGTCCAGCGCGAGCTTCAATCGCCCCGCAACCGGTGCATCAAAAGGCGCGAGCCATTCCAGCGCCGTGATCTGGGAGGCAATGTCCCCCACCGCGACGTTACTGAACTCTCCATCCAGATACAGCGACCCGGACGCGGCGCGATAGCCCTGAACGCGCAGGGTTTGGCGGCCAAACCGCCCCCCGTCCACATCAATATCGGCCACGGCCTGCACACCAAGGTTGGTGGACGCAAAGTTGACGACCACATTCTTGGCCCGCCACTCCCGCCCGGTGATGTCGTCGGCATAAACGAATTCGACATTTTCCAACGCCAGTGTTGCGCCGGCGGTTTCGGCGGCAAGCCCGGTGGCGGGCACTTCTGCCGGGGGCGTGCCTGCCCCCGTTGGTGCTATGGGCGATGGGTCAGGCGTGGTTTGACCTTCAGAGGCTTCGGCGGTTTGCTCGCTGCCTTCATCAGGCGGGCTTCCCAGCAGCGCCAGAAGCGCCGCGCCATCAATGTCGCCGCCGTTGCCGCCTGTCATGGCGGCGTCCACCACCAACCGACCATCAGCCAAACGGCGCACGGCGACGCTTACATCGCTGATCACCAGCTCGCTTGGTTCAAAATCGCCACGCACGATATCTGAGATCAGAAAAACGCCAGAAACCTTCGGTGCCTGTGCAAGTGGTTGGCCCTTGCCATTATAAAAGGTGAACTTGCGCAGCGCGATGCGCAATGCGCCGGGTTGATCTTCTTCTATGGCCAGGGTCGCGCCATCGACCTTTACCGACCCGCCCGGCACAAACGCCGAAAGCTGTTCGCTCAACAGCGGTGCCATTCGGCTGATATCCAACGGGCCAGACCGCAGCTTCAGCGTGACACCCCCGACAACCAACACGAGCACAATCGCCAGCAAGGCAAAAATGCCGCCAAGTAACCGCGTGAACGCATGGCGTTTTCGCCCCCGTTTGCGCATTGGCGGTGCGGGCGCATTCGTACCAGCATAGGGGTCAGGAGAACGGGTGCCGTCACCATCTGGTGCGGGCTGTTCGCCTTCCTGCGCTGATACGCGCTCGTCAGTCATTCAATCGTCCGATTTTCCGCACACTTCTGCTCTTGCGGCGGGCGCCGTCTTGACGCAAGCCCATTTGGCTTATCTTTACTCAAAATTGAGTCTGAACGAAGGAGACGCCAAATGACCACCTCAAAGGAAACGTCCGGCCCAGCCATCGGCGAAACGGCCCCAACCTTTGTATTGCCCGGTTCCGCTGATACTGAGATCAATCTTGCGTCCTTTTCAGGTAAGTCTGTTGTACTCTATTTCTACCCTCGGGATGATACACCGGGCTGTACGACAGAGGCGATTGATTTTACCGCATCATTGGAAGAGTTCGCCGCCGCAGGTGCCGTGATCATCGGTGTATCAAAAGATACCGTTGCCAAACACGACAAATTCATCACCAAACACAACCTTGGCGTCATGCTTGCGTCTGACGCCGAAGGGACCGTCTGCGAAGACTATGGCGTGTGGGTAGAAAAGAACATGTATGGCAAGAAATACATGGGGATAGAGCGCGCAACCTATCTGATCGGCCCCGACGGAACGGTTCAAAACCGGTGGCGAAAGGTAAAGGTCAAAGGCCATG
The DNA here is from genome assembly GCA_049608645.1 of Pikeienuella sp. Lineage (GTDB taxonomy): Bacteria > Pseudomonadota > Alphaproteobacteria > Rhodobacterales > Rhodobacteraceae > Pikeienuella. The sequence continues at coordinate 7,936 of JBMYXS010000088.1, read as the reverse complement.
TGGCTGAAGTTCTGGCGGCTGCAAAATCGCTATGAACACGCTTTGCGACCTTGGAATGGCGGTGCTGACTTGTTGCGACGCCCGTGAAAAGGCGCGCCTGTCACGGGCGGGCGCAGCCGAATGGTTGGCATCGCGCGCGGCCGGGGCGCCCCTGCCACTGGGCAAGGCACAACCACCACTGCGCCCCGCACGCCCGGCAGAGCCAGCTTTGCTTGACCCGCGAGAAATGCCCAAGCGCCGCCGCGGCGGCGTCGCCGGGCGCATCGCGCTTTTGCATGCGATTGCCCATATCGAGTTGAACGCGATTGACCTGCATTGGGATATCGCCGTGCGTTTCAGCGAAACAGATTTACCCCTTGGCTTTTTTGATGACTGGGCGCAGGCGGCAGATGATGAAGCCAAACATTTTGGCCTTTTGGCGGATCGTCTGGAGGCGCTCGGCAGCCGTTATGGTGCCCTGCCTGCGCATGAAGGCATGTGGCGCGCCGCAGAAGATACCGTGAGTGACCTTCACGCCCGTCTTGCCGTGGTACCCATGGTACTCGAAGCACGCGGACTGGACGTCACGCCGGGCATGATCGCTGCATTTGAAAAGGCCGAGGACACCGACAGTGTGGAGGCCCTGCGCGTAATCTACAAAGACGAAGTTGCGCATGTGGCTTATGGCTCGAAATGGTTCAACTTCTTGTGCGGGCGCGACAATTCCGACCCGAAAGACGTGTTCCATGCTCTTGTCAGACAGTATTTTCACGGCGGCCTGAAGCCGCCATTCAACGAGGAAAAGCGGGCTGATGCGGGGATTCCGCCCGATTTCTATTGGCCACTGGTCGAATAGACCCCGCCCTTACCAAGCCACGACCCGATGATTCCCTTTTGGCAAGGTCTGGGGTGGCACCACCGCGATCCGGCACAGCGCAGCCCCACGCGGACACGCCAGAATCGCTCCTTGGGCACTGCCTTGATATCTTGATACCGGGGCATCGACATGCTGCGGATTGAGCAATTCAGTGCAAGTTCAAGGCACCCGCTTTTCGCGGCCCCTATGGCAAGCACACCAAAATCTGGCCAAGCCACGCTCACCTTGGGGTAGATACGTGTGCACAACTGCCCGCACAGCAGGCACTCGCCGCGCCCCACGGCCCCGTCATTCTGCGACCAATCTCATCAAAATAGGCCATGCTTTCGGATTTGAAACGGTGTAGTCTTGCACCACTCGTTGACGCTTTGGCGTTGACGACAGGGTGGAAAAAAGTAGTCATATCGCTGATATGGGCAGCACGGGGCGCAGCGCCGGCGTCCACCTGCATTATGAAATCTGGTTGCACGGCACCGCCGTCAACTCCGCAAACGATATCGAGGCCGCACGTCATGTTCTCTAAGAGCAAAATCAACGAACCCGAAAAGAAACCCGCAGCACCAGCACCGCAGGCCCCCAAGCCCGCCGCCCCCGCCGCTAGCGCACCAGCGCCCGCGCCAACACCAGCTGCGCCGCCCAAAGCCAAACCATCGCCATCGGTCATTTCGACTGACCTTACGATCAAAGGTAACCTGACAACATCAGGTGACATTCAGGTCGAAGGCACAATCGAAGGCGACATCCGCGCCCATCTTTTGACCGTTGGCCAGTCAGCCGTTATTTCCGGCGAAGTTGTCGCTGACGACATCGTCGTGCACGGCCACGTCAAAGGTACGGTTCGCGGCCTGAAGGTGCGCCTGACCTCTTCTGCGCAGGTTGAGGGTGACATCATCCACAAAACCATCGCCATCGAAAGCGGCGCGCACTTCGAAGGCTCCGTACAGCGTTCAGACGATCCGCTTAACGGCGCGGGCGCTGCCCCTAAGGCCGCCGCAAAACCAGCTGCTGAGGGTTAATTTACCCCAGCACTGACGATGACGAACCGACAGAGCCGCCGCCAATGAAACCGTTGGCGGCGGTTTTGTATGCCGCACCGGTGCGCACGGCTGTCAAATGTCTGCATGCCCACGCATGACGACAAGACCAGCACCGCCAACGCGAATGCCCGTTATGGCATCTGGCTGTCCCAAAACCTCAACCTCCGCCCGGCCCGGCCGCCCAAGATCATGCCCCTGTGCCGCCTGAAAGCGCCGTGGCATCACCCCGTTGGCAAACAGATAGGCGGCCATACAGCCGGTAGCTGATCCGGTAAAAGGGTCTTCTGGCGGGAAAGGCGGCGGCAACAGTAAGCGCGCAAATGTATCGCTATTCTCAACACCTTCAGTCACGCAGAGATAAGGTTCCATAAAATCAACACCCCGCGCCTGCATCGCCGCGAGACCATCAACATCAAGCCGCGCCGCGCGAAGTGCAGCGAGAGATCGCACGCGCGTAATGCAAAATGGCGAACCGGTGGAAACTGTTTGGGGTGTGCCCAAAATGTCTTCCGCTTTCAGGCCATAAAGAGCCGCGATTTCTGCCGCGCCAAACTGCCGCCCAAAAACCGGTGGCAGTTGGGTCATGGTCACAAGCGGTGGGCGCGCAGGGCGGGGTGTAACCTCAATCCCCATGACGCCTGCCCCCACCTCCAACGTAAAGGTGCCGATGCGCTCATCAATTACGCCTGCGTCCAACATCGCCGTAACCGTTGCCACGGTCGGGTGCCCTGCCATCGGTATCTCACCCGTCGGCATATAATAGCGCGCGCCAAAGTCAGCCTTTGACGATGGCACGATAAAGGCACATTCCACCAACCCGGTTTCGCGGGTGTAGGCAATGCGCGTGCGCTCAGTCAGATCATCAGCATCAAACACGACTGCGCAGGGATTGCCGCCAAACCGGGTTTCGGTGAAGGCATCAACCCATGCAAACGGCTTCAACCTTCGGCTTCTTTCGCGCGATCAAGATTAAGGTCGTCGATTTCGGCAGGCATGTATTTTTCATCATGCTTGGCGAGAACTTCTTCAGCGATGAAAACACCATCGACAACACGACCATCTGCAACCGCGCCCTGGCCAGCCTTGATCAGATCGGGGAGAACGCCCTCAAAGCGCACCTCAATTTCATTTTCCAGGTCAGTCACGCGGAATACGTTGATCGCCCCTTTTTCAAGTGACCCCTCAACAACCATGCCGCCGATGCGCAGGCGTTCATTCGGGCCACGCGGCTCTGCCAACAACTCCGTCGGGGTCACAAAAAACGCGATACTATCCTGAAACGCCACAGAGACGAGGACCGCCGCCGTCGTCATCAGACCAGCCCCAAGGCCAATCAGCATCATGCGCCGCTTTTTACGGGTCATTGCCATCAGGCATCCTCCTCCACCATTGCATCTTCTACATCACCGCCCGCGTCTTTGGATTCGGCCAAAGTCACCAATGCGGCATTTACCTCTGCACCAAAGATAATGGCGGCACCCGTCAGATAAAAGAACAGTAACGTAATGATTACGCCCGCAAAGGCGCCATAAGTCACAGTGTAGCTCGGCGCGAAGTTCAGATAGACCGAAAACAACGTAGCGCCGATCGACCAGAGCACCGTTGCCACGATGATTCCGGGAAAAATCCGCCGCGTGCGAATGCGACGACTTGGCAGCCACCGATTGAGCGCAAGCAGGAATGCCGCAAAAACGCTCAACCCAAGGCCATAGCGGATCACACCGATGCCAACCACCAGCCCCGTATCAAAGGGGGTGACCGTCGCAATCAGATCCTGCGCCAGTTTAAGCGCAAGTGGCGCGAGAATAATCAGCACACCAAGAATCGAAAACGTCGCCATCGCCAGAATGACAAAGCCAAGCGCAACCGCACGGCGGCGCAGAAAGCTTGCCGGGTGCTCGCTGTCGTAGGCGCGATCCAACGCCACGCGCATCGCCTCGACCGCGTTGGAGGCCACCCAAAGGGCACCAAGCCCCGCAACCGTGAGCACACCACCACGGGAACGCCCGGTAACGTCTTCGATCACGGGGCGGATCGTTTCCACCACATGTGCAGGCGCAAGCGCAAACAAGGCATCGAAAATCTGTGCGCTTTCTGCTGGCCCGATCAGGGCACCGACCAGCGCAGTCATAAAAATCGCGAACGGGAACAGCGACAGAAACCCCGAATAGGCGATATGCCCGGCCATGGCCGAACCATCATCGCCATCGAAACGCTTATAGGCGGTGCTCGCGACTTGCCAGGTAGATTTGACGCGGTCGATCACGGGAACAGGGGCGCAGCCTCCAACCCCATCACCTCTGGCAGGCCAAGCGCAATATTTGCACATTGAATAGCCTGCCCTGACGCCCCCTTCACCAGATTATCCAGCGCCGAAACAATGATCGTACGGCCCGGCTGGCGATCAGGGGTCACCCCAATACGGCAGAGGTTAGAGCCGCGCACATGGCGGGTTTCAGGGGCCTTGCCCATTGACAGAACATCTATGAATGGTTCGCTGGCGTAGCGATCAGCAAGGGTTTTGTGAACCACTTCGGCATCGCCCTTGACGTAGATCGTCGCCAGAATACCCCGGTTCATCGGCAACAAATGCGGCGTGAAGCTCGCCACCACATTCGTACCCGCGGCCCGGCTAAGCTCCTGATCAAATTCAGCGGTGTGGCGGTGCTTGGCGATATTGTATGCGTCCACGCCCTCGGTGATTTCCGAGAACAGCTTACGTTCAGCCGGTGCACGCCCGGCCCCGGTGATCCCGGTCTTGGCATCAATGATGATATCATCGGTGTCGATCACGCCGGCCTCACACAAAGGCAAAAGCGGCATCAGGCCGGTGACAACGAAACACCCGGTGCCTGCGATCAGGCGGGCGTTCTTCATCTCTTCACGGTAAAACTCGGGCAGGCCGTAAACCGCTTCTTTTTGCAGCTCAGGCGCAAGATGCTCATGCCCGTACCATTTGGCGTACATCGCCGGGTCACGCAGGCGGAAGTCCGCCGAAAGGTCGACGACTTTCACATGCGCGGGAATCGATGCGATGACCTCCTGACACGTGGCATGGGGCAAAGCGCAAAACGCCAGATCAACGCCATCATAATCAACTTCGCCAATCTTGGTCAGCGTTGGCAAATCAAGGTGCGCGAGATGCGGAAACACCTCCCCCATACCCTGCCCTGCTTTACGATCAGCCGTCAGCGCCGCTATTTCCAATCGTGGGTGTGAATGAATCAGACGAACAAGCTCCGCCCCCGTATAGCCGGAGGCCCCAAGGATTGCGCATTTGAAAATCTGGCTCATGTTCATCGCCCTTCTGGATGGTCTGGGCGTCATATAGCGCGGCGCAGCGACATACGCTAGGTGGATTGAGACGGACAAACGCAACTGACCCGCGGGTTCTGGATCATGCGCTTGTTATGCGGGCGAAGCGCCCCTTGGCTCCGCATGGAGCGAAGGCCCGTCGCAACCCTTAACAGACCGCAGCCCTTAACAGATCTCGATATTTCTAAATGTTGTCCGCAGCTGCGGAAATACGCCCGACCCTTGACAGACTTTCGCACTATACCTTGATGCTGCCAACCGAACGTGGACATTTGGCGACAGGTCAAAGGTGTGCGCCGTTGAGCAACGCGAAGTTGCAAGAGCGCTCCCAGTCGTCGAGTTCGATTTTGAGATCAATGTTGTTTTTGTAACTTATGAGTTGAGCGCAACAAGATCGCTCCCCACTGGATCGGTAACGGGTGTGGTGAACTTTGCCAAAGGCTGCGAGATCTCTGTTTGGTCATGGGTACAAACCCAGCAAGCATTTTCGGTCACTCTAACGCTGGGTAAAAAATCTTTCGCGCTTTCTAGCCTTGTAGTTTGACGGAGATTGGCGAAAATCGGTTCATCGAAACACGACGACAGGGAGTTTCCATGAATATCGCAAACAAAATTCTGCTCGCATCGGTCGCGGCAGCCATCGCCTTTCCGGCTCATGCCGAGACACTTCGGTGGGCCCGTGCCGGTGACGCACTAACGCTCGATCCCCATTCCCAGAACGAAGGACCGAGCCACACCATGCGTCATCAGATGTATGAGCCGCTGATCATTCGTGACGCCACCGGCGCGTTCCAGCCTGCGCTGGCCACGGACTGGGCACCAAGCAGCGATGACCCCAATGTTTGGGTCTTCAACCTGCGCAAGGGCGTCAAATTCCACGACGGCGCTGACATGACAGCCGAAGACGTTGTCTTCAGCTTTAACCGGGCGAAACAACCGAACTCCGATATGAAAGAGCTGATCGGCTCCATCACCGAAGTGCGCGCCACTGGTGAGCATCAGATCGAAATGGTGACGGACGGACCGAACCCGATCCTGCCCTCCAACCTCACCAACCTCTTTATCATGGACAAGGGCTGGACCGAGGCAAACAACACCGTCAACGTTCAGGACTTTGAAGGTGGCGAGCTGACTTATGCGACCACCAATGTGAATGGCACGGGCCCTTACAGCCTCGTGAGCCGTGAGCAGGACGTGAAAACCGTCATGAAGCGCAACGAAAACTATTGGGGCCGGAACGACTTCCCCATGGAAGTTTCCGAAATCATCTACACCCCCATCCAGAACGCTGCGACCCGTGTTGCCGCCCTGCTATCGGGTGAGGTGAACTTCCTTCAGGACATGCCGGTGCAGGATCTTGCGCGTGTTGACGCCGCTGACGGCCTTGTGGTCAAGCAGGCTCCGCAAAACCGCGTCATCTTCTTTGGTATGAATCAGGGCGCGGATGATCTCGAAGCGGACAACATCGAAGGTAAGAACCCCCTCGCTGACGTACGCGTCCGCCGGGCGATGTCCATGGCGATCAACCGTGATGCGATCCGTCAGGTTGTGATGCGCGGCCAGTCCAAGCCTGCGGGCATGATTGCGCCACCCTTCGTGAACGGCTGGACCGCTGCCATGGATGCCGAAAGCTCCACCAACATCGAAGCGGCAAAAGCCCTGATGGCCGAAGCTGGTTATGGTGATGGGTTCTCTATCCGCCTTGATTGCCCGAATGACCGCTACATCAACGACGAAGCGATCTGTCAGGCATCTGTTGGCATGCTCAGCCAGATCGGCATCAAGGTAAACCTCGATGCGATCCCGAAGGCACAGCACTTTCCAAAAATCACCGACAGCAAGACCGACTTCTACATGCTGGGCTGGGGTGTGCCGACGTACGATTCTGAGTACATCTTCAACTTCCTCGTCCATGGCCGCGAAAGCGACATCGGCACCTGGAATGGCACCGGCTTCAACGATGCGGATGTCAATGCGAAGATCAAATCGCTGGCTTCCAACACAGACCTCGCGTCACGCAACGCCGACATCGCCGCCATCTGGCGCGTGGTGCAGGACGAAGCGCTCTACATCCCGATCCACCACCAGGTCCTGAACTGGGGCATGGGTGATGGCGTGGGCATCGAGGTTGACGCAGAAGACCAGCCAAAGGTGAAGTACATGACGATGAACTGATCCCGTTTGGGGTTAGGGAGACGGGGGCGGTGCCGGGCGGTGCCGCCCTTTTTTGATGCGAGAGGTGTTGGGGTGAGAAGAGTCGCCAAGACGCTTCCCGTCTTGAGTTCTCCATCATTTTCCGACCGGCATTCTTAGTCCATTTTATGGGTGAATCATGATAAGAAAACTGAGCGATCGTTGGTTATTCGAAAAGACCGCTTCGCGATTATAACCGAGAATGTGGAGAACCTCGGCGAGGCTTTGGCGTTCGATGCGCCATTTGCGGAGTCCGAAGATCTGGTTGTCTATGGCCCATATTTTGATCTTGAATCGTTAGACGAGGTGGGTCGGCGCTTGAGTGGTTTGGGATTAGCATACTGGGAAGACTTCTTTGAGTTCAAAGAGGATATTCCCGAGTGGGTAATTATAGCAGCAGTGCGCCCATAGCTTCCCTTTTTTAATCTCAACCAACAGCAATGGACGCGCCCGACCCAACCGCATAGGTTAACACCAAGCCACAAAGGATCATGCGGAATGCTGGGACGACCGATGCCGCTGACCATTTCTAAAG
>JBMYXS010000087.1:0-14248 GCA_049608645.1 Pikeienuella sp. | reverse complement strand
GGGGCAGTCAAGGCGTCACCGCAGGCCATCCTCTTCCAGCAACGTGCGGCCCTGTTTGTCTTCAATTTCAACGATCCAGACATCCGGGTCAAAACCACGCTGACGCGCCAGCGCCGCATCTGCTTCTCCCTCGGGCACGTTCTCGGCCAGGGGGGCCCAAATACGTTCAAAGTCCGGGCCGAGCGCGCGGTGATAGGCCGACGCCATGCCATCCATTGTGGCCACCTTCACCAACACAGCCCCGGCGGTTGCATCACCCTTGGCCGTCAAAAAGGCGGGGATTGCGGCCGCTTCAAGTCGCGCGAGATAGGCATAGACCCAGAAATCCGTGGTCAGCCGGGCCATCTAGCCGTTCGGGTTGCCATCGGAGAAATCGAGGCCCATCACATCAAACCGCTCTTTCTCTTCGAGCCAACCGGGACGGGACTTAACTTCAAGGAACAGATGCGCCTTGCGCCCGATCAGCTCCTCGATTTCAACCCGTGCGTCAGAACCCACCTGCTTGATCGTCTCACCCTTGCGGCCCAGCACAATCCCCTTGTGGCCATCGCGGCCCACATAGATGATTTGTTGAATTCGGGCGGAGCCGTCTTTCTGGTCTTTCCAGCTCTCGGTCTCAACGGTCAGCTGATAAGGCAATTCCTGATGCAGACGCAGCGTGAGTTTTTCACGAGTGATTTCAGCCGCGATCTGGCGCAAAGGCAAATCCGAAATTTCATCTTCGGGATACAGGAACGGGCCCTCTGGCATCTGTTCGGCAAGCCAGGTTTTCAGCGCCGGAACACCGTGCCCCTTTTGCGCCGAGATCATGAAGGTCGCGACAAAGTCGCGGCGCTCGTTCAGCTCCTGCGTCAAGCGCAGCAGGTGCTCCGCCTTGATCCGGTCGATCTTGTTGATGATCAGCGCAACGGGTCGTTTCGTGCGATCATCAATGGCATCAAGGATGGCTTCAACACCATCGGTGATCCCGCGATGAGCCTCTACCAGCAGGCAAACCATATCGGCATCTTCTGCCCCGGCCCACGCGGCGGCGACCATTGCACGATCAAGGCGGCGGCGAGGCCGGAAAAGCCCCGGCGTGTCAACAAACACAATCTGCGCGCGCTCTCCGGCATCCAATTCCGCCATCGCCACACCCCGAATGCGGGTGCGTGTTGTCTGCACCTTGTGAGTCACAATCGCGACCTTGGCACCAACCATTGCATTCAGCAGGGTTGATTTGCCTGCGTTTGGCTCGCCGATGAGGGCTGCAAAACCTGCGCGGGTACGTGTACCTGAGGCGGTCATTTTGTCTGTCCGATCTGTTTCTGCCCAATTTTCTCCAGCAACGCGGCGGCGGCGGCCTGCTCAGCGATGCGTTTGGACTTTGCGTCTGCTGTGGCGGTTTCGCCTGTCTCTAGCTTTGCTGCAATAGTGAAGATTGGCGCATGGTCTGGCCCCGTACGGGCGAGCGTTTCATATCTTGGTGGCGCCATGCCCCGGCCCTGCGCCCATTCCTGAAGCGCGGTTTTGGCATCACGCGGGGCTTCGCCTTGTTCAGCGATACGTTTTTTCCAAAGACGCAGGATCATGGCCTTTGCCGCGTCCATCCCCCCATCAAGGTAAACAGCCGCGATAACCGCCTCCATCGCGTCCCCGAGCAGCGTTACCTTGCGCCGCCCACCGGTCGTGCTTTCAGATTTGCCAAGGCGCAACCACCCGTCGATGCCAACCTCAGCCGCGATTTCGGCGCAGGTTTCCTTTCGCACCAGATCATTAAGGCGCGGGGCCAATGTGCCCTCTGCCTCTGCCGGGTGGCGGGCGATCAGGGCTTCGGCAATCACAAGGCCCAGAACGCGGTCGCCCAGAAACTCTAGCCGTTGATTATCGGGCCGCGCCGGCGAAGAGGCACTCGGGTGTGTCAGCGCCTGATCAAGCAGGGCAATGCGCGCGAACTTGTGCCCAAGACCCGCCGCTGCCGCTGCCAGCGTTTTGTCGCCGCCTGCCATTCGATCAGCGGATAAGCGTCAGGAACCGGTCAAACCGCCAGTTCCAGATTTCATAGAATGGCCCATCGGCGGAAATCGCAATGATTTCGGCGCGGCCCAGAAGATTTTCAAACGGCACAAACCCAACCGACTGACGGCTGTCGTTTGAATTGTCGCGGTTATCACCCATGAAGAAATAATGGCCGTCAGGAACCGTAAAGATCGGGGTATTATCACTGTACTGGCGGTTTGTATCCGCGTTGAGGATGACATGGTCCACGCCATTGGGCAGTGATTCAATCACCCGCTGTTTGATGCATACAACCTCACCATCACGGGTTTCGCGGGCGACGCATTGCTGGCTTTGTCCGGGGTCAAGGCGCTCAACGAAATCGCCGTCAGGTGTCTGTTTCGCTGGCACATCATTGATGTGCAGCACGCCGCCCTTCATCTGAATGCGATCACCGGGCAGGCCTGTCAGGCGCTTTACAAAGTCTTCATTCCGTTTGGGGTGCCGGAAGACGACCACGTCGCCCCGCTCCGGTTCAGAGCCAAGAATACGGCCCTCGAACGGACCCATCGAAAACGGGAATGAGTGTTTCGATAGACCATAGGAATATTTCGAAACAAAGATGTAATCACCGATCAACAGCGTCGATTTCATCGACCCGGACGGAATCCAGAACGGCTGAAACAAGAGCGAGCGAAACACCACCGCGATAAGGATTGCATAGACCACCGTCTTGATGGTCTCGCCTATCCCGTCTTTTTTCTGATGCCCATGAGACTTAGCCACGCGCCTGCTCCTCAACCGAAAGGCGCACCCACCAAGGCCCGCCAGAGTTTGGGCGTTGTCGCCGTTGGGTGTTAGCGTGTCAAGCGAAGCGGGGCGGGGCCAGATTATCGCGAACGCGTTCTTCTCTGCCAAATATGCCCCGATCATAGCATGTTTGCAGCCGCAAACCTGCTTGGTGGTCCTAATTGGTGGCCTTTTTGAGTTTGTCTTCGGCACATGGTTTTGCCCCGGTCCCCCCTACGCCCCCGTCAGTCTCTGTTTCATCCGGGGACACACAGGGCACCGACGGCGGCAATGACGGCGGCAATGGAGAGAGGGGAATCTGCGCACAGGAGGCTGCGAAGATAACGATGATACCCCATAAGATCGCACGTATCATTTCGGTTTCCTCCGCGCTTCACTCTCAGAAAAAATATACGCCCCACTTCGAAAGCGCATGTTGGCATCGGGCGCGTCCGCATCACGCTGCTGCGCCGCCTCTGCTTCGGCCGCGATCCGCGCGAGAGCCTGGCTGTGCACCTCACGCGCTGTGACGTTCAGCTTTGCGACAGAGGCACCGGTCAAATTGTTGAAATGCGCCGCCCGTTCAAAGAACGGCGCATCCGCAGACAGGATGTTGCCAACTGCCGCAGAGGCATGATCACCCACGTTCGCTGATGCATATGCCAGTTGAGCATCGTCATCCGTCGGCAAATAGGTATCGGACACGAGTGTTACGCGGCCTTGCTTACGGTCCACATTTACCGATCCAGCGGCTTCCAGCGCATCGAGGACAGAACGGGCGTGAATATCCTTGCTGATTTCGGCCGCCAACGCCTCAAAACTCTCGCCCTCTCTGCCCCGCAGGGCCAAGGTCAGTGGCGCGCCAGACTTGTCCTGCCACGCCTTGGACGTTGCCCATCGCATCAAAACACGGGGGGCTGGCCCCATGGGCAGGGCGCTGTCGTTTTCCGCCCCCTCTTCCAGCAGGCGCTTTACCTCTCGCCGCCGCAACCCTGTCAGCAAGCTGATGCGACTTTCCGTCATGCGCTTACCATCCAACTGAAAATGCGCTTCGGCTTCTTCAACATAGAGGCGCTTTAACAGCTCGGACGCAGCCGCAAACCCGAAACCGCGCGAAATCATCAAGCGAACGATCGGGCGAAGGATTCGCGATAACAAACCGGAGGATAGTGATTTCATAAATGGGTTATTTGCACATTTTTTTCTTGACTGCAAACCCGATTCCACAGAAATGTGCAAATCACACATTTTAGGAGAACCCTCATGCCAAACCATTCAATATCCATCGCCTCTATCCTGGCACTTACGCTCATGGCGGGGTGCGGGAACCATACGCAATATTCATCAGGTGCCGACTATCTCGCGGCGGGTACAAATACGTTTAATGCTGCCACAACCGCGCCCCGCGACGCGAAAGCAATCGACAAGCGGATAGCACAGGCCGCAGCAGTCGAACCTGACCTTCGCCTTCCCGGTCGGTTTGGTCTCGCACGGTTGGTGAATGGCCAGCTGACCGCAATTCCCGAAACAGAAGCCGAAATATGGCGTGACCTTGCATCACGCCATCCAGACTTCGGCACGTTCACGCCTATCAGCCCGCTGGTCGCCCAGCTGGCGGCAAGTTCTGTGGGCCAGACCAGGTATCGAAACGCGTTTGAGTTGTTTCGCAACCGCACCAAACATGCCGTGGAACTGGTACGCATCGGTGCAGGGCGTCAGCATATTGATACAGTCTTGATCTACGAAGCCGGTGCCCGGTCAAGCAAGAACAACACGGCGCTCGCCCTTATGGATCTGACGATAATTGGTGGTGCTTTTCTGCCAACAAGGCGGATTGAGACCCAGGGTGTGGCCAGTGCCGTTCTGGTCGATGTGCGCAATGGCTATCCCTATGGCACCGCCAGCGCGACGGCAGACCTCAGCAGCTATTTTTCATCCTGGGGTTCAGACCGCAAAGCCAACGAGATGCGACAAGAGGCCGTGCGCCGTGTTGTCGAAAACCTCGCGCCGGAAGTGGAGCAGATGATGCTGTCGCTCCGTGATCAGGTGACCGCCAGTCAATGACACCGGCGCAGCGAGCGACGGGAGATCACAGCGGCGTTGTCGCCGCCATCATTCCCGCCGCAATTTTCTCCGCTATCATAATGGTCGGCGCATTGGTGTTTCCGCCAATCAAACGGGGCATGATGGAGGCATCGACAACGCGCAGCCCCTCTATCCCATGCACCCGGCACTCTGCGTCTACGACAGCCATGTCACCCACGCCCATCTGGCATGTTCCAACGGGGTGATAGATTGTGTCAGCGCGGTTGCGGATGTGTTCCATGATGTCAGCATCCTCCGTCACCCCGTCTGTATAGATTTCGCGCCCGCGCCAGCTGTCCAGCGCGGGGGCGTCCATCACCTGGCGGAGCTGCTTGGCCCCTTTGAGCAATAATGCACTATCACGTTTATCAGACAAAAAGCGCGGGTCGATGCGCGGTGGTGCCTTGGGGTTTGTGCTGTTCAACCCAACTTCCCCCCGGCTATGGGGGCGCAGCACGCACACATGCGCGGAATATCCGCGCTTGAAATGCCGTCTTCGCGAATGATCATCAACGATGCCGACGACGAAGTGATATTGCAGGTCCGGCTTGCTTAGCCCGGCGTCAGATTTCACGAATGCGCCGGTCTCCGCAAAGGTGGTTGCTGCCGCCCCCTCCCCCGTTTTACGCCATTCAAGCGCGGCCTTGCCCATAGCCCAAAGGCCACCGGGGTTAAGGCCCAAAGGTTCCTTGCGGGGGGTGGTATAACTCCAGATGAAATCAAGGTGGTCTTGCAGGTTTTGCCCCACGCCCGGAAGTTCATGCACTGGTTCGATCCCATGGGCGCGCAGTTCATCCACGGGGCCAATTCCCGACAGAAGCAACATTTGCGGCGATCCGAATGCGCCGCCGCACACAATCACTTCACGGCGTGCTGCAACATGGTGCTCACGCCCCCGGCGAAGATAGCGCGCGCCCGTGGCGCGGCCGTTCTCAACCTCAATGCGGCTGACATGCGCCCTTGTGATAACGGTAAGATTTGGGCGCGCCATGTTCGGATGCAGGTAGGCAGCCGCCGCAGAGCAACGCTCCCCATGCCGCGCGTTGCCGCGAAACTGTGTGACCTGGTAATGGCCTGCGCCCTCTTGTTCGGGGCCATTGAAATCATCATTCATGCGGATCTGGCACTGCGCCGCCGCCTCCAGAATGGCTTCGTTCAACGGGTTAAGTGACAGATTATCACCGACATGCAACGGCCCGTCAGCACCATGAAGGTCATCGCCCCCCCGGTGGTTTCGCTCTGACAGCTTGAAAAAAGGCAGAACGCTTCCCCACTCCCAGCCGTCACACCCAAGGTCGGCCCATTCATCATAATCGCTGGGGTGCCCCCGCACATAGAGCATTGCGTTAATGGCACTGGACCCGCCGAGCGCCTTGCCCCGTGGCTGATACCCTTTGCGCCCGTTCAAACCCGCCTGCGGCACGGTTGAGAACCCCCAATTATTGATTTTCGGCAAATCAGGCAGCAGCGCGATCGCGCCGAGCGGCATGCGGATCAGCAAGTCGCGCCCCTCCCGGCCCGCTTCGATCAAACACACACTGACGTTCGGGTCTTCAGACAGGCGCGCGGCCATCACGCAACCGGCAGAACCACCGCCAAGAACAACGTAATCGTAACTCATGCTGGCCTCCACGCCACTTTCTGCGGTAACAAAACCACCTGAACAGCCGCGCGATGAAAGGGCAAGAACATGAACCAGATGACGTCGGAGCAACTCGTGCTGACCCGCGTGCAGGATGGCGTCGCAACGCTGACCATGAACCGCCCCCATGCGCGCAATGCCCTCTCGCGCCCGCTGATGGGCGCGATGATCGAAGCCCTCGACAGCATCGAAGCCAACAAAACCGCCCATGTGGTTGTAATCGAAGGCGCAGGCCCCGGCTTTTGCGCGGGTCACGACCTGAAAGAAGTCCGCGGCACACCAACGCCAGAATTTTATGAGCAGCTTTTCGCAGATTGTTCGCGTCTGATGCAGCGCATCCAGTCGCTACGCCAACCGGTTATTGCCAAGGTTCATGGCATTGCCACCGCTGCGGGATGTCAACTTGTGGCAACGTGCGATCTGGCGATTGCCGACGAAGGCGCGCGCTTTGCAACGCCGGGCGTTAACATCGGCCTGTTTTGTTCGACCCCCATGGTCGCGCTGAGCCGCGCTGTGCATCGCAAACAAGCGATGCGCATGCTGCTTACCGGGGAAATGCTAAGCGCGGCGAAAGCCCTGGAAATCGGGCTTATTTCCGACGTTGCAGCGGCGGGTACGTTGGATGATGCAGCCAATGCACTGGCCCGCGGCATTGCTTCGAAGTCCCCTCTGACCCTGGCAATCGGGAAAGAGGCCTTTTATCGGCAGGTCGAACTGCCCGTCGCGGAGGCTTATGATTATGCTTCCGGCGTCATGGTAATGAACATGCAAAAACGCGACGCAGAAGAAGGCGTTGATGCCTTCATCGAAAAGCGTGACCCGACCTGGACAGGTCAATAACCATAAGCGGCGGCATCCAAAGAAGTTGCGGCGCGGCCTGCCCCAGGCCACGCCAGCTTCGCATTCAGTCCACGCGGGGCAGATAGTGCCTTTCGAGCACTGTTACGCTGACACACACAAGCAGCACGTGCTTTATCGCGCGACAGTGGTTTACAAATGATGCACATACGCCACCTGCTGAAAGCGCGATTTAGCGCAAATACATGACGAATTGGCTTACCGGGACGCAGCAGCGCAGATCACTTCGGCTGATGCCAATGCGGCAATCCGCACGCAACCGGGGCGCGTCAACACCACCACCGGGCCTTCGCTGGCGGCTTTTTCGATGGCGGCAACATCACCACTGAGGCGCGGGCATTCGGTCAACACATGGCGCATGGCATCACGGCGAGCCAGTTCCAATACGCCTTCGTCAACGTCAGCGGGGTGGAAAATGGTCACGGCGTCCTGCAATCGCTGCACCGCGCGCAATGGTGTCAGGTCAGGCGCATCCGGCAATTCGATCATGGCAATGCCTGCCATGACACCAGCGGGGGGCGCGCCGGCTTCGGCTGCGGTGGCAATCATCGCCTCTGCGCCGCTGTGATCGCCCGCCAACCACAACCGCCATGGGGCACCTTTGACCGCCCAGTTCCAAAAACTCAAGCGCGCGCGCGCATCAACCTGATCAGCAACAGGGTCACGTTGACGGCGGATCATGTCGATAAATGGCCCAAGTTCCGGCGACAAGCTTTGTTCAAGCGAGGTTTTGATCGCCTTGGCCAGAACCGGTGCCGCGCCTTCGGTGCCGATGGCAACAACGACGGGATCGCGGTCAACCAGCGCGGGGGTAATCATGTCACATTCAGCCGGGCGGTCGACCATGTTCACCAATGCGCCAGCAGCCCGCGCATGATCAGCGATTTCAAGGTCCAGCTCTTCATCCTCGGTCGCGATGAACACATAGGCCGCCCCGGCAATCACGCCTTCGTCCATATCAGCGGCAACATGCTGCGCACGCCCGGCATCCACCAATGTCGCAAGCTCGGGGATAAGATCTTCGGACATGATGACAAGGCGCGCTTCGGTGCGTTTCAAAAGGCGCGCTTTTTGGGCAACCTGCTCGCCGCCCCCTGCCAACAAGGCGGTACGCTCTGCCATGTCCAGAAACATTGGAAAATACCGCATGATCGTCGTTCATCCTGTTTGGCTGCTTCGCCGCATGATTTAGGGCGCATGACAGGTTTGCACAATCTGCCGACGGTTTTCCCAACAAAAAAGGGCGGCCCCCTGTGGGAGCCGCCCCTCATTCAAGGCACCATTTGCCCCCGCTAACGGGTGACGATTTCTGGCCCCATGATGGCATTCGGCAGAACCGTGGAGATCCAGGGGATATAGGTCACAAGGATCAAGAAAACGAACAGGATGCCGAGCCACGGCAACGCCGCCTTCACAACCGCCATCATCGGCATGCCCGCAACACCAGAGGTCACGAACAAGTTCAAGCCGACCGGTGGCGTGATCATCCCGATTTCCATGTTCACAACCATGATGATGCCAAGGTGAATAGGGTCGATCCCGAGATTGATCGCGATAGGGAACACCAATGGTGCCACAATCACGATCAGGCCCGATGGCTCCATGAACTGGCCACCGATCAACAAGATCAGGTTCACAATGATCAGGAACATTACCGGGCCAAACCCCGCATCGAGCATGGAGGACGCAATCGCCTGCGGAATCTGCTCATCCGTCAATACATGCTTCAGGATCAACGCGTTGGCGATGATGAACAGCAGCATGATGGTAAGCTTACCCGCTTCGGCGAGCGTCTTGCGTGTATCAGGGTGAAAGACCGATGTGACCAATCCAATGGCCGTATCTTTCAACGCCCGCAAACTGGCGACCACAACAACCCCCGCGCCCATGTTTTCGCGGTCGTTTTCGTTGAAGAACGGGGTTTCTTTCAGAGGCCCCATATCACGATAAACAAAGTTCGCGATCAGGAAGGCATAGACCGCAGCAACGGCCGCCGCCTCGGTCGGGGTAAAGATACCGCCGTAGATACCACCGAGAATGATGACGATCAGAAACAGGCCAAACCCAGCCGCCAGGCCACTCCGCAAAATTTCACGGAATCCGGCAAAGGGTTGTGATTTCATGTTCTTGACGCGCGCCCATATATAAATGCCGATCATCAGCATCACGCCAGCCATGATGCCGGGGATCACACCCGCGAGGAACATACGGCCAACAGACACATCAACCGCAGCCGCGTACACAACCATCACGATGGACGGCGGGATGAGAATACCAAGCGTACCTGCGTTACAGATCACACCGGCGGCAAACTCCTTTGTGTATCCCACCTGCTTCATCGCCGCGATGACGATGGTACCAATGGCAACAACAGTCGCAGGCGAAGACCCTGAGAGCGCCGCAAAAAGCATACAGGCAAACACGCCAGCAATCGCCAAACCGCCGCGAAAGTGACCGACGCAAGCGATGGAGAACCGAATGATGCGCGCCGCAACACCGCCCGTTGACATGAAACTGGACGCCAGAATGAAGAACGGGATCGCCAGCAGCGTATAATGACCATCAAAGGCCGAGAACAGCGTCTGCGCGATGGAGGCAAGCGAACTATCACTCAGAACCAGCAAGAAAAGGATCGACGAAACGCCAAGCGCGACCGCGATGGGAACGCCAATAAGCAGCAGCGCGATAATAACGACGAAAAGAAGAATGGCTTCCATGGCTTAGCGCCCTTCCGCATGGGCCGCAGCGGCCTCTTCAACCAGATCCTCGGCCTCGTGGCTCGCGATCAATCGGTCAGATTGGTTAGTCAGGATACGCCACCCGGCTTCCAGAAAACGGAACGTCAGCAACAGCATTGAAAGCGGCAAGATGAAGTAGGGGATATAACGCGGCATCTTTTCATATGCCTCCCCATCATTGGTGATGTCCGAAAGGAACTGAAGGAACCCGGGCATCGGAATATCGTTCACTTCGAGGAACGAAGCCTTGTCAGCGAATTTCCACCAATAGTCCCACCCGCCTTTGAGCAGCAAAAGGCTGAATGCAAGGCAGACCAGAACTGTGAACAGCGCCATCGCCTTGCGCAGGCCCGGATTGGTCAGGTTGATGATCACATCCACACCAAGATGCGCGGTGATCTTCACACAGTGAGACACCCCGAACAGCACCATCCACGCGAACAGAAAAACCGTCGCCTCCAGTTGCCAGAGGATGTTGTCGTTAAAGACATATCGCGCAATGACATTGCCAAAGGTGATCAGCGTCATCGCAGCCAGCATCAAGGCAATGCCACCCTCCTCAAACGAATTGATCGCCCGCCCAAGACGGGTCTGCGGCTGATAGGCCATAACGGTATTCCCTCTGTTGTTCCGAGACGCAGGAATTTTCGCGCAAAGGGCGGCCCCGACAAGGGCCGCCCCCAAACTGTTTCGCCGGCCTTAGTTGGCAGCGTTAAAGCTTTGCGCAGCTGCTACGAGGTCAGCTGGCACATCGTCTTCAAACTTTTTCCAAACAGGCTTCATGGCCGCAACCCATGCAGACCGCTGTTCGGCGGTCAGCTGACGAACTTCCCCACCAGCAGCAATAATCGCGGCCTTGGCTTCCTCGTTTACCGCGAAGGCTTCGGAGTTACGCGCTTCGGTTACTTCGGCAAGAATCGTGGAAAGCTGCGAACGTACATCGTCCGGCAGGCCGCTCCAGAACTCAGTCGACGTCACAACGAGATAGTCGATGACGCCGTGGTTCGATTCAGTTGTACCGTCCTGAACTTCAAAGAACTTCTTGCCGTAGATATTGGACCAGGTGTTTTCCTGACCGTCGATCACGCCCGTCTGCAAACCGCCGTATACTTCTTTGAATGACATTTTCTGCGGGTTTGCGCCAACGGCCTCAAACTGTGCCTGAAGAACGTCGGAAGACTGAATACGGAATTTCAGGCCCGCAGCATCAGATGGTACCAAAAGCGGCTTGGTTGCGGAGAGCTGTTTCAGGCCATTGTGCCAGAACGCCAGACCCTGAAGGCCCTTTTTCCGCATGGAGTTGAGCATCTTCTGGCCGTGCTCAGAATTCTGGAACGCATCAATGGCGTCCATGTTTGCAAACATGAACGGCAGATCGAACAGGCGGAACTGTTTGGTATATTTTTCAAACTTCGACAGCGAAGGTGCCGCCATATGCGCGTCGCCCAGCAAAAGGGCCTCGAGCACTTTGTTGTCATCATAAAGCTGCGAGTTTGGGAAGACCGTCATGCAGGCCTTGCCGTCCATCTCTTCGTTGACGCGTTTTTCCAGCAGCGAAGCGGCAATCCCTTTGGGGTGCTTGTCGGTATTGGTGACGTGGCTGAACTTGATGTGAATTTCACCGTCGGCGCAGTGACCACCAGCCATCGCGGTGCCAGCAGTGAACGTCAGCGCAGCCGCAGCCGCAAGTGATGTGATTAGGCGCATGTTATCCTCCCAATGCGAAAAGCGACGCGGCGTCGCCCTTGTGGCTTATCCATACGCAATTTCTGCGGGAATATACAACTCTCAGAATGGATTCTTCAGCTTTGAGGCAACATTGGCCTAAAATTGCGCCGATGATCTGGGTTTTGAACCTGCAAACACCATTATAGCCACGCCTGCGGGCGCAGGACCTGCCTTGACCGTTCATCTGCCAAATCCTGCGGAAAGCTGAAACGCCTATCGTCGCCAATGCGGACAGCGCCCGCTTTCCCGCCGAATCAACAATACAGGTCTATCGGAAATCGCGCGGGTCCAGGTCATGGTCCCGAAGGCGGGCCTTGAGCGAGCGTCGTGAAATACCGAGGGACGCCGCCGTCGGTCGCAGGCGACCCCCATGTTCCGTCAGTTTTTCTTCGAGCAACCGACGTTCAAACGCCAGCACCTTTTCATCAAGCGTCGAGTTGGACGCCTGCGCCGCCGAGATCACGTCGACCCCAATGTCCGGTGCAAACTTTTCCCAAACTGGCTGAAGCGCGCGAATCCACGCCGCCCGCTGATCTGGCGTCAGAACCCGAACATTCGAGCCCGCATCAAAAATGCGCTGCTTGTTCAATTCGGCCAACTGATAAGCAACTTCGTTCCGCTCAAAAGTCACCTGCGTCAGGATCACATCAAGCTGCGCACGCACATCGGCTGGCAAATTGTCCCAAAAGTCGACGGAGGTAACGACCAGATAGTCAATCACGCCGTGATTTGATTCGGTTACACCGTCCTGCACCTCAAAGAACTTCTTGGTGTAGATGTTCGACCAGGTGTTCTCCTGCCCATCAACAACCCCGGTTTGCAGGGCACCATAAACCTCTTTGAAGGCCATCTTTTGCGGGTTCGCGCCAAGCTGTTCGAACTGCGCCTTAAGCACGTCCGATTGCTGAATGCGGAACTTGAGCCCCTTTGCATCACTCGGAAGAATCAAGGGACGTTTGGCCGAAAGCTGCTTCATGCCATTGTGCCAGAACGTCAGGCCCAAAAGACCATTGTGGCGCATCGCGTTCTTGAGGTTCCGCCCCATTTCAGAGGCCTGAAACTTGTCAACGGCGTCCATGTCCTCAAACAGGAATGGCAGGTCAAACACACGGTATTTCTTGGTATATCGCTCAAACTTCGACAGTGACGGTGCCGCCATCTGCACATCGCCGAGCAACAATGCCTCAAGCACCTTGTTGTCATCATAGAGCTGGGAGTTTGGATAAACCTCCATGCAGGCACGACCCTGCAACTCCTTGTTTACACGCTCAGCCAACAGGGCCGCGGCTTCACCCTTCGGGTGCCCCGTCGTCGCCGTTACATGGCTGAACTTGATAACGATTTCGCCTGCTTCGCACTCAGCAAGCGCAACGCCGCCCGTCAAGAGCGACGCTGAGAAAAATGATACTGCGCCGATAGCCGCCGCAAACCAGTTACGCATTGACCTACAACCCCCGAGATACATCACTTGATTGTTCTCAGCTTTGAATATCCAACGCAAATGCCCGATGGTCAACGGCGCGTATCACCTCTGACCATAATAAAGGCCCACAACGTGCTCTGCTTCGGCAAAGAACAGCCACCGAGAGGCCAAAGCACCACCATAATGCAGCACCAGAGCCAAAAAGAGGGCCGGAATCTGCATTGCAGAAGGTGTGCGGAACAGCACAACTAAAAATAGTGGCGCGAAGATTCCCATAATAACGGCAATAAGACCCAGTTTTTCGGCATGTTTGCGACCGATCTGGTGAACCATTTCCTTCATCAGGTAGTTTGGCGACGAATGAGGCGGCTCCAAAAGACGTACTGTGCCAAGGGTGCCAAGGCCCGTTGCCGTCTCAGGGGAAGACCCCGCGCTCGCCAAGGTGATCGTGCCGGACATCCGCCGATAGGCAAACATTGCCGCGCTGGCGATGATCAGAACAATTCCAAATTCGACTGGAATGGCTTCACCTGCAATCGCGCGCGCCAAGGCCGCGGCAATCACACCGCCGCCAATGGCAAAGCCAAGGAACATGGGGACAGTCCACGGGCATGACCAACGCGGCACCGTCTTGAGCTGCGCATAGATCATTGCCGTGCAGAACACCGCCAGCGCCGCCAAAACAGCGGAAACGACCCCCATTGCCGCCATCGGCACACCTTCGATGAACCAAAGCACAACAAAGGCAAAGAACAGCGTCATCAGAACGACGGAAACACAGCCTTCGCGGCTGAGCCAGGAAGACCGCCACTGGCTGAATGCTTTCAAGAACCGCTGTGGGTTTCCAAGGTGAAATGTTGACGCCATCAGGCCACCACCGGCCGTGGCAAGCGCGGCCAGCCCGGCAATCGGGCCGACAACAGGGTCAGAGGGGCCAAAGCCAAGACCGAGCAAGATCATCAGGCCAAAGCCAAGGCCACTAAGCGTCGTAAAGACGATAACTGAAGG
>JBMYXS010000086.1:0-14297 GCA_049608645.1 Pikeienuella sp. | reverse complement strand
GCATGGAACAACACATTCGCCCCCGCCGCCGCCCAGTCCTTTGAAATCTCTTCCGCTTCATTATGGCTCAGCCCGTCCACGCAGGGGCACATGACCATCGCCGTGGGGGCCATGCGGTTGATCCAGCAGGCGTCGTGGCCGGCGCCGGAGACCAGATTGCGGTGGGAGTAGCCGAGGCGTTCGGCGGCGTTGCGCACCGCCGTCACGCAGCCTTCGTCGAACTCCACCGGGTCAAAGCCGCCGACCTTTTCGAACTCGATCTCCAAGCCCATATCATCGGCAATTTTTTGCCCGCCCTCTTTCAGCCGCGCGACCATATCGTTGATCACGTCCAGTTGGGGGGAGCGGAAATCGACCGTGAAGACCACCTTGCCGGGGATCACGTTGCGGGAGTTGGGGTAGACGTCGATATGCCCCGCCGCGCCGACCGCATCGGGGGCGTGGGACCATGCGATTTCGTCCACCAGTTCCAGCACCTTCGCCATGCCCAGCCCCGCGTTCTTGCGCATGGGCATGGGGGTGGAGCCGGTATGGCTGTCTCTGCCCGTAATGGTCACTTGCGTCCACGCAAGGCCCTGACCGTGGGTGACAACGCCAACCTCGATGCCCTCAGCTTCCAGAATTGGCCCCTGTTCGATGTGCAGTTCAAAGAACGCGTGCATCTTGCGCTCCCCCACTGGTTCATCGCCTTTCCAGCCGATCCGCTCCAACTCGTCGCCAAAGCGTTTGCCGTCCGCATCTTCGCGATCATAGGCCCATTCTTCGGTGTGCATGCCCGCGAATACGCCAGAGGCGAGCATGGCAGGGGCAAAGCGTGTGCCTTCCTCATTGGTCCAGTTGGTCACGACGATGGGATGCTTTGTCTGCACATCCAGATCGTTGAGCGAGCGGATGATCTCCAAACCGCCCAGCACACCCAACACGCCGTCATATTTGCCCCCCGTGGGCTGCGTATCCAGGTGGGAACCGACATAGACCGGGAGAGCGTCTTTGTCGGTTCCCTCTCGGCGTGCAAACATATTGCCCATGGTGTCCACCCCCATGGTCATGCCCGCCGCCGTACACCAATTCTGAAACAGATGGCGGCCTTCGCCGTCTTCATCCGTAAGCGTTTGTCTATTGTTGCCACCCGCCACACCGGGGCCGATCTTGGCCATTTCCATAAGGCTGTCCCAAAGGCGATCAGCGTTGATTTTCATATTCTCGCCGGGACTTGGCATGGGGCGGCTCCTGCTTCTTGACCAGTTGGTAAAATTAACGCTAGCAATGATCGGCAGAGGGTCAAGATGTTTCTCACCTCCGACGCAGAAAGGGCCATGCGTGCCAGACAAGAAGCCCACCCGCATTCAGATACAAAACCGCGCTAAAATCAGTGCCGCCGCGCTGAGCGTTTTTGCCGCCGAAGGGTTCCGCGGCGCGACGATTGACGCCATCGCTGAGGCAGCGGGCATGTCCAAACCCAACCTGCTGTATTATTTCCCGTCGAAAGACGCGATTTATCGCGCGTTGCTGGAACAACTGATGCACAACTGGTTGAAACCCTTGCGCGAATTGCGAAGTGACGGTGACCCGGCAACTGAGATTGCCGCATATCTCGACCGCAAAATCGAGATGTCGCGCGCTTTCCCACAGGAAAGCCGCCTGTTCGCCAATGAAATCCTGCGGGGCGCACCCGGTATGGCTGATGTTCTGGGCGGGGAGTTGAAGGCGCTGGTCGATGAAAAGGCCGAGATCATCCGCGGCTGGTCAGAAGCAGGGCGCATTGCAGATGTTGACCCCCACCACCTGATGTTCGCCATCTGGTCCACGACACAGCATTATGCCGATTTCGATGCACAGGTGCGCATGCTGCTTGATGACAGCGGCGAAGGGCGGTTTCAGGATGCCTCAACCTTCCTGAAACGCCTGTTCCTCGATGGGCTGAAACCCCGCTAGCCTATCAGGGGGGTGATTTAATGCGGCCAAGGTTTGCCATGCGCGGGCCATTGGCAATTCCGACTATACAATCGCAAAAAGAACCCTCACAAAAAGGGGGTGGAGTGCTTGCTCGCCATCCCCGTTCTTTACGTGACAACCCAAGGAATGCCCATGACGACCCCTGACACACCACGTGCTCCGCTTGAGTTTTCCGGGCCAGAGCTTTGCAAGCTAGACGCTGTTGAGGTGGTCGGTCTTCTCAAGAAACGCGAGGTATCGCCGCGCGACTTGCTGGATGCCAGTTTCGAGCGGATCGAGGCCGTCGAGCCCGCAATCAATGCCATACCGATCGTGTGCAAGGACCGGGCCTATGCTGCTGCGGATGAACTAAACCGCGCAGAAGAAAACCACGCAGGGTGGCTGGCCGGACTGCCCGTTACGATCAAAGACCTGACGCCCGTCGCCGGGGTGACAACAACATTCGGCACATACAGCCACGCCAACTTTGTACCGGAAGAAAGCGACCCCCTGGTCGAACGTCTCGAAAGCCGGGGCGGTGTCGTTATCGGCAAGACAAACACACCCGAATTTGGCGCAGGCGGCAACACATTCAACGATGTGTTCGGACCAACACTGAACCCATGGGACACCACACTGAATGCAGCAGGCTCTTCGGGGGGGGCCGCCGCGTCACTGGCGACCGGTGAAGCATGGTTGAGCCACGGGTCAGACCATGGCGGATCACTCCGCACGCCTGCCGCGTATTGCGGCATTGTCGGGCTGCGCCCCAGCCCTGGCCGCGCTGGCGGTGGCTCCAAGGATGGCGGCTTTTTCATTGAGGGCGCACAAGGCCCGATGGCCCGCACAGTAACCGATTGTGCCCTGTTCCTTGACGCAATGGCCGGGTTTGAGCCGCGTTTCCCCATCTCATACCCCGCGCCGGAAACGCCATATCAGGAAGCCGTAAAGCGCACCGATGGTCGTTTGCGCATTGCTTTTACGCCTGACCTCGGCGGCATGGCGCAGATTGACCCTGAAATGGAGGATCACCTGCGGGGCGTCTTGCGGCTACTCGAAGGAAATGGCGCGACGGTTGAAGAAGCCTGCCCCGACCTCTCAACGCTGGAGCGGACGTATCACACGCTGCGCGGCATGCTCTGGGCGGCAGCGTTTCGGAACGCGCCCGACACGATCACGCGCCATTTCAAGGATACGCTCCGCGAAAATACAGCCTTTGGAGAGGCGCTTTCCATTGATGATGTGTCTGATGCCTCAATCAACCGGACCCATATTTACAACGAAATGGTCACGCTGTTTGACACTTTTGATGTGCTGGCCTGCCCCACTGTTGGTTGTATGCCCCACCCGCAAAGCGAGGAGTGGGTGAGAGAGGTTGGCGGCCAAAAACTGACCGGGTACATGGATTGGCTGCGCTTTGCATTTCTGGCCACGACGACGGGCCTGCCCGCTATCTCCGTGCCCGTCGGGCTTGGCCCGCGCGGTCTGCCCGTGGGCATTCAACTGATCGGCAAACCGCGTGACGAGGCCGGGCTGCTCAGCGCGGCGCGGGCCGTGGAAATTGCCGTGGGCGGCCCACTTGGCCCGATAGATCCGAACATCACCCACAAGTAACAAACCGCCGCGCCCAGCAAAACGGGAGACACCAACATGTTTCTTTATCAACAGCTGCTTTCCCGCGCGGATGCTGACGACCCGGTTCGCGTATGTCTGATTGGCGCTGGCAAATTTGGCTCCATGTTTTTGGCACAGGTTCCGACCACACCGGGCCTGATTGTAACGCGCATCATTGACCTGAACCCTGATGGCGCACGCACGGCCTGCCGTGTTGTTGGCTGGTCTGACGAACAGGTTGCATCGGTCGATTTCACCGATGACCCCGGCACGCTCAGCGCCGATGACGTTGATGTGGTGGTGGAGGCAACGGGCAACCCCCATGCCGGTGTCACTCATGCCCGTACCGCCATTAAAGCGGGCAAACACGTGGTTATGGTGAACGTCGAGGCCGACGTGCTGGCGGGTGCTGCGCTCGCACGCGAAGCTGCATCCGCAGGTGTCGTTTACACAATGGCCTATGGCGATCAGCCCGCATTGACCGCCGAAATTGTCGATTGGGCGCGCTCATGCGGGTTTGAGGTTGTGTGCGCCGGGAAGGGCACAAAATATCGCCCCCATTACCACCAATCGACCCCGGAAACGGTGTGGGAGTATATGGGGTTTGACCCGGCACAGGCCCTGCGTGATGGCATGAACCCCAAGATGTTCAATTCCTTCACTGATGGCACGAAATCAGCGTTGGAGATGGCAGCGATTGCAAATGCCTGTGACCTCTCGCCTCCGTCGGATGGGTTGTTGTTCCCCCCGTGCGGGGTTGACGATCTGGCGACCGTTTTGCGCCCACTCAACGAAGGCGGAGTGTTGGAACGCAAGGGCACGGTCGAAACCGTATCCTCCGAAGAACGTGACGGGCGACCCGTTTTTCGTGACCTGCGTTGGGGTGTCTATGCAGTGTTTGAAGCCCCCAATGATTATGCCGCGGCCTGCTTTCGCCAATATGGCATGAACACCGACAAATCAGGGCGATATTCGGCAATGTACAAACCGTTTCACCTGATAGGGATGGAGTTGAACATCTCCATCCTGTCCGCCGCGCTTTTGGGTCAGGCCACCGGCTCAACCAAAGCCTTTTCCGGCGATGTCGTGGCGACAGCGAAACGTGACCTAGTCGCAGGCGAAACATTGGATGGTGAAGGCGGGTACTGCGTTTGGGGCAAATTGATACCTGCGGCCACGTCGGTATCACTCGGGGCATTACCCATTGGGTTGGCGCAAGATGTGAGTGTAATCCGCAACGTGCCGATGGGCGCGGTCGTGACCTGTGCAGATGTAAGCCTGCCAGCACATGACCCCGTCGTCGCGTATCGCAAGCAAATGGAAGCCGCTTTCACCGGGTGACTTGCTGACTTTTTCGGGCAATCCGGCCACAAAACGCCTCCCCATGTCGCGCGCGCGATAGGCGGGGCGACCTTCCCTCACCACGATGCCAATAACGTGGGAGGGGTATATGAAACAAAGCACCAGTCATTCACCGGAATCTTACGCGCCCGCCACGCGCTATTGGGATGATGGATTTCTTTACCCCATACAGGCCGTTGACACCGCGCAAGCCGCTGCGTGGCGGCGTGAGATTGAAGCGATTGAACGTGATTGGCTGGCGGCGGATCTACCAAAGGCCCTTAACCAATATAAGCGCGTGAACGCCCATGTGGTTATGCCGCTTGCTGCGGAAATCGCCCGCCACCGCGGTATTCTGGATACGGTGGAGGCGATATTGGGTGAAGACCTGCTGGTGTGGAGCGTAGAGTTCTTCATCAAGGAGGCAGGCTCCACCGCCATCGTCTCCTGGCATCAGGACCTGACCTATTGGGGCATGGGTGCGACCGATCATCAGTGCACCGCATGGCTCGCGCTTAGTCCGGCGACGACCGCATCAGGGTGCATGCGTTTCGTCAAAGGCAGCCACAAACAGGCGCTGGTGCCCCATCGTGATACTTTTGCCGAGAACAACCTGCTTTCGCGCGGGCAGGAAATCGCGGTTGAGGTCGACGAAGCCGATGCAACGTCAATCGAACTGGCCCCCGGCCAAATGTCACTGCACCATGGCCTCATGTTTCATGCCTCAGGCCCGAACATATCAGCGGACCGGCGCATCGGCGTTGCCATCCGCTATCTGAACCCCGCCGCACGGCAGGAGGTTGCCGACAAGGATTATGCCATGTTGGTACGCGGGCGTGACACAACGGGAAACTTTATCAACTTTGCCCCACCAGATGAGTTGTTCGCCCCCCGGTCATTGCGTCTATATGAAGAAATACGCGCCGCGCAGGCCAAGGCATTAGCAGCCGGTGCAGCGAACGTGGAAATGTATGCCGCAAGCGAAGGAACGACATGATGGAACAGGTCAAATTCACCGCGATGAAAGACGGGGATGCCGAAGACTACGCGTTCCTGACAGACCATGAGATCGAATATACCAAGGGCACGGCCGACCGCTTGCTAAAGGCGCTGGTGTCACTGGATGAAGGGCTTTCGGGGTACAAGATCACCCGACTTGGCCATTCACTGCAATCGGCAACACGCGCGTGGCGTGATGGCGCGGATCAGGATTGGGTTGTCGCTGCGCTGCTGCATGATGTGGGTGATATTTTTGCCCCCTACAATCACGACGAATACGCCGCCACGATCCTGAAACCATTTGTGCGGGAACAATGCACCTGGGTGGTGGAAAAGCATGGTGACTTTCAGATGATCTATTACGGCCACCACGTGGGCGGCAATCAGCACAAGCGCGATGCCTATGCCGGGCACATGTACTTCGATGATTGCGCCACCTTCTGTGAGCGGTGGGACCAGGCAAGTTTCGACCCCGACTACCCCACCGAAACCATCGAATTTTTCGCTGATATGACACGGGATGTGTTCGCGCGGGAACCCTATGACCCGGCTGTCATATGTGCAGGAACGCGCGTCGCATTGGTTGATCCTGCGGTAGCAGCAGGGCGAGGGGTAAGCTAACGCCGGGGGGAAACACCCCGAAACGGGCTTCCGCGAAACCAGTTCAAGGGGAAGGGGCGCAACGTAACGCGCTCAGCCGTCTCGACTTCTGGTGCGTTCAGCACTAGGCAGGGCATCTCCGCGCGCAGAGATACCCCATGCCCGAAGTTACCTACCCCAGTCTGAACCCAACGCACCGCCACGCCGATATGGGCGTGCACCTCATTGGTTCAGTTATGATCACAGTTGCCGGTAGTCTGTTGATTGCGCGCAGTTTCGACAGGCTTGATAGCGGTTTGCTGATCGCAGCAATCGTTTACGTGCTGTGCGCGCTGGCCTCCAACCTTGCATCATGGGCCTATCATTTTGCGCCCCTGCACGCCAAACGCGTGCTGCTCCGGCGAATTGACCACGCCGCGATCTACCCGAGCATAACGGGCAGTTTCACACCGTTCTTTGTGCTTGCGGGCACAACATGGACCCTGACATTGCTGTGTGTGTGTTGGGCGCTGACGATCCTGGCGATGTGGAACAAGATCACCAATGAAAACGTCAAATCGCGGTGGTCGACGGCCTCTTACCTTGCGTTGGGTGCGATTGGCCTATGCGCCATTCCAGATCTGACGATGGTGCCGGTCGCCACGCTTTGGTGCATCATTGCTGGTGCCGCTTCCTATGTGATCGGCACCCTGTTTTATGCCCGCAAGGCCATGCCCTTCCGCTATGCAATCTGGCACACTTGGGTCAGCGCCGGGGGCGCTTTGATGTTCGCTGGCATCTGGATGGCGTTATTCCCCTGAGGCTGCACAACGCGTCAATCACAAGCGCACGACCCAAAGCATTTCGTGTTTGGGGCGAGGGGCCCTAATTGACATCGACAGTCATGGTCTTGCCGCCCCAGCCGTGAACACTGTCGCGGGCTTCAATGGTGACTGTGGCAACATCCGCCGGAATTGAAACACCGCCCAAAGATCTGGTGAAAGGACGTTCATTTACATGGGGGTGCGCCAGCACTCTTTCCCCGTAGACCGCGCCGTCTGGCCCAACAACGCGCCACATATCGGCGTAATGTTCCCAACCGGTATCGGCATGGTCAACCGCAACAGAGAACCGCCATGTATCGCCAGACCGCGTGGCCTCAACGCCAACAACATCAGCCTCCCCCGCCAGAGCGGCGCTTGACATCAAGGCCAGTGCGAAAATCCATTTCATAGGCGACACCTCCGTTTCTTGCAGTCTATCATCACCTCCATGACCCGTCTTTCACAAACCCGCCAGTGAGCGTGCTTCCCGAAATTGCGATGCTGTGGATCGGCCCCCGGCTTTCGTTTCTGGAGCAGCTGTGCATTCAGTCCTTCCTCGCGCAGGGGCACCCGGTTGCGCTTTATACCTATGAGGAGGTGGCCAATGTTCCCAAGGGCACAGAGGTTCGTGATGCCTCGAAAATCCTGCAAGGACAGGTAATCCGGCGGCATAGCCGCACCGGTTCCCCTGCTGTGCACTCCGACCTGTTTCGCTATCTGTTGTTGGCGCAGTCAGATGCGATTTGGGCCGATACGGATGCCTTTTGCGTCAAGCCGTTTGATTTTGCTTCGCCGCATGTGTTCGGGCGGCTGGAGGATCGCTTGGGCATTGGTGTGCTTGGCCTGCCGCGCAAAAGTCCGGGGCTTGCCGCGCTGATCGACTTTGCGAAAGACCCAGCGCCGCGCGTGATGTTTGACAAGGGGCTGCGCCGCATGGCGGTCCATGAAAATGCGCCGCCCTGGCCGGTAGAAACGCAACCCTGGGCCGCAACGGGGCCGATGGCGGTGACCTATTTTCTGACCCAGTCGAGGGAAATCAGCCATGCCCTGCCGGA
Organism: Pikeienuella sp.; assembly: GCA_049608645.1. Lineage (GTDB taxonomy): Bacteria > Pseudomonadota > Alphaproteobacteria > Rhodobacterales > Rhodobacteraceae > Pikeienuella. The sequence continues at coordinate 5,950 of JBMYXS010000086.1, read as the reverse complement.
GCCGGCATTCTATCCACTCGATTTTGACGCACGAAACTGGCTGATCAACCCGCGCAAACGCGATCAGGTAGAAGCCGCACTGGCCGGCGATGTTTATTCGATACATTTCTATGGGCGGCGCATGCGCCCCCGATTGGCAGAAGCCGAAGGCGGCGCACCCAAACAGGGCAGCTATATGGCGCATCTGCTAACAGAATTTGGCATAGACCCCCGCGCCGCGCCGATTGATTTACCTGAACGACCGGGTAGGTGATCTTTCGGATACGACTGCCCTCAGCGTTTTTTGGCAAAAGCGCGGCTGATTGCCCTCATCACGAACCCTCACTGGTTATCCTTTGCATAACCGCGTATGACCCGCGCGTCTGAAACCTCAAAAAAAGGATCGAAGGAGATGGGGTATCGAATCGCCGTCGTAGGCGCCACCGGTAACGTGGGCCGCGAAATGTTGAACATTCTTGCTGATCGGGAATTTCCCGTGGATGAAATTGTTGCGCTGGCGTCCCGCCGTTCGCAGGGCACAGAATGCAGCTTTGGTGACAAGACACTCAAGACACTCGATCTGGATACATTTGATTTCACGGGCTGGGACATGGCGTTGTTTGCCATTGGTTCCGACGCGACGAAGAAATACGCGCCCAAAGCCGCCAAGGCCGGCTGCGTGGTGATCGACAACTCGTCGCTTTACCGTTATGATCAGGACGTGCCGCTGATCGTGCCGGAGGTTAACCCGGATGCGATCGAAGGGTATTCCAAGAAGAACATCATCGCGAACCCCAACTGCTCCACCGCGCAGATGGTCGTGGCGCTGAAACCGCTGCATGACCGCGCGACGGTCAAGCGTGTTGTTGTTTCGACCTACCAGTCGGTTTCTGGTGGCGGTAAGGAAGCGATGGACGAGCTATGGCTCCAGACCAAGGGCATGTATGTGCCCGGTCAGGAAATGGAACCAAAGAAGTTCACCAAGCAGATCGCGTTCAACGTCATCCCGCACATTGATGTATTCATGGATGATGGCTCCACCAAGGAAGAGTGGAAGATGGTCGCGGAGACGAAGAAAATCGTCGACAGCAGGATCAAGGTACACGCCACATGCGTTCGTGTTCCTGTGTTTGTGGGCCACTCCGAGGCGGTAAACATCGAGTTTGAAGACGAACTTGATGAAGATGAAGCACGCGACATCCTGCGTGAAGCGCCGGGCATCATGGTCGTCGATAAGCGCGAGGATGGCGGCTATATCACGCCCATCGAATGTGTTGGTGATTATGCGACATATATCTCCCGCATCCGCACGGACCCAACGCAGGACAACACGTTGTCGCTGTGGTGTGTGTCTGACAACCTCCGCAAGGGTGCCGCGCTGAACGCGGTGCAGATTGCCGAGTTGCTGGGGCGCCGCGTTCTCAAAAAGGGCTGATGCCTTTGACATGACTTTCGCCTCCGGCGGGGATACTTGAAGAACAAAGAGAACAACCGCTCCTACATCGGGCGATATTCTTCGGTTCTGAAAGCGCCTCGCCGGGGGCATAGGCCTGGTAACAACAAGCAAGATCGGCAGATTTGCACGTTGCCCGCTGTCAGGCCCCTGACGGACATTGCAAGCCGCTTTCGGTAAGGGCATTGTCCGCCCATGATACCTGAGACCATGATCACATTCGCGGGCACCTTTTTGGACCGCGCCGACCATTTGCGCAGCGACCAGCCCGCATTGGGTCACCTTCTGGCCAATGCCCAAAGCCGAGTGGTTCCGTTCTGGCATGGCAAGCCCTTGTTCGACCTGACAGATACCGGACCGCGTTTGGCATGGCTGAGTGCAACAGATCACCTGATTACAAGCGCGCCGGTTGCAGCATCACTGCTTGGGCTTGATGCATCTGGCATTGCACATTTTACCTCTGATGTGTCTTACCTCGCACCACCCGATGAAAAGCCGGCAGAGTTTGTTGACAAGCGTACGCTCGACCTGTCCGAGACACGAAAGTTCATTGACCTGCGAGCGGTATTGGGGGAGCTGCACCACGAGGATGCCGGTGTTGCGGCCTCTGCCAAGGGACTTTTTGAATGGCGGGCGGCGCACAGATTTTGCACCGTGTGCGGTGGCCCGAATACCGTTGGGTCTGCTGGGTGGCGGCTTGACTGCACGCAGTGCGAGCGGCAGCATTTCCCGCGCACCGACCCTGTGGTCATCATGTTGGTCCTGGATGGGGACCGGGCATTGATCGGGCGGGCGCCTTTCTGGCCTGAAAAAATGTATTCATGCCTTGCCGGGTTCATGGAGCCGGGCGAAACCATCGAAGCGGCCGTGCGGCGTGAGGTGATGGAAGAGGCAGGCATACCCGTTGATCATGTCAGATACGTCGTATCGCAGCCCTGGCCCTTCCCCGCATCACTTATGATGGGGTGCGTTGCCCGCGCCACAGACACGGCCATTCACCTCAATGATAATGAGTTGCAGGACGCAATCTGGATCAGCAAAGCCGATATGGCAGCGGCGCTGGCTGGGCACTCCGATGAGATTGCGCCCGCGCGCAAAGGCGCAGTCGCTCAGCTGATGCTGCAAGGGTGGGTCGACGGATTGATCCCCGGGTTTGACTGATGGCCAAGACCGCACTTGTCTTGCGCGAGACGACGCTGCTCGACCGCTTGCCAGCAGAGGCTTTTGAGCTTTTTGTTGATCCTGAGGTTTTGCTGGACACCTTAGGGACCACTGCGTTGAGCATCCGCAAACTGGACAGTGCGGACAGATGGGTAATGAGCTATCCTCAGAAACTGGGTGACAAAGTGATAGACCTGCAACGCAGCGCGATTGTGCGGCCCCAACGGCTTACCTGGTTGGCAACGCTGCGCGGCTTTGAGGTGGAAACGACCATTCGTTTTGAGGCTAAGGGCCAAACGGAAACACGCCTGCGTGTGGTCAGCAAGGTCGTGCCCAAATCACTTCGTGCGAAATTGGTCGCGCCTTTGCTCAAGCTGGGGGAACGGCGTGCGCAGCGGAACCTTCGCAAGGGTCTGCGAAAACTCAGCGAAACGCTACGGCGGAACTAACCTGCTTGCTTGTCGTATTCCGACGCAGCCTCAGTCGACAGTGCGGACAGCGCCGCGCGAACCGTTGCATATGAAGGGGAAGCGTTGTTTTCGGTGGCCGTTGACAGCACTTTTCCCACAAACCCACTGACAGCAGCCGCCAGAACCAGCGCGCCGTCTTTTTCTGACGCCTTGCGCGCAGAAACCACAAGCGCCCCAAGTGGGCCAGAGGTGAACTGTTTGACCTTGCTCATCTCAATGACGACTTTGCCTGTTGGGCTTTCGTCAATGGCAGCGGCGACCGTCTTGATCAGGCCATCACGGGAATCGGCATAATACGCGCTTTTCTGAAGGCTGATGACCACAACATCAGCATAGCGCGTTGTTTCTTCACCGCCGCTCTTCTTGAAAAGACCAAATACCATGCGTACCTCCCGCCACTGATTACCGAACAGTAGCCTTCAAATTGGGATTGAAAAAGGGCGAAGGCGCGCAGGGACCGCCTTATTCACCGCCCTTTCCGTTATCTCATTCAGCGGCCATCTCGTTGACGACGATGATTGGTTCCATTTCATCCAGCACTTCCTGCGGCAGATGGCATTTGAACTCATGCCCATCAGCAAGGGTACGCATTGGGGGAACTTCCGTCTCGCAGAGGTTACCTGCCACCGATTGCTTGCGCGGGCATCGCGTCTGGAACGGACAACCCGGCGGCGGGCTCATTGCAGAGGGGATGTCCCCCTCAAGCACAATGTGCTTTTTCTGGACCGAGGTATCCGCAATAGGCACCGCAGACAGCAATGCTTCGGTATAGGGGTGATAAGGCGGAGAGAAGACCTGTTCGGTCGAACCCATCTCAACCACATGTCCAAGATACATCACCATCACCCGATCGGCGAGGTAACGCACGATGGAAAGGTCGTGGGAGATAAACAGCATCGTCGTGCGCCGCTCCCGCTGAATTTCCATCAACAAGTCGGTCACAGCCGCCTGTACTGACACATCAAGTGCCGAAACAGGTTCATCAGCTACAACGATTTTCGCATCACCTGCAAAGGCACGGGCGATGCCGATGCGCTGTTTCTGACCACCGGATAGCTGGCGTGGCATCCGTTTGGCGAATGCGCGCGGCAGTTTCACCAGATCGAGCAATTCGAGCATCTTTTGCTCACGCTCGGCCTGATTTTTGCCGACCTTGAATTTCTCCAAAACGCGGACAATCTGGCTACCGATTGAATGGCTGGGGTTCAGCGTATCGAACGGGTTCTGAAACACCATCTGGATATTGGCGACCGTATCAACGCTGCGATCTTCAATTTCCGTATCAGCGATATCAAGCGTGCCAAGTTTGATCGAACCATCCGTTGCTGTTTCCAGCCCCATCAACACCTTGGCGAGCGTGGATTTACCGCAGCCGGATTCCCCCACAATGGCGAGGGTTTCAGCCTCCCGTGCTTGGAAACTCAGCGTCTCGTTCGCTTTGACAACCTTGGTTTCGCCGCCACCGAACATCGCGTTGGCCGCAACCTCATAATATTTCTTGAGGTTGTCGATTTTCAGGATCACTTCGCCCGGTTCGGTTTTCTCGCCCTCGCCGGAGGATACGATCGGAGCGTCCCAATCGACCTCTTTCCATTTCACACAGCGGGAACCATGGCGATCATCACCCGGAACTTCGTCCATGCGAACGGCCTCTGCATCACAGCGACCCGCTTCGAAATAATCACAGCGCGGGCCAAAGTTACAGCCGTTGGGGCGTTCGTTCGGCAGCGGGAAGTTGCCCGGAATTGCCACCAGCGGGCGACTGTTTTTATCTGCACCCGGCAAGGGGATGGAGCGGAACAGACCCTGCGTGTAGGGGTGGCGCATCTTGTCGAACACCTCTTCGATGCGCCCGGTTTCCACCGCCTCGCCCGAATACATCACGCAAATGCGGTTGCACGTCTCCAGCACCAGGCCAAGGTTGTGGGAGATGAACAGCATCGACGTGCCGAATTTCTCCCCCAGTCCTTTGACCAGTTCCACAATCCCCGCCTCAACCGTCACATCAAGCGCGGTTGTTGGCTCATCAAGGATCAGGAGGGACGGTTTTGACATCAGCGCCATCGCGATCACGATGCGCTGTTGCTGACCACCCGACAACTGGTGCGGGTAGGAGTTCAGAATACGCGCCGGGTCAGGCAGTTTGACCGAAGTAACCATTTCCAACGCAAGGTCATAGGCCTCTTCTTTGGAGACCCCTTCGTGGATCATTGGCACTTCCATCAGCTGTTTGCCGATCTTCATTGCCGGGTTCAGGGACGCCATCGGCTCCTGATAGATCATCGCGATCTCGTTGCCGCGGATGTGGCGCAACTCCTCCGGGCTGAACGTGGACAGATCACGCCCCTTGAACTTGATCGTGCCCCCGGTAATCGCGCCGTTCTTGCCCAGATCCATCATCACGCCGAGCGCGACGGTGGATTTGCCGCAGCCCGATTCCCCGACGAGGCCCATCGCCTCACCCGGTTGCACGGTGCAGGAAAAGTCCATCACCGCCGGAATTTCACCCGCCTGCGTGAAGAACGAGATGTGCAGGTTTTCGATCTCAAGGATCGGGCCGTCATAGGCTTCTTTGGTGCTCATCTTATCCTCCTCAGTCTTTCAGCGACTGTTCGCGCAGGCCATCGGCCAACAGGTTGAGGCCCAGAACAAGGCTCATCAACGCAATGGCGGGCGGCAGGGCGGGATGCGGGTAGATATTCAGGAGCTTACGGCCATCGTTGATGGTCGAACCCCAGTCAGCACTTTCCGGCTCCACACCGAGGCCGAAAAAGCCGAGCGTGCCGAGAAGAATTGTCGTGTAACCAATCCTGAGGCAGAAATCGACGATCAGCGGCCCACGGGCGTTTGGCAGGATTTCCCAGAGCATGATGTACCACGGCCCCTC
>JBMYXS010000085.1:0-14926 GCA_049608645.1 Pikeienuella sp. | reverse complement strand
CATCAACCGCGCCACCAAAACTGTTCTGACCATCGTTAAGCGTAACAGGCCCACCAGCGGCGTTGATATCCGTCGTTGTCGTAACGGTAATATCCTGAAGCTGCGCAACACTTGTCCCGGCATTCACTGTCAGCGCATCAAACGTAGAGGTGCCCGTTGAGAACAGCACATCGTTAGTGGCCGTCAACGTCGCATCAGCATTCGTAAGATCAATGCCCTGTACGTCCAATGTCCCAACGCTGTCAGCGATGAACGTCGTGACCGTGGCAGGCAACGACAGGCTAGACGACAATACCTGGTTCGCATCAGTATCGTTCAGCGTAAGCGATGTCAGACCGCCATTGAACGTACCGACCTCACCCGCATTATCGGCGGTGACAGTCGCGCTCGTATCAGCAGTGATTGTGCCGACTGTCAGGTTGTTGGCGTCGGTTACAGAAACATTGACACCATCAGCAGTGAACGTGTTGAAATCATTGAGGCTTTCGGCAAGCGCGATGTCCCCGGCGGTCGCCGTGATGTCCGCCAGATTGGTGACGCTGACGCCGTCCGCGTTTTGCGTGATGTCGCCTGTTGTCGCGATGACCGTCAGCGTATTTGACGCATCAATATCACCAAGCACAATACCGTCGGCATCCGTCAGGCTGATCGCGGCGCCCTGCACATCAACTGCACCAACGAAATCATTCGCGTTCGCAAGCGTAACATCACCACCAGACACCAGTGACGTTGCACCCGTAATATCAAGCACCGTGCCACCGGCCTGCGTGATGTTTCCGCTGGCGGTCACATCAAGGGCACCGGTGGCCGTGATGCCCGTAAGGTCAATGGCCCCGTCACCAGCCAGTGTGACATCCGCCCCCGACAAGGCCCCAGCCCCGAAGGAGACACCACCAAACAGGTTCGCGTCCGTATCTGCTGTAAGAGCGATATTGCCGTCAGTTGTGATCCCATTGGCAATCGTGAGGTTGTCAACGGCTGTGACTGTTACATCACCGAGGGCGGTAACGGCGTTGACCAGCAGGTTGTTTGCATCAACAAACGAAACAGCGCCGGCAACGGCTGAGAAATTTGCTACGCCGTTGCTGTCATTGCTCGCCGTTTCCAGCGTAATGTTGCCAGTCGTGGCCGTGACGGACATGGCACCACCATTGTCTGACACAACAACACCGGAACCATCCTGCGTTACATCGCCTGATACCGCCAATACGGTCAGGGATGTCACCGCATCAATATCGCCAAGCACAATGGCATCGGCATCAGTCAATGTGACCGTGTCAGCCAATACATCAACCGCCCCACCGAAGTCATTGGCGGCATCACTAAGGTCGACAGCCTGACCCGCTGCATTGATATCAGTGGTTCCGGCCACTGCAATTTCCGCCGTCTGGTCAACAGTGCCGCCGGCATTCACTTCGAGGCTGTTGAAGCTGCTGGCTCCGGTAGAAAACTCAACCCCGCCCGCCGCTGTCAGCGTCGCATCTGCCGCGCCAAGTGAGATCGCCTGAACATCAAGATCACCAGCACTGGTGGCCGCAAACGTCGTGATCGTGCCATCCAGAACAAGGTTTTCCGACAACCGCATATATGTTGCCGTATCCACGAACGTCAGGGACGTCAGGCCGCCTGTGAAGGTGCCCCGCACACCCGCATCCTGCGCCCGAATGGTCACATCGCCGGAGGCGGTAATCGTGCCGACGCCGAGTGTGGTGATATCAGCAATCGAGACATTTACGCCCGTGGCGTCGGTGTCAAACGTCACCGCGAAATTATTGGATGTTGTCTCAAGAATGACATCACCAGTCGCGGTCAAAGACGTCGGCCCGCTGTAAGCGTTGATGCCCGTCGCGTTTTGCGTGATGTCGCCGCCAAGCGCACTCACGGTCAGCGAGGTCGATGCATCAATGTCACCGAGCACAATGCCGTTGGCGTCAGTCAGCGTGATGTTCCCGCCATCGGCGTCAATCACGCCCGTGAAACTGTTCGCCACATCGTTCAGAGTGATGTCATCGGCAGTTGCACTGGTCACCGAAGTTGTGCCGCCAATGTCCAGAACACCGCCGCCAACTTGCGTAACGTCGTTCTCCGCTGTGATGGTAAGATTGCCAGCAGCGGTAATATTCGTAAGCGTCAGTGTCTCTCGGCTGGCGAGTGTTACATCATTCGCATCAAGATCAGCGCCCGCACCAAAGCTGAGTTGCCCGATGCCCGCACCATCCAGGTCAGCGGTCAAAACAAGGTCGCCAGTGGTCGTAACATCCTGATTGACCGCGACGTTTCCGTTCGCCTCGAACGTCAGGTCAGCAGCCGAGTTGATCGCTGTCGAAATGGTAATGCCGCCGGTGGATGTTGCGGTCAGCGAACTGTCAACAACGGTCGTGCCAAATTCAAGGTCTGCGCCTGTGGTAATCGCAACAGTATCACCCGTCAGGCGCGCTTCGCCGCCAATGCTGTTGGCAGCGTCATTCAATGTGATGTCAAAGCGCGTGCCGCCAAGATTATCGGCGCTCACGATAAGGCGGTTCCCCAGCGTCATCGTACCCGACTGCGTAACCTCACCGCCCCGCGCGTAGACCGAGAAGTTGTTCGCCGTTACCGTGCCAATTTCTGACGTCGTAGAGTTAATGAAGGTGGAACTGCCCGTGCCGCTGTCAAAATTGAGCGTGCCGCTAAGTACATTGCCACTACGATAGAGCGAAATCGTGTCATCATTCCGCGTGGTGAAACTGGCCGTTCCGTCAATATCAAGAACGCCGCCGCCCAGCTGAAAGATCGTCCCATCAGAAGTAACCGTCAGGTCACCGGTCGCCGTTACGTTCCCAACATTAACCGCTTCGCCGCTGTTAAGCGTAACATCCACTGCGGTTAAGGTAACGCCTGCCGCGAATGTTAGCTGCCCAGCAGCCGAATTATCGGCATCCGCGATAAAGGCCAGATTGCCCGTGGTCGTGATATTTTCGTTCAGAATAATATCGCCATAGGCCTCAAGCCGCAGGTCTTGCCCGGTGTTGATGACCGCATCAACAGTGATGGTGTCCAAGGCCTGAAGCGTAATGGCAGCCGTAGCGCCATTCAGCGAAGCCGCAGAGATCGTCAGGTTCTGGCCCGGAAATTCAGTGAATTCGATGTCGCCGCTTTCATTGGCAAAATCTGTGTCATTCGCACCAGAGGCAACAATGGTAATATTGTCCGGGTCGAGCAACAACCGCCCAACGCCGTCGATCCCATCAAGCACCACCAGACCATCAAAGCCGAGGAAATGTTTGCCCGAAACCTCCGCAAAACCGCCACTGCCGGAGAATGTGCCGCCTTTCGCCTCAATCTCACCGAGGAACAGCGTCATTTCATCAGACCAGACGATGACCTCGCCGCCGTCACCAATGCCGCCGATCGTGTTGGCGCGCAGTTTCGCGCCACGCTCGATCAATGTGGTTTTTGAGCCCGCAAGCTCATCGCCGCCCTGATAGGCACCGCCAACACGAACACGCCCGCCCCCGGCATCGCCAGATGCGTCAATCAGTGACCCAGTGGTTACGGTAACATCTTGCCCCGTAACATCAATTTCGCCACCCAGCCCACCGTGCGTATTGGTGGTATCAAGCGTGCCGGAAACCGTGACATCACCATCGCCCGAAAGAACAATGCGCCCGTTTTGGTCAACGGAGGCAGAGGTCGCCTCAACAACACCGCCCACCGAAACTTGTGCATCGACCATACCCATGGCCGCGCTGGCCGTTATCAGAACATAGCCACCGGGGTTGTGGATTGCGCCTGTGTTTATCGCGCTGGCACCCTCTGCGCCCTCGCCCATCGTAAAGGCAAACATGCCATCACCGGCAAGGTCCACCGCAAAGGTCTTTTGACCAGCGATGACAACCTTACCGAGCGAGCCAGCAATAACACCCCGGTTTTCAACGCCCGGTGCCACAAATGCCGTCAGGCCCGCTTCGCCAAATGAAATGGAGCCTTCGTTGATGATCTTGGCATCAGGGTCGCCCGGCCTGTCAAAGCGATAGTTGCCCGCCATGAAATTGGCATTGGTGATATCGGCTGAGGTTGCAATAAGCCCCCCCACATTCACAACAGCACCCGCGTGGAAAACCACGCCATGTTGGTTCACGATCCAAACTGACCCGTTTGCCAACAACTGCCCGGAAATCTCTGTTGGAAGGTCATTCAGCACACGGTTCAGCGCGACGGAGCCTGCGTCCGGCTGCACGAACTCAACCGCTTCGTTGGCGTCAATGTCGAAACTTTCCCAGTCAATGACCAGGCGTTGGCCATCTTGCACAATGGTCGTTTGCCCGGCATCGGTGCTGATCGTACCTGAGCCACCCGTGACGACGCCACCTGTTGGCCCCGCGTGTGCTGGCCCCGGCGCGTAGCTGGCGGCGGCGGCAATCGCCACGAAAACACGCCCGACCGCCGTCGCGCTTAGCAAACTGGCTCTGCGGCCATTCCCCGAATGCGCGGGCGAAACCACAAAAGCCGGGCTGACTTTACCCGGCGTCTTGTTCAATTTTTTGTGCTTTTTCGCCATGGCCTAAAGCCTTTTCGTGAGGTTGAGGAAAAGACGTGGCGTCTCTTCCTCAATAAGTTGATTTTCATCAAAACCGACGGCAGGAACCGCAAATTCCAAGGCAAGGGCGAGATCATCCGGCAGAAACAGCCGCACGCCCGCACCGAATGATGCAAGGCCCTGGCTCTCTGGAAGGCCATCGCCGATATTGTAAATATACCCCATCTCACCAAACAGATACGGCTCCACAGCGAAGCGTTCCTCCATAAAGGTGAAAGAGCGGAAGTATTTCAGCTCGGTCATAATCCCGAAACCATGATCACCGGTGAACTGTGAGGGATCAAAACCACGACCAAAGGTGGTGCCGCCAAGCGCGAACTCCTCGCCCGACAAAAGCGGCGCAAAGGCATACTGCCCAGATGCGCGCATCAGCAGCGACAGTTCTTCGTTGAAGACCAACTCACGCTCTCCAACAGCACGAACCAGGGTAAAATTCGGGTCACCATCCGCCCGGCTTAACGCGGCATCGCCGGTCTTGCTGGCGCCAAAAACACTCACACCTTGGCGGACGCTAAGATCCAGCGAGGTATAGCCCGCACTATCACGCTGGACCGCCTCCAGCCCGAGGCTCGCGACGCGCACCGCATCATTCGCGACCTGCAAAGCTCCGTTAGAAACATCAGTCGTCGTGTTGCTGTACTCGAACTCCGCGCGCCCTTTGGCGACCAATTTCCGGGAAGAAATCAATGGTTGCGTCGCCTTGACGCCAAACAAAATCTGTTCGCCCTCGATACCCGTCGCCAACAGATCATCCCCAGGGCGCGTTCGGCTGAACAGCGCGCGCCCCTCAACCCGCAAACCACCGGTTCCAACATTGCGGGAATGGCTAAGCTGCAGCGTATTCCGCTCCCCCGTGTCGAGATTGCGGTTGTCATAGTCGAATGAATTGAACAACGCGAGCGAGGTCGTATCCCCCGCATAGCTGTAGCTGTTCCAAGTTGCGATCACGCCCAATATGCCAGTACCCACCGCACGGGATTGACGGTTGTCGGCGTAGATCACCAGATCAACCGGATCACGTTCGATGTTGACATAAAGCGACAACGCACCGCGCCCGCTCTTCCCGGCCTGAGGCACTGCGGTTGCACGAGTCACGCCTGGAATCTCGTTAAGCGTGAAAAGAACGCGCTCCAAAGCCGCACCTGTCGGGTTCACAACTCCAACAAGTTTTGAAACAATTCGCTCCGCAAGGGCCTTGACCGAGCCGATTGGGGCTTCTGGCTCCTCAATCTCTGCTACCTCTATGGTTGCTTCGATCACATCGAGTCGTGCTGCACCGCCGTCGATTTGCTGCGCTGGCACAATAACCCGCGTGAAAATGAAGTCATCATCGCGATACAATTTCTGTATCGCCGCTGCGAATTCATAGAGCTTCGCAAGCGCGACTTCCTTGCCCACAAACGCCCCGTAGATCGCCTCTAGCCGCTCTTGATCGTAAGCGGTCACACCATCAATCGTGAGAGAGTTCAGGACAAACGTAATCTCTTCGGCGTTGGTTGGGGGGCGCTGTGACGTGTATTGAATGCTTGGCCCTGCCACCGCCGATTTAGCAGGCGAAGGGGTTTCAACCCGCGCACGAATGTCTTGATCGGCGCTCTGGGCAGATGCGCCACCGGCTGCCATCGCGACCCCCACAACTGCACCAATCAAAACAACGCAATTTTTAGTAAAGACGCGCACAGCTTCCCCAATACACATACAGTCTTCCTTAACGAAAGATTAAACCTGCACACCTGAAAGGTCAACTGAGATAACAGTGTTAAGCTACTGAATTCTAAGGAAAATACCGCTATTTAGACACAAAAAAGCCGCCAGCATAACTGACGGCTTTTCTATCAAAGGACAGCGTGAAAGGTCTGCTTAGTCTTCCACATCCCACTTCGGCGCGCGCACAGCACCGAGCACTTTGGTTTCTCCGCCGCGGCTCGCCGTCAGGCTATCGAGGGTATCAGCAGAAGACTGCGCCTGACCAATCGGGCCAGAGTACGGGCCGTTCACCACACGGGTTTCACCGTCGGCCATGATCAAGGTCACGACCGCGCCGGCAGGAATATCAACCGCCTTTGCATCATCCACCATATCGCCGGGGATAAGGCTGTCAGCGGAACTATCCATCACGACAACATCGCCAGCATTCGCACCAAACGCGGAGGTAAGCAGAAGCGCACCAGCCGCAATACCAATCCAATTATTCATACCACACGTCCTTTCATGCTACCGATTGCAAGCCCCCTTTGGGCCAAATTCCTGCGATCCATTTTTGTGCACCGCAACACAACCGTAGCTTGTGCTACCAAATTCTAAATACAGTCTTAACACTTATCGCCAAGCCTGTCTGTATATTATTACACGTTACCCCAAGATGAAGAGCATCGCTGCAGGTGCGAACAACAACGCAGGTTCGGCCCTGCAAAAACGCCAGCGCGACCATTTGCGGGCTGCGCTCTGTCCTTCTATTCGGTCAGACCGCCCCCTTCGAATTTCGGGGCGCGCGACGCACCCAGCGTGGTGCTGTCCTGGCTTCGCCGTGCCGTCAGCCGATCCCAAACGCCACTGTCGTCAGCGGCGGTTCTGGCCTGCTCCACCGGTCCGACATATGGACCTGAAACGACACGCGTTTCTCCCGCCGGGTCGATAAGCACTACTGTTGCCCCCTCAGGGACGGTGATGGTGGCGTCACCGGCTGACACCAAACCGGGTTCAATCCCGGCCGCGTCACTATCCAGAACAACATATTCACCTGCATTGGCACTGCCTACAAGAAACGGCACCGAGATCAGTGCGGCAATCAACCAGGCACCAGCGGATCGAAACTGCATTTACCTACTCCTTAAAACTCAACGGTTCGTTTACGTTCTTGTTCATTCTCGAAAATGCGCGGGCGTCGCTCTTCCGATCATTGGCTGCATAGGCTGCCCGGCCCTATTTCGTTCGCATACCTATCACGCTGGAGGTTTCACCCGCGTCTATTCGATTAAGGTGAAATAGGGTCAGAGGGTCACCCGGGCGCAATTTCAGCAGTTCCGAAAGCGCGGTTTTTGTCCGCTCCAGGCTTGTTTCAAACAACGAGAATGCTGCCTCATAGGCCCAGATAAACTCCTCATCCGCGTCCGTATTCAACGTATACACGGTAACTGGCTTGGTTTTCCCCTTGAGGATGATGTGACCGATCGTTTGCGTGAGCGGCAGCGTGTCCTCATCATCGGCGGCCGCACTTGCCAGATCCATCGCGCCTTCGCTGATTGCGATGCGCGTGCCGTAGGTCTTGTTGGAGCTTTCCAACCGCGCTGCGACATTCACCGCGTCCCCGATGGCGGTGTAATCAAACCGGGTGCTTCCGCCAAAGTTCCCAACCGTTGCAATGCCGGAGTGGACACCAATTCGCGTAACCCCAAGGCCAAGGTGGGCGTTTTCGCTCCGGAACTTTTCGCAAAAACGGTCCATCGCCTCAGCGCAGCGGATCGCCTTCATCGCATGGTTGGCAAGCGGCGTTGGCGCGCCAAAGTGAGCGACAACGGCATCACCGATAAACTTGTCGATCGCGCCACCATATTGGAAAATCAGGTCGCTCATGCCATCGAAATATTCATTGAGAAGTTTTGTCAGAACATCCGGTTCCAGCTCTTCACTCATCGTGGTGAAACCAGCGATATCAGTGAAAATGATGCTCATTTCACGCTTGTCGCCCCCAAGGCGCAGCGCATCGGGGTTTTCCGCAAGCTGATCGACCATCGCCGGGTCCAGATAGTGAGAGAATGCACCGCGGATGAACTCTTCATCCCGCTGCGTCAAGAAACCGTCCAACGCGACCCCAAGGCCGAATGAGATGATCAGCACCGTCAGGATGGGCGCAAACGGCATGAATACGATGCCCGAATAAGCCAGCCCCCCGACAAGCCCGACGTAGGATATGAACACCACAATAAATCCACTCATCCGCCACAAAAAACGGATTGTCGAAAGCGAAAGCGCGACACCGATGAGTGCCATGAGACCGGCGACGACGTATTTCAGAGCGTCACTCGCGTTCCGCACGACCCGCTCATCAAGCAACTGGGCGAGCACCTGCGTCTGAACCATTACCCCCGGAATCGTGCGCGGAAAGGCTGGGTTAGCCCCCATAGAGGTTGCCTTCCGGTCACGTTGCTCCAGATCGGCCCCCACATAAACAATCCGCCCGCCAAGCCATTCCTTGAGTTTGGGCTTCAACGCCGGAATTTTGGCAAAATGCGTCACCCTGTGCGCAATGAATTGCTGGAACACGGTTGCCCCGGCATCCGCGGGCATCACCCAGTCGATCAGGCCCGTTTCTGGCGGTGTCCGCCCGGTAACGATCTGCGACATCGTACCAGACATGCTCACGATGTCATCGACCCCTTCCAGACGGGTTATGTATTCCCGCACCACGCCATCCGGGTCGGTAACGACGTTGGCAAAACCGAGGATCAGCCCGCTTTGCTCGCTAAATGCCTGAAGGTATTCGTGCTGCGCTTCGATCAGGCCTGCTTCCTTGTTCCCCCAGGCCCCGACAACAGGCCCCTCGAAATTACGGATTGCGTCCATCAATGCCTGATCTTTGGCAGGTTCAGTTGGCTGATCAAACAAGATATCGAAAATGATCCCCTTGGCCCCGGCCTCCGCCAGCGCATTGGTCAAATCAGCCAGAAAGGCCCGATCAACAGGGGAACGATAGGGAAATTGAACCAAGGTCTCTTCGTTGAACACAACGACAGAGATTTCTTTGTTTTGCTCGGCTGCGTGGGGCTGAACGCGCACCCGTAGTGTGTCGTTGATCACCGTTTCCATGGTCCGCAACTGACCACGCATCGTGAATATGCTGATCGCCATCGCGACCGCCACAATCGCGATCAGGAAACCGTATACATATCGCTCATAGGCTTTGAAGCCGCCACCAGAGTCACTCTTCGCTGTCGTATCAACTGCCGCCATAACGCATCAAGGCGCACGCGCCTCACCCCCATTTGATCACGTACATCGGAATATCGAAGCTGTTTCCAACCTTCGATTCGAAAAGGCCAGTCGCCCTTTGCCGATACGGAACTTCACACACCCCATCGCACGGTAAGGCATTTTCACCGCACGCGAAATGTAGCTTGTCACAGTTGAACGCTTTGCGGAATACTCGATAAACCAAGCGTCGGGCCTGCGTCAGTGCCCGGCCACAGCGCCATTCACGGTATCCTGCGCCGTATCATTCGACCACGCGAAGGGCCTTTGCATCAAATACGCGCAGCACTTGTTTCAGGTCTCTGCCCCGTTTCAGAATGCGCCCATCGTGCCCGATAACTGCCCATTGACCTTGCTTTGCTGCCAGCTTGGGGCGTTTTTCGATCCGAAACAGCGGCGTTTCCGATGCGCGGCGAAACACCGAAAACACCGCAACATCGCGCAAAAAATCCATGGAATAGTCTTTCCATTCCCCCGCAGCGACCATCCGGCCATAAACAGCGAGGATCGGGCCAAGCTCCGTCCGGTGAAGGGAAACCACGTCATAGGGCGAACGTGGTCCGGTTTTGGTGCCAAATTCGGCTGATGTAATCACACTCATGCCGAATTTTGTTCTGAGTTGAGGCAAAAGAGCAAGTTTTTCTGACAAAACAAAAAGCGCCCCGGTCGCAAAACCGCCCTGTTTCGGTCGCGGAGCCGCCTTGTAGGGCCAGCATAAACATCATCACAGCGAGAAATTGCTGGCCCGGCGTCGTGTTATTCAGCCCCCACCCCGAATCGCGGCGCCGGGTGTTTTTGTTTTCAGCTTCCCTGATTGTCGCGCGTTACGTGTCGTGTGTATGGTTCCGGCCTCTGCCGGACGACTGCGACAACAGGGAAGGTTTTACCACAATGTCCACACGCGATTTTCACATGCCGGGGCGATCAGCCGTTTTTGCGTCGAACGGCATGTGCGCCACCTCCCACCCTTTTGCCGCACGCGAGGCCGTCGCCATACTCGAGGCAGGCGGCAATGCGATGGATGCCGCAATCGCCGCTGCGGTTTTGCTTGGTCTTTGTGAGCCTGCCTCCACCGGTATTGGCGGTGATATGTTCGCGCTGATCAAACCCGCTGGTGAGGATCGCATACTTGGGTTCAATGCATCTGGCCGCGCGCCAGCCGCCCTGAACGCGGCCATGCTACGCGCGCGGGGCGATACCGCCATTTCCATCGACGATATTCATTCTGTCACCCTGCCCGGCGCGATTGACGGGTTTTGCACGCTGTCCGCGGATTGGGGCCGCGCGGGGCTTGCGGCCTCCCTTGCGCCAGCGATCAGATATGCCGACGAAGGCGTGCCCGTTGGCCCCCGCACCGCGTTCGACTGGGCCAATTCCGGCCCCCGGATGAAGGGGGACGGTATCCGCCATTACCTGAATGACGGTCGCCCCTATCAGATCGGAGAAGTCTTCCGCGCGCCGGGTCAGGCAGAGGTGCTCCGACGTGTTGCGGCGCAGGGTCGTGCCGGCTTTTATGAAGGCGAGGTTATGCAGGACATGCTCGACAGCCTTCAGGCCCTCGGCGGCCTGCACACTGCCGAAGACTTCGCCAATGTTGCCAGCAATTATACCGACCCTGTCAGCACCACATACAAAGGTATGGAACTGGTTGAGTTGCCGCCAAACGGCCAAGGTGTGACGGCGCTTTTGCTGGCCAATATCCTGAGCCATTTTGATGTCGCTTCGCTTGACCCGATGGGGGCAGAGCGTGCGCATCTGGAGGCCGAAGCCTCCAAGCTTGCCTATGATGCGCGTAACCGCTTCGTCGGTGACCCGGATGCCATGGGAGATTTGCTTGCGCATATGCTTTCGCGTGAAACGGCGGCGAAACTGGCTGCATTGATCGACATGGACAAGGCCGCCGCAACCCCGCCACCGCTTGCTGAAGCGGTCCACAAGGACACCGTGTATCTTACAACCGCCGACAAAGATGGCATGGTCGTTTCCATGATCTATTCGGTGTTTCACGCCTTTGGGTCTGGCTATGCCTCTGCCAAATTTGGGATTGGTTTTCAAAACCGGGGGGCGGGGTTTTCATTGACCGCCGGGCACCCGAACGAATTGCTGGGCGGCAAACGCCCCATGCACACCATCATCCCCGCCATGATCCGCCAGAACGGCAAAGTGGTGGTCAGTTATGGCGTTATGGGCGGGCAGTATCAGTCCACCGGCCATGTGCGCATGCTCACCAATATGGTTGATTTCGGCATGTCGCCGCAACAGGCGCTGGATGCCGCGCGGTCATTCCCGGACCCTGACGATGGAAAGCTGCATATTGAGCGGGGCTATAGCCAAGACGTGCGCGATGCGCTGACGGCGAAGGGCCATGAATTGTTCGAACCCAAAACCCCCATCGGTGGTGCCCAAATGATCCGCATACATGACAACGGCGTATACGAGGGTGCCTCTGACCCCCGGAAAGACGGCTGTGCGGTTGGGTACTGAAGGGGCGGCCCGCGAGGTAAAGCGACGCACGACAGTGCAATATCGTGCATGCCTATAAATGACGCCGCCACCGCTTCGCGCTGGGGCGGCGTTTCATATGCCTAATGCTTTTTTACCCGGAAATCATCGTGACAATCGCGGCAGGTCTGGCCGATCCTTGCGATCAACTCGGGAAACACCTCGCGGTCATCCGCTGACTTTTCCAAAGCGACGGCAGCGGCCTTTAGATCATCGAACAAGGCATCGAAACCTGCACCGTCTGTCCAGATTGCAGGCGCAGCCTCGCTGGGGTTGTCGTCAGATCCTTCGGGAAACATATCCGCCAGATGCGTGGCATGGGCCTGCATTTCCTGCGCCGATGTCGTGATGAAGGCAGGATCATGCGCACCAGATCGCGCCATGACGCTGAGCGATTTCAGCGTCGCGCCGAGATCCTTCATCATGTCCATCCGCTCTTTCACTATGCCCGTCGCGCCGGAATGGGCCAGTGCCGTGGTCGCAAGGGCCACCGCCGCAATAGTCCCGAAAACCAATTTCATGTCAGTTTATCCCGTTTTGCCGTTGAGCCGCCCGCACATAGTCGATGATATCCGCGACTTGGGAACGTGAGATGCCCGTTTGACGCGGCATGTCACCAAAATTCCAATGATGCTGCGGCACCCCTGCCTGCACGGCGCGATAGAATGCGCCATCGCCGTGATGCGAAGGCTCATAAATCTTGTGGATCAGCGGCGGGCCGCCGTCGCCGCCAAGCGCATCGCGACCATGGCAATCAGCGCACGCCGTGTTGAACGCCATGCGCCCGCGCGCTTGATCAGCGTTGAGCGTATCTACATCGACAACCGGGCCAGCGACCGGCTGGACCGATGATGGCCGATTGTCCAGCACCACATAACCGGCCACAGCCGCCACAACAGCGACGCCAAAAATCGTAGCCCTGATCATCCGCAGCACCCTTTGCCCAGCGCCTTCAGACGCCAGTAATTATAGGGCAACGGTGTCAGGAACCCGGCCAAGAGCATGATCGGCACAACCCACCATGTCAGCTTCGCACCGCCCGTCAGCAGCACATCCACAACATTCATTGCCGTTTCCATCGCAATCATGGAGATCAGTGACATACCAACGGCGGTCTTGAAGGCTGCTTTGAGTT
This sequence comes from Pikeienuella sp., assembly GCA_049608645.1. Lineage (GTDB taxonomy): Bacteria > Pseudomonadota > Alphaproteobacteria > Rhodobacterales > Rhodobacteraceae > Pikeienuella. The sequence continues at coordinate 1,742 of JBMYXS010000085.1, read as the reverse complement.
CCATCTGCCGAGACATGATGTATGTCTCCAGCGCGATAGACGTCAGAATGCCGTTCATGATCGCCAGCGCCATGATCGCCATTGTGGGCCAGGGAATGCCACTTACCTGAAAGAACAGGATTGTTCCCATATCGCCGATCGAGCACCCGATAAGGCACCACATCGTATTGTAAGACGCCTGCCGCCATGTGTGTCGGCACCGCCAGTTGATATCCATATTTGCTGCGAGCGTGGCCATCGGGGCCTCCTTGACTTGTTCTGCGCCTGTCTTAATCCTTCCCCCAACTGGAGAGTCAACGGGAGGATCACATGAAGATTGGGGATGCGGCGAAACGCGCAGATTTGCCCGTAAAGACTGTTCGGTACTACGCAGACATTGATCTGGTCGCACCGGAGCGGCAGGCGAATGGGTATCGTGATTATTCCGATGATGACGTGCGGCGTTTGTCTTTCATTGGCCGATCACGCGCATTCGGGTTTTCGGTTGATGAATGCCGCCGCTTGCTGACCCTTTATGACGATCCGGGCCGGGCCAGCAGCGATGTCAAGGCGATTGCCGAGGTGCACCTTCGGGAACTCGACGTCAAATTGGCGGAGCTCAAGACCCTGCGAAAGGAACTTGCCGCCATCGCAAATGCTTGTGCCGGGGATGACGGCGCACGTTGTCCGATCATTGACCATCTGGCGGGCTGAGCCAAACCGCGCTATCACCCCTTCATACGGAGGATGCCAATGGAGAAGTCACGCGCTATGAAACGCGACTGGATCGCCACCGCCCGCACATTGAGCGAGGCCCTGCCCTATCTTCAAGCCCACGCTGGCGCGACGATCGTCGTCAAATTTGGCGGCCATGCCATGGGCGATGATGACGCCATGGCGAACTTTGCACGTGATATTGTGCTGATGAAGCAATGTGGCGTGCACCCTGTCGTGGTGCATGGTGGCGGGCCGCAGATCAACGAAATGCTAAAGCGCCTCAACATCGAATCGACCTTCGTTGATGGCAAGCGCGTGACCGACGAAGCGACGGTCGAAGTTGTTGAAATGGTGCTTGCCGGGCGGATCAACAAACGCATTGTTACCGCGATCAACGCCCAAGGCGGGATGGCGGTTGGCCTTTCAGGCAAGGACGCCAACCTGATCGTTTGCGAAAAGGCCCTGCGCGTCACCAAAGACCCTGACAGCAACATCGAAAAGGTGCTCGACCTCGGTTTTGTGGGTGAACCTGTTGATGTGAACCCCGGCGTCCTGCGCACTTTTATCGACAGTGATTTCATCCCCGTCGTGGCACCCGTTGGCGTTGGCCGCGCGGGTGAGACATATAACATCAACGGCGACACAGCAGCCGGGGCCGTTGCAGGTGCCATGAAGGCTGAGCGTCTGTTGTTGCTGACCGATGTTGAAGGGGTGAAAGATGCCGACGGCGATGTGATCACCGACCTTTCCGCTGAAAATGTCCGAAAACTGACCACGGATGGCGTCATCGCGGGGGGTATGATCCCCAAAACCGAAACGGCTCTTGCCGCTATCGAGCAAGGTGTCGAGGCGGTTGTGATCATGGATGGCCGGGCACCACACGCTTGCCTGCTGGAGCTTTTCACCAGCCACGGCGCCGGCACCCTCATCAAGAGATGAGTGAATTACTGAGCATTCTTGTCGACGAGGCCAGAGCGGCGGCCGGTGAGGCTGATCCGTCAGATGCTTTGCGCAGGGTCCTTGCAGATACTCTTTACGATTGCGCG
>JBMYXS010000084.1:0-15189 GCA_049608645.1 Pikeienuella sp. | reverse complement strand
AACGGGCGCGTGATCAAAGCACATAGCGGCTCAGATCCGCGGCACGCGCCAGCTTGCCGATGTTCTGTTCAACGAAGGCGTCGTCCACGGTAACGGTTTGCCCTTCCCGGTCCGGGGCTTCAAAACTGATGTCCTCAAACACACGTTCCATGACGGTATAAAGCCGCCGCGCGCCGATGTTCTCGACGCTTGTGTTCACTTCCGCAGCAATCCGCGCAAGGGCGGCAATGCCTTCGGTCGTAAAGCTCAGCGTCACACCTTCGGCGGCCATCAGGGCTTCGTATTGTTTGACGAGGGAATTGTCAGGCTCTGTCAGAATGCGCACGAAATCGGCTTCGGTCAGGTCGCGCAATTCCACCCGGATTGGCAGACGCCCCTGCAATTCGGGCAAAAGGTCAGATGGTTTTGCCACATGAAACGCGCCTGACGCGATGAACAGGATGTGGTCGGTTTTGATTGCCCCATGTTTGGTGCTGACCGTGGTGCCTTCGATGAGCGGCAACAAGTCCCGCTGCACGCCCTCACGGCTTACATCCGCGCCGCCGCGCCCACCGGCATCAGTGCGGGCGCATACCTTGTCGATTTCATCGAGGAAGACGATACCGTTTTGCTCAACAGCTTCAACCGCGTCGCGGGTGATCGCCTCTTGGTCAACGAGCTTGTCAGCCTCTTCGGTCAACAGCAGGTCATAACTGTCAGCGACCTTCATTTTCCGCCGTTTCGTGCGGCCTGAAAAGGCTTTCCCAAAAATGTCACCAATGTTCATCATGCCCATCTGACCGCCGCCGCCGGGCAGGTCGATCATGCCCAGGGGGTTTGTGCTGTCAGCGACATCAATCTCGATTTCCTTGTCGTCCAACTGCCCTTCGCGCAGCTTTTTGCGGAACATATCACGGGTGGATTGGCCCGAGTTTTCGCCGCAAAGCGCGTTAAGAACGCGGTCTTCGGCGGCGTCGTGGGCGCGGACTTTTACATCTTCACGCCGCTTTTCGCGCAGCATCACAATCGCCGCTTCGATCAGGTCGCGGATAATCTGTTCCACATCCCGACCTACATAACCGACTTCGGTAAATTTCGTGGCCTCTACCTTGATGAACGGTGCGCCTGCCAGCTTGGCAAGACGACGGCTGATTTCGGTTTTACCAACACCAGTTGGGCCGATCATCAGGATGTTTTTTGGCGTGATCTCTGCCTGCAAATCACCCACGATCTGCTTGCGACGCCAGCGAGAGCGGAGCGCAACCGCGACCGCACGCTTGGCTTCCTTTTGGCCGATAATGAAACGGTCAAGCTCAGAAACAATCTCACGTGGTGTCAGGTCAGTCATGCGAGGGTCTCCACCAGCTTTTTTCCATGTTCTTCAAATTTGTCCGCGTCGCATACCATCAAAAGATACGGCTCCTTGCGCCCGTCGTCCGGTTCAACAGCCTCATATCCGGCAGCGGCAAAGGCCGCGATGGCTGCGGCATTGTCCTTGTTGGGATCAACAGTGACCCGAACCGCCCCTTCGCTGAATAAGCGTTTCGTCATCGCAGAGATGATACGCGTGCCAAGGCCGCGGCCGGTGCGGGTTTTTTCTGCGATGAACAGGTCGATCCCTGTTTCCGCCCCATCATGGCTGCGCCACCATTGCACAAAACCAACCGGCAGGCCCTCTACGTGAACGATGAACCCCTTGAAACGGTCGCTTTCAAGGTCTTCACGAATGGCGGCGAGTTCGGAGGCTGGCTCCCCCCACCACTGGCGCACATGCGGGCGATGCAGCCAGGTTTCCAACTGCGGCAGGTCAGCCTCTGTAAAGGTCTCGAACGTGATGTCACTCACGGCTGATCCGCTCCAGCACAAGATTGTCATTGGTGTAAACGCAGATTTCAGCGGCGATGCCCATAGCCTTTCGCGCGATGGCTTCGGCGTCCATATCCGTATCCATCAGCGCACGGGCAGCGGCCAGCGCATAGTTCCCACCCGACCCAACAGCGGCCACGCCGTTTTCGGGTTCCAGCACATCGCCAGCACCGGTGATGATGAGTAGGTCACGGCCGTCAGTCACGATCAGCATTGCCTCCAGATTGCGGAGGTATTTGTCTGTGCGCCAGTCTTTCGCCAGCTCAACCGCCGCGCGGGCGAGTTGGCCCGGTGCGGCTTCCAACTTGCGCTCAAGACGTTCAAAAAGCGTAAAGGCATCGGCGGTGGAGCCCGCAAACCCCGCCACCACGTCGCGCCCACCGGGGGACAGGCGGCGTACCTTGCGCGCTGTTCCCTTGATGACGGTCTGGCCCAAAGACACTTGCCCGTCGCCAGCAATCACGATGTCATCACCCTTGGCGACACCCACAATGGTGGTCATGCGATCCTCCCGATCTCAGTTGCGGGCTACATAAGCGGTAAGGCGGGTCGCCGCAACCAAGGCGGGTGTTTGGCCTTAGGACTGCATGCGGGCATTGCCGGCCAACCCTTCGCCGCGCCACAAGACAAGTGTCAGGATAGATGAGTCCGAAGTCGTGGTGGCATGGGGTTGGTTGCTCGCGTGCAGGCGGGTTTGGCCAGTTCTGATGATCGCATCCTCTGCGCCTTCCGCTTTGAAAAGCGCCTCACCTGTTGCGAGAAAATAAATTTCCTCCGCCTGATGAAAATGCCAATCGTAATGAAGGCCCGGCCCCCAGAATGCGACATAGGCACGGGCACTGTCACACTGGAAATGCCCGGTCGGCCCCCATAATTCCAGCCACCCATAATGCGCGAGGAAATGCGCCCCCACCTCGGCCTCGGTATAGGTTTGCCGCCAGTGGCCGAAAGGGGCAGCGGCCAGGGCCGCGTTTGTAAAAGCGGCGGTTGCGGGGATGTGCGTGCCGGGGTTGCTGATGAAACGATCAACAGCGGCAAGTGGCACCGGTGGCAAGTCAGCGGGTTTCAGGTTCGCAGGCAATGGCGCGAAGGCCGCGAGGTCCGGCGTTGCCTTGATCAGTGCAATCGCTTCATCACGTAGCTGCGCCAAAGCCTCCTGCGCTGTGTTTGTCATGGGATGACCACGATATTTCCGGTGTGCCGTTTCTCGATGAAAACAGCTTGCGCCGTTGGAAGTTCCTGCAGCGGATAAGTGGCCGCCAGTGCCGGTTTGACCTGGCCAGCCTCGATATAGCGGACAAGCGCCTGCGTGACCTCTGGTGCGATCACGGTGGAGCCGGTGAATGTCAGGTCACGAAGGTAAAATGTCCGCAGGTCAAGCTCCACCATTGGTCCGGCGATGGCGCCGGAACAGGTATAGCGGCCGCCACGTGCCAGAAGATCAAGCAGTGTGGGAAAGGCAGGGCCACCCACCACATCCGCCAATACGGTGATCCGTTCGTCCGTCAGTTCAGCGGCGATATTGTCTGGCGATCGTGGCAATACGCGATCAGCGCCCAATGCGCGCACGTCGTTGTGCTTTGCTTCTGATGCCAATGCGATCACCCGCGCGCCCCGCAACTTGGCAAGTTGCACCAATGCGCCGCCAACGCCCCCGGATGCGCCCGGCACCAAAACCGTGTCATCTGCGCTAACCGCTGCACGGGTTAACATGCCCTCGGCGGTAGAATAGGAACAGGAAAATGTCGCAAGCTCTGCGTCGCTGTAGCCGGAATTGACAGCCAGGGCATTCTGCGCGGGGATCGTGGTATATTCAGCATAGCCCCCATCGCGTTCGGAACCGAAATAACCCGTCTTTTCCTTGTTGTCAGGGTCGTTTGGGTCGCGGATCCAGTTATCTGTGATGACACGCTCACCAATGCGAGCGGGGTCAACGCCTTTGCCAACCGCTTCGATAATACCGCAGACGTCCGCGCCCTGAATGCGGGGAAAGGTCAGGGGGGCGGCACCCCATGTTGGGTCTTCTTCATTCACTTCGGCAAATGACCCGCCCGTCGTTGCCTCAGTAACCGCCTGACTGTACCAGCCGGAGCGGGTGTTTACGTCAGTATTGTTCATTCCGCAGGCCTTGACCTGGATCAAGACCTCACCATCAGCGGGCGCAGGTTTGGGCCAGTCTGTCCGATATTCATATTTGTCGAGGTCGCCGTGGCCCGTCAGTATGATCGCGCGCATTGTGTCGGTCATTGGTTGCTCCTGTTGGCCCATGATCTTGGCAACGAGGAAACGAGAAAAAGACCTTCACAAAATGCCGTTTCGCGACAGGCTGGGCGGTGCCAATGACGTTTCCGCGCCGTAAACGCAGCGGATGTTCCCACGCTGCGGCATGGCGGGGAATGTCTCGCGGGGCAGTCGGTAGGTTACCACGCCCCGGCATGTGGCCGGAGCGTGGCATACGTTTTTTGTCAGCCCTTTGCGGCGATGACGATGAACTCAACCTTGAAGCCGGGCGTTGCCAGCTTGGCTTCGCCGGCGGCACGCGCAGGGCAGTGCCCGGCGGGCACCCAGGCATCCCATACAGCGTTCATTTCGGCGAAATCAGCCATATCGGCCAACCAGATCGTAGTCTGAAGAATGCGCGTTTTGTCTGACCCGGCTTCGGCCAGCAATGCATCGATTTGTGCGAGGCACGCCTCTGACTGCGCGGTGACGCTTTGGCCCTCGGCGCCGACCTGACCTGCAAGATAGATCGTGTCGCCGTGGACGACCATCTGGCTCATACGGTGGTTGGTGTGGCTGCGGATAATGTCAGTCATATCAGTCTTCCTTTTTGGGGTTAGTCGTCTGGGTGGGGAAAGGCCGCAAAGGCCCCGCCGTGGTATTTCACTGCTGCCTCATTCGGGCCCGGCTTTTCCTTGGTTTCATCAAGTCGCGCGCGATGGGGTTCTGATGTGTCCTGGGGTTGCCATCCAACGTAGCTGGTGAGGCGGTTGTCCCACAGTTGTTCCCGGTTATCCGAAGCACCGTAAACGACAGGGCACCCCAGGCGGGGGGCCATGAACACGCTTTCGATAAACCGAACAAAATCATCGTAACTTAGCCAGGTGGACATCATGCGATGGTCCCTCGGTTCAGGGAAACAGGACCCGATGCGAAAGATCGCCGTCTCGATGCCGAATTTATCATGGTACAGGCTGGCCAGCGCCTCTCCGTACACTTTGGAAACGCCGTAAAGCGTATCGGGGCGGGGCGATGCGGTGGCGTCCAATGTCTGTTCCCGTGGATGGAACCCGATGGCGTGGTTCGATGAAGCAAATATGATCCGCTTGACGCCGGTTTGCCGCGCGGCTTCATAGACATTGTAAAGGCCAACGATATTGGCGTTCAGGATGGTTTCCCACGGCCCTTCGGTGGCCTTGCCGCCCAGATGCACGATGCCATCACACCCTTCGACAACGCTGCGTATGGCATCGAAATCAGCCACATCCGCCTGCATGATCTCTTCATTCCCGGTTGCGGGCGGCATTTCGGCAATATCGGTGAGCCTGATTGTGTCAGCCATATGTCCAAGCCGCGCGCGCGCAACCTTGCCAAGGGCACCGGCTGCGCCTGTGATCAGCAGTCTTTTCATATGTTTTCCCTTCGCTTGGGCTGACAATCGAATGCACCATTCCTGTGAAGTGGTCGCTATGCAAGGGGCGGGGCAAGCGATTGTCGGACACCGTTGTGAGTGTTTGCCGGGACGCAGGAAATGTCTTAGGTTTCCGAGGATAGAAAAAAGGGAACAGCGCCGTGAAAGCTGAACAGGCCGTTAAGGTTTTTGAGCCGATTGATCATGACTCTGTCGCGGACGCGGTGGTCGACCAGATCGAAGGCCTGATCGTGTCGGGGGTATTGAAAGAGGGGCGAAAGCTACCCGCAGAGCGTGAAATGGCGGAGGCGATGGGCGTTTCCCGCCCCAAGCTGCGCGAGGCGCTGAAACGTCTGGAAGACTATGGGCTTATTCAGGTTCGGCATGGCGAGGGGTCATTCATCGCGCCATTGATCGGCAAGGCGCTTTCCCCTGCATTGATCGCCCTGTTCGCACGCCGGAAATCGGCCTTGTTTGATCATCTGGAATATCGGCGGCGGCAAGAGGGATTTGCGGCCTCGCTCGCCGCACAGCGCGCTACCGCTTTGGATCGTGAACGTCTGACCAGGTTGATGGAACGGCTTCAGGACGCAGAAGACAGAGGCGACCGGAAAGCCAGCCAGGTCGCTGATCTCGAATTTCACGTTGCCATCGTTGACGCCAGCCATAATGCAACACTGATCCACATGATGGCGTCGATTTACGAACTGACCATGCAAGGCGTGCTGTTCAACCGGGATATGTTACGCAGCATCGAAGGGGCATCAGAAAAATTGCTGAGCCAACATCTCGCGATTGGTCACGCCATTAATCGCGGCGATGCTGCGGGTGCAGAAGCGGCGGCGATGGGCCATATCGATTTTGTGGTCGAAGCGTTACGCGCGAGTAAAGAAATAGAAGAACGCGATCGCGTGGCGATGAAAATGAAACTGTTTCGCGAAGAGACATAACCCACCGCCACGCTGTCCGACCTGTTGGGGCGGTGGCGTTTGGGGCAGCGTGCCTAAGCTCATCCCTCAGAGGCGGCGCGATCTTCCATCACTTCAAAGGGAACGCCTGGTTCCTGTTTTGCGCCCCGAATGACCAGAGATGTCTTTACGCTCGCGACATTGGGTGCGGCTGTGAGGTGGCCGGTCAAAAAGGATTGAAAGCTGGAAAGGTCCGGCGCCACGCATTTCAGAAGAAAGTCGATTTCGCCGTTCAGCATGTGGCATTCCCGAACCAGCGGCCAGCTGCGCGCCATTTCCTCAAACGCGACAAGATCTGATTCCGCTTGGGATGACAGGCCCACCATGGCAAAGACCATTACTTCAAAACCCAGCTCCCGCGGGTCAACCTGGGCATGATAGCCACGGATCAGGCCCAGTTCTTCGAGCGCGCGTACGCGTCGCAAGCAGGGAGGGGCCGAAATGCCGAGACGCTTTGACAATTCCACATTCGTCATTCGACCATCGGCCTGAAGTTCGGCCAAAATCTTCCTGTCGATTGCGTCAATCTTGCCTGCGGCCATGTGTTTTCCTCGCTGTCGCCCCACGGGCTTTCCCGTGTTTGTCATTCGGGCGGATTGGCTCGGAGTTACCGAAAATTACCCAACTGCGCAATAAAATTACGCGATTTTTACACTTAAAGTGCGAATTGGGCATTTCACGAAAAAGACCACCCATATGCCGACCTGCTGACGGGGCCTTTGCCCGGTTTGCATAAATGGCGTGTCCGCTGTGGTGGACGACTAGGCCTAATGGGCTCTCAACCACGTGAAGTGCGGTGGGGCTTGGCGTGGCGGGGCGCTATGGCTAAACAGGCCTGCCCAACGAGAGGAATACGCCATGACTGACATCCGCGCGATGAAACTTCTGATTATCGGCTCTGGCCCTGCCGGTTACACCGCCGCCGTCTACGCGGCCCGCGCGATGCTGGACCCGGTTCTGGTGCAGGGCATTCAGCCTGGTGGTCAGTTGACGATCACCACTGAGGTGGAGAATTACCCCGGCTTTACCGAAATTCAGGGGCCTGAATTGATGGTAAAGATGGAAGAGCACGCCAAGGCGATGGGAACAGAGGTTATCTCTGACATCATCATGTCCATCGACCTGTCCAAACGCCCCTTTGTGGCGAAGGGTGACAGCGGCGTCGAATATCACGCTGATGCGGTGATTCTGGCGACAGGCGCGCAGGCGAAATGGCTTGGGCTTGAAAGCGAGCAGACATTCCAGGGCTTTGGCGTATCTGCCTGTGCCACATGCGATGGCTTCTTTTATCGCGGCAAGGAAGTGATGGTGATTGGCGGCGGTAACACAGCCGTCGAAGAGGCGCTTTTCCTCACGCGGTTTGCATCCAAGGTCACGCTGGTTCATCGGCGTGATAGTCTGAAGTCGGAAAAGATCCTTGAGCATCGCCTGATGAAGAACGAAAAGGTTGAAGTCTTGTGGGATACAACGCTGGAAGAAATTCTTGGCGATACCGACCCCTTGGGCGTGACGGGCGTGCGCCTTAAAAACGTGAAATCGGGCGAGGAATTTACCCGTGATTGTGCGGGCGTATTTGTGGCCATCGGCCATGCGCCATCATCCGAACTGGTAAGTGATCAGCTCGAAACCCACATGGGCGGTTATGTTGTGACTGCACCTGACAGCACCGCAACCTCCATCCCCGGTGTATATGCAGCAGGCGATGTGACAGACCATATCTATCGTCAGGCGGTCACATCTGCCGGAATGGGGTGTATGGCGGCGCTAGAGGTGGAACGCTTCCTGTCAGAAGAGGAATGAGCGGTTCCGTCGGGGCACCAACAGATGGCTGCCCCGACGCCATTCATACCATTCAGATTGTAAAGGCGCGGCGCTGAACCTTCAGGGCCTGCACTTCGCGTTGGAGCTTTTGAATTTCATCGCGCAACAAATTGATCCGCGCGCGGGCGACCGGGCTGCCGGTTCCGCCTGTGACGCCGGAAAGCGAGCGTTTCGCGCGGTCGATCGCGACCTGATGCTCATAGATTTGCGCTTCCCGGTCCGCGATTTCCACCGTCAGAGCACCGTATTGTTCACCCTTTAGCAAGGCTTCCTCTGCGCCTGCGGGCATCGGCGTGCAAATTGCGCGGTATTCTGTGCCAGCTACACCGGAGCGGAAAGCGCCCTCCAATGTGCAGAATCGTTTTGCGCCTTCTGTCAGACCGTCGCGCCAGGCCGCTTCGTTAAAATTCGTGCCGCATTGTTGGGCGAAATCCTGAGCCCTTACGTCGCCGTAGCCTGCGGCACCGTCAGCGACACCTTGCGCGCGCCAGTTATATGTGGCGCAGGCATCTTCCTGCCGGTCGTCGCTGGTTGACGCACAAGCGGCCAGCCCAAGGACGGCGAGCGAAGTCAGGACGATGTATTTCATATCGAAGGCCTCCATATTTCCAATCGGGGTGCACCGCGTCGGTGCGTGCTGCGGCAATGCTAACATAGGAAACAGCGAAAGCCGGATACTGATCGACGCCAGGCCGGCTGGAATGAGACAAATGTCACGGTCTTCCGGCGCAAACCGGGCAAGGCAGCCAAGAGCAGGCGCACCAGCCGTTCCGCCCACCTGCCCGGCCCCGGCGGCATTTCAAAGAGGCGGAAACACTAGCAAGTTGGCGGGCGGGGCCGCTATTTGCGCTTTTTCAGCGCGCGGAAATCAAAAACACCGGGCCGGGAAAGAGGGTCTTCCCCCGCCGCGAAAATCTTGTGTTTCACAACCTTTTGGGTGCCTGTAACCGGTAATTCGTCAACAAACAGGATATATCCGGGTGGCTTGAAATAAGCGATGCGGGCAAAGGCATGATCAAACAGCGACCGGGCTGTCTCCTCTGTCCGGGGGGTATCGGGGGTGAGCACGATACAGGCCATGACCTCTTCTTCCCGAATATCATCCGGGGCCGCGAGGCAGGCCACCGCAGTCACCCGCGGGTCTTCGAACAGGCAGTTTTCCACCTCGGCGGCTGCGATATTTTCGCCAGCGCGCCGAATGATGTTTTTGGCGCGGTCGAGAAAGAACACCATTCCGCTATCATCCATCGTGACAGTGTCGCCCGTATGGAACCACCCGTTGCGCCAGGCTTCGGCGGTCGCTTCAGCTTTGTTGAGATAGCCCGAAAACGCGCCTTTGCGCGGCGTTTCGGCGGAATGACGAACAACCATTTCACCGGGTTGCCCGCGTGGAACCTCTTCGTCGTTGGCATCGACGACCATCACCTCAAGATCATCGCGGGGGCGCCCCATCGCCCGCGTGTCGATCATGCGGGGTTCCTGATCAACGACCAGCACCCGGCACATCTCGGTCATGCCCCAGCATTCTATCAACGGGATGCCAAAGCGGCGTTCGAATTCAACATGCAGCGCAGGTTCAACGCCAGCGCCAAACCCGACCCGCAGATTGGCAAGTTTTTCTGGCCCGGCTTCCCGGTCCGCAAGCAGTACCGAGATAACGACACCTAGGTAATGAAACACCGTCGCGCGGGTTTCGGCAATGTCGCGCCACCAGGTTGAGGCGCTGAAGCGTTGGGGTTGTATCAGGCAATTCCCGGTCAGCATCGCTGCAAAAAACGTCACGATTCCGGCATTGATGTGAAAGGCGGGCAAAGGGTTGAGAATGCGGTCGCCATTAATCCGCAGCGCAATCGGTTCGCGGGCGTTGCGGTAACTGTCACCGCACATCAGTTCATATTCATGGCTTAGGATACAGCCTTTCGGCCGCCCGGTTGTGCCGGATGTGTAGAGCAGGCTCGCCTCGGTCTCCGGGCCGGGTCTGATCGCCGCACGGGGAGCGGCCGCTGTCGGCAGGTTTGTCAGCAGGGTTTCGAATGGGGCAAGCCGGGGCGGTGCGGCCAGTTCGGCCAAGGCGCCCTGCATTAATGGCAGATGTGCCTCATTCGCGATGGCGAGTTCGGCGCCGCTGTCTTCGAGTACATAGGCAAGCTCTGCTGGCCGATAGTCCGGGTTGATCGGCACGATTGACGCGCCGATCCGATTTGCGGCCAGTTTCACAAGATAATGCGCGGGGCAACTGCCAAGCAGCAGCGCGATGCGCGTCTGTGAGCCATACCCCGCGTTTGCCAGTGCGTTTGCCAAAGCCGCGACTTCAACCTCAGCTTCGGCGTAATTCAGATCACCTGCCGGTTCTTCACCATTAGCGGGATTGGCCAGAAAGGCAGCAGTGGGCCAAAGGCCAACCGCTTCCTGAAATACATCGTCAATGGATCGTTCGTTAATCTGGAGCATACGCCATAACCTCTTTTCACAGAGTACATCGCAGCCCCGCTGAAATGACAATATCGGGAAATGCATGCTGCTTTGTAATTTTTTGATGGCGCCCGCCCGGCCAGCGTGGAAGCATGCAGAAAAAAGGAGTGACCTATGCCCGGTTCATTTTGCGCATTTGTTTTACGCGCGTTTCTTGTTGCGACATTTGTGGGAGCGGCGACCGCGCCTGCGGTTAATGCTGCTGATGCATTGATTGGCCCGGATGCCTGGCGCGAGATGACAACGGGCAAAACACTGCATTACTATCGAGACGGTGAATTATACGGCCGCGAATATTATTACCCTGATGGGGAAAAGGTCGAGTTTTGCAGTGCGGACGGGTTCCATGCCGTCGGGCGCTGGGCCTTCAAGGATGACACATATTGCTTTGCTTATTTCGGTGATCTGCACTGTTTTCGCCACCTGCTGCGGGATGGAGACATTTTTGTAGTGGACGTGAACGACGCAGAGGATGAGCAAAAGGTCGACCACATCTCTGATGGTGGCCCGCTGCCATGTACCGAAGGCTCCAAAGTCTGATCGACCCTTCCTCGATGCCGGTTGTCATGGCGCGGATATTACCAATCCGCGCGTTCATAGGTTTCAAAGCCGGCGGCGTTCATTTCTGCGGGCGGTGCGATTGTCACCTCCTCTGACAAGACATCACCGCCGCCCGCTTCGGCGCTTTCTGCGGCCAATGGTGCGAGTGTAACCCAACTTTCCGATGTTGCTGCCTCGCTGTTTGCAGCCACGAGCAATTCGGTCGTGACATCGGTTGGCAATGAAGCGAGAATCTCCGGCGCCTCCAATTCGAACGAACTGGTGGTTGTGCGGGGCTGCCCGTTGATCTGCGTTGATGTGACATCAACCGTGACGTCGATCGAGCCTGAAAACCCAAGCGGCGGCGTAAGCTCGATATGGTCGATGTTCCAGTCAGTCACGTCAATCGGCTCCCCGTTTGATATCGCTACATCGTCGCCGCTGATCAAAATGGTTTGCGGCGGCAGGCCGCTCAGGGTCACGGCATCCGGGGCCACGCCATTGTTGTCGATACCAACGCCAACCGCGAGGCTTTCACCAGCCGGAATCTCAAGGTCACTGGCGGCGGTGAGCAGTTCAAAGCCATTGGTGTCAGGCCCGCTCCATTCAAGGCCGACGCCTGCCTCACCCGTACTGTCAAAATAGCGAAGTTCAATTTCGTGGGCACCGGGCGTGAGGGTCAGCGAAGTATCCTGCGCCCCGCTTCCCCCTTCGACCGTCAGCGCCAGAGCGCCGTTTATATAAAGTGCGGCACCCTCGTCGGCATCAATGCGCATTTGATAAAGACCGCCTTCCTCCACATCAATTTCGCCCATCACACGAGAGGCAAAGGCCCCGCCGGAGCCAGTGTTCAAGGGGTTCGCTGATTGCCCACGGCTGATCTCGCCAATCACATCTTCATGGTCCGGGCCAACCGACCAATCAATCTGATCCAGACTGACCTCCGAAGCGCCCAAGGCGAAATGATCCACCGTGAACCCGGTGGCAAGTGTGATGTCAGGGCCGGGCAATGTGGCGGCATCTGTTACATCGATGATGATGGGCAAGACACCGACCGGACCATACCCTTCATGGGTTTCAACCGTCGTGCGTACCTCAGCCAAAAGCGGGCCGGAGAACCCGACCGGTGGCGTGATGGTAAGCGTTGATAAATCCCAGTTGCTGATGTTCAATTCATTTATGCCATCCGCCACGGCGGACTGATCCCCGGCCGAAATCAGTGCTCCAGCAGGCAGGAAATCTATAACCGTTGTTATCGCCGCGCCGGATGTGTCTGGATCGACAGACAGGGAAACAGGCGTGCCCACGGCGACACCATCGAAGGTGGCCAGGCCCGCGGCGTTGTCGACTTGCATGACCTCGCGCCCGTCCAGGCCTGGGCCTTCCCATTCGAGTTTCAGGCCAGCCGAGCCGGTGTTTTCGAAATACCGGACCTCAACGCTATGAGTGCCCGGTGCCAGTTCTATGGTTTCTGATTTTGTACTGAACGCGTGCAGGCTGTCATGGTCCACAACAGGAGCGCCATCAATGTAAAGCACTGCGCCATCATCCGCCCCAAGGTGAAAGGTGAACAGGCCGCCTTCGTCCACGCTGACCTGCCCCGTAATCTGGGCGGCGAATGTGTCGTTGGAGCCGCCTTCCCAAAAAGAGCCCGCCCCATTCGCAAAGTTGATCTCGGATATGTTGTCAGTGTGTGTCGGCGGAGCCGTAAAGTCGATTTCATCAAGGCTGCTGACAGATTGGTCGAAATCAATGAACCGCGCCGCAAACCCGCCGCCCAACGAAAGGTCAGGTGCGTTCGGGTCAACAAAGTCCCCCAATATCATCGCAACATCCGGCGCGCCGTCGGGGCCGATCAATGAAACGGCACCAGTGTTCTCGTCGGTTGAAAGCACATATGTGCCGTCGGAGAACGTCAACGCCTCGACATCAACCAGCTTGTCTGCGCCATCACGCCCGCCAGCAGAGTCAAATATGGCGATCACGCCGTTCGCGTCGATCTCAACGATATAGTCGGTCAGCGTTCCTGAGAATGTGGCGGTGTCGCTACCCGCGCCGCCGACCAGAATGTCGTCACCACTGCCGCCTGAAAGCAGGTCATCACCCGCGCCGCCGAGCAAGGTGTCATCGCCCTGTTCGCCAGACAATGTATCGTTGCCGCCCTTGCCGGACAGGCGGTTTGCCGATGAATCGCCCGTCAGCAGATCGTTCAAAAGGTCTGTACCGGTGTCCATGAACAAGCCGTCGCCGCCGATCTCATTAACGTGGACCGTCATCTCAGCGGAGGCGGAAAGTTGATCACCATCATCAACCCGAATTTCCACAATTCTGGGCACAGTCGCGAGATTGTCGAGCGGGTTATGAAACCGAATTTCCTTTAGTGCGGTTTCATAATCCTCATGGCTGCCTTCGCCAACGAGCGTGATTGTAACGACCCCTTCCGTCGTTGTATCAAGCGTCGCGGCAATGCCATTCGGCAGCGCGCCAATCGTCAACACATCGCCAATCTGTGCATTTGTCAGAACGACGGTTGCCCCCTGAAGGGTTGACCCATCCACATCTGAAATTGCGACCTGGGATGAAGCGATCGACGTGCCAGCGCCGCCTTCGGTGAAAACATCAGCGTGATTCAGGTTGGTGTCCGTCACGACGACGTTGTCAAAGTACCGATCATTCCAGTCGCCATCGAGATAGAATGCCCGGCCGCTGGTGTCGGCGCTGTAGGTCAGAGTGAAACCTTCGGTACCGTTCATATTGAAGGCCACGGCATTGGTGGAATCGCCGCCACGCGTGGAGCCAATCCCATTGAATTGCAGATCCGACGCCGTGGGGGTCGATAAGGTAAGGTCCGCGTTCTGTTCAATCCCGTAGGCATCGATTTCATCGATGTTGATAGCAATACCTTCGTTCGCGGCATTGCCATCCAGGTCGTCGACCAGAAAAGACCCATTTACAATAAGCCTGTCTTCGGTTCCTGCGATCAGAAACTCATAATGCACGGTTGTCTCGCCGGAATTCGTCCAGAACGCAGCATTGCCCCGGCTGACATCAAAAAAGGTTCCGCGAAACCCGGATGTGTCTGAACTGACAACAGTGGCGCGCAGATCAAATTCGATTCCCTGAAATGAGCCTACATCCGTCCATAAAGCCGTTTCGCCAACGCCATCGACCGAAAGCACCTGTCCGACGTTTTCAACGGTTACGTTGCCAAACTGCATCACTGCTATGCCGTTGGTGCCCGGCGCATCCAGCGCAACAACATTGAGATCCAGTGAAGCGGCCTCATTGCCGTCATCGAGAACATCAACGACCAGCTCTTTTGTAAATTCATTCCCTGCGGCATCGGTTACGGTAACATCCAGCGAAACACTGGCACCGTCCTCATGCTCCAGTGATACACCCGATCGCAGACGCAACTCGGTGCCAACGACCTCAAAACGACCATCATTGACCGAAAAACTGTGTGTGTCGTTGATGTCTTCGTCAATGGCTGTCAATTGCGCGACGACATCACCGGCAATGCTTTCGGTAACGCTTCCGCCATCAAACAGGATGTCGCTGGCCGCTTCGTTGAGATCGGCAACCTCAATGACAAAGCTCTCGGTGCGGGCCGCGCCGCCGGCATCGGTTGCGGTGATGGTCAGGGGCACGGTGGCGGCGTCTTCATGGTCAAGGGCAACGCCCGGGCGCAGGGCGAGCGCCGGGCCCTCTGCGGTGTCCACCACCACAAAGCGGTCATCGCTGAGGGTAAAGCTGTGCGCGCCCGGTCCCTGGTCAGCAGCATCGCCATCAAAGACGGTGAGGCGGCCAATGAGGGCCCCGGCGTCATTCTCAGCCAGGGGGGCGAGTTCAAGGGTGATGTCGCTGGCCGCTTCGTTGAGATCGGCAACCTCAATGACAAAGCTCTCGGTG
>JBMYXS010000083.1:0-15306 GCA_049608645.1 Pikeienuella sp. | reverse complement strand
GGCACATGGGCCCGGTACGAGGAGGGATCTGTGCCCGTGACGTGTACCCGTGACGCGTACCAGTGACCTGCGCGTGTGCGACCTACTCCCCGAAAACTCAGACCATGGGCTGAACCCATCCACCGCAACGCAAAAGGCCCGCCGCAATCTGCGACGGGCCTTTCTTTGGGTCAAAAACAGACCAGTTCTTATGCTTCGCCGTCTTTACGCTTCACCGACGCCCAGAGGGACTTGTTGGTGAGATAGAACAAGACAACCAGCAACAGCGTAAAGCCGATGTACATGAACCCGTCGCCCTTACGGTCGGTCAGGTCTGGTTCAGCGGTCCACATCAGGAAGGCAGAGATGTCTTCAGCCATCTGTTCCATCGTGGCTTCGGGCTGACCCTCTGCATATTCGACGAGACCCTCGGACAAGGGCGGAGCCATCGACAGGTAACCGCCAGCGAACGCGGTGTTCGCATAGAGCGTCGCGCCTGCTTCTTCCTTTTCCTTGCCGGTGTACCCAAGCAAAAGGCTGTAGATGTACTCAGGTCCGCCGATGCCCTTCATCAACTGATTGATGCCAAGGCCGTTCGGGCCGTGAAAGCCTGCGCGGGCTTTGGCCATCATGGAAAGGTCTGGTGCACCAGCGCCCGTGTTTGCCGGGAACTTGTCAGAAGGTTTGGCAGGGCGGGTTTCGCCTGGTTCCAACTCTTTGTCGTACACTTCAAAGTTCGCGGCGAATGCCTTGACCTGTGCTTCGGGGAAGGCTGGGCCATCCTTGTTGCCCAGCTCACGGAACGACACAAACTTGATGCCGTGGCAGGACGCGC
This sequence comes from Pikeienuella sp., assembly GCA_049608645.1. Classification (GTDB taxonomy): domain Bacteria; phylum Pseudomonadota; class Alphaproteobacteria; order Rhodobacterales; family Rhodobacteraceae; genus Pikeienuella. Next base: position 14,492 of record JBMYXS010000083.1, on the reverse strand, counting down.
AAACTTCGTAATAGACCTGAAACCCGCGCTGAAGCTGTTCGGCGTCATATTTGCCGAACGGACCTTCATGCGCGAACGCATGGTCTTCGATGTGGCCAGCGCCGCCCGCTGCCATTGCGGCCGTGGCGCCAAACGCCATGGCGACAACAGCACCTGCAGTGATGAGAAGTTTTTTCATTGGTTCAATCCCTCTCATTCAGCAGGCGTCGCGGAGGCATCAGCCTTCGGCGGGTAGTGGGCATCGAAATCAGCTTCGATGGTTTCCGGCTGGGGCAGTGGTTTCTCGATGAGGCCGAGCAAGGGCAGGAACACGAGGAAATAACCAAACCAGATGATCGCACCGATGAGCGAGATGGTTGGCACAAGGCCTTCGGCTGGCATGCCGCCGGCCCACATCAGGATCATGAAGTCGATGACAAGCACGAGGAAGCCCCATTTGAACATCGGACGATAACGACCCGAACGAACGCGGCTTGTGTCGAGCCATGGCGCGAGCGCCATGACCACGATTGCGCCGAACATCGCCAACACGCCGCCAAGTTTCGCGTCGATGAACAGGATGTCAAAGGTGATGGCCCGCAGGATCGCGTAGAACGGCAGGAAGTACCATTCAGGAACGATGTGCGCAGGTGTCACAAGCGGGTTGGCTTCGATGTAGTTGTCAGGATGGCCGAGGAAATCGGGCATGTAGAACACGAAGATCAGGAAGACGAGCAGCACAACCATCAGCGCATATACGTCCTTGATGACGTAGTATGGCCAGAAGGGAACGGTGTCTTTCTTGACGGTTGCGATATCATCGCGCCGCACTTCGACACCGGTTGGGTTGTTGTTACCCGTGGTGTGGAAGGCCCAGATGTGAACGGCAACAAGGCCGACAATCACGAAGGGCAGCAGATAGTGCAGCGAGAAGAAGCGGTTCAGCGTGGCATTGTCCACCGCCGGGCCACCAAGCAACCAGGTAACAAGCGTGTCGCCAACCATTGGAATGGCACCAAACAGGCCGGTGATAACCGTTGCGCCCCAGAATGACATCTGACCCCATGGAAGCACATAGCCCATGAATGCGGTTGCCATCATGCAGACGAAAATCAGGATGCCGACAATCCACGTAATCTCACGCGGGGCTTTGTAGGAACCATAATAAAGGCCGCGGAAGATGTGCAGATAGACCGCAACAAAGAACAGCGATGCGCCGTTCATGTGCAGGTCGCGCAGGCGGGAGCCGCCAAGCACATCGCGGTCGATGTGGACAACAGAGGCAAATGCCAGATCCACATGCGGGGTGTAGTGCATGGCCAGAACGATGCCGGTCACAATCTGCAACACGAGGCAAACCGTGAGGATGATACCCCAGATCCACATCCAGTTGAGGTTTTTCGGCGTTGGAATGGTCAGTGTCGAATGCACAAGGCCGAGGATCGGCAAGCGCGCGTGTACCCACCGCTCAATGCCTGTTTTCGGCTCATAAGGTTCATGAGGAATGCCGCTCATATCAGGTCTCCTCAACCAAGTTTAATGGTATTGGCGTCGGTAAAGACAGCCGGTGGAACAGGCAGGTTCTCAGGCGCGGGGCCTTTGCGGATACGACCAGAGGTGTCGTAGTGCGAACCGTGGCATGGGCAGAACCAGCCGCCAAAGTCGCCTGCATCCCCGAGAGGCACACAGCCGAGGTGGGTACAAACACCCATCATCACCAGCCATTCACCGTTATCACCGAGTGCACGGTTTTCATCGGCGGCATCAGCGTCATCTGCCGCGTTGGCATTGCGCGCTGCGTCGTCGGGCAGGGCGGACAGGTCGACATCCAATGCGGCGTCGATTTCTTCCTGCGTGCGGCGACGAATGAATACTGGTTTACCGAGCCATTTCACAGTGATCTGCGAACCTGGTTCAACGCCGGAAATATCAACGTCGATAGATGCCAGTGCCTGTACGTCGGCACTTGGGTTCATCTGATCGACCAACGGCCAGACGACCGCCCCCACGCCTACGGCGGTGGCGGCTCCGGTCGCGACATAGAGAAAATCGCGGCGGGTGCCATGATTATCGGACATGGTCTCTCCCATAGCTTGGCCGAGTGATTCGGCTATTGCTGCTTCTGCTGAGGGCCGATACGCCCACTACCGAGTGCCATTACAGCGCGCGGAGCGCAGGGTCCAGCGGACAGTCCGACGCATCCGCTTGAAATTTGAAGGAACAGGGCCAATGCGGTTAGCAGCCTATCAACCTGACATTCCACAGAACCTTGGCGCTTTGATGCGTCTGTCGGTGTGTTTTGACATGCCCCTCGATGTGATTGAACCGTGTGGGTTCCCGTTCTCTACGCGCGCCGTGCGCAAAGCCGCGATGGACTATGGCGCACAGGCCGATTTGCGCGCGCACGACAGTTGGGAAGCCTTTCAGCAAAATCGCGGGTCAGGCCGGCTCATATTGCTGACAACAAAAGGCGCGACACCCCATTGGGAGTGCGCATTTCGCGCAGATGATACGCTGTTGCTGGGCCGCGAAAGCGCGGGCGTGCCTGATTCTGTGCATCAGGTTGCTGATGCCCGTGTGTTGATCCCGATGCCAGGCGGCGGCCGTAGTTTGAACATCGCAATGGCGGCGGGGATTGTTGCCGCCGAAGCAATACGGCAGTTTGCATGTGCCTGATGAAAAGGATCGCACCCATGTTCATTCGTTATTTGACAGCTTGGCTTGCCTTGTCGGGTGTAGCGATGGCGTCAGACCCGATGACGGCAGAAGAATTCCGCGCCCTGACTGAAGGGTATACCCTTCATGTCGAGGATGAATCGGGCGATCATTTCGGTTCAGATCAATTTCCGGGGGACAATCGTTCGATATGGCTGCCTTCGGGCGGGAGCGAATGTTTGAACGGTGTCTGGGCACCGGTCGAAGACAAGATTTGCTTTCTTTATGAATCCGGAGATCTTTCCTGTTGGCAGGTTTTTCGCGAAAGCCCTGAAAACGGGCCTGAAACGGTGCGCTTTCATGCCGTGCCTGTGACTGATGATGCCGAGAATGAGGCACCAGAGGCGAATACTGCATTGGTTTTGCGGCTTACCAAACGCGACAAGCGCCCGGTCGTCTGCTCCGAAGGCGCTGGCGTCTGATATCCACAAGTTTGACCCCGGAAAGATCGCGATATGGAGCCTTTCAAAAATCTGATTTCCCCTGATCTGGTGGCGCTGATCGCCAAGCATATTGCCCGCCAGTTCCCGGCATTTGACGCGGATGGCTTTTGTGCAGCGACGATTCCGGCATTGGATGCGCTGGAAATGAAAGCCCGCGTGGGCATGTTGGCCGATCACCTTCATGGCGCGTTGCCATCGGCCCCATCAGAACGGAACCAAATTCTTGCGGCCATCTTGCATCCAGATCGGTTGGGGCAAGGTCAGCGCACCACCGATGAGCAAGGCGTGGCGGGCTGGGGCATCTGGCCGCTTACGACGCTTGTGGGCCGCTATGGTTTGGATGATTTCGATGGCTCACTTGCGTTACTCCGCCTGATGACCATGCGACATACCGCTGAATTTGATGTGCGCCCCTATCTCATTGCCGACCAGACCCGCGCCCTGAAGGCAATCACCGCCTGGGCGCAGGATGAAAACCACCACGTGCGACGCCTCGCGTCTGAGGGTACGCGGCCGCGCTTGCCATGGGGCGTGAAGCTTCCTGCGCTTTGTGCTGATCCGACCCCGGTTCTGCCTGTTCTGGCGGTGCTGCGCGATGATCCATCAGATTATGTGCGCCGCTCTGTAGCCAATCATCTCAATGACATCTCGAAAGACCACCCTGACCTGCTGATCACTCTCGCAACCGAATGGGCAAAAGGGGCAGACAAGAACCGCATGGCGATGCTCCGCCACGCCTGCCGCACCATGATCAAGGATGGCCACCCCGAGGCTCTCGCAATTTTCGGATTTGGTCCTGCACGTGTCGATATCGCGCCAATTTCGCTGTCTTCGCCCGATATCGCGATGGGTGATTCCCTGGAATTCAATACGACAATCACGTCATCGGCAGAGCAGGCTCAAAACCTGTCCATTGACTATGTGATCCATTTTCGGAAGGCCAATGGGCGCACCGCACCAAAGGTGTTCAAAGGCGGCAAGGCCGTTCTCGCCCCCGGCGCGACCATGACATTTGCGCGCCGCCACGCGATCCGCCCGATCACCACGCGGACATATTATGCCGGGGCGCACAGCATCGCATTGCGGGTGAATGGCGTCGATACCGAGGCGGTGCCCTTTACCCTGACGGTTTAGGCGTTCAGCCGCGCCCGCAAGTCTGTTTTCAGAACCTTGCCGTAGTTGTTCTTTGGCAAGGCATCTATCGCGAAATAGGCCTTGGGGCGCTTGAACCGGGCAATTTCGGCAAGGCAATGGGCGTCCAGCGCGGCTTCATCAAGCGGCCTGCCGTCTGCCAGCACCACGAAGGCCACAACATCTTCGCCCCATTGGGCTGATGGGCGACCAACAACCGATACTTCGTGCACCGATGGATGGGTTAGCAAGGCTTCCTCCACCTCACGGGGATAAATGTTGGTGCCGCCAGAGATGATCATGTCCTTGGACCGGTCTTTCATGGTCAGGAACCCGTCTGCGTCCAGGCTGCCCACATCCCCCGTCAGCAACCAGCCATCGCGTATCGTTTTGGCGGTGGCCGCCTCATTGCGCCAGTAACCTTTCATCACCAAAGCGCCGCGAACCATTATCTCACCAACTTCCCCTACGGGGAGCGCAGCACCGTTTTCATCAGCGATCTGTAATTCGACGACTGCCTGCGCACGACCAACAGAACCAAGCCGCGCGCGCCAGTTCGGGTGGCTGCGGTCAGCGACCTCTTCGCGGGTCAGGGCGCTGATGGCCATGGGGGCTTCGCCCTGCCCATAGATTTGAACGAATTTTGGCCCGAACCAGGCTGTCGCTTCCATAATGTCAGCCACATACATCGGGCCGCCGCCATATATAATGGTGCCGATTCCGTCGCCGCGCAGATCGTGAGAACAGGCATAATCGGTGAGTCGGCGAACCATCGTGGGCGCCATGAACATGGCAGTCGGGCCAATGCGTGCCGAAAGATCGAGAACCTCCGCCTCATCAAACCCCGCGGATGCTGGAAAAATGTGCCGCCCCCCGGTCAATACATGCAGCAAGGCATAGAACCCTGCACCATGGCTCATCGGGGCGGCATACAACGCGCCATCCTCCGGCCCCATGGAGGCAACCGAAACAGGAAAACTCAGGCTCGCGGCCATCAGCATGCCATGGGTGATCATCACACCCTTGGGCCGCCCTGTGGTGCCAGAGGTATAGAACAGCCACGCGAGATCCTCGCGGTCACAGGGCGTAATCGGTAATATTTCCCCGTGCAGCATTTCGCCAAATGCTGATCCATCGAAGCTGATGAGCGGTATGTTGCAAACTGCGGCTAGTTCATCGCGCATGTCGCTGCCAACAAAGGCGAGAACGGCACCGCTGTCTTCGATGATCCATGCGGCTTCCTTGGCATGAAGCTTTGCGTTGATGGGGGTAATCACCGCGCCTGCGCGCCAGATCGCAAAGAAGGCGACCAGACATTCAGGACAATTCTTTGAAAACACCGCCACCCGGTCTCCGACCTTGATGCCCCGATTGCGAAGTGAATGGGCAAGGGCACCGACCTTGGCATCGAAAGCGCCATAATCGGCCCATGGCTCGGCCCCAAGCAGAATTGCAGGGGCATCCGGGCGTGTGGCGGCTGTGCGGCTGAGCCATTCTGCGACGTTCATTTGATGCTCCATTCAGGGGGGCGGCGCTAAACAATATCCATTCGCTTTGAGGCGGCGGGGTTTCTTTGGATATTTTAAGAACAAAGAAAGGAATCGGACAGACTCTATTCCTGCGGTACAGGCGGGGACGCCGATGGCCGTGAACAAAGAGGAAACCGCCTTTCTATCCAGTCAACGACAGATAGGAAGGCGGGGCCACATTCTTTGTTCTCGACATATCCAAATCTGATCCCTACGGAAATCGACTGGCAAGATTGGTGGCGTTGCGCTGCTTCACAGGTCCAAAGCACCCTGCGCCTTGTTATCCGGTGCGGCCTTTGATTTGACGCGAGATGTCTTTGTGGGGGAGGGCGGGGCCTTGGTGCCTGCGGCGATGACCCCGATGGTTCCGGCGCTGAATTCCACTGACAGGGGCGTGCCTGCCTTGATGGCCGGGTCGCTCACCAGTGTACCTGTTTCGTCGCGGACAACCGCGTATCCCCGCGCCAGGGTTGCCTTATAGCTCAATGTCTCAAGCAAACGGGCGGATTTTTCGAGGCGGTCGCGAGCGGCGTTCACGGCACTCGGTCCAACAAGGGCAAGCCGCCGGGCGGTGGTTTCCGTTGCGCGTTGGCGATCTGCCAGGGCCTTGAGAATGCGTTTGGGTGCCCGTTCCAAACGCGTGGCGGCGGTTTTTGTTCCCTCGGCCATGATCGTAACGCGCCGCCGCATCGCAGGCGCAAGCCGTGCGCCCCGATCGTTCAGCCGATCGGACATGCGGGCCAGGCGCCCTTCGAGCAAATGGCCGCCAAACCGCCCTGCGGGGCCCGATTGCATGGCATGGCGCTTGCGCGATGCGGCGCGTTCCAGGGCGCGTGGTAATCTTTCTGCTGCAATGTCGAGGCGCTGGCGACGTTCGGCGACGACTTCGTCAGGTCTGGGAAGCGCGCGCGTCAGGTCGCGCAATCGGCGTGACCGTTCCTCCATTCCCCGCACAAAGGCCCGCTGGCGACGTTCTTCCAGCTGCGCCAATGCTGCCATCAGTTCGCCGCGCACGGGGGCGGCCATTTCGGCAGCAGCGGTGGGCGTAGGCGCGCGCCTGTCCGCAACATAGTCAATCAGCGTGGTGTCGGTTTCGTGCCCGACCGCGGAAATTAGCGGTATTCTGCTTTCAGCCGCGGCGCGGGCGACGATTTCCTCGTTGAAGCCCCATAGGTCTTCGACAGAGCCGCCACCGCGCGCAACGATAAGCACATCAGGGCGGGGAATGTGCCCCCCTTCCTGCAATGCGTTAAAGCCGCGAATGGCGTTTGCAACCTCGCCTGCGCTGGCCTTGCCCTGCACGGCCACGGGCCAGACCAGAACCGGGCGCGGAAACCGTTCCGCCAAGCGATGGATAATGTCGCGAATGACCGCGCCTGAGGGGGATGTGATGACCCCGATGACTTCCGGCAGATAGGGAATGGGCTTTTTCCGCTCAGGCGCGAACAACCCTTCGGCAGCCAGCGCCTTTTTGCGCTTTTCCAGCATCGCCATAAGCGCACCGACACCCGCAGGCGCAATGTCGTTGATAACCAGCTGATAGCGTGACTGCCCGGGGAAAGTGGTCAGCCGCCCTGTGGCGATAACTTCCATACCTTCTTCGGGTTGCACTTGCAGGCGGGAGGCAACACCCTTCCAGCAGACAGACGCAAGAACCGCGCGGTCGTCTTTCAGGTCAAGATAAAGGTGCCCGGAACGGGGGCGCGACACGCGCCCAACTTCGCCGCGCACGCGTACATGATCGAACGCGCCTTCGACAACACGTTTGACCGCGCCCGAAAGTTCGGAGACGGAAAACTCCGGCGAGTTGCCGCCCGGTTCCGGGCCATCATCATCAATCAGATCCATACGCTTACCTAACGCGGTGTGGCGATCTGCGACAAGGTGCGATGCGCTGGCCTGTTGCCTAATCGCGCGGCATTTCCAGCCGCCATTGCAGGTTGGCTTTCACCGTCGGCCATTCCGGGGCGATGATCGAATAAACGGCTGTGTCGCGAATGGTGCCATTGGCCAGAATCATATGCGCGCGCAGAATGCCATCCAGTTTCGCGCCCAGTCGTTCAATAGCGCGGCGGCTCTGAACATTCACGAAGTGGGTTCGAAGCTCGACACAGATGCAATCGAGTGTTTCGAACGCATACTGCAACAACAACAGTTTGCATTCGGTATTCAGAGAAGATCGCTGTACCGATTTTCGATACCAGGTGGAGCCGATTTCGACCCGCCGATTGGGGGCATCAATATTCATATAAGTCGTCATGCCGACCGCGCGCCCGGATGCCTGATCAATGATCGCAAAGGGCAGCATCGTGCCTGTCGCCTGCAACGCCAGCCGCCTCTCAATTTCTGCCGCCACGCTATCGGGGCTGGGAATGGTGGTGTACCAGAGGCGGTGAAGCTCTCCATCCGCTGCGGCTTCTTTCAGATCGTCGTGATGATCCATGCTCAGGGGAACCGCCGCGACGTGGGTGCCGATTACGGAAAATGGTTCAGGCCAGATGCTCATGCTATCCCCCAAGATACCCGCATCACCGGGTAAGATGTTTTGATGTACGGTCGTGATAGCGGAAGGCGGGGGAATGACCAATCCCTGCATGTTCGGCATTTTTTCGCAGGTGATATCTGGTGAAGATGCGAAAGCTGCGCCACTATCGCCCTATGACACATAAAGCAGATATTATCGTGATCGGGGCAGGCGTGGCCGGGCTCGGTGTAGCGGCCCATCTTGCAGGCGACGCGCGGGTCGTTGTGCTGGAGGCTGAAAGCGCGCCCTGCACCCATACGTCGGGCCGCTCTGCCGCCATGTATTTGAAAACCTATGGGCCGCCTGCGGTGCGTGAACTGACGGTAATGTCCGAAGGGTTTTATGAAAATCCGCCGTCAGGATTTTGCGACGGGCCGCTTTTGACGCCGCGCGGCGTTTTGCATGTTGATGATGGGGATGGAACGGCGCTGGCCCGGTTGATTGCCGCGGGCGGTGTTGAGGAAATCAGCTTTGACAAAGCTGCTGATATGGTTCCGATCCTGAAGCGGGATGGTGTCGCGGGCATCGGATGGGAGGCAGAGGCACGGGACATTGATATCGACCTTTTGACAGGCGGATACCGACGCATGATCCGCGCCGGCGAAGGGCAGGTTGTTTGTAACGCACGTGTAACGTCGCTTAGCCGCTCGACCGTGTGGCGCGCCGAAACGTCTGCGGGCGTATTTGAAGCGCCTGTCGTGGTGAATGCGGCGGGTGCCTGGGCAACGCCCGTCGCCGCTATGGCTGGGGCGAAGGATATCGAGATCACCCCTCTCAGGCGATCAGCAGCGATGGTGATGAGCCTCGATGGCCATGACCCGCGCACATGGCCGATGTTTCTGGATGCGGAGGAGCGGTTTTACGCCCGCCCGATGGGGGGCGGCCTGATGGTTTCGCCCGCTGATGAAATTCCGGTGCCGCCGCAGGACATTCAGGTCGACAAATATGACGAAGTTCTGGTTGAGGGGCTTTGGCGCTATGAACAGCGTGTGACCGTTCCGGTGACGAGGGTGGAAAACCCGTGGGCGGGTTTACGGTCATTCTCACCTGACGGGGAACCGGTTGCCGGGTTTGATAACGCGGCGGAGGGGTTCTTTTGGCTGGCAGGGCAGGGGGGCTATGGCTTTCAAACGGCACCAGCATTGTCGGCAGAGGCCGCCAAACTCATCGTGCATGGCAAGGCGGCACCAGTGATGGATCTGTTGGCACCGACACGGTTTGCCTGAAGCAGAATTTGCCTGAAACGAAAAACGCGCACCCCGGTCAGGGTGCGCGTTCGTCAAACCCTAAGGTTTGTAAAGCTTATGCAGCTTCGATCGTGCTTACGGCAGTTTTGCCGGAGCGACGGTCAACTTCGGTTTCGAAGCGAACTTTGTCACCATCGTTCAGCGGGCCCATGCCTGCGCGCTCAAGAGCGGTGGCGTGAACGAAAACGTCGGCGGTGCCGTCGTCTGGCTGAATGAAGCCGTAGCCTTTGGTGGCGTTGAAGAATTTTACGGTTCCGTTGGTCATGACTGACCCTTTCTTAGTGCTTCGCGCCGCCATGATCGGGGCGCATCTGTTGTAGATTTCTGAAAAACAGTGAGTGCGTTGCGTTTCCAGAAGAAGCGAAGAGGCAGTCGAGCAGTTTAGCGTACGTCTGATTGGCCATGTAGGTGGGCACCTGAAGAAAAGCAAGATAAAGAAACATGACGCTCGCATTCGCGCTCAGGGAGGATACATTTTTGCCACAAGGCCTTAACACCCCGCCTTTGACCATTACTTCGCCTGCTGCCTGGCGCGGGTGTGACCTGGTGAAGACGCCTGAAAAATGGCGTTATGACCTTTCTGCTGCGGACATCGCAGAGCTTGAGCGCGCGGCGAAAGCTTACCTTGCGCTTGGGCGTGATGTGGGGGAAATCACGGCCGATGCCTTTCCGCTGACCGCCTTTGCATCCCACCTGCGCAACCTGCGTCACCAACTGATAAACGGCGTCGGGGTGGAGGTGATCACGGGCTTGCCGATTGAGCGGTATGACCGCGAAACGATAGCGGCAATTTTCTGCGGAATCGGGGCGCACCTCGGCCCGGCACGGTCGCAAAACGCGGCGGGGCATATTCTGGGGCATGTGCGTGACACCGGGGCGGACCCGACCGATGGGAACACCCGCATCTACCAGACCTCTGCCCGCCAGACGTTTCATACCGACAGCGCCGATTGTGTGGGCCTGATCTGTTTGAAGGATGCGAAGGAGGGCGGCGACAGCCTGCTCGTCTCGGCGGAGGCGATCTATAACCGCATGGCGACGGAGGCCCCCGAATTGCTCCCCCGCCTGTTCGACCCCATCGCGACCGATAGGCGGGGGGAGGTACCGGCGGGCATGAAACCCTACATGGAAATTCCCCCGTTCAGCTGGCACGCGGGTAAGCTGACGGTGTTCTACCAGCGCCAATACATCGACAGCGCGCAGCGTTTCCCGGAGGCGATGCGCCTGACGGACGATCATGTGGCGGCGCTCGATATGTTCGACGCCATCGCCAATGACCCTGACATGCACGTGCGCATGCGCCTCGCGCCCGGCGATATGCAGTTCGTCTACAACCACGCCCACCTGCACGACCGGACGGGGTTCGTAGACTGGAACAAGGCCGAAGGCCGCCGCCACCTGCTACGCCTGTGGCTATCCCTGCCCGACGACCGGGAATTACCGCCGGTGTTCGCGGAACGCTATGGCGACCTGACGGTTGGGGATCGTGGAGGGATTGTGGTCGAGGGGATGAGGTTGTGTGCGCCGTTGGATTGAGGAGTCAGCACACCTCTCTGAAGCAAGGTCACCTAACTGCGGTTAAAAGCACCCGAAATACTGCTTCACTTTGAGCGGTGTATCCGGTGAACTACATATTCCTCGTTCAATCCTGACAAAAATCCCATCATCAATGTCGTGTTTAGGAAGCACCAGTTGTCTCTCTATTCCTCGGTCAAGTTGGCTGGACTGATACAGTTTGCACTTGGCATAAAAGACGTATGAGAGGTGTGTTACGAATTCGTGATCGCCTGCCTGTAACTCACAAGTTGTATCACAACCATCAAAAAAGCTGCTGATTGGCACCAGAAGGTTGAGACCATGTTCGCAAGTGTCATTGCATACAACGTGAAGGTGCATTTGATCTGGATTATTTGAGGGCCCAGAAACCACTAAAAGCGCACCTTTTCTATGCATCACATGCTAAAGGGAGGCTAGAATATCAGACGCACGACCTAGGCTCTGCAATTCCCTTGCCCGCTCGATAGGACGATCAAGACCTATTGCCGTCATGATGCGATCAAGAGGTATTGGGCGCGACGAGCCGTTAGGATCTTGCCATTCCACGATATGGTTGTGTGTCCAATCCGCGAGGTCAAATTCATTCATTGCGCCAAACTGTTGCCATACGCTTTCTAATATCCCGATGTCGCCTTCACTTAGTGCATTTAGTGAGCCGACAGTCATACTTTCATCAGATAACGCAACTTGGTGATTGGCTCGATCAGTAAGGTATTCCGACCACCCTCCATCGTTACGGTAGGCCCCATTCAGGTAGTCCAGCGTGGTTGAATTGACTGGCCCATAAGGCATCGATACCCGAACTTCGTCTTGGATAGGGTGGCCACGGCGCTTTAGACTTTCTCGATCAGCCAAATACACCAATTTGACCACCTTCAAAATATTGATGGTGGCTCCCTCCTGCATCGCGAAAAACGCGATGGTTTGAGCTGCTTTCTGAGGATCGTAGGTCATGTTTTGGCTCACACGTTTGCCTTTACAATATGTAGGCTATTGCCCATTTTTGCAATTAGGGACCTAAAAGGTGAAATATGTGTGTCATCGGCTACTTTTGCTGATCTGAATACCCCCCCTTGCCATTCCCCCCGATTCCCCCTAAGTACCGCCACACATAGCGGCGTCCTCGTTCTCAGGATGGGGGCCGAACCGGATACGGAGCGGGCCGCGCGGCTCGCTTTTTTTGTTTCTGGAGACTGCTACGTGTCAGATACCAACTCTATGATCGCCAAGGCGCCGATGGATCGGCGTATCGCCGATATCATCACTCCGACGGTGGAGGGGATGGGCTTTGGCCTTGTGCGTGTGCGCCTTATGTCTGGCAAGAAATCAACCTTGCAGATCATGGCCGAGCGCCCCGATGGCACGATGGAGGTGGATGACTGCGCCGATCTTTCGCGCGCATTGTCCGCCGTGCTGGATGTCGAGGACCCGATCGAAGCGGAATATGCGCTGGAGGTGTCCTCCCCCGGTATTGATCGCCCCCTGACCCGCCCGGTTGATTTTGAGCGGTGGGATGGCTGGATCGCCAAGCTGGAAACATCCGAAATGATTGGCGGGCGCAAACGCTTCAAGGGCGAATTGCGCGGCGTACAGGACGATGAAATCCTTATTGAAATTGAAGAGGGCGTTATTGGCCTCAGCTTTGATTTGTTGACCGATGCCAAATTGGTTCTGACAGACGAGTTGATCGCTGAAAGCCTGAAGGGTCGTAAGGACCCAACCGTCGATACGACAAAATTCGATGAAATCGAAACAACCGAACATGGTGAGGACTAACCCATGAGCAACAGTGCCGTCAGCGCCAACAGGCTTGAACTTCTCCAGATCGCCGAGGCGGTCGCCCGTGAGAAATTGATCGACCCTGATCTTGTGATCGAAGCGATGGAAGACAGCCTCGGCAAGGCTGCCCGCTCGCGCTATGGCGCAGAGTTGGACATTCGCGCCCACATCGACCGGAAAACCGGTGAGATGACGATGTTCCGTGCGCGGGAAGTTGTTGAGGAAGTGGAAAACCATTTCGTCGAAATTTCTTTCGACGATGCGATTGTGATGAACCCCGAAGCCGAAATTGGCGCGATCATCACTGACCCGCTGCCGCCAATGGATTTCGGGCGTGTGGCTGCGCAGACCGCGAAACAGGTCATCGTCCAGAAGGTCCGCGATGCGGAGCGTGAGCGTACCTATAATGAATTCAAGGATCGCACCGGCGAGATCATCAATGGCCTCGTGCGTCGTGTGGAGTATGGCAACGTCATCGTCGACCTTGGTCGCGGTGAGGGGATCATTCGCCGTGATCAGTTGATCAACCGCGAAGCCTTTCGCCCCGGTGATCGCGTACGCTCCTACATCCGCGAAGTGCGCGAAGAAGCGCGCGGGCCACAGATTTTCCTCTCGCGCACCGCGCCGGAATTCATGGCCGAGCTGTTCAAGATGGAAGTGCCTGAAATTTATGATGGCATCATCGAGATCAAGGCTGTTGCCCGTGACCCTGGTTCGCGCGCGAAGATCGGCGTTATTTCGCATGATGGGTCCATCGACCCTGTGGGGGCCTGTGTTGGTATGCGCGGCTCCCGCGTTCAGGCGGTTGTGTCTGAACTGAATGGCGAGAAAATCGACATTATCCCATGGACCGAAGATGGCGCGACGTTCCTTGTGAACGCGCTTCAGCCTGCTGAAGTTGCCAAGGTTGTGATGGACGAGGAAATCGGCCGCGTTGAGGTCGTTGTCCCTGATGAGCAGCTTTCGCTTGCCATTGGTCGCCGTGGTCAGAACGTGCGTCTCGCTTCCCAGCTGACCGGCTGGGACATCGACATTATGACGGAGGCTGACGAATCAGAACGTCGTCAGGCTGAGTTCGCAGAGCGCACCAAAATCTTCCAGGATGCGATGAACGTCGATGAGATGGTCGCACAGCTGCTGGTTTCCGAAGGGTTCGCCTCTCTCGAAGAGGTGGCATACGTTGAGCTTGATGAGCTGACGATGATCGACGGCTTTGATGATGGCACAGCCGAAGAGCTTCAGGCCCGCGCCCGTGAAAGCCTTGAAGAGCTGAATGCCAAGGCGCTCGAAAAGGCAAAGGAACTGGGCGTTGAGGCCGATCTCATTGAATTTGATGGCCTGACACCCCAGATGGTTCTGGCACTGGCCGAAGATGGCATTCTGACATTGGCTGAGTTTGGCACCTGCGCTGACTGGGAACTGGCAGGCGGGTGGTCGGTGATCGATGGCAAGCGCGTCAAAGATGATGGTCTGCTCGAAAAATTCGATATCTCGCTGGAAGAGGCACAATACCTCGTGCTGACGGCGCGTATCACGCTCGGCATTATTGACCCCGCCGACCTGGAAGCGGAAACCGAAGCTGCCGAAG
>JBMYXS010000082.1:0-15506 GCA_049608645.1 Pikeienuella sp. | reverse complement strand
GTCAGACCGCTGAGAACGTTGCCGAGAAATGGCAGATCAGCCGCGACATGCAGGATGAATTTGCTGTCGGTTCGCAGAACAAAGCCGAAGCGGCACAAAAAGCTGGCAAATTTGCTGACGAAATTACCGCTGTCACGATCAAGGGCCGCAAGGGCGATACGGTTGTTGATCAAGACGAATACATCCGCCACGGCGCGACCATCGAAGCGATGCAAAAACTGCGCCCTGCTTTTGTCAAAGACGGCTCCGTTACCGCTGCTAACGCATCGGGCATCAACGATGGTGCCGCCGCGACCCTGCTGATGAGCAGCGACGAAGCTGAACGCCGGGGCATCACGCCCCTCGCGCGCATCGTCTCTTACGCAACTGCTGGCCTTGACCCATCCATCATGGGTGTTGGCCCGATCTATGCGTCCCGCAAGGCGCTGGACAAAGCAGGCTGGTCTGTTGACGACCTTGACCTTGTTGAGGCCAACGAAGCGTTCGCCGCGCAGGCATGTGCTGTGAACAAGGACATGGGCTGGGACCCGTCCATCGTGAACGTAAACGGCGGCGCCATCGCGATCGGCCACCCCATCGGTGCCTCCGGTTGTCGTGTTCTGAACACACTGTTGTTTGAAATGCAGCGCCGCGGTGCCAAAAAAGGCCTCGCCACGCTCTGCATCGGTGGCGGCATGGGCGTTGCGATGTGCGTTGAGCGCCCGTAATCGCCAACTAGCGTGATTTCGAAAGCCCGCGTGATACGTCACGCGGGCTTTTTTGTGCCTCCAGCCATGCGTCAACGCGGCGGCGGCTATGCAGCAATACCCAAACAACTTTGCCGAGAATCGACTATAACTCGCCGCAGATGACGGGGGCCGGAGGGAACGCGCAAATGTGTCGCAATTATATTTCCCAAATCTTCCGCTATACGAAACGAAATAACCTGAACTCTGAAGGAGAACATCATGGGACGAGTGGCGATTGTAACCGGCGGCTCACGCGGTATCGGTGCAGCGATTTCGAAAAAACTGGCTGCCGAGGGCTATTCCGTTGCAGCGAACTACGCTGGCAATGACGAAGCTGCCGCTGCATTCACCGCCGAAACCGGCATCAAGACCTATAAATGGTCTGTTGCGGACTACGACGCTTGCGCCGCTGGCATCGCACAGGTCGAAGCTGACCTCGGCCCTGTTGATGTTCTGGTCAACAACGCTGGCATCACCCGTGATGGCATGTTCCACAAAATGACCCGCGAGCAGTGGGACGAAGTGATGGGCACCAACCTGAACGGCCTGTTCAACATGACGCACCCACTTTGGGTTGGCATGCGCTCACGCTCTTTCGGTCGCATCATCAACATCTCTTCCATCAACGGTCAGAAAGGCCAGATGGGTCAGGCGAACTATTCCGCAGCGAAAGCAGGCGATCTTGGCTTCACCAAAGCCCTCGCACAGGAAGGCGCATTCAAAGGCGTTACCGTTAACGCCATCTGCCCCGGCTACATCGGCACAGACATGGTTATGGCTGTTCCTGAAAAAGTACGTGAAAGCATCATCGCGCAGATTCCTGTTGGCCGTTTGGGCACACCAGAAGACATCGCGCGTTGCGTGGCATTCCTTGCATCAGACGAGGCTGGTTTCATCACCGGCGCAACGCTGACCGCAAACGGTGGCCAGTACATGACCTGATCTCAGGTCACTGTCGAAACAGGAAAGGGCGGCGCATCAGCGCCGCCCTTTTTCATGGCCAATCAAGCAGGGAGTGACCCGTCGGCCATGCCGATTGTTCAGGCGGTACGCCCGCCCGTCCAGTCACCAACCAGCGCCCCTTTGATTGAGCGTGCAACACCTGAGATCGTGTTGCCAATGCCAGTGAAGGTAGACTTGACCGCCAGCGCCCGCATACGCGCGCCATTGTCGAGGTGCGCCTGAATGGCAGCGGGGGAGAGGTCTATATGTTCCATGTCAACAATTCCTTTTGTGTGAGGCCAACTGCCTTGCGTCTGTGAATGTTTATATGTGATGCTTTTGCAAAGAGACAAACGAGTTAAATTGGGGTTTCAGTTAAAATGGCCTTATCTGAAAGACTTCCATCCCTTACCGCACTCCGCGCGTTTGACGCCGCGGCGCGGCATATGAGCTTTGCGCGAGCAGCGGATGAACTGTTCGTCACCCCTGCTGCGCTGAGCTATCAGATCAAGACATTGGAGCAGGACCTCGGCCTGCCGCTGTTCCGCCGATTGAACCGTGCGGTGGAGCTGACTGACGCCGGGCGTATTCTTGCGCCGGGCATTGCGCGGGGGTTTGGGGAATTTCGCGGCGCGGTCCAGGCCCTCACCCGCGCGACCGATACGGGCCTGACGATTACCGCAGGCCCCGCATTCACCGCAAAATGGCTCGCGCCGCGCATCTATCGCTTTGTCGAACGTCGCCCGGATGTAGAGGTGCGTTTGGTCGCCTCTCTCAAGCGCATGGATTTTGTTGAGGACGGGGTAGATGCCGCCATCCGGTTCACACGTCGGGATGAAGAGCCAGGCTGTTATGTGGAAACCCTGATCAACGAATTGATGACCCCGGTATGTTCACCCGAATGGGCCGCGAAAATGTCCAGCCCGGCCGATCTTGCCCATGTGCCGCTACTGCATGACAATTCACTATCATTCATGGAACGCCCCCCGACGTGGGCTGATTGGCTGAAATGCGCCGATGTGGACATGGATTGGCGACGCGGCGCGCAATTTTCACATGCTGACCATGTATTGGACGCCGCCGCTGGTGGCGGTGGCGTGGCATTGGGGCGGCTTTCCATGGCCAAACAGGATCTGACGGCAGGGCGCCTCGTGGCCCCGTTTGATATGGCAATCGACACTGGCGCGCATTTCAATTTCGTTTGCCCGGAAGGGGCCGAAGACAGGCCCGATATCGCCGCCTTTCTTGAATGGCTCCGCGCGGAACTCGCTGACGAAAGCGCACCCGAAGCAGGCATGAAAATTGTAACGCTCTCCTGACAAACGGCGGCGCGATGGCGTGCCCCCCCCTCCACCTGTCCTTGCGCCGAGCTGTCATTGGCGGCTCTGCATGGGGCTTGGCTACAAGGTTGGGCTTTCGCTTTGTTGCCAACATGATTATCCAGCTTTGTCAGCAATTTCGAAAAGGTGTGAGCCATGAAAATCGGTGTCCTGCAATGCGGTCTTGTACACGAATCACTGGTTGGCGAATTTGGCGAGTATGATCGCGTTTTTGGTGACTGGCTCAGCGCCCATGACCCTAACCTGTCATTCCAGGGATGGGTCGTGGAACATGGGGAAATGCCAAACAGCCCCGAAGACATGGATGGGTATATCCTGTCAGGCTCCAAACATGGTGCCTATGAAGATCATGCCTGGATACCGCCGTTAAAGGATTTCATTCGCGCCTGTGCGGCGGCGAAGATCCCGATGATTGGCGTTTGTTTTGGCCACCAGATCATTGCAGAAGCACTGGGCGGCAAGACGGTAAAATCCGACAAGGGCTGGGGCCTTGGCCGCAACACATACGAAACTGTCGCGTTGCCAGACTGGATGGCAGAAGCCCCGAAAGAGATTGCCGTACATGCGGTGCATCAGGATCAGGTCGTTGTCACCCCACCCGATGCAACCGTCGTTGCCCGTTCCACGTTTTGTGAGAATGCGGCATTGATCTATGGCGACACGGAAAACCCTTATGCGATTACCATTCAACCGCATCCGGAATTTTCGGACGGGTTCCTGTCTGGCCTTGTGACGGCGCGGCGCGGAACCGTTTTTGAAGAAGGTCTGTCCGATACGGCGCTTGCCAGTACGGGCAACGACCTTTCGCGCGACTGGGCCGCGACGTGGTTCATCGAGTTCCTGCGCAAGGCAAAAACCTGATTCAGCGAATCGCCAGACCGGCAAGACCGGGCCGGTCCCTGAAGCCGGGTGGAGGTGCCGCCACGGGTCCAAAAAGCCGATTGAGCGATGGTTTCGGTGTTTTTTGCCCCTAAAACACAAAAAACCCGGATCTTGCGATCCGGGTTTTGGTGGTACCGACGCCCCGAATTGAACGGGGGACCTCTAGATCCACAATCTAGCGCTCTAACCAACTGAGCTACGTCGGCCTGATGCGCCGTGATCTAGCGCCTTGAGACGGGTTTTGCAAGCGGTTGTGCGCCCCGTTCTGCTGCTGTTTCACTTGAAAAGCGTCACGCAGCGGACAGGGCGACCATACCACCGGGGTGGCGTTCTATCCGGCCAGCCAGATCAAGCTCCAGCAACGCTTCGGCGACATGCGCGGGATCGGCCGCAAGATCACGCGTGATGGCATCGATATCAACGGGTGCGGTGCCAATCAAACCAGCCAGGCGTTCGACCAGATCAGCGGCATTGGTGTCACGCGGCACCTCTGAAGCAGGGGTCAAGACACCCGGATCGTCATGCCCCGGATAAGCATGCATCGCCAAAGTACGTGGGGCGGCCAATGCTTCTTCGATATCATCGGCATTGCGGATCAGGGCCGCGCCCTGACGGATCATCTCGTTGCAACCTGACGAACGGGGGTCCAGTGGTGCGCCCGGCGCAGCCATGGCTTCGCGCCCCTGTTCCAAAGCAAACCGCGCGGTAATGAGGGAACCTGATCGCTGCGCCGCTTCGATCAGCACAACCCCCTGCGACAGCCCCGAAACAATGCGATTGCGTCGCGGAAAATGCCGGCCCTGTGGTTTCAGGCCCATCGGGGCCTCCGACAGCAACAATCCCCGTTCACGAATCGCATCGGCCAAGGTTTGATTCTCCGCCGGGTAAATATGATCGACCCCGCCCGCCAGAACAGCGATTGTGCCCGTTGCCACGGCTTCGTGGTGCGCGGCAGCATCAATGCCCCGTGCAAGACCAGAGGCAATCACATACCCCCGCGCGCCCATATCGGAGGCCAACAGCCGCGCAAGGCGCAACCCCATGGAAGACGCATTCCGCGCGCCAACAATCGCAATACTTTCACGTTGCGCCCATGTTACATCGCCCTGTGCCCATAGGAATGGCGGGGGATCAGCGATTTCACCAAGACGCAAAGGATAGTCAGGCGCGCCAAGGCATAACATCTGTGCACCAGCCGCCGCCGCGCGCGCCAATTCCTCGGCCCCCTGACGTTCAGAGCAAACCTGATACGCCCGCTCCCCCCCACGTGCGGCAAGATCGGGCATCGCCTCCAACGCGCGGGTCGGTGTGCCATATCGCATCAACAGGCGCAGGAATGACGCCGGGCCGACATTGCGGCTGCGCGACAGGCGCAACCACGCCAGCCGTTCTTCATCAGTTTGCGGAATGGGCAAGCCCTGATCCATCTACGCCTCCTCCACCGAGGGTGGCGCAAATTTGCCTAAAATTTGGTTAACGCCAACTCAAACAGCGCAGCGCAGGGCCAGCATCATATCAGCGGCGTTAGCTTTTGGAGCCGCCAATCCGCGATTCTTCGCCCCGCAGGATACGCCCGATGTTTTCGTGATGGCGTACCCAGATCAGCAAAACCAACGGCACGACCACCCAAATCGGGCTGACGTCCCCCAAAACCCACAGCCATACAGGCGCGCAGAGGGCCATCAACAAAGCAGACAACGAAGACATACGGAACACCGCAGCCACAACCAGCCAGGTCACGCAGCACAAAAGCCCCGCAAACAGACTGAACCCCAACATCACGCCCAGAAAGGTCGCGACCCCTTTGCCGCCCCGAAACCGAAGCCAAACCGGGAAACAATGACCAATCATTGCGCCAAAGCCCGCGACCTGCCCCATCAAGTCTCCGTAGAGCATGGTAAAGACAACAACAGCCGCGACCCCTTTGCCCATGTCAAACAGCAAGGTCAGCGCCGCAGCCGCCTTGTTACCGGTCCGCAGGACATTGGTGGCCCCGATGTTGCCCGACCCGATGGCGCGCAAGTCCCCAAGGTTCATCAGCCGCGCTACGATCACACCGGATGGGACGGAGCCGATCACATAGCCAAGCACCAGTGCCATCAATAGATAGGGGCCTGTCAGTTCCCAACTCATCACGTCAGGCAATAGCGTGCTCATGCCTCACCATGAACACAGGTGCCACCCACCCATGTTTTCAACGCCCGCCCTGTCATGCGGCGGCGGTCAAAGGGGGTGTTCTTGGATTTGGACTTTAACGCAAAACGGTCGAGTACATAGGGCACATCAGGGTCAAACAACACGAGATCAGCCGGTGCGCCCTTTGCCAAACGACCACTCGGCAGCCCCAACAGCCGCGATGGGGCGAGCGACAGGCGGGCGAACAGGTCAGGCAGGCCCATCAAACCATCATGGTAAAGTTTCAACGACGCGCTCAACACCGTCTCCAACCCAACCGCACCAATGGCCGCCACTTCAAATGGCTGGCGTTTTGATTCTTCGTCCTGCGGGCGGTGCGACGAGGTGATGACATCAATCAAACCGTCGGCAATCGCGTGTTCCAGCGCAGCGCGGTCATCTTCTTCACGCAGGGGCGGGTCAAGTTTGAAGAATGTGGGATAATCTTCCAGATCCATTTCGTTCAGCGCAAAATGGTGGTGGCTGACGCCCGCCGTAACACGCAGGCCCTTGTCTTTGGCCCGCGCCAGTGCTTCGAACGCGCCGCGCGTCGTCAGCATATCTGCGTGATACCGCGCGCCTGTGATCTCTACCAAGGCGAGATCCCGCTCCAACATGATCCGCTCAGCAAACGCATGCGCGCCGGGTAGACCGAGTTTGGAGGCAAACAGACTTTCGGTGACACACCCCTCCGCTGTCATGGCAGGGTCTTGCGGGTGGTGCACAACCAGCGCATCCAATGAATTGGCATAATCGAGGCAATTTCGGAAAACCGTGCTGTCCGCAATGGGGCGGGAGGCATCGGTGAATGCCAGCGCGCCAGCATCAATCAGAAAACCGTACTCTGCCATTTCCCAACCATTCAGCCCACGGGTCAGCGCCGCCATGGGTGCCACGCGCACGCAACTGGCCTTTTCCGCACGCCGGGTGGCGAACTCCAACACTGCCGGTTCGTCAATCACCGGGTCCGTATCAGGCTGCACCGCAATCGTTGTGACGCCACCAGCAGCAGCAGCCTCGCCTGCTGTGCGATAGCTTTCCTTGTGCCGCTCACCGGGTTCACCGACGAACACGCGCATATCAACAATACCTGGGGCAAGCGGGTGGCCGCCGCAATCAACAACCTTCGCGCCTTCGGGCGCGGGCGGCGTTGCCCCCTGCACGACGTCGGCAATCAGGCCATCACGAACCAGCAGCGCACCGGGCGCATCAAGGCCAGTTTCAGGATCAATAAGGCGGGCGTTGGAGAGGATAAGATCGGTCATAACCGCCTTCTAATTGGGTTTGCCGCGACATTGAAGCGGTTTTCGGAGCGATCCCGATTTGCCAAGTGACGCGCAACATCACAGCCCGCTCCATATTCGAAACCAAGCGCCCGGCCCTGACGCTTTCAGAGTCTCTCAAAACTTAGAACCGGCGCAACAATTGCCCCCCATTTTGACCACCTTCACGGCCTGTGTATTGCCATTCACACCGAGGCAGGACAGGTTGGCCCCGACCAGAGAGAGGCATGATGAAACCGCGCAAATCGATCGAAGACTACATTCGTGCAATTCCCGATTTTCCGAAAGAGGGAATTATTTTCCGTGATGTCACGACATTGTTCGATGACCCGCGCGGGTTTCGCATGGCTGTTGACCTGATGTTGCATCCCTATGCCGGTATCGAAATCGACCGGGTCGCGGGGCTTGAGGCACGCGGGTTCATCCTTGGCGGCGCGGTGGCACACCAGCTTTCAACCGGGTTCACCCCGATCCGCAAGAAAGGCAAATTGCCCGCCGAAACCATCGAACAGGCCTATACGCTTGAATACGGCGAAGCGGTGGTAGAGCTGCACAAGGACGCGATCAAACCCGGTGAACAGGTGCTTTTGGTTGATGATCTGCTGGCCACCGGCGGCACCGC
Source organism: Pikeienuella sp. (assembly GCA_049608645.1). Classification (GTDB taxonomy): domain Bacteria; phylum Pseudomonadota; class Alphaproteobacteria; order Rhodobacterales; family Rhodobacteraceae; genus Pikeienuella. The sequence continues at coordinate 7,534 of JBMYXS010000082.1, read as the reverse complement.
AGAGGCAGGCGTGAAGCTGATCGAACGCCTCGGCGGCGTGGTCGTCGGCTGTGCCTTTGTCATTGACCTGCCCGACCTTGGCGGCCGCGCGCGGCTGGAGGCAATGGGTCTGGAAGTTCACACGCTTTGCGCCTTTGACGGTGATTGATACCGCGCGCGCCCACCTGGGCTAACCTGCCTGTGTGTCTTTCACGATGCGCCGCAACACCCTGTGAACGTGCGCGCCATCCTTAATGCGTTCAAACCCGACGGGAATATCGCGATACCCACGCTTTTTGCGCACGGAACGCGTTGCAAAATTTATCGTGTCTGGCGGCCCTTCTTGCAACTCAATCGCGGTAAAGGACGTAGCCGGATAAGAGGTCATTGAACGGCGCAGCGCGGAGGACGCAATGATCGCGCGCCTGTCCGTCAGGGCATAGCGTGTTTTCCGCCGCCGATAGGCGTCAAAGAAAAATCGCCCGAACAAGATATAAGCGCCAACAACCATGAACGGGATTCCAAAAAGCGGGAAAGCCATTGCAAACAATCCCCCGCCCTTGGCGGCGCCGGCGCTGGCCAGAACAGTCCAGAAAATCGCAAACCCAAGATAAAACAGCCCAAAAGCAGACTTTGGCAGGTCTGCTGCCTGCACGCTCAGGCCCGGCGTTGGTGCCCCCACCCAAAGCAGGTTTTCCCCGTCATCCAGATAGGGCGCCCATCCGGCGCGGTCGCTTTCCGAGGGTTCCGAGGTTTTCTGCGCGGTATGCGGCTCACGGTCCGCACTATCACCAAAGCCCACACGTCGCGCCATAAGGCCCCCATCAATTTGATACGTTCTGCGCCAACAGATCCAGCACTGCCATACGCACCGCCACACCCATTTCCACCTGCTCCTGAATGACGGAGCGTTTGGGGTCATCGGCCACATTCGGGTCAATCTCAACGCCGCGGTTCATCGGGCCGGGGTGCATGACGATGGCATCCGGTTTCGCGTGAGAGAGCTTCTCTTCGTTCAGGCCATAACGATGATAATATTCACGGGTAGAGGGCACGAACGCACCCTGCATGCGTTCCTGCTGCAGGCGCAGCATCATCACCACGTCGACATCCTCCAACCCTTTGCGCATGTCATCGAACACCTCAACGCCCATACGCTCTATCCCGTTGGGGAGCAGCGTTGGCGGCGCGATCACGCGCACGCGGTTTTCCATCTTGTTCAGCAACATGATGTTGGAACGCGCAACGCGGCTGTGGTTGATGTCGCCACAAATTGCGACGTTGAGGCGATGAATGCGCCCCTTGTGCCGCCGTATCGTCAGCGCATCCAGCAACGCCTGTGTTGGATGCTCATGCCGCCCGTCGCCCGCGTTGATCACGGCACAGTTCACCTTTTGCGCCAAAAGGCCAACCGCGCCGGAGTGCTGGTGCCGCACGACCAGCAGATCAGGGTGCATGGCGTTCAATGTGACCGCTGTATCAACCAGCGTCTCGCCCTTTTTGATGGACGAGGTCTTGAGCGACATGTTCATCACATCGGCACCAAGCCGTTTGCCCGCAAGTTCAAAACTCGCCTGCGTACGTGTGGAGTTTTCAAAGAAAATGTTGATCTGCGTCAGACCTTTGAGGATCGCCTTTTTCTTGTCCCGCTGGCGCGACAGCACCACATAATCCTCTGCCTTATCAAGAATGGCGAGGATATCGTCGCGGCTCAGGGTTTCGATGCCAAGCAGATGTCGATGAGGAAACAAGACAGCGTCCGATCAGTTAGGGCAGCAGGTGACCGCGCTTATAACGTCGGGCTGGTGCCGTGGACAAGCGTCGTCAGCGCCCAATCGCGTCACTGTGGGGGCTATCTGTCTCAGATGCGTCAGGGAGATCATCCATCACGCCCCCATCAACATCAGTCATAAGCGCAAGCGGCGCTGCCGGATTACCCGGTGCAAATGTTGCCTCCGCCGTTGGCGGCGGTTGTTCGGACGTGCGCGATGCCATCAACTCGCGATACCCGATGAACACGCCGCTCACGATGATCAGCCCCATGCCGATCAGCGTCGTGCCCTCTGGCACCTCGCCCCACAACACATAACCAATCACAGCTGCAATCGGCAGATAAGAATAGTCAAACGGCGCAACCACGCTTGGGTTCGCAACCTGATAGGCCCGCGAAACCAGCAAATAGCCGACCATCCCGACGAACCCCAGAACCCCCAACCACAGAAAGCCATCCCCCGCTGGCATCGGCCAGTTTGCCCGCAAATGCGCAGCATCAGGGCCAATCGTGATCACCTGATTAAGCACCCACCCCATCGGGCCAATCATCACGCCGGAAAAAGCGATGGTATAAAGACCGATCGTAAGCGTGCTTTCCTGATCGCCAATTTTGCGCACGATGATTTGGGACACCGCATAGGTCAGCGCGCAGAACAGCGGCATCACCGCCACCCACTGAAACGCATCCCCTGTGGGGTTCATCGCCACGATGACACCAATGAACCCGATCATCAAAGCCACCATACGCGGCAACCCGATCCGCTCGCCCAGAAACAACGAAGCCAGCAATGCTGTCATCAAAGGCGCGGCAAAGAAGATCGTTGTGACCACCGCAAAATTCATAAACGGGAACGCCGCATAGAACATCGCAAAGCCTGTGGCGAACAGAAACGCGCGCAACAAGTGCCATGGCCACAGGGCCGTCCGCACACGATGCGGCTCACCGAGCAATACGATCAGCGGGGTCAGCACAATCACGGCAACCACCGAACGGCTGAAAATCAGCATCCACACCGGATAGACTTCCAGCAGGCCCCTCATCAGAACATCTTGCCCAACGAACAATAGCATGCCCAGCATAATGCAAATAATGCCTTCAAACGCGCGCGAAGCGGGCGCGGTCACCGATGAGGTGGTCGTGGTAGGGTCAATGGACATTTCACCGCCATGCCCCGCGAATCAGCACCACGCTCGCCCAGTTGCGACCGCGGTGTCGGCGATCGCCTATGCAACGGATATACAAAGCTAGGTCACCATGGGGCTGGCCACCGCGAATGTCGTCGCGCATGATCGAACACACATGGAAACTTCAGGGCAGGCGCAGATGATTTTTGACGGCCATAACGATGTACTGACCGATCTCTATAAAGCGGGGCAAGGTGCAGGTGGGTTTCTGACCGCGCTGCCCGGCCATATTGACCTGCCACGTGCGCAGGCAGGTGGGTTTGGCGGTGGGTTCTTTGCCATATGGATCCCCTCAGAGGGCGACTTTGCAGCGGCGATGGAGGAGATGAAAAAGGCACAATATGCCGTTCCCCTTTCCCCCAGCATTTCATTCTCGGATGCCATTCCCTCTGCCATGGCAGAGGCCGCGCTGTTGCTTGAACTGCAAGCTCTGGGCGCACTTTCGATCTGCAAGACCGTGGCAGAGATTGAAGCCTGTCGCGCCGATGGGCGCCTGGCCGCGATCATGCACCTTGAAGGGGCAGAGGCCATCGACCCCGGTTTTGATACGTTGGAGGTTCTTTATGCGGCGGGCCTCCGCTCACTCGGTCCGGTCTGGTCACGGCCAACGATCTATGGCGAGGGGGTGCCCTTTGCCTTTCCCGCTGGCCCCGACCACGGTCGCGGCCTGACCGCAGATGGAGAACGCCTTGTCGCCAAGTGCAACCGAATGGGCGTGATGATCGACCTCTCGCACCTCAACGAAGCGGGGTTTTGGGATGTAGCCCGGCTGAGCGATGCGCCGTTGGTTGCCACCCATTCCAACGCCCACGCGATAACCCCCCACGCCCGAAATCTGACTGACAAACAGCTTGATGCGATTGCTGAAAGCGATGGCATGGTTGGGCTGAACTTCGCCACGGGCATGTTGCGGCCAGACGGTGCGATGGTGCCCGATACACCGATCAGCGACATGCTGGCCCATCTTGACCATCTTATCACGCGCCTGGGCGAAACGCGGGTTGGCCTCGGGTCTGATTTTGATGGGGCGACCGTTCCGGACGCCATCACCGATGTCACCGGCTTGCCTGTTCTGGTGCAGGCGATGCGCGATCATGGGTATGATGAGGCACTGGTGGAGCGCCTTTGTTGGGGGAATTGGATGCGCGTGTTACGCGCGACCTGGGGTGGCTGATTGATGCGCCGCCGGGTCGATACAGCAGAACACAACGACCCAACGACAGCAATCGCCCCGGCCACAGACCGGGGCGATTTGGGTCAGGCCATAGCCACCAATGCGGCCATGATCTCGACCAGTTTTTCTTCAGCTTTTTCGTCCGTCAGCACACCGTCCTTGAAGACAGTTTCCTGAAAGTTGGAGCCAACGTGCAACTGTGGTTGCTGCATCACATTGGCACCAAACGGCGTCAGGCAATGGCGCAGTGAAAATTGCGTCAGCTCGCCCCCGGAGCGGCCCGCTGTCGCCGACAGGATCGCCACCGGTTTGCCCGCCAGTGGACCAGGCGTAAAGCGGCTCTGCCAATCAAGTGCGTTTTTCAGGACGCCGGAGATATTCTTGTTGTACTCCGGGCCAGAGATCACGATGGCATCCGCGTTTCGAATGGCCGCGACGAATGCCTCCACTTTTGCCGGATATCCTTCGGCTTCCACATCTTCGTTAAACAATGGCAGATCAATGTCAGCCATGGTGAACTCAACATCGCCAGCTGCCTGTGCAGCCGCGCGCACCAAAGCTGTGTTGGTGGATGCCTTGCGGAGCGAACCTGAAATACCGAGAAGTTTGATGGTCATATTTTCATCCCTTTGCCTATGCTGATGACAACATAGGGAGGGGTGCACCGCGCGTCACTTCACAGTTAAGCGTCTTTTGCGCAACTGACTGTTTCCAGCCATCGTGATGCGGTCCATGAAACCAAAGGGGGCCCCCCCCCAAAGACGCGGCCCCCTTTGTGATTACATGTGGATCGCGCCATCGCCCAGGGCCAGCGCCGCCTCCCGCACCGCTTCGGAATAGGTCGGGTGCGCGTGGCAGGTTTTGACGATATCTTTTGCCGTTGCCCCCATTTCCATGCCCACGCAAATCTCATGGATCATATCACCCGCGCCGGGGCCAATGATATGGGCCCCGAGAATCTGACCCGTTTCGGCATCAGACAGAATCTTCACAAACCCATCGCTGACCAAGTTGGCCTTTGCGCGGCCATTGGCCATGAAGGGAAATTTACCTGCCTTGTAGCTGCGGCCCTGTGCTTTCAAGGCTTCTTCGGTCAAACCAACGCTGGCCACTTCCGGGGCGGTGTAGATAACGCCGGGGATAACAGCGTAGTTCACATGGCCCTCACCCCGTGCGATTTCTTCGGCAACGGCCATGCCTTCGTCTTCGGCCTTATGGGCCAGCATCGGGCCTTCGGTCACATCGCCAATCGCATAGATGCCCGACACATTCGTACGCCATCGTGCATCAGTCAGGATCATGCCCCGGTCCATGTCTACGCCCAAGGCATCAAGACCAAGACCAGCAGTGTACGGGCGACGCCCGGTGGCGACGAGCACGATGTCTGCGTCCACCTCATGCTCGCTGTCGTCCTTGCGTTTCTTGTAGGCGACTTTCAGCTTCGTTTTCAGCTTTTCGACACCTGTGACAGCCGCGCCCAGTTCAAAGGCAAAGCCCTGTTTTGTCAGAATTTTGCGGAACTCTTTGGCGACCTCGGCGTCGGCGCCGGGCGTAATTTCATCGAGATATTCGATCACGGTCACTTCGGCACCCAAACGGCCCCAGACCGAACCAAGCTCCAGCCCGATCACACCGCCGCCAATCACCACAAGCTTTTTAGGCACCTTGGTCAATTCCAGCGCCCCGGTTGAAGAGACAATGCGCTGTTCATCAATCTCCAGGAAAGGCAATGTTGCCGGCTCTGACCCGGTGGCAATCACGATATTACGGGTCTTGAGCGTCTCGTCACCGACCTTTACCTCACCCGGCGCGGTGATTTCAGCCCAGCCTTTGACGTAATCGACCTTGTTCTTCTTGAACAGAAACTCGATCCCGTCGGTGTTTGACTTGATGACGTTGGCCTTGTGCTGATGCATCTGTGGCAGATCAACACCAACAGATTTTGCAGTAATGCCAAGCGTGCTGAAATTATGCTGCGCCTCATGCAACAGTTCAGAAGCATGCAGCATCGCTTTCGAAGGAATGCAGCCTACGTTCAGGCATGTACCGCCAAGCGCGCCACGCCCCTCGACACAGGCTGTCTTCAGGCCAAGCTGCGCTGCACGAATTGCGCAAACATAGCCGCCAGGGCCGCCACCGATTACAATAAGATCATAGTCCGCCATCGTGATACTCCCGCTTTTGCGTGGGCGCAGCCAAGGTGCCGCCCGAAAATATGGTCAGCGCAACAGGGCGCTGTTTGTTCCTAGTCATCATACCCGAATTCTTCGAAGTCCGCGGCATAGATCTCTCGGATCAGCCGCGCGCAGGTTGGGTCCGCCAACAAGACATCGGCGTCATAGGCCGGTTGCCGGTTCGAAACCGCAAGGCGTGGCGAAGGGCGATCAAGCCGCGCCGCAACCTCAGATGTGAACACGTCCAACGCCTCCATCCGCCCGACAACATGGGGGCGATAAGCCGCCGGGACGATATTCAGAACCTGCGGGCGCCAGTGTAGGTTAACCGAAAGGCCATTTTTTTCGTTGCAGAGCTGATCCCTGGTGATTTCCAGAAACTTCTGAAACCCGCGAACGACGAACCGGTCCTGCGCCCAGTCCAGACCATAGGCGTTCATCACCATACGTTCGCGCAAAAAGGCCCGGTGCCCCACTTCATCCGCCCGGCAGATATAACGAAAAGCAGAGGCCGCCCGCCGGCCCGGATGGCGCACCGTGGTCAGGCGCAACGCATTTTCGATGGACACAAGTGACGCGCCCTGCGCCATCAATACTGACAAAACGCCAGTTTGGTACAAACGATGGGGTGCCGGATCATCATTCAGATCGTCGGGGTCTGTGAGCGTAACGCTCAACGCCGTGCCAAATTCGATCTCGAACAGCGCACGCAGCGCCGCGGTGGTGCCTGTCTTGCCATTGGCGATGAACGACCAGCGCCGTGAAACAGGCGTTGCGATCGTGTTCAGCAAATAACGCGCCTGCGGGCGGTCAGCGAATAACGGCCCATAAGCACGCCAAGTGTCACCAAATGCCGCCTGACGCGTCGCCTTGTCGATAGGTGCCATCGTATGTGCGCGCGCCGCTGTCATCAGATCAACGCCGCCACAATCATCGCAACAGTTGCCCCGAACCCAACCGCCCACACGGCAGAACGCAGATAGGAAATGGCAACCACATAGGCCGGAACATACAACACCCGCGCACCAAGATAGACCCAGGCGCAAGTCTGCGTATAGGCGGTGGACTGCTCGCCCAATGTGACCACGACGACGGCAACGGTGAAAAGGATCAGCCCTTCGAAATGATTGTCCATCGCCCGTTTCAGGCGCCCGGCGGTGCCCGTAACCTCCAGCGGCACATCGCGCGGCCCCGCGGTTTTGTGGGGGCCGAGCTGCAGATTGGCAGGGACGGCCATGAGAACGAACTG
>JBMYXS010000081.1:0-15932 GCA_049608645.1 Pikeienuella sp. | reverse complement strand
CAAGCGGCCGCGCCGTCAGGTGGTAGAAGAGAACCTCACCCACCTGTCTATCCTCAGTTTTCGTATTTGTCAGCGATCAACTGGTTGAGGGCCCGCACGCCCCAACCTGTCGCCCCTGCTGGCGCAAGGTCCGTCGCTGATTTGAGGGAGGCCGTACCCGCGATATCAAGATGAATCCACGGCACACCATCTTTGATAAAGCGCTGCAGGAATTGCGCGGCTGTAATCGACCCTGCCGGGCGCCCGCCCACGTTCTTCATATCGGCAAGCCGTGATTTGATCTGTTTGTCATAGCCCGCTCCAAGCGGCAGCCGCCACGCCCCTTCGCCGCTTGTTTTCGCAGCATCAAGGAAAGCGTCGCAGAACGCATCATCGTTGGAGAAAACACCCGTGTTTTCGTGCCCAAGCGCGATTATCACCGCCCCGGTCAACGTCGCCAGATCAATCACGCCGCTCGGCTTGAACCGCTCTTGCGTGTACCAGAGCGCATCGCACAAGACCAATCGCCCCTCAGCATCTGTGTTGATGACTTCGATCGTGTCGCCCTTCATGGATTTCACGATGTCGCCGGGGCGCTGTGCGTTCCCGGCCGGCATGTTTTCAACGATACCAACAACACCCACCACATTGGCCTTGGCCTTGCGCAGGGCAAGCGTGCGCATCAAGCCAGAGACAACCCCCGCGCCGCCCATGTCCATGGTCATATCTTCCATCCCGCCCGCTGGTTTGAGCGATATGCCCCCGGTGTCGAACACAACACCCTTACCCACAACGGCCAGTGGTGCTTCATCGCCGCCACCGTTCCATTTCATTACCACCAGTTTGCATTCATCATCTGATGCCATGCCAACAGCCAACAGCGCGTTCATCCCCAATTCGCGCATCTCCGCTTCGCCAAGGATGTCGACCTCAAGGCCAAGCTCCCCCATAGCGGCAAGGCGGGCGGCAAAATCTTCGGTGGTGAGGACGTTTGCAGGCTCATTCACCAAATCACGGGTGAAATAGACCCCTTCGGCCAGTGCCGCGAGTGGTGCGGACAGCTGCGCCACCGCCTCAGCCTCGTCAGAGGCAAAAACAACATCCGCTTCAGGTGCCTCGTCATCTTCTGATGCGGTCTTGTAGACATCGAAATTATAGCTGCGCAGCACGTATCCAAATGCAATTTCGGCCTGCGCCGCAGCGTCCCCTGCGCCAACAATCGTCGCCGTGCCCTTGCCGATCGCCTTGCCCAATGCTGCCCCGGCCTTGCGGGCGGCCTCCGCATCGGGGTCATCACCAAGCGCCGCTATGTACAAGGCATCCGCAGCCATGCCGCCCGGTGCTGGCAATTTTACGACCTGCCCCGCTTCACCCTTGAATGTCTTCGCTGCAACGATCCGCGCAACCGCGCCGCCCGTCAGGGCATCCGCAGCCGCGGCACCCGCGCTCAACGTACCATCACCAAGTGCAAATACGCAGACCGCGCCCGTGGCATCGGCCAATGTGATTTCTTGAGAGGATACAAACGTGATTTCGGCTGGATGGGTCATCAAGGCGCTCCGTCATTTCAGAATTTCGCCTATGACGTAGCGCGATTCCTGCGCCGCGCATAGGGTGACTTGCGCGATGGAGCGATCACCATTTCGCTCTTTGCCAACCACTTTGCAGCCCGGCACTCCACAAATCTGCCTCTGAAGCCGCTTTGCCCGCAATCGATTGCGTCAGTGCTATTGCCGCCGCCCCGCCGCGCCCGTTAAGACATGGGGTAAGATAAGCAATGTTCGAGTCGTGCTCATGTCCAACGCCTTTCTGACGATCCTACGCGGATGCGCGACGGCGCTGGTCATTTCCGGGCTTCCAACCGGTGCCTTTTTCATCAACAGCGCCCATGCGACCGGTGAAGCAGGTGCGGCAGCCCTGGAAACCCGAACCAGCGCCCGACAGGATGCCGAAACACCAATCGCGTTGATTGCCGATAAGGTCGAGTTTGATGTCGACAATGGCATCGTCATTGCATCGGGTGGTGTAGAGGTGTTCTACGATGGCCGCACCCTGACGGCCGACAAGATCATTTACCGTGACGCCGAAGGCACAATAGAAGCCACCGGCACGGTGACACTGCGCAGCGGTGAGGGCGAAACCATTATCGCAGACAGTGCGGCGCTCGACGCGGACCTGCGCGAAGGCGTCATTCGCAGTGCCAAACTTTTGCTGGCTGATGGCGCAGCGAAAATTGCGGCTGCTGAAGGCCAGCGTGTAGAGGGGCGTTACAACCTGCTCTACAAGGCCGTTTTTTCCCCATGCGAAACCTGCGCCGAAAAGCCCGTTCCACTGTGGCGCATCCGGGCGCGAAACGTGCTGCACGATGAAGAAGCTCAGCAGATCCACTATAAAGACGCCTATTTCGACGTTCTTGGCGTGCCGGTTGGGTACCTGCCGTATTTTCGTCACCCGTCACCGGAAGTTGAGCGCGCAAGCGGGTTTCTTGCCCCTGAATTCAGCCTCGACAACGCTTATGGGCTCGGCGTCAAGGTGCCCTATTACCTCGTGCTTGGCGATCATGCCGACCTGACGGTGACACCTTTTTTGATGAGCAGTGATGGCGGCGTTCTCGAAACGCAATATCGTCGTGAGTTCGAAAAGGGAGAGCTTGAACTCGACCTCGCCTTTGGTGTGACCAACTACGACAATGACGGGCGCGGCCCCAAGCCACGCATCGGCGGGTTTGGCTTTGGTAATTACGAAGTCGAAGACGGTGTCATCGCTGGTTTCAACCTTGCGTTTGCTGCTGATGATGCGTTCTTGCGCCGCTATGACTATACCGAGCAAGACCGCCTGACGACCGAAGCCTATATCCACGCCTATGACGGTCGTAATTACGCCAGCCTGACAACAGCGGCCCTGCAATCGCTGCGCCCGAATGAGCTGCAAGCCACCATTCCATTGGTAACGCCCGAGATTTCCGCCCGCTATGTACTTGATGCACCAATTATCGGCGGCGAATTCGGGTTGGAGGCAGATGTGCTTGGCCTTGTGCGCGATACGGGGCGCGATGTTGGTCGGTTTTCTGCTGGTGTTGACTGGTCACGTCAGGTGATCACCGGTAACGGGATCGTATTCCGCGGCTATGGCGGGGCGCGGCTCGATCATTACCAAATCGAAGACGACGCGGCCTTTGACAGTGCGGTAACGCGCTTTGCGCCGCGCGCGGGCGCTCAAATGCGTATGCCGTTCATCAAGACCGATGGTGTAACCACGCATATTCTTGAACCCATCGTACAGGTTGCTGCGGCACCTGATGATGTCGATAATGGTGACATTCCCAACGAAGATAGTGTTTCCAACGAGTTTGAAGCCACGAGCCTTTTTGAAGAGGACCGCTTCGCAGGCCGTGATCGCGTTGAAAGCGGGATCAATTTTACCGTTGGCGGGCGCTATGGCTTCACCGCAGAAGAGCTTTCGATGAATGTTGCCGGGGGGCGTATCTTCCGTCTCAATGACAACAATGACTTTACGGCGGGCACCGGGTTGGACGGGACCATTTCAGACTATGTGCTGACGCTGGACACGACCTATGCGAATTTTCTGACGTTCCGGTCCGATTGGCGGCTGTCGAGCAAGTTTGACATCAACCGCGCTGAATTTTCCGCTTCGGCGGCCTATGATCGGTTCTCGATCTTTGGGGCCTATCTCTTTGTTGAAGAAGACCTCGCCGCAGCCAGCCCGGCGGATCGGTCAGAGATGATATTCGGCGGCGGCGTTAACCTGACACGCAACTGGCGTCTGAGCGCGGATGCGCGCTATGACCCGCTGACCGATGATTTTGTAACAGCAGGCGGTGCGCTGAGTTATCAGGATGAATGCGCTGCCATCGACGTCTATGCTAAACGCAAGTTCGCCGAATCGACCGACACCCCGCGCAGCACCAGTTTTGGGGTGCGCGTAAGGTTGTTTGGCGCTGGCGGCGGCGACAGATCAAAAGCGTCCGGCACGTGCGGCTATGGCGCAAGCTACTAGTGCGCCGCTCACGTTTCGGGCCGAATGAGGAGAATGCGAATGTTGCGTAAGTTGACCGAACACCTGGCGTCTGCCCTACAGTCGGCTGTGCTGTCACTTGGGGTCGTGGCCACTGGTGTTGCAGGAGGTACCCTGCTCAGCGCCCCCGCAACGGCACAGACCGCTTTCGCGCCTGCCGCGATCGTGAATGAAGACGTGATCACCTATTATGACGTGGTGCAACGCGCGCGCATCCTGCAAATCGGTGGTGCCACGCCCGGCCCGGCCCTGAACAGCGCCGCATTGGACCAGCTGATTGACGATCGCCTGCGCATGCAAGTCGCCGAACGCTTCAAGGTTGTTGCCACTGAAGGTGAAATCACCGCGGGCCTCAATGAACTTGGCGGCCGTCAGGGCATGGATGCGGCAACCCTCATCGCTTCACTTCAGGCGCAGGGCGTTGATGAATCCGCCATGCGCGATGTGGTTGTGGCCCAAATTGTGTGGAACCGCGTTGTCACCAGCCGCTTTAATGCCCGCGCTACCCCGAGCGAGGGTGAGTTGGATACCGAAATCGAAATTGCCGCCTCTGCGACCGAACAACGGTTCCGCGTTTCAGAGATTGCCCTGCCAGCAACCGATGCTGACATGCAAAAGGCTGCTGATTTCCTGAACAAAATTCGCCGCGATATCGCGGCAGGTGCAAATTTTGCCGACATTGCTCGCAAGACCAGCCGATCACCAACCGCGCGCAAAGGCGGCGATATTGGCTGGCTTCCACAGTCATCCCTGCCTCCTGCGATGAGTCAGGCCTTGATCGAAGCCGGTGTTGGTGGCGTCACACCACCGCTGCCTGTGCCGGGTGGCGTGGCGATTTTCCAACTGCGCGATTCCGAGGCAACAGCGCCCTCCTGGACCAAAACAACGACCTATTCCCTGCAACGCGTTTCAGCGCCCTTGACGGAGGGGGCCGTTGATCGTGTCGCTGCACTGATGGCAGATGTAACCGCCTGTGGTGACTTGCCTGAGCTGGACGAAGATATTTCGACAGCGCGCCTTAACGATGTCAAATCGAACAGCATCGCACCGAACGTACTGGCAGCGATTCAACCGCTGAAAGCTGGTGAAAAAACGGCCCCTATCCCCAGCCAGAACACAATGGATGCTTACATCATGTGCAGCAAACGCACAGGCGTACCCACCGAAATTCGCGAGCAAATCCGTGAGCAAATTCGCGGACAGCGCCTAACACGGCTGGCAGAAGGTTTCCTGCAGGAACAGCGCCGCGACGCGGTGATCGAGCGCCGATGATCCCGCCCCTCGCCCTGACAATGGGCGACCCTGCGGGTATCAGTGGGGAAATCACGATAAAGGCTTGGCGCTCCGGCGCTGTACGTGCGCCGTTTTTTTGCATTGATGATCCGGAGCGGCTTCGCGCACTTGGCGCGGAGGTTACAGTCATTGCATCAGCGGCGGAGGCCACAGCCGCACAAGGCTTGCCCGTTTTGCCCGAACACCTGCCCGCAGCCATTACGATGGGAACGCCAACGGCGGCGAACGCCGCGGCTGTCATCCGCTCCATCGACCGGGCAGTATCGCTGACGCAAGCGGGCGAGGCATCCGCAGTTGTAACCAACCCGATCAACAAAAAGGCGCTTTATGATGGCGCCGATTTTACACATCCCGGTCATACTGAATACCTCGCGCATCTGACAGGGGCGGCGCGTTCGGTGATGATGCTCGCCGCGCCCGGTCTTCGCGTTGTTCCCGTGACCATCCACATTCCCTTGTCAGCCGTCCCAGAGCAGCTGACAACCGCGCTTATTGTCCAGACTGGCACCATTCTGTCTGAGGCTCTGGCGCGGGATTTTGGGCTGGACAGGCCGCGTATCGCGGTCGCTGGCCTGAACCCCCACGCAGGCGAAGGCGGTGCCATGGGAACAGAAGACATGAGCATCGTGGCCCCTGCAATCAAACAGTTACACGCCCGTGGCATCAACGCCTTTGGCCCACTTCCTGCTGATACAATGTTTCACGAAAGCGCCCGCGCGAAATATGATGCGGCGCTGTGTATGTACCATGATCAGGCATTGATCCCGGTCAAAATGCTCGATTTTGCAAAGGGCGTGAACGTCACCCTCGGGCTTCCAATCATCCGCACGTCCCCCGATCATGGCGTCGCGTATGACATCGCCGGGACAGGTGCCGCCGACCCATCGAGCCTGATCGAGGCTTTGAACGTCGCCGCCGAAATGGCCGAACGCCGCGCGGCGCGGGCAGGCTTGGCATGAGCGAAGATCTGTCCCCCGATGGCTTGCCGCCTCTTTCGCGGGTGATCGCCGACCACGGGCTTAGCGCGAAAAAGGCGCTTGGCCAGAATTTCCTGCTGGACCTGAACCTGACGGGCCGCATCGCGCGGTCTGGCGCGCCGCTGGCCGATACGGAAGTCGTCGAAATCGGCCCCGGCCCCGGCGGCTTGACCCGCGCGTTGCTGATGAACGGCGCAAAACGGGTGATTGCGATTGAGCGTGACGCGCGCTGCCTACCCGCGCTTGCCGAAATTTCAGCGCATTATCCGGGGCGGTTGGAAGTCATTGAGGGTGATGCGCTTGAAATCGACCCCCGTCCGATGCTGAACGGTCCTGCGCAGATCATCGCGAACCTGCCCTATAATGTTGGCACGGCCTTGTTTACCACATGGATGACAGAGGCTGAATGGCTGCCATGGTGGTCGCGCCTGACGCTCATGTTTCAGCGAGAGGTCGCGCAGCGGATCACCGCACAGCCCGGTGACAAGGCATTCGGGCGGCTGGCTGTTCTTGCCGGATGGCGTGCGGATGCGCAGATCAGGTTTGAAGTTTCACCCAAGGCGTTCACCCCCCCGCCAAAGGTCACATCTGCGATCGTATCGGTAACCCCAACGCCGCCCAAATCCGAAGCGTCGATGAAGGCCCTCGAAACGGTTACTGCCGCCGCCTTTGGGCAACGCCGCAAGATGCTACGCCAAAGCCTGAAAGGCCTGCGGGGGAACCCGGCTGCGTTGCTCGACACAGCCGGGATCGACGGCACGCGCCGGGCCGAAACGCTTAGCATCGCAGAGTTTTGCGCCCTTGCGCGCGCCTATGCAGCGCAGGGCATCTAATCGCGTTGACGGGATGGCCCAAGCGCCGCATCGACCTATCTTTTCAGTGAATGATAAGGTGCAAGCCATGAGCAATGATCTGGACATTCTGGTTGTGGGCGGCGGTGTTGCCGGACTGACCGCCACGGTCGCCCTTGCCCACGCGGGCTGGCAGGTCTTGTGTGTTGATCAGGCGCCAGAAGGCGCTGGTGCCAACGACACGCGCACAACGGCCTTTCTTGGCCCTGCTGTCGATCTGCTGCGCGATTGCGGTGTGTGGGGAAAGGTTGCCGCCGACATCGCCCCTCTGAACACCATGCGCCTGATTGATGCGGGCGGCGAAACAAACGAAGCGCGTGAAATCGCGGATTTTGACGCAACAGAGATCGCACCGGATGCGCCCGGCTTTGGCTGGAATGTGCCCAATATCGCCATCCGTGCAGCCGTCCGCAAACGGATCGACGAGCAAGCAACAGCCACCCTTCGCCATGGTGTCGGGCTGGAAACACTCACGCCCCGCCGCGATCACATGATTGTTCGGCTGACAGATGGAACAATGCTGCGGCCCCGGCTTGTCATCGGCGCGGACGGGCGTGAAAGCGCCGTGCGCAAGGCCGCGGGCATTGGCGTGCAGCGGTGGCGCTATGAGCAAAAGGCGTTGGTATTTTCGGTCGACCACGAAGCCCCGCACTTGGGCGTTTCCACCGAAATCCATCGCACAGGTGGGCCATTTACCCTTGTGCCCATGCCGGACCGTGATGGTGTGCATCGTTCTTCTATTGTGTGGATGGATCATGCTCAGGAAACAACCAGATTGGCCGGCCTGCCCGAAGCTGCGTTTATCGCAGAAATGAACGAACGATCTCTTGGGGTGTTGGGGCGCCTCAGCAACCCTACAGCGCGCGCGCCCTGGCCAATGATGGCCCTGATCGCAGACAGGCTGACAGCGCCACGTGTAGCCTTGATTGCCGAGGCCGCCCATGTTGTTCCGCCGATCGGTGCGCAAGGCCTGAACATGAGCCTCGGTGACATTGCCAGCCTGCGCACAGCGATTGCAGGTGGTGATCCGGGGCGTGCGGACGCGCTGAAGATCTATCAGCGGCGCTGGCCGGAACTCCGCGCCCGCGTTGCGGCGATTGATGCGCTTAACCGCGCCGCAATGACATCGGCGCAACCGCTACGCGACCTTCGCCGCGCCGGGCTGTCGTTGATCGCGACCACGACGCCTGTGCGTCGCGCTGCGATGCGCCTTGGTCTGGGCGTGACGTCAGGGTAGCCCCGCTTGACAGTTTGGCCGGGGCTGCGCTTATTCAGCCCATGACATTCGATCCCAAAGACCCCCGCTCCCTCGTCCGGCGTCAGCGTATGCCGATCTCAGTCTCGCGCCCGGTATCATCGCCGCTGCACACATCTGTCGTGTACCGCTCCACCGACGCTGATGAGCTGGATGCACAGTATGAGGGTCGGGAAAGCGGATATACCTACTCGCGGGAGGGGCACCCCAACGCGACCATCGTGGGGGAGAAAATCGACTGGCTGGAAGGTGTCACCACTGACATGGGCGCAGGCACGGTCATGGGGTCTGGCATGGGCGCGGTTTCCGCAGTCTTGCTTGGCCTTCTGTGCAAGGGTGATCATGTCATTGCCGGCGATCAGCTTTATGGCCGTTCCCTTCGTTTGATGACGCAGGATCTGCCGCGCATGGGTTTTGAATGCACGCTCGCAGACCCAACCGATGCCCGCGCCATCGAGGCCGCGATACGCCCCGAAACACGGATGATCGTGGTTGAGGTCGTCTCCAACCCCACGCTGCGCGTAGCAGATATGGCCGGCATTGCAGAGGTTGCTTCGCGCCACGGTATTTTATTGGTCGTGGACAACACCTTCACGACACCGCGTGCCTATCGACCATTTGATCATGGCGCAGACATTATCATTCATTCGCTTACCAAACTGCTGGCCGGGCATTCCGATGCCATGCTTGGTTATGCGGTGGCCCGCACGCCGGAACTTAACAAGGCTATTTATGATGCGGCGGTGACATGGGGCATGGCCCCTTCCCCGTTTGATTGCTGGTTGACAGAACGGGGCCTCGCGACATTCGATCTGCGTTTTGACCGGGCACAAGCGACGGCTGCCGCATTGGCTGATGCGCTGGCAGGCATTAGCGGTGTTGCCTCTGTCCTGTATCCGGGGCGCAGTGATCACCCCGATCATAACCGCGCCGGTGATCTGTTAAACGGGCGGTTCGGCAATATGGTCAGCTTTACGCTCGATGGGGGCCGCGAGGTGGTGAACAAGTTCCTGCGCGCAGCGGAACATATCCCCTTTGCCCCCACATTGGGTGATGTCGGCACAACGCTTTCGCATCCGGCGTCTTCTTCCCACCGTGGACTGACGAGCGAAGCCCGTTCGGCCATTGGCATTGAAGAAGGATTCATTCGAACGTCCGTTGGCGTCGAAGACCCCGATCAGTTAATCGGTGAAATACGCGCCGCGGTGGAAGCCAGCAGAACCTGACAAAACGATGCGCACTGTCCGGGTGTTGATCACGGTCGCACCCGGCACCAACCATTCACTTCGCGTTGGGATAAAATAATTGCTGTCCCGCGATCCGAAAGGCCGCAATCGCTTTCTGGCCGGTTGGTGACAGCAGCCAGTCAATCAGCGCCTGCGCGCCTTTTGCGTTCACATGCGGGTGGGTCTTTGGGTTAACGGCGATGATGCCGTATTGATTGAACAGGGCCGCATCCCCCGCCAGCAGAATTTCATGCTCCCCCTTAGCACCAAAGGCGACCCAGGTTGCACGATCCGTGAGGGTATAACCGCTGCTTTCGATAGCGACACGTATCGTCGCCCCCATGCCGGAGCCACTTTCACGATACCAGTTGCCAGCCGGGGCATTCCCGCCCCACAGGGAGATTTCCTTTTTGTGGGTGCCGCTGTCATCGCCGCGCGAAATAAATGGCGCGGTGCCTTGTGCCAAGGCCGACAGCGCCTCATCCAATGTCATATCGCGAATGCCTGCCGGGTCCGACGCCGGGCCGATGATCACAAAGTCATTATACATCAAATCAAAGCGTTCTATTCCGTAGCCTGCGGCGACAAAGGCTTCTTCGGATGCCCGCGCATGGACCAGCAAGACATCCGCGTCCCCCGCCTCAGCGTTACGAATGGCTTGCCCTGTGCCCACGGCAATTACATCCACATCCCACCCGGTTTGAGCTTCGAAAAGCGGCACCAGATGATCGTAGAGACCGGAATTTTCCGTCGAAGTCGTAGACTGCACCAGAATACGTTGACCCGCCGCCGCCGCCGGGTCAGAGAAGGTCAGCAATGCTAGTACACAGGCGAGAGATTTGAACGCAGCCATCAACGCAATCCTTGTTTCCGTTATGCCGAGTTTAGCATAACGGACATCCGCAACAAGTCGCCCAGCGGCGCAAACAATGCGAAAGACGACATGAGCCGGCCCAAAGACAAGCCCCGCGATAACACCCGCCATGCGAAACCTGGACTTCGGGCCAAAGTGTTTGTGCGCGAAGACATGATCGGCGGCGGCAAGGTGGAGTTGTTGCGCCTGCTGGCGGAACACGGCTCGATCACCGCTGCGGCCAAGGCCATGGGCGTGGGCTATCGGCGGGCGTGGTTCCTGCTTGATACGCTGCAACGGTGTTTTGAAGCCCCATTGTTCACCACTGAACGTGGCGGTGCCAATGCTGGTGGCACGCAAGTGACTGAACTGGGCCGCGACCTCATCGCAAGACACGCCGCACATGAAGAAGCGTTGAACATCGCCTCAGCCGATTATCTGGCGTGGCTCGAAACCCAGCAGCGTCAGGGCTGACCTGCCAATAGCTGCTCCGCCGACAAGGTGAAGTCAGAGGCAACCCACGCCGCCTCCAGCCGCTTCAACTCTGCGCCCAAGGCCGGGCCAGGATGGCGGCCAAGGGCAATCAGATCACGCGCGGTAATGGGCATGACAGCCGCCTGCGCCAACGCGATTTGATCGGCCCAATCGGGTGGAACCGCGCCCCCGGACAACGCGAACAAGGCAACAGCATCGCGTACGGCATCCCCGCCATAGGCATGGGCGATGGCCGAAAGTCTGGCACCCGCACCCATCATTTCGCAGGATGCCTTGATCGCCGTCAGCGTCGCTTTTTGCGCACGCGAAAGGGGTAAACCGCCTGCCCCGCCAAGCGCGGCAAGCCGGCGCAGTTCACCGGGCCGAAGATCAAGGGCGCTCTCCACCGCGACCAGACCCGAAAACACCTTGGCACCGGGCATGGCAACCGCCAGCGGGCCAGACATCGCCGCCAAGGTCGGCTCCGGGTTAGCAACGCGCAGCAGTTTCAGCATTTCAGCCAGGATTCGTTCACGCGAAATGTGTCTCAGGCCAGACGCATGCGTATTGCACGCCGAAAGCGCACCCTGATCGAACTCAGTTATCGCGAATTGCGCATGAAACCGAAAGAACCGAAGAATGCGCAGATAATCTTCCTCGATACGCCCCGCTGCGTTTCCAATGAAACGAATGCGCCGCGCTGTCAGGTCAGCCACCCCCTCCCCCGTTGGGTCGACGACATCGCCGTCGCCATTCGCATAAAGGGCATTCATCGTGAAATCACGACGCTGTGCGTCTTCTTCCAGTGTATTTGCAAAGGCAATCACCGCACGGCGGCCATCTGTTGCCACATCACGGCGCAGGGTCGTTACCTCAAACGGTGCGCCGTCGACTGTGATCGTGACAACGCCGTGGTCTATCCCGGTAGGGTAAGCCGAAAGACCAGCGCGCTGCGCCAACGCCATCGTATCATGCGGTTTTGTGCGTACTGAAATATCAATATCAGCCGTTTCGCGCCCCATCAACGCATCGCGAACGCACCCGCCAACGAAATGGGGATCAGCCGGTTCAAGAACAGCCATGACGCGGCGTGTCGCAGGGTCGGCCAGCCAATCGGGGGCGATACGCGTCATCTGACAGCGGCCAGGCGATCACCAAGGCTTTTCAACATGCCTGCTGTTGCGCCCCAGATGAAACGGTTCTGCCAGGGTATGGCGTAGTAATGTCGCTCCGCCCCGCCCCATGTCCCCTTTTTGAGTTGCAGATTGGCAGGGTTGATCAGGAACGAGAGCGGGGGTTCAAATGTCGCCTCTACCTCATACGGGTCAGGCACGGGCACGAAACCTTCGTCAACCACGACCACAACCGGTTCCACCCGAAACCCGGTTCCGGTTTCATAGGCATCTATTGAGCCGATTACGTCCGCAGCGCCACGGGGCAATCCGATTTCCTCAGACGCCTCCCGAAGCGCGGCTTCGACCGCGTTTTGATCAGTGTGGTCAATCTTCCCCCCCGGAAATGCAACCTGCCCGGCGTGCTCGCGCATTGTTGTCGGGCGCTGCGTCAGGATCACATGATACTCCCCCTCGCGCATCACCAGCCCACAAAGCACCGCCGCCGGGCGAAGCGGCCGCCCATTGCGCAACTGCTGTTTCGCCGTCGGGTTCAGGTCATAATCTGAGCGCAGATCATTTTTCAGCCGCACAGCCGCTTCGATGTGATCGCGCGTAATCTCCGGGATGATGGTCTGATCTTTCATAACGACTGACATGGCGTGAACTGCGCGAATTGGCAAGCACCAGAGATAGTTCGGCCCGTGCCGTAGCTATTGGGCCGAGAAATACGTTAGACCGCGATGATGTTACGTGAATACGCCCTTCTTGGCCTGCTTGCCCTCCTTTGGGGATCATCATACCTGCTGATTGGTATTGCGGTGGTTGAAATTCCACCGATGACGCTGATCGCGGCCCGCGTAGCGATTGCCGCCGTTATCCTGACTATGGGTGTGGTAGCAAGCGGCGCACACTGGCCCCGCGATCGCGTGACCTGGGGCCGTTTGTTGCTGCAAGCGGTCTTTAACAGCATCGGCGCATGGACACTGCTGGCATGGGGGCAGCAATATGTGGGCAGCGGGCTTGCCAGCGTTCTCAATTCCACAGCGCCATTATTTGTTTTTGCACTGACGCTAAGCGCGGGCATGAACCCGCGCAGATTGCTCGGGGCATGTGTTGGCTTTGGCGGAGTTGTGTTGATCGTAGGGCTCGAAGCCCTCTCTGGTATCGGCACCTCAATCGCTGGGCAGCTGGCGGCATTGGGGGGCGCCGTTCTCTATGCTTTTGCAGCCATATATGGGCGAAAATTCAACCACTTACCCGCAACGGTTACAGCCGCAGGTACAATGCTCTGGGCCACTGTCGTCTTGCTGCCTGCGGCCATTTTCATCGACCAGCCCTGGAGATTGTCGCCAAGTCTGCCTGCGATACTGGCAACAGGGGCGCTTGGCCTGTTTTCGACGGGCCTTGCGTTGTTGATCTATTTTCGGCTGCTCAAGACATTGGGGCCGCTTGGTGTTGCCAGTCAGGCTTATCTGCGTGCTGGCATCGCCGTTGCCTTGGGCGCGGTGCTGTTGGGGGAGACGATTTCTTCCGCCGCTCTGGTCGGCATTCTGGCCGCGCTCTTGGGCGTCGCCCTCATCAACAGCCCCGCCAGACGCAAGTGATCAGAGGTATTTGCCCGCTTCACGCCGCGCAAAAGGTTTGAGCGCATCACCATGCGCCACCAAAAAGGCTGAAACGCGGTCCGGGTCGTGTTTGGACAAGGTGCGCAACCACCACCCGATCGATTTCTGAATAAACCACTCATGGTCAGCCGCATAACCAGCGGCCCACCCCAGAATACGTTCGCGGTGTGCGCGGTCAGCCTCATCAGGGTGCCGCCCTTTGGCCCATGGCAAGGTAAAGACCAGCGCCGCACGACGCGCCCACATATTTTCTGAAGTTGTCCAGCTCTCTACCTCATCCAGGCGCGCAGGCGCTGCGGTCAGGCGACGCGCGCCAGCAGATGCGGCATGGTCAGAAATGGCCCAGGCATCAAAGCTCGGCACCCAAGAGGCGATCAGCGCCCAGACTTCGGCTTCCCCTTCGCGAATGCGGGCCTGCGTCAGCAACTTGCCCGCGGCGATACGGGCCTCATGGATGTCAGACCGCCACAACCCATCGGCAAGCGCGACGCGCCCGTGAACATCAAGCGCCGCGCGCCAGTCTTTGACAAACCCATCAATTACAGGGTTTCTAAGGCCAAGATGCTCACGCGTCGATTTGTGATAACTGGCCTGCGCAACGGCATCTTCCGCGTCACCGACGGCACGCATCGCTTCGATAGCTGCGGTCGGGTCAATTTCGGTCACGCGCCGACCTTGCTACGACGGGAAAGTGTTACACGTCGTTCGGTTCCAGCCTCAAAACGCGCGCCGTACAGGCGGCCATTTTCCAGCCAATATTCGACGCGCACGCCTTTGTAGAACAAGCGTAAGCGGCTGTCGGCGGTCAATGTTGCTTTCCTGCGGAATGCGGTTGCGACCTTACCCCAACCTGCATGCGGTGCGTGTGCTTCGATCAGATCAACCTCTCCGCCAGCGCCAACTGACAGGATGTAAAGGTCATGGCACCATTCACCGTCCCACGCGCCACCGCCCCAATGGCCCGCAAATTGCTGCCAGGGCTGCGGTACATTGGATTTCGGTGTTTCGATGACCGCAGGTGTGAACAGATCAACCGTATAGCAATCTTCCTGAATGGTACGATCAAACGCCGTCACATCCCGCTTTGGCTGCTTTGGCGCACACGCCGAAACCCCGATCGCCAAGGCTGCGCATGACGCAACCAGCCCAAAATACCGCATGACCACTCCTGTACCTGCCCGCACTTCACTGTTTAGTCAGCCTTAATGGCCGTTTCTAGGCGAAGCGTTGCTCAATACACCTTACACCAGAACGCGATGCGATGCAGGTCACAATCAGTTTCAATGCATGTGGGTTTTCCTTAGACATTCGCGCCACCGGGCCATGCGGGCGACGCGATTGTCTGTTGGTAATGCGCAGCATTCATGGATCAACGGCCCAAACAGGTTTGGCCGCGCCAAAACCCCGCTATTCAACCGTGACCGATTTCGCCAGGTTACGGGGCTGGTCTACATCCGTCCCCTTGGCCAATGCAGCGTGATAGGCAAGCTGCTGCGCCGGGGCGGCGTAAACGATGGGGGCGATGAACGGGTCAACGGTGGGCATCAACACAACGCGCCACGCATCTTCGCCTGCCAACCTGGCACCGGCTTCATCAGTGATCAGGGCGACCTTACCGCCGCGCGCCATAACCTCGTGCATGTTTGAAACCGTCTTTTCAAACACTGTATCGGTGGGGGCCAGAACGATCACGGGCACCGCATCATCAATCAGCGCGATTGGCCCGTGTTTCATCTCTCCCGACGCATAGCCTTCGGCGTGGATGTAGCTTAGTTCCTTGAGTTTCAATGCGCCTTCCAGCGCCATCGGATACATCGAACCGCGACCGAGATAGAGAACATCACGCGCCTTGGCCACATCAGCGGCAAGCGCGGCGATTTCCGCCTCACATGCAATCGCCTCAGCGAGCCGGCGCGGGGCCTGGGCCAATAATTCGACCAAGCGTGCCTCTTCGGCCTCATCAATCTTGCCGCGTTGACGCGCAGCCAGAATTGCGAGCGATGCCAATGTTATAAGCTGACACGTGAAAGCTTTGGTCGAAGCCACGCCAATCTCTGTACCAGCCCTGATCGGCAGAACCACATCAGAGGCACGCGCAATCGAACTTTCTTCAACATTCACCACTGCGACGATGGCCGCAACGTGATGAGCCGCATATGAAAGCGCCGCAAGCGTATCCGCCGTTTCACCCGACTGGCTCACAAAAACCGCACAGGACTTTGACGACAACGGCGGTTCGCGATAACGGA
>JBMYXS010000080.1:0-16243 GCA_049608645.1 Pikeienuella sp. | reverse complement strand
TGCACAACACAATAACCAACGAAGGGCACAGGCCCATCGGCCAATCAAAAACAGTTTCAGGCCAAGCCCACCGGGCCTGGCCTGAAATCGCTATTTCAAGAACCCGAACTGCACCCGGCGGTTCTTTGGGTCGTATTCGCTGATCCCGGCAAGCGGCTGATCGGCACTGGCACCGACGGGCCGCATGCGTTTGTTGGCTATACCGTACCGCTGGTTCAGGAACCGTTTGACCGCCGCCGCCCGCCGCTCTGACAGCGGGCGGTTGATCGCGTCGCCGCCCGATTTATCCGCATGGCCGGAGATGATGACGCTCACCCCCGGTTCTTCACGCAGTAACTGGCCGATCGTGTCCAGAATATTGTGCTGGCTGGAGCGGATCACCGCACGGTTTTTTTCAAACTGCACAAGCGAGCCGAACCATTTCCCGCCCAGCAAGGTAACACCCCCACTGGATGGGTCGGCAGAGGCAACCACGCTTTGCGGTGTTGGTGTATCAAACCGTTCGTTTGACTGCGGGTTGAGCAACTGGCGTCGCTTGGCCTGCCCGCCACCGATCGAACGCGTCCTGGGTTTCAGACCCAGTTCCCGCTTCAGGTCATCCACATCCGGCGCATCTTCATAAAACAGAACCGGCTGTGCAGACGCGGGGGCCGATATGAAGGCCGGGGCAGACAGCATGACCGCAATGGCCACGGATTTGATGTAGTGAAGCATGACAATCCCCTCTATTTTTTCCACTGATCCCAGTCAAACCGCCCGTTCGTTGCCGCTTTGTAGCTGTCAACGATCTGCCGGAATGACACAATCCCGTACTGACGCAGATCCTGCAGTGCCGCCTGACGCAAACCACTTGGCAAGCGCGCCGACGGGTCCTGATCCGACGCAAGACAAAGAAACTCTGGCGCGCGCCCCCTGATATAGAGGTTCTTTTCCGACACCGTGTCAGGCACAAAATGCGCGGCACTGGCGCTCAACCAACGGCTGCGGTTGAACCGGTTCGGGTAGATTTGCGCAATCACGCCGTCGTCCGACTTGTAGTAGCATGCCACAAACGCACTTTTGCGAAGCCCGATTTGCACACGCCAGGTTAATCCCAGATCTTCGGCGCGCACCGTCAGGTCACCGCCTTGAACAGCAGGGGCGGGCGTTGTTGATGGGGCCGAGATGGGCACCGTCACCGCAGCCCCCCCACCTGTCTTGCGAAGCTGCCTGGCCGCGAGGAAGGTTTCAAAATTCACCCGGCCCGACACGTTCAGGCCATTGTCGATCTGAAACCGCTGGATCATGTCACGCAGCCGCCCGGCATATCCCAATGCCATCAGATCACGCGTCAGGACCGCTTCGCGTTCGGTTGCCGACAGATCAGACCACCCGTCACTGATTTCGATATGTGAACCCGGATTGGTTTCAGGCGCGGCCAGACATTCCCAATAGGGCACGTTCGCCGCCTTCCCCAGCAATTCAAGCACATGCAGTTCAACCAGCGTTTGCACCGCTTTGGCAGGGGAATCCTGACGATCAAACGATAGGCCGGCAGATACGCCATAATCGGCAAAGCCCGCCCGCGCATCGAGGCCAAACTCCGTCTGACGCAAGGTCATCTGGTGCTGTGAGGAATAAAGCGTCTCATTCGTGCCCATGCGGCTAAGACGCATCCCCGTTTCAACCGAACTGAGCTGCGAGAGATACGAAAGCCCCGCATTCCCGCCCGGCGCGGTGTTTGCGCCAACGCCAAAACCGGCACTTTCCGCATAGATCGCCTTGGCCGCCGACACGATGGAACCAGACAGGTTGAACGAACTGACTGCCAGGTTGGCAGGCTGCGCGGATACCGTGCTCGGCAAGGCGACATTTGGGTTGAGCTGCGCGAACAAACGATCGTTTTGGTCGATCACCCGAAATGCGCCGCTGCGCTGTGTGGCGGTGACGATGGCATGGATGGTCATGTCACGCATGCTCAGCGGAAACTGGCCCGTAGCGTCGGGCATACGGCCCAATACCAGATCAGTCACCGGCATACGGCGCTGCGTCAACTGCCCATCAAGGCACTTCAAAGCGGTGCGAAATACAGTGGAGGATGACGTCGGCTCCACCCGTGGGCGGGAATCAACGCCAATCGTCTGCGCCTTTTGCCCAGCGCAGGCGCTGACCATCAGGGCGGCGAATAGACAGGTTGTGGTGCGAAACATGGGTTACCGTCCTGTGCAAACATTGTTGCTGTCGATCACGACAATGGGGGCGTCTCCGCCTACGAAATTGGGTTGTTTGCTCGCGCTCTCGTTGCGAACGCCCTGCTGGCAAATCACATCACCACGCTGCCCGCTGTTGAAGGCGGGGCCGGTGTTGACCTGTGTTTGCCCGCTCACGACATTGTTCTGGCTGTAAGCACCAGAAATAACGCGATGGACCGAGGCGCCGGACTTGGCGTCAATACCCTGTGGTTCATAGAAAGAATCGGCATGGGCGAGGCCCTGCGAGGCCAGAATGGCGGCAATCAGGTAGCGGAACATTTTGTCTCTCCTGCTGTCATCACAAACGCGTCCCCCGGGGCCAGACGCTGTGCGATGAATGTTTGTGTGGCTCTACGTCAAGGTGACGATGTCCTCGGGATTGGTGTGGTGCTGAAGGTGGTGGCGGTGTTGGTCATGGTGGCTGGTGTTTCCGTGGCTAAAGGGGCGACAGGCAGGCCCCGTGCGGGGCCTGCCCTCCCTCGATCACTCATTTGAAACAATCGCTCCCGCCAACAATGTTGGACCCCTGGATCGACGTGGCACGCTCACCAATCGCGACACTCGCGGACCGACGCACAAATGCCTTCTGGTTCAGATCACCACCGATTTCGGCGTTACATGCGATGTTGGCACCCTGAACAGAGGTGGCATCCTCGCCAATCGCGACAGACGCGCTTTCCTCGACAAAGGCTTCCTGATTGACGTTGCCGCCAACCTCAAGCTTGCCTGCCGCGAACGCACCATGCGCAAGAGCGACACCAAACAGGGTTGCTGTTGCGGTTTTCAGTATTAGGTTCATTTCTGTCTCCACTGATTTGTTGTGACGCTCCGTTGCGTCGAAGCCCTTTTCGCAAATGCAGGGGGTGGCCGGGAGGCACGGAAAAAATGAACCGCTCCCCATTTTGGGAAAGGTTTTGTTTCAAGGGGTTAGCGATTTGGCTTTTTGCTTGATCCCCTTGCGAATCCACCATCTAAAGTAGCGGCGGAGCTTTGGGGGGATGGGTCTTGAGCATTTCGGAACGCGATATCGCGCTGCTACACACAGACACGCTTTTGGTTGAAGCAGAGGCCGAATGGGTCGATGCGATGAACGCTGCCACAGCCCTTCCACCCCTGACGGGTGACGCGTTGACCGAAGCTGAGGCACTGTTGGATGAATATCTTACAGGGGAAGAAACCCGCCAGATCGCGCGTATCGTCTTTCAGCTCAAAACCGCACAGATTGACGACGTGACCAAAATGAAGGCGCTGATCGAACGCCATAACGTCGCGCTTTCAGAAGATTTGGCAGATGCTGACTATTCAAAGCGTTCGGGCCTCACCAAACAACGCCTTAGCGGCGCACTCATGGATACGCCTGCCAAGCAGGAACTGATGTTGATCGCGGTGGAACGTCACGGTGCCGGCGCGCTGCACAAGACCGGTTTCTGCAAATTACTGACGCGGCTTTTCAACCACAACCGCGTTGGGTTTGCCTTGGATGCGCTGGCGACTGCGGGGTTTATGGCGCGTCACATGGGGGCAAGTAATGCCGAATTTTATGTCAGCGATGGTCGGTTGGAGGAGATATACAAATCATATCTGACACGCATTGCCGAGGGGGGAACACGATGATCACCAAACGAAGTTTTCTGGGTCTGACCGCAGCCGTCCCCCTTTGGGCATGTGCGCCAAAGCGTTACCCGGATACCGCCAGCAACCCGGCGCTGCGCACTCTTTCCGACCGGGGCGATAGGGATATCGACCGAATCATCGAAGACCTGAACCGCATCGCCAAGGCCCCGCCCAAACCCGTGCAGCGCGGGGGCGGGCCGACCGCTCGTGAAAAACGCCTGATCTCTGAAAACGCGTTGATCGAACAAGCCTATCAGCGCGATGCCAAAGCAACGCTGAAACTGATCCGCGTGATCGTGCCAAAGCTGGACAAGGAATAATCGCTATTCCGCGCCCAGCGGGTCGCGATACCGTACATTTGTCAGATATAGACCATCAGGCGGTGCCACGGTTCCGCAGCGCGCGCGGTCACGTGCCGCCAACGCCGCGCCGACGTCAGCGGGTGCCCATTTTCCCGCGCCGACCTGCTCCAATGTGCCCACAAAGCTGCGGACCTGATTGTGCAGGAACGATCGCGCGCGGACGTGAATGTCGATATGCTGCCCACGGGTCTCAATCGTAATTTCATCAACGGTCTTGACCGGCGATTTGGCCTGGCAATGGACCGATCTGAACGTCGTAAAATCGTGGTTCCCGATCAGATACGCAGCCCCTGCGCGCATTGCATCCACATCAAGCGGCATCTGAACCTTCCAAGCCAACCTGTGATCAAAAGTGAGCGGCGAGCGGCGGTTTACAATGCGATAGGTGTAGGAGCGTTCAATCGCATCAAAACGGGCATGAAATTCATCATGGGTCACCTCTGCTGCAACAATGGCAACAGGTGCCGGGCGCAGGAAATGGTTAAGCGCCCCTTGCAGCTTGAACGCCTCCCACGTCCGCACTGTATCAATATGCGCCACTTGCCCGGTGGCGTGCACACCCGCATCGGTGCGCCCAGCCCCCTGCACACGGGCAAAATTGCCTGTTAGACGTTCGGCCGCCTCCTCCAGCGTTTGCTGAACGGATGGGGCATTTTCCTGACGTTGCCAGCCTGAAAACGGGCTGCCGTCATATTCAATGGTAAGTTTATAGCGCGGCATAGGCGCAGGCTTATCGCTAAAGGGCTGCGTTGACCATATCCCGCCCTTCGGCTACGCCATCGCCCATGATCCGCAAGATGACATATGGCGAAATTTACGAAGCCTTCAGCCGATTTCGCGACGCAGAAGCCGAACCGCTTGGTGAATTGCATCACACCAACGCCTATACGTTGACCGTGGCCGTGGCGCTGAGCGCGCAAGCCACTGACAAGGGCGTGAACCGCGCGACGGAAAAACTGTTCCAGGTCGCCGATACCCCGGAAAAAATGATCGCCCTCGGGGAAGAGGGCCTGATCGAGCACATCAAGACCATTGGCCTGTTCCGCAACAAGGCCAAGAACGTCATGAAAATGGCGCATATTCTGGTTGATGAGTTCGGGGGAGAGGTCCCCTCCTCCCGAGAGGCACTGCAATCACTGCCCGGCGTGGGGCGCAAGACCGCAAATGTGGTGCTGAACATGTGGTGGGGCATTCCTGCGCAAGCGGTCGATACCCATATCTTTCGACTGGGCAACCGCGCGGGGCTTGCCCCCGGCAAAAACGTCGACGCGGTAGAGCGCGCAATCGAAGACCGTATTCCCGCTGAATTTCAGCAACACGCCCATCACTGGATGATCCTGCACGGCCGCTATATCTGCCTCGCGCGGAAACCCCGCTGCGCCGATTGCCTGATCAAAGATCTCTGTCAGTTTGAGGACAAGACAACATGACCAAAACATACGATATCGTCGGCGTTGGTAACGCGCTGGTGGATGTGCTTTCCCATGTGCAGGACGACTTTCTGGCTGCCAACGGTGTGGAAAAGGGCATTATGACCCTGATCGACACCGACCGTGCCGCCGCACTTTATGGCGTGACCGGCCCGGCCAAACAAATTTCGGGTGGTTCGGCGGCCAATACGATTGCGGGCGCCGCAATGTTGGGTGCAAAGACGGCCTATGTTGGCAAGGTCAAGGACGATCAACTCGGTGCGATCTTTGCCCATGATATCCGCGCCACAGGCGTCGCGTTTGAAACACCACTTTCAGATAGGTCAGAAGATCATGAAACGGGCCGTTGCATCGTGCTCGTTTCCCCCGATGGGGAACGGTCCATGTCTACCTATCTCGGTGTGTCCGAACAGCTCGGCCCCGATGATATCGACGAAGCGGTGATGGCAGATGCGGCGTGGCTATACCTTGAAGGTTATCGTTTTGATGGTGCGGAATCTGTCGCTGCTTTCGACAAGGCGATCACCGCCTGCAAGGGCGCGGGGGGCAAGGTCTCCATCACCCTGTCAGACCCTTTCTGCGTTGGCCGCCACCGCGAGGCCTTTCACAAACTGATCGCAGACCACACCGACCTTTTGTTCGCCAATGAGCATGAAGTCATGGCGCTGTATGAAACCGAAGATTTTGACGAGGCACTGACCAAGGTTGCCAAAGATGTAGATATCGCCGCGATCACGGTTGGCGCGCGCGGTGCCTATGTGGTGACGGGGTCTGACACGATTCACGTTCCAACAGCCGCGACCAAGGTTGTCGATGCAACCGGCGCAGGTGATTTGTTTGCCGGGGGCTTTCTTGCCGGCCTGACAGCTGGCAAAGACCTGGCGACATGCGCCTCCATGGGGTGCGTTGCCGCGGGAGAGATCATCGGCCACATCGGCGCGCGCCCCGAAGCAGATCTGCAAGCCCTGATGAGCGAACGCGGTCTTTAAAGAGAAACCCGCTAAATTCCAGCGGCTTGAATATAGGGGGTGGCCGCAAGGTTGCCCCCTTTTCTGTATGTCGTGGTTTGGCGTTGAAAGCGTACTGTATACTGAATACAATGCCTCGTTATGAACATTGCGATCCTTGACCTGTGCCTCCCCCACGCGGAATTTGAAAACCATGGTTCCATCGGCTCGATGGTTCACACATGGATTGCCCCGCATTTGCCTGAGGCAGGTTTCACTATCCTGCATATCGCGGGGGGCACCCCCCTTCCTGATGCCGCCGCCTATGATGGTTATGTTCTGACCGGTTCGGAAAAGGGCGTGTACGACGAAGCTGATTGGATCCCCCCGCTCAAAGACTTCCTCAATGAGTTGAGGGTCGCCAAGATTCCGGTTTTTGGTGTTTGCTTTGGCCATCAGATCATGGCGGAGGCTTTCGGCGGCAAGGCCGAAAAGGCCGACAAGGGCTTTATCGTGGGCGCGCAGACCTATCAGACAGATGAGGGGACAATCGCGGCCCACGCCATGCATCAGGACCAGGTCACCGTGGCACCACCCGGCGCACAGATAACCGCATCGGCCCCCTATTGCCCTGTTGCTGCGCTCGCCTATGATTTTCCGGCCGCTTCCATCCAGTTTCACCCCGAATACCGCCGCGCATTTGTTTCCGACGCGGTTGATGTCTTCGAAGGCGAGTTGTTGACACCCGAAGAAGCCGCCCGCAGCCGCGCCAGCTTTGCCGCCACGGTGGAGGAAGACCTGTATGGCGCACAGGCTGCAAAGCTGTTCCGAACCGCCCTTGCGCACTGATCACGCCACCCCCTCTAATTGAAATCTGCTGAAACATGACGTGAGGTCGCCGTGACCTGCGCGTCTTGTCCCCCTGATCCATTCGTTGTCAGGAGGTTTTCATGTTTTTTCGAACCGTCATTTTCATCCTGTGCCTGCCCTTTGCTGCGGTGGCAGAGGGCACCCCGCGCCTTGTAGCCATTGATGATGCGGGCTCAGGCAGTCTGATGCTCAAAACCGATGAACCGGGTCGCTATGTTGCGGCACCGCTGGTCGCAACGGACATTACTGTCGATATCACCGGGCCATTGGCACGTACCCGGATTACCCAACGGTTCCGCAACCCCGCTGATGTGTGGGTCGAGGGGGTATATGTGTTCCCCCTGCCACAAGACAGCGCCGTTGACACCCTGCGCATGCGGATCGGAGATCGGTTCATCGAAGGCAGGATCGAAGAAAAGGCCGCCGCCCGCGCAGAATTCGAACAGGCAAAGACCGACGGCAAACGCGCCGCGCTGGTCGAACAACTCCGCCCCAATATGTTTACCAACTCCGTCGCGAACATCGGCCCCGGAGAGGTGATCGTTACCCAAATCGAATATCAGCAGGCTTTGACAATGAAAGACGGTGTTTTTGGCCTGCGCATTCCGCTGGTCGTAGCGCCGCGATACAACCCCGACCCAATCGTGCAACAGGCTCATTTTGGCGCATCGGGTTGGGCCGTTTCGGCACCCCAACCCCCAATCGCACCAGAACATGATGAAACGCTTACCAATCCTGTAACGCTATCAATCGCGCTGGCCGCTGGTTTTGAAATTGAAACTCTCGATAGCCCATCGCATCAGGTTTCAGTCACTGACGAGGATACGCTGAAACGCATCAAGCTGACCGGCCCCGCCCCGGCAGATCGTGATTTTGTGCTGGAATGGGGCGCAAAGACAGGCGCGGCACCCCAGGCGGCCCTTTTCGGTGAAACGGTTGATGAAACCGCTTATCGCCTGTTGATGGTAACACCGCCTGCACTGGACGGGGCACGTGCCATACCCCCGCGTGATGTCATTTTCATTCAGGATGTCTCAGGTTCCATGTCCGGTGAAAGCATCCGGCAGGCCCGCGCCGGGTTGTTGCAGGGCCTTTCGCGCCTGCGCCCCGAAGATCGGTTCAACCTTGTGATCTTCAATGACGAATTTCGTGTCTATTCGAACGTCATGGTACATGCCACGCCAACCGAAGTGCGCGAAGTCTTGCGCGCTATCGAAGGGCTGGAGGCAGGGGGCGGCACCGAAATGGCACCGGCTTTGAACTGGGCGCTTTCCAAAACGTCAGATGTTGAGGGCCGCCTGCGACAGATCATTTTCCTGACAGACGGGTCGGTCGGCAATGATGAGGAAATGCTGGCCCTGATCCGCAGCAAACTTGGCAAGGCACGGTTGTTCACCGTCGGGATAGGCTCTGCGCCCAATTCATATTTTATGACACGCGCCGCAGAGATCGGGCGTGGGGCACACGTCTACATCGGTGACGTTGCGGAAGTAACGGCAAAGATGGATGCGCTTTTTGCTAAGATCGAAAACCCCGTGATGACAGACCTGAAACTCTCGCTTCCCGCTGGCACCGCGGCGGAGGTGTATCCGAACCCGCTTCCCGATCTTTATGCGGGCGACCCGCTGGTCATTGCGATCAAGGCAGATGCAACAGACGATGCAGTTCTGTCTGGTGCACGTGACGGGGCACCCTGGCAGTTGACGATACCGCTCGCTCAGGCAGCCGACCGCCCGGGCGTTGGCAAACTGTGGGCGCGCGCAAAGATCAAAGGGTTGGAAGCTGAACGCCTGGCGTGGGGCCGGGGTGACGCACGAGGGGAACAGGTGATCGACGGCGCTATCCTGAACACCGCGCTGACCCATGGCCTGACCAGCCGCATGACATCCCTTATTGCGGTTGATACCACGCCAGTGCGCCCTGATGGCGAATCTCTGACCTCGGCCGAAGTTGCGTTGAACCTGCCTGCGGGTTGGGATCGGGCTGTTTTTCTGGGTGGTGGCAAGCCCTTACCGCCCCAAAAACGCGCGTCCCTCGCTCCACTCAGCCGTGCGGCGGCCGCTTCGCCCGCCCCCGCCGGGGTGCCCGTTCCTAAGGGATCGGCAGATTGGTTCATCTGGGTGATGATTGGCGGGTTGTTGATCATTGGCGGTGCTGGCCTGTCGATGCACCGCCGGGAACGGGCATGAAGATGACCATGCGCCATTGGCTTGGCAGCGCGGCGATTGCGGTGGGGTTTGTCCTTGCCGCATTCGGCGCGTGGGTTCCGGCCAAAGCGTGGGTGGGTCAAAGGATGCTGACCACCGCGTTTCTTGAAACCCAGAACAGCGGCACGCCGATAAAACCTTGGCCCTGGGCTGACTTTAGCGCCGTTG
This sequence comes from Pikeienuella sp., assembly GCA_049608645.1. Taxonomy (GTDB): domain Bacteria; phylum Pseudomonadota; class Alphaproteobacteria; order Rhodobacterales; family Rhodobacteraceae; genus Pikeienuella. The sequence continues at coordinate 6,414 of JBMYXS010000080.1, read as the reverse complement.
CCCGCATCACCGTCCCCCGCATTGGGGCCGAAGCGATTGCGCTTGATGCCTCCACCGGGGCGGCAATGGCATGGGGGCCGGGTGCGGTACCGGGGCTGGACAGACTGGGAACTGGCCCCGTGGCTTTTGCCGGGCACCGCGACACCCACCTTGCGTTCCTCGCTGACCTGCGCCCCGGCGATATGGTGGAGGTTGAAGGCACAGACAGGCGCAAACACATCTATCGCGTGACAGGTGCCCAAGTGATCGACAGCCGAAAATGGCGTTTCCCCATGGCGGGTAACGGCCTGATGCTGGCGACCTGCTGGCCGCTCAACGCGACAACCCCCGGCCCGCTGCGTCTGATCATCAGCGCAAAACGAGTGACCTAAAGATCATCACGGATCTGCCGATAGGCCAGAACAGAAAAGAGCGCCGTACCCCCAATCATGTTGCCAATCAGCGCGGGCAGCCAGAACTCCATCACCACACCACCAACGGTATATTCACCAACAAACACCAGTGTCGCGATCTCCACCGTGCCGGCAATGACATGGGCAAACCCTGAAATCGCGATCAACCATGTGACAAGGAAAATCACCGCCAACCGCCCGCCCGCACCGGCCGATGGCAGCATCCACACCAACGCCGCAATCAGAAAGCCAGCGCCGACGCCCTTTGCGACCACGATATGAAACGGGTCGCCCATGATGTGATGGCCAATGTCCAGCACCGCCGCCACCGCATCAGGGTCCAGCGCGCCGGAATTGACCAGATACCAGGCCGCAACCGTCGCACCGACAACATTACCGCCAAGCACCAACCCCCAGATACGCAACAGACGGAGGAGGTTGCGCGGCGTGGGCGCATAGGCAATCGGCAAGACAGCCGTGATCGTATGCTCGGTAAAAAGCTGCAAACGGCCAAGGATCACAATGATAAATCCGAACGAATAGCCAATATCGGCCACCAGTTCCGCCCACGGCTGATCAGGCAGTTGCTTGGCAATCATCGCCTCGCCAATGACAGAGGCAGAAATCGCAAGGCCCGCCGCGAAACTCGCAAGGATGAGAGAGCGATAGGAACGGTCAAGTTCCTCATCCCCTTCACGGCGGATCACCTCATAGACAAGATCAGGGCGCAGGGCGGAGCTATCGTCAATCTTGCGATCATCGCTGCGGTTAAAGTCCGGTTTACCCATGTCGCATTCCCTCTGCCCGCCGATTCTAGCCCTCTATGTGGCGAACCCGCATCTGACCCTGCCGAAGCGACCATAGTCAGCATCAATCATGGCACCCGGAGGGCATTCAATGGGCCGGATGAAGGAGCCGGACAAAATCACCTGCCCCGCTTCTATCCGCTGTCCGTAATCAGCCATGCGCCGCGCAAGCCAGACAACGCCCTCAACCGGGTCATTCAAGACACCCGCGCCCAGGCCCGTTTCCTCAACCTCACCATTGCGGGACACAATCGCACCAACCCAACGCAAATCCACATCCGCCGGGTCATGTCTCGCCGTGCCCATGACAATCCCGGCGTTGGCAGCGTTATCTGCGATGGTATCGGTCACCTTACGTGTTGCCCCGGTTGCAGGGTCAGCGCGCAGGATCCGGGTGTCCAGAATCTCAATCGCAGGGGAAACATAGTCTGTCGCCGCCAGAACATCATCGCGTGTGGTCGCAGCACCCACGAGGGGGGCTTTCATCACAAAGGCAATCTCCGCTTCGATTCGGGGTTGGATGAAACGGCCCTTGGGTATGGTTTCACCATCATCAAACGCCATATCGTCAAGCAATACACCACTGTCTGGGATGTCGATATTCAAGGCATACTGCATCGCTTTTGATGTTAGCCCGATTTTCCAACCAATAACCTTACGCCCCGCCGCCATTTTCGCACGCACCAAGGCGGCCTGCACGGCATAGGCATCTTCCATCGTCATATTGCGGTGACGGATCGACAACAGGCCAATTTGCTTACCCTGGTCATCAGCCGCAAACAAATCTGCGGCCGCCTGTTCAATCTCTGCATTATTCATCGGCAACACCATTGCGCAGCTCACCAATGCCCTCGGCAGCGACCACAATCTCATCCCCCGGCTTCAGGAACCGGGGCGGATCAAACCGCGCGCCTGCGCCTGTCGGGGTGCCCGTAATGATGATATCACCGGGAACAAGTGTGGTGAAAGTGGATATATATTCGATTTGCCGCCGGATCGGGAACAACATGCGGCTGGTGCGATCATCTTGCCGTAACTCTCCGTTCACATGAGTAGTCAGGCGAATATCATCCAGCTGCGCAGCATCTGTAAACGGCACCAACCACGGGCCAATGGCACCGGAATTGTCCCAGTTTTTACCCTGTGTGACGTTAAATTTCGCATGGCGGACCCAATCACGGATCGTGCCCTCGTTACAAAGGCTGAGCGCTGCAATATGGTCATAGGCATCGGCCTGCGCGATACGCCGCCCGCCCTTGCCAATGATCACCGCGATCTCACCCTCGTAATCAAGTTTTTCCGATTCAGGGGGGCGGATCAGGTTGCCTTTATGCCCCGTGAACGAGCGGGGAAAGCGCGGAAAAAGCGACATATTCGGTGGGGCATCGGCCCCATCTTTATATTCGGCATTCCTGTCAGGAAAATTCACACCAACGCAGATGATCTTTTCGGGGTTCGGCACCGGAATGGCATAAGAGAAAGATCCGTTTTCATGGGTGATCGCCTTACCCTCGGCAGCTTTGGCAAGCGCAGGCAGGCCGCCAGCGGTGATCACATCGCGCATGGTCTGCCATTGCGGGAAACCTTCGGAAAGCGCCGTAAACCCTTGATCTGAAATGGAGCCAAACAGTTGTGTTTGTCCTGCTGTGACCGTTGCGAATTTCATGCTCGCCTCCCTCATGGCGCGATAATCGGTTGAGCTTTGAGAGCACTGTCCTGCACAAGGGCACCGTCAAAAACACTACCCTGCTCAAACCAGCTCTTCGGTGCCGGCGCCCCCCATAGGGTTTGCCGCTGCGGGTCTTTGAGATCCCATCGGATCGGTTCATGGTCAGGGTCGATGGTTTGATAGTCGGAGCAATAGATTTCCGTGCGGTGGCCGTCAGGGTCCAACACATAAAGAAAAAAGGCATTTGAAATGCCATGCCGCCCCGGCCCGCGTTCGATGTTGGCAACATAACCCGTGGTCGACATCAGATCGAGAAGATCAATGATGTTCAGCGGTGTCGGCACCCAAAAGGCATTGTGATGCAACCGCGGGCCGCGCCCATTGGTAAAGGCGATATCGTGGACGCCGCCCTTGCGTTGCATCCACGCGGCCCAGACACGGCCAGACTCTTCATCCTCGGTATATTCCGTAACTCGGAAACCCATCTCCCCGTAAAAGGCAACAGCGGCATCTACATCCGCCGAAAACAGGTTGAAATGATCAATGCGCAACGGTTTCACGCCACGGTACAGCGCGTATTTTTGCGCAATGTTGGGCAGGCGGTCCATCCGCGCATAGAACTCAAGCGGCACGCCCCACGGATCAACCGTGCGCAGCGTCCGCCCCATGAAGGGGCGTTTGACCCATTCCGTTTTCAGGCCCTTTTCCTGAAAGAACGCCTCTGCCTTATCAAGATCAGCATCATCGAAGACCTTGAAGCCCAACACACTTACAGATGCGGCCTCAGCCTCGCGCAGCATAACGCAGTGGTGGCCACGTTCCTCCATCGCGCGGAGGTATAGAACGCCATCGCCCTCGTGGCTGACTTGCAGGCCAAGCGTATCAACGTAGAACGCGCGCGAGGCCTTCAGGTCGGTGACGGCGTATTCGACGTGACTGAGGCGCAGGATATTAAACGGCGGGTAAAGAACCGGTGCGGGTATGGGCATATCAGGCTCCCAGTTTTGGAATTGAATGCTCGCCAATGGCAAAGCCGATGTGTTTTTGCTCCATATAGAACTCAAACGACCAATCACCGCCATCGCGGCCCATGCCAGAGGCTTTGACCCCCCCGAAAGGCGTCGGCAAGTGGCGCACGTTTTCTGAGTTCACCCAGATCATGCCCGCTTCCAATGCCGCCGTCACGCGCATGGCGCGGGTGATGTCTTGCGTCCAGACATAGGCGGTCAGCCCATATTCGATGTCATTGGCAATGCGAATCGCCTCGACCTCATCATCAAAGGTAATCGCGGTCAGAACGGGGCCGAAAATCTCCTCCTGGGCGATCCGCATGTCGTTGGTGGCATCGGTAAACAACGTCGGTTTGACGTAATACCCCTTGCCATCCAGATGCGCGCCGCCCGCCGCGATGGTGGCACCGTCTGCTTTGGCGACATCAAAATAGGAACAAACCTTGTCGAAATGAACCTTATGGATCAGCGGGCCAATTTCAGTGCTCGGGTCAAGCGGGTGGCCAACGCGGATGTTGTTCACACGGTCCGCCAACCGAGCCAGAAAATCATCCGCAATACCCGAATGGACCAACAAGCGTGACGAAGAGGTGCACCTTTCCCCATTCAACGAATAGATCATAAAGATCGCCGCATCGAGCGCGCGATCAAGGTCTGCATCGTCAAACACAATGACGGGGTTCTTTCCGCCAAGTTCAAAGTGCACGCGCTTTAGCGTCGGCGCGCCCTGCGCCATGATCATCGAACCTGTCTTACTCTCCCCGACAAAGGCAATCGCCTTAATTGCCTTGTGTTCGGTCAACGCCTTGCCCGCGTCTTCACCCAACCCGTTTACAAGGTTCCACACACCAGGCGGCAGGCCCGCCTCCTCCGCAATCTCCATCAGGATAGCGGCCGTGACGGGTGAAAACTCTGCGGGCTTGTGAACGACCGTACAGCCAGCAGCCAACGCCGGGGCGATCTTCCAGGTGGACAGCATGAAAGGCGTGTTCCACGGCGTAATCACCCCGACCGGGCCAATCGGCACACGCGTTGTGACGTTCATCAGCGTCGGTGAAGGCAGGCTTTTGCCATCGCGCGCACCGGGTGCAAGATCAGCAAAGTACCGGAAATTTTCCGCCCCGCGCAGGGCCGCCTTGGACATAAACCGCAGCGCCTGCCCCGTGTCATAGCACTCGGCAAATGCTATTTCTTCCGCCCGCTCAACGATGGCATCCGCAATGCGGTGAAGGATTTTCTTCCGCTCCGCACCGGCCATGTCACGCCATGCGGGAAACGCCGCGGCGGCGGCCTTTGCGGCGGCATCAATATCTGCCGCGCCGCCCTTTGCGACGTTGCAGATAAACTCACCATCAACCGGCGAATGGTTTTCAAAAACCTCTCCGCTGACCGCCGGACACCAGGCACCTGCGATGCGATTCTGAACACCGGTTTCGCGCAGGCCCGCAAGATAACCGCTGAGCTTTGCGATATTGTCATCAAGTTGTGTCATTGAGGCTCCTTCGATCAGTTGCTTAACATGTTAAGCGTACAGGTTTCACTGTCAACAGCATGGCGAAGCGGAATTTCTGATTTTGATGTTGAGCCACCCGCCACCCTGTGATCAGCCTGACAATGAAATGTGAGGAGCCCCCACGATGACATTCAGACCTGAAACCAGCGATGCCGATGTTGAAGCCGTAGCATCCTGGATGGCCACAAGGCCTGACACGAAAGCCGTCACCGCTTTCATTCCCGGCCCGGGTATTCAGCGGCTCACCATACGCTTTGACATCGAAAAACTGCGTGGTGCGCTGGATGAATGTTTGTCGCGCGAGGCCTATAAGGGCGAAATGCAGGATCAAGGATTTGCGGCGCTGCCCCTGACGCAACGACCCGGCCAAACGGAATGGACAACAAATGACTTGTCCGGGCGCTATTGGTTGCGCGGCGATGATCGCTATGTCGAAGAGCCGCGCGAAGACCTCGTGCCGGAGATTGAGTTTTCGGAATTCAATCCAAAGTTCAAAGGCACCTATTTTGAGGAGGTTGTCGCGGAGCTTTCCAAACGGTTCCCGATTGGCCGCACGCGCGTCCTTTCCAAAGGCCTCTATAACTGCAACTCGTGGCACCGTGACCCGGAACCCCGTCTGCATATTCCCATCACGACCAACCCCGGTTCCCTGTTCATCGTAAACCATCATGTCACGCATTTGCCCGCTGATGGTTCTGTCTATTTCACAGACACACGCGGCTATCACACGGCGCTGAATGGTGGTGAAACACAGCGTGTGCATATCGTTGCCGCGCTGGCATTTGATCAGGTAACAGCATGAGCACTTATGGCGGAATGACCCTCCCCGGCGGCAGCAACGTCGAAATTATCTGCGACCTGCGAAGCGATACCGTCACCCAACCCGATGCAGGCATGCGCGCCGCCATGGCGAAGGCAGAGGTTGGTGATGATGTGTATGGCGATGACCCAACGGTCAATCGGCTCGAAGCGACAATGGCCGAACGATTGGGCAAGGAAGCCGGGTTGTTCGTCAGCTCCGGCA
>JBMYXS010000079.1:0-16560 GCA_049608645.1 Pikeienuella sp. | reverse complement strand
GCTTGGTCGAAGGATAGGGGGACGAGAATGCCGAGGTTTGGAGAGCGGGCTTTGCGGACATTCGCTGCTACGAGCATGAAGGTCCAGTTCAACCCAACAGGGCTCCTCGAGATGCCATCTCGCAAAGAACCTCGTGGCAGTTATTCGACTGCCTCGAGATAAGGCGCTAGTTTGGAGATAGGGAAGTTGTAGACCCGCTGACCTTCCTCTTCTCCGGGTTCCCCAGTGCGAACATAGGCGTGGAATGCCTTGCGGATGGCTGTCTTGTCCGCTGTGCCGAACGTGATCCGCCCGATACTATCGACCTCATAGGCGACGTGAAAAGTTGCCCCGGCCTGGTCGAAATCCGGAAAATCAAGTGTATTCCGGCGGTAGAGCATCCCTCTGGCGATTCCCCCACTGGCGGGCCAGTCGTAGCTGACCAAATAAGCCGTCGCAGCATCGGTGGTCATGCTATCCCAGTCCCGATAACCCCCAAAAGACTTGCCGTACTGGTCCTGCGCGCGACCTTCAGCGTTGTCTAGATCGGCCAGATCCTCGGCATCTGTCACGGTGTCATACACGACCATCCTGACATTGAGGGCATCGAGATCTGCCGGTGCCGTACGCAGGACGTCGACTAAGCTGCGGTCGCCCCGCATATCAGCGACCGCCGTATTCGCCGACTGGCGCTCTGTCCACGCGGCCTTCGAAGCCTCTAGATCAGCCTCGTCGATCTCCGCGGCAGCTTTCCAGAACTCGTCGAACTTGTTCACGATCTCGGGGCGGGGGGTGCCGTATACGACATTTGTCTCTCGCCACCGGGCGGGGTTGCCCTCCGTACCGAGGCCATTTGTCGACATGTTAGAAGAACCCACGAACGACACGTCGCCGACCACACCTATCTTGGCATGTAAGTCGTTCAACTGGCGAACGCTTGCGCCTATCTCGCGTAGCGCATCAATCTCATCTGGGTTCGTTCCACCACTCATAAGGTTGCAGACGATCCGCACCCCTTTGCCGTCTTGGATACCAAGGTTTTTTAAGGCATTCTTCCCCCAGAAAGCCACAGCAAGGTCCGCACGCTGTGTTCGGAGATATTCTGCGCGAAGCTGTCCAAGAAGTTCGGTTCCGTCGAGAAAACGTGGCATGTGCAATTCCTTTTCAAATAAAACTAAATTCGTGCCAGCCGCCGAATTTGTCAACGGGAGCTCAAACCAGTCGTGCCTAGCTTGAAATGTGACGAACGACCACCGCCGTCCTTTGCATAGAGAGCCGCCCGTAAAGCCCACTGATATTCGACGCTACGATCTAGGGATCGCTGTATGCATGATTTTTTCTCATGCTTGCTGTCCTCACCTTTCCACATTCTCAATCATCGTTTAAAAACGCGTTCAGAAACTCACCGAGGCCCCACATGACCATGATCGATGCCCCCGCAGACAACCCGCTTTCCCGCCTTCTTGCTGAACGCCCCTGGCTGATTGCTGATGGCGCAACAGGCACCAACCTGTTTGCCATGGGGCTGGAAGCCGGTGAGGCGCCTGAGTTGTGGAACGTGGACGCACCGGACAAAATTCGCGCGCTTTACAATGGGTTCATCAATGCCGGGTCAGACCTGATCCTCACCAATTCCTTTGGGGGAACGCGGGCGCGGCTAAAACTGCACAATGCGCAGGATCGGGCACCGGAACTGAACCGCATTGCGGCTGAACTGGCGCGTGAGTGTGCCGATAAGGCTGGCCGCCCCGTAATCGTCGCCGGGTCAATGGGGCCAACCGGCGAATTGCTCGTTCCTGTCGGACCGCTGACCCATGAGGCAGCGGTTGAGATGTTTCAGGAACAGGCAGAAGGGCTGATTGCAGGCGGTGCCGATGTGTTGTGGGCGGAAACGATTTCGTCAGAAGAAGAAATGCGCGCCGCGTCTGAGGCCGCCGCCAACGTCGGCGCGCCATTCTGTGGCACCATGAGCTTTGACACAGCCGGGCGCACCATGATGGGCGTTACCTCAGCTGGATATGCCGGGATCGCCGCGAACCTGCCCGCCACACCAATCGCTTTCGGCGCCAACTGTGGCACGGGCGCGCCTGACCTGCTGCGCACGCTTCTTGGTCTGGCATCAGCCGCACCGGGTAAGGCGCTGATTGCAAAAGCGAATGCGGGTATTCCAAAATATGTAGATGGCATCATCGAGTATGATGGCACGCCGGAACTTATGGGGCGTTACGCCTGCATCGCACGCGACGCGGGCGCACGGATTATTGGCGGGTGCTGTGGCTCCAAACCAATCCATATCGAGGCAATGCGCAACGCGCTTGAAACAACGCCTCCTTCGTCAACGCCGCCAACTCTGGACGACATTCGTCGGGAGATCGGTGATTTCACATCTGCCGACGATGGAGCATCCGGCACCGAAGCCCCACAAAGAGAGCGCCGTCGCCGCCGCAGCTAAAGCCGGGATCGGCCCACGCCACGGGTTGAGCAATCGGGCAATGCCCCATTGTTGACCCGTGGGCCGCACACACCGCACAAAGCCCACACACCGCGTACAGCCCGAGGCGTTTTGGCGATGCCACGCTTTTCTGCTGGGCCACGCGTTTCTTTGATGAAATCAGCGGGCGGGAAAAAAAACACCACAGATAACAACGGCTTGACAGCCCTACCCCACTTGTTTCGTAATGCAAGCGGGGGTTGTGATTGGGCATGACCTCCAGACTGTTAGCAGGAGGATGTGTATGAGATCTCATTTAATTGGCGCGGCGGTTTGTGGTGCCTTCTTTTGCGGCGCGGCCAGCGCGCAAACGGTTGGGGCCGCAATTCTTAGTGAAAAAACCGTAAACATCTCATCAGGAGCAACCACTCAACCACTGCGCGCTGGCGGCAATGTTCCCTTTGGCGCGCGCATCGAAACCGGGTTCGATGCCGGGAATGTCGATGAATTTCTGGATGGCACCCGCATTACCGTGGCTTCGGATTCCAGCGTTACCATAGACAAATACGTCTATGACCCCGCCTCCGGTGCAGGCAAGATGAGCGTGCAACTGGCAAAAGGTGCCATGCGGTTTATCTCTGGCAAGATTTCTTCTGCTGATTATGAGATCAGAACACCCAACGCCTATCTTGGCATACGTGGCACAGCCTTTGTGATGTCATATTCACCGACGGAAGGCACCGTCGTGGTGGTTGAGGAAGGCGTTGTTGAGTTATCCAACCTCGCGGGCGATGGCGTTGATGTGACCGCGGGGCTTGCCTCCTCTGTTGCGGCCAATGACGCAGCACCTGCCGCGGCGGCACCACCTGCTGCGGTTGCCAATGCAGCGGTTGCCAATGTGAACACATCTGTCGCCATTTCCGCGCCAGCGTCGATCGGAATTCCCACCGCGTCAAGCCAGCTCGCAAATCAGGCGGCGGCTGCGGCGGCCGCGGCGGCATCTACCCCGGCTGACAATTCAAACGCCAGCTTCGGCGGCGACGGCAAGTACTGAGGGGAAGACCATGAAAAACGCGATCAAGCCAATCATTGCAGCGGCCGCATTAGCAGCCCTTCAGGCATGCGCACCCGCGCCAAATGCCGAAACAATTGCGCCAACATCAGCACCGCGCGTTAGCGATGCCATTTCCATGGACGACCTGCGCTTTCCCCTGCCCGGCGGTGAATGGCGTGAGGTTTACACCCATAAAATTCCCGGCCAATCGCCAAGCGCGCCCCAGACCTTCAAGGTATACGCGAGCGTCAGCGGCAGTGTCATCGACCGGGTTTCGATCTTCTGGGTGCAACGCAAGAGCACCTACAAAGACCTGTGGCGGCAATATCAATCCTGCCTGACCACCGCAGAGCCAGAGGTGCACCATGCGGTTATCACCCACAATGAGGGCGGCCCAAACCCCACACGGAACCCGCGACTGGACTGCTGGCATGTTCGCACGCTTTCCATGGGGCGCGCTGGTGGTGCCCATCCCGTGATTGAGGCATTGCACGTTTTCGCTCAACGCGAGGGCTTGATCATGCCGGCAACGATGATCGGCGCGCGTTTTGCACAGAAGCGCCTGTCAGATCGACGGGAATATGCAGAATACCTTTGGAACCCTGACGTGCTTTCACCAAACCCCGGCAATATCTGGACCCCCGGTGACTGGACCGCAGAGGCCGCAAAGGCAGACCCTGCGCGGAAAATTGTCGTGGACCGCATAAAACGATGGGGCGAAGCCTGGCGGGCGAACCTGCTCAGCAACAACCTGTCCTGATCATTACAAAATGCCGCGCGCTTATGCTGGCGCGCGGCAGTCTTTTTTTTACAGACAAGGTCGCCAAGGCCGCAGAAAGATTGGACCATATTGGTCTACTTTTTTACAAATGGTCGCATTCATTCGACTCAAAGTCGCCAATCGACCCGCATGATATTGCGGTCAGACGCAAAGGTCGTGATTGTGGATAGGGATAAGGGCGCACCGTCGCCGCCCCGCTGAAAAAGGAATGACGAACATGGCTTCTGACGAAGAAGACATCATCCTCGCCGATCTCGACGATGACGAGCTTGTCCTACAGATGCATGACGACCTCTATGACGGTCTCAAGGAAGAAATCGAAGAAGGGGTCAATATCCTGCTAAGCCGCGGGTGGACGCCATACGATATTCTGACAAAGGCCTTGGTTGAGGGGATGCGAATCGTCGGGATCGATTTCCGCGATGGCATCCTGTTCGTGCCCGAAGTTCTGCTTGCGGCAAACGCCATGAAAGGCGGCATGTTCATCCTGAAACCATTGCTGATCGAAACCGGCGCGCCCCGTTTGGGTCGAATGGTTATCGGCACTGTTAAGGGTGACATCCACGACATCGGCAAGAACCTTGTGTCCATGATGATGGAAGGGGCCGGATTCGAGGTGACTGACCTTGGCATCAACAATCCCGTCGAAAATTACATCGACGCGATTGCGGAGCATGAACCTGACATTCTGGGCATGTCAGCCCTGTTGACCACAACCATGCCCTATATGAAGGTCGTGATCGACACGATGGTCGAAAAAGGCATCCGCGATGATTACATCGTGCTTGTCGGTGGCGCGCCGCTCAACGAAGAGTTTGGCAAGGCCATTGGTGCTGATGCCTATTGCCGTGACGCAGCCGTTGCCGTGGAAACGGCCAAAGACCTCGTCGCGCGCAAGCACAACCAGAAAAGCGCCTGATCGCATGGCGGTCAGCGATTCCACGCTGACAGAAACGGGTTTGGACGCGCCCGCTCCAGGAGGAGCCGGGCGCGTTTTACTGTTGGCATGCGGCGCCTTGGCGCGCGAAATTCTTGCTTTGATCGAGGCAAATGCCTGGTCCCATATGGATCTGAAATGCTTGCCGGCAAAACTGCATCTCTACCCCGATCAGATCCCCGATGCGGTTGAGGAAGCGGTTACAAAACACCGTGACAACTACGAAACCATTTTTGTGGTCTACGCCGATTGCGGCACCGGTGGTTTGTTGCAAGCACGCTGTGCCGCACTGGGCGTCGAAATGGTCACCGGGCCGCATTGCTATTCATTCTTTGAAGGCAACGAGGCGTTTCTGGAACGGAGCGAAACGGAGTTTACATCGTTCTATCTGACTGACTTTCTCGTCAAACAATTCGATGCTTTCGTTTGGAAACCGATGGGCCTGGATCGGCATCCCGAACTGCGGGACATGATCTTCGGAAATTATGAAAAGCTGGTTTATCTGGCGCAGGTTGAGAATACCGAGCTGGACAAGCGGGCGCAGGACTGCGCGGCGCGCCTCGGTTTGACTTACGAAAGGCGCTTCACCGGGTATGGCGATCTGACGCCCGCGCTGGCAAATATTGGCAAGAGCGCATAAAGCTGCCACATCGTGTGAGAAAATCAAATTAAACCAATGATATTAAAAGATTTTTATTTTGCTTGAAAAGACTGCGGGGCATCGATGCCCCGCAACCGATAGCAAAAACAGCCCCCTCAGACGGCGGCCTTGGCTAGTTCTGTGATGCGTACGATCATGGCTCGCAGGCCGTTGGAACGCTGTGCTGACAGATGCTGGTCAAGGCCGAGGCGCGACATTTCTGCGAGGGCGTCTGTCTTCAATATCGCCTCTGGCGACTGGCCGCTCATCAAGGCGTGAAGCACCGCGATAAGGCCGCGCACGATCATCGCGTCGCTGTCTCCGGCAAAGTGCAATCGTGCGTCAGCACCGGCACCTTCGATGCTCGGCGCGATCCAAACCTGGCTGGCGCACCCATCGACCTTGGTCAGCGGCCCTTTCTGCGATTCCGGCATTTCGGGCATGGCCCGGCCGAGATCGATAACATGGCGATACCGGTCTTCCCAATCATCCAGAAATTCAAATGTCTCTACAATTTCTTCAAAGGCTTCCGTGGTCATCATCGACTCCGCATCTGCACACTCAGGTGTTGGGTTTGACATATGCTTAAGGTGACAGACCGTCCACCCACCCCCTTTCCTTTCTCGCTGATCTGTGGCCTTTTACGCGCGAAAGACACTTGAGGAGGGACGCGATGCGCCCAATCGCAATGACCGTGGCAATAGCCGCCTGCTTGGGCCTTGGTGCCTGCCAGACGATTGATGAGCTTGCCGGTTTGGAAGAAGAAGTTAAGGAATCCATTGCGAAGGTCGAAGAAGGACCACCTGCGCAATCGGTTTCTCGAATCGATACACTCGAATTGGGCCGGCTTCACCGTGGCTATATGCTGACAGCGATTGGCCTGGCACCCGGTCTTGGATACTGGGATCCCAAGCTTGTCATCCGGTATAATGGCGAGCTTGCGCCAGACGGGTTCTATGAGTTCGATTTGGTCGCGCGCCCGCCATATGAGCCGATTGGCAACGATCAGGCACCAATTCCGGCGCGACGCGTTCGCGGAGACTTTGAAATCACGCCAGAAATGCTGCGCTCGGCGCGCGGTGTTCGCGTCTGGTCAGAACGCGATAACGTAGAGGGGCGCTTCTAACGCCCCTCCCTGAAAATTTCGCCCCGATAGCCGCTGAATGATCTAATTCGCGGTTATTCGGGCGGCAATTCCACCATCACAACACCATTCCGCCCAGTGGAAAGCGCCACTTCACCACGCATCAGGCGCAAGGCATCGTTGCCAAAAGCATCGCGCCGCCACCCGTTCAAAACAGGCGCACTGGCAAGGTCTTCTTCGGACTGTGCCGTTACCAGACCTTCGAGGTCAGACGCGGATGCAATGAGGCGTTGCGCAACGCCCAGATCCTCCGCCTTTGCTTTCAAAAGCACCTTGAGCAGATCAATCAGCGCCAGAGCGCCGGGCTTTAGCTGCGGGCGCTTTTCCTGCGGTCTTGCGATCTCAACCGGGTTAGCCAACCCTTCCTCAAGAGCAGCCAGAATCTCGATACAGGTTTCAGCCTTCCGCCCCTCCTTCTGGAGAGAGCGCGTGGACAGCAGTGCATCCTTCGTTTTCGGTTTTGCCGCCGCAATTTCAAGGATGGCATCATCCTTCAATATACGGCCGCGCGGCACATCCCGGTCTTTGGCGGTCTGTTCACGCCACCGCGCCAGTGAACGTACCGCGCCAAGGAAACGCGGATCGTTCGACCGGGTCTTCAGGCGCTTCCAGGCCATTTCAGGGTCGACGACATAAGTTTCAATTCTGTTAAGAACATCCATCTCAGCCGCCACCCAGCTTTCGCGGCCCGTCTTTTTCAGCTGGCTGCGCAACTCTTCATAAATATCACGCAAATAGGTGACATCACCGATTGCATAATTCAGCTGCTTTTCACTAAGCGGCCGCCGCGCCCAATCGGTAAAACGTGAAGATTTGTCGAGTTGGGCCTTGGCGATTCGGCGCACAAGCGTCTCATATCCCACCTGATCGCCATATCCGCAGACCATGGCCGCGACCTGACTATCAAACAGTGGCTTCGGAACAGCGCCCGTCAAGTTGACGAAAATTTCGACATCCTGCCGCGCCGCATGAAACACTTTCAGCACCGCTTCATTAGCCATGAGATCAAAGAGAGGTTGCAAGTCAATCGCGGCCAAAGGGTCAATAATGACAGATAATTCATCACCCCACACACCCGTAGGGCGAGACAACTGAACCAAACACAGCTTAGGCCAGTAAGTTCGCTCCCGCATGAATTCTGTGTCAATCGTAACATACGGGGCCTGAGCAAAGGCTTCACATGCCGTTGCCAACGCATCTTGCGTCGTTATCAATTCCAAGTGACTGTCCTCGTAGCCATTTTTTATTCGTACTTTTTTCACTTTTTTGTTTAGAGAATGGGAACACGAATGTATACAGCGGTTAAGTTTCTAAAGGCGGCACGGGGAATTGCCGTCAAAATAACAAACTGTTGCGTAAGTGTGAGCAAGACCCTGGACGTGAAAATCGGCATTTGCTGATAGGGTTCAGGAGAGCTGAGTAGCTAAAGGCGAATTGATGTATTTGGGCCCAATAGACGAGGACACTGCAACGAGTGCGTTTCCGCAATCTCGTGAACAGTCCGACGGTTTATTTGCCTGGGGGTTTCCCCGCCTCAAAACGCAACGCCTCGCCCTCGCCTGGTACGAACATTTCTGCCTCTTTGCATTTTTTCCTTTAGCCGCAATCGTCTATTCCGAGGGGTCGCCCGCCTACGCCGCGCTTGGCGCCTTAACCCTAACAGCCGCAGCACTACTCAGCGCAACGCGCAATTTCCATTGGCGTGATCTTGGCCCGAACGATCTGTTCTCTGAATGGCGCGTGATGATCGGGATGAGCGTTTTCTTTATCGCACTGGCTTTTGGGGCCTCGTTTGTTTTTGCGCCGCTTCTCGAAATACGCCCGGCCTTTACGACGGCGCTTGGCATGGCCATTTTGATCGCAGGGCCGACAGAGCTTGCATACCGCGCCTTGTTCTTCCGCCGATATGGCCATCTATTCGAAGGTGAATGCTGGGCCACGATGATTGGCGCGCTTTCGACCGGTCTTCTCTATACAATGATCAGCGGTGCGCTCGAAGGGTTGTTGTTCGGCGGTATTTTTGGAACTGCACTTAGCATCGTTTATCTCCGCACGGGGTCGTTTCCGCTCAGTGTTGGTCTCCACATCATAGCACTTTTGGCATTACAGCTTTTGGCACCGGGCATTGGTGTCTAATATTCGTCAGGTACTTTTTTGACCTTTCCCACACAGTCCACTGACCGCTCCAAAACTCTTTTGTGGATAGAGTTTGTTGCTCTGTTCGTTGGTGCACCGCTCCTCATTACCGCGACTTTTGGCATTTTGCCTTTGCTGCCTATCATCGCCGCATTCGCTGGCCTGTCGTTGATTTTGCTGCAATTTACACCCGGCTGGGAATGGCGTCGGCTTTTGCGTGGGCCGGTTTTTGGTGAATGGCGAATACTGTTATTGTATTTCGCTGTGACGCTGGCCCTGTCACTAACCATCGTGTTTACGCTTATCCCCGAGCGGTTTCTGGAATTGCCGACGCACCGCCCGGACCTCTGGCTGACGATTTTGGTGCTCTATCCGATTTTCTCCGCGTTTCCGCAGGAGATCATCTTTCGTACCCTGTTTTTTGAACGCTATGGACGGTTGTTTCCCAACCCGGTGGTCGCGATTTTCGCAAATGGTGTTGCCTTCGCGCTTGGGCATTTGTTCTTCAATAGCTGGGTTACCATCGGAATGACGGGGGTTGGCGGTGCGATCATGGGGTGGGCTTACCTTCGCAACCGCTCAATCGGTTTGCCCTGGGCGTTACACTCAATCGCTGGCCAAATCATCTTTACGGTTGGTCTTGGTGTGTATTTCTATCACGGTGCTATCGGCGCAACGCCATAGCCTGCCTTGACATGGCGGTGCCCGCGTTGTGTATCCGGGCAAAGATTTCCCGTGAGGACAGTACCCATGCACGCTTACCGCAGCCATACCTGCGCCGACCTCCGCGCCGAACACGTCGGCCAGACCATCCGCCTGTCAGGGTGGGTTCACCGTGTTCGCGACCACGGCGGCATTTTGTTCATCGATCTGCGCGACCACTACGGTATGACGCAGGTGCTTGCCGACCCCGACAGCGCCGCCTTCAAGGACGTTGAAAAAGTGCGCTCCGAATGGGTGATCTCGATTGATGGTGAGGTCAAGGCCCGTGACCCGGAACTGGTGAACCCCAAAATCCCCACCGGGGAAGTTGAAGTGTTCGTTCGCAAACTCGAAGTGCTGGGCGAGGCAGAGGAGCTTCCCCTGCCCGTCTTTGGTGATGTGGAATATCCCGAGGAAACGCGCCTGAAATATCGCTTCCTCGACCTGCGCCGCGAGAAATTGCACGACAACATCATTCTGCGATCTGACGTGGTTAAGTCGATCCGCAAGCGCATGTGGGATGCGGACTTCAACGAATTTCAGACGCCGATCATTACGGCGTCCAGCCCCGAAGGCGCGCGCGATTTCCTCGTGCCCAGCCGCCTTCACCCCGGCAAGTTCTATGCCCTGCCCCAGGCACCGCAACAGTTCAAACAGCTGATCATGGTTGGCGGGTTCGACAAGTACTTCCAGATCGCGCCGTGTTTCCGTGACGAAGACCCGCGCGCTGACCGCTCCCCCACCGATTTCTACCAGCTTGACCTGGAGATGAGCTTTGTTGAGCAGGAAGACGTGTTCGCCACGATCCAGCCGGTTGTCGGCGGTATCTTCGAAGAATTTGGCGGTGGTCGTAAGGTCGACACCGAATGGCCGCGCATTCCTTACAAAGAGGCGCTGAAGAAATACGGTTCCGACAAGCCTGACCTGCGCAACCCGATCGAAATGCAGGACGTGTCCGAGCATTTCCGCGGTTCTGGCTTTGCGATTTTCGCAAAATTGCTGGAGCAGGACGGTAACGAAGTGCGCGCCATTCCCGCCCCCACAGGCGGCAGCCGCAAATTCTGTGACCGGATGAACAAATTCGCCCAGGAACAGGGCCTGCCCGGTATGGGGTACATCTTCTGGCGCGATCAGGGTCAGGGAATGGAAGCCGCCGGCCCCCTCGCCAAGAACATCGGACCGGAGCGCACCGAGGCCATTCGTCAGCAGCTTGGCCTTGAAGTGGGCGATGCGGCGTTCTTCCTCGGCGGTAAACCTGATGCCTTTGAGGGCGTCGCGGGCCGCGCGCGCAATGTCATCGGCACGGAACTGGGCCTTTCGGAGACAGATACCTTCCGCTTTGCCTGGATCGTCGATTTCCCGATGTTTGAGAAAGATGACGAAGGCAAGCTCGACTTCTCCCACAACCCGTTCTCCATGCCACAGGGCGGCATGGCGGCGCTGGACGGTGATCCGCTTGAGGTGCTCGGCTATCAATACGACCTTGCCTGTAATGGGTATGAGTTGATCTCTGGTGCCATTCGGAACCACAAACCCGAAATCATGTACAAAGCCTTTGAAATTGCGGGCTACCCTGCGTCTGAGGTTGATAACCGCTTTGGCGGCATGGTTAACGCGTTCAAATACGGTGCCCCACCCCACGGCGGTTGCGCCGCGGGGATCGACCGTATCGTTATGCTGCTGGCCGATGAGGCAAACATCCGCGAAGTTATAATGTTCCCGATGAACCAGCGCGCCGAAGACCTGATGATGGGCGCACCTTCGCTGCCCACCAATGAACAGCTTCGCGATCTGAACCTGCGCGTAATTCCACAGGAATAACCGCCGCTTTCTTGCGCCGCGCGACAGTTCCGCCACATTCACCCGTATGATGCAGGTGAACAGGTAAGGAGCGCGCGGCGTGACACCCTCTGAGACGACCATATCGGCCATCCGTTTTGGATATGGATTTCACCCGGACCAGCACCCGCCGCGTGGCCCGGATGACCTTATGCGTCATCTGTTGAGGCCGGATAATACCCTGCCTTCCGGCCCAACCGTGCAAGAACGGCACGCCGCGCTGAAACAGTTTATCAAGGAAAAGAAGGCCAAGACGGGCGACAACACGGCGCGCCGCATGATCCGGGGCATGGTTAACCGTGACCTGACGTCTCGGGTTCTGGCCCCCATTGTTTCCACCACTGGCTTTTTCGAACGGTTGGCCACGTTTTGGTCAGATCATTTTACAGTCGCCATGCGCGGTCAAAGCACACGCGTGATTGTGGGGCGGTACGAGGCAGACGCCATTCGCCCCCATATCGCAGGAAATTTTCGCGACATGCTGCGCGCCAGCGCCAGGCATCAGGCTATGTTGATGTTTCTGAATCAGATTCAATCAATCGGACCGAACTCCAAGGCCGGAAAACGGAATGGTCGCGGCCTTAATGAAAACCTCGCCCGCGAGATAATCGAGTTGCACACACTTGGCGTTGGCGCGGCCTACACACAGAAAGACATCCAGCAATTTGCATTGCTGCTGACAGGTCTTTGGATCAACCCGCGAACGGGCGAAACGGTTTTCAACCAACGACGGGCTGAACCGGGGGAAAAGATCATTCTTGGTCAACGCTTTGGCCGACAAGCCCATGTACTTGCGGATATTTCGGCCGCTCTCGATCATCTTGCACGGCATCCTGCGACCGCGCAGCATATTGCACGCAAACTCGCGATTCACTTTGTATCAGATAGCCCGCCGCAAAGCCTGATTAAGGCAATGGCCAACGCGTTTACGGCCAATGACGGCGCATTGCGCCCCGTCTATCAAGCCATGCTGGAGCATACTGAAAGCTGGCGCACGTTTGGCAACAAAGTCAAACAACCGTTTGATTTTGTTGTATCATCCATTCGCGCAGCAGGCGGGGACCGTGCCAGAATCTGGCGCGCCCAAAACGGAATGCAAGCGGTACGCGCCCTGCGGTTTATGAACCAGCCCGTCCTTGCAGCCCCCGGCCCTGATGGTTGGCCCGAAGGCGCCCGCGACTGGATCAATGCGCAGGGCCTGACAGTGCGCCTCAAATGGGCATCCGACCTTGCGCAGGCTATGGGGCAACGTGCCGATCCGCGCGCATTTCTGACGACTGCGCTGTCGGACACAGCGCGCGAGGAAACGGTATTTGCTGTCACCAATGCCGCCGAAAAATGGGAGGGGGTCGCGCTTGCGCTTGCCTCTCCCGAATTTAACCGCCGCTAAGGAGAGCACTGATGAATAGTCCCCTTTCACGGCGTCAGATAATCAAGGGCCTCGGTGCGGTCGGATGCTGCGCCGCTGCGTCGCCACTTGTCACCCCCGTCACAGTTGCCGCAGCCCCCGGCGAAAACCGTCTTGTTGTGATCATCCTGCGTGGTGCGATGGATGGGCTGGACGTTGTGCAGCCCTATGGCGACGCCAATTTCACAAAACTTCGCCCCTCCTTGGCCAAACTGCCCGGTGAAGGTACGCAGGACCTGGATGGTCGCTTCGCCATGCATGATGGTTTGAGCCACCTATCGCCTCTTTGGAACGGGGGTGAGTTGGCCTTTGCTCACGCCGTCTCAACGCCCTATCGCGACAAACGCAGCCACTTTGATGGTCAGGACATTCTGGAGGCTGGTATTGCGCATGTTGGTCAGGCCCGCGATGGCTGGGTGAACCGTGCGCTAAGCCATATGCCGGGCGCGCGCGCAGACACCGCGCTTTCAATCGGGCGGGAAACCATGGTTCTGCTGTCGGGCGCAAATGATACGATGTCGTGGGCCCCCGGCGAACAGGTCATCTTTGAAGAAGATGAACGTGGCCTGCTTGATCTGATCTACCGCGATGACCCCCTGTTCGCCGAAGCCGCGCGGGAGGCATTTGCGCTTTCGATGGACAGCGGCGGCGAACGCGCAAAGGGCAAACGTGCTGCCGCAGTCCGCGCCGAATATGCTGCAAAACGACTGCGGGAAGAGGCCCGGATCGCCGCCTTTTCGATTGGCGGATGGGACAGCCATGTGAATCAAAAAGGAGCATTGCGCGGCCCCTTGGGCCAGCTTTCGTTAGCTGTGGAAACTCTAAAAACGGGCCTTGGCCCCGAATGGTCACGCACGTTGGTCATCGCAATGACCGAATTTGGCCGCACAGCACGCGAAAACGGCACGCGCGGCACAGACCATGGCACCGGTGGCGCGGCCCTGATGGCGGGGGGCGCGTTGCGTGGGGGCAAGGTCTATGGTGACTGGCCAGGCGTGCGGGAGCGCGACCTTTACCAAAACCGTGACCTGATGCCGACGCGCGATGTTCGCCATTATCCCGCATGGGCACTTGCGGGCCTGTTTGGAGTGCAACGCACCGCATTGGAGCGGGATGTTTTCCCCGGCCTTGATATGGGAGCAGGTGAACGCTTCCTGCTCTGATGCTTGACAACGCGCCGGCCTCGCATGACATGAATGCGATCAATAACCCGGCCCAGCCGCCGCATTAGCGCGCCGTCAGATATCGCCGTACAAGCTTTCAGGACCATCATGCCCGCACCAGATACAGCCGCGCTGAACTTTCTTCTTACCCGTCGGTCTCGCCCTGCAAAGACGCTGACCCATGACGCGCCAGAGCGTAGCGAGATCGAAACGATGCTGACCGCGGCGGCCCGCACCCCCGATCACGGTAAATTGGAACCGTTTCGGTTTCTTGTAATCGAAGGCGCAGCACGACAGCGCCTTTCAGACGCCGTGCGCGCAGGTATGGAAGCAGAGGGAGCAGCGTCAGACAAGATCGACAAGCAGGCCGGCGCTTTCCTTCATGGGGGTGCCATCATCACCGTCATTTGCTCGCCCGTCATCTCGGAAAAAATCCCTGCGTGGGAACAGCATCTGGCGGCGGGCGGTGCGTGTCTTGCCTGCCTTAACGCCGCTTTGGCAATGGGGTGGGGTGCCAACTGGTTAACCGGTTGGGCGTCAGGTGATCGGGCATTCATGGAGACGCGGCTTGGCTTGTCGCCATCCGAATTTGTCGCCGGGTTTATTCATATCGGCCGCGAAACCATCGCCCCCGCCGACCGCCCCCGGCCAGATATCCTCAAGAAAACAACCTGGATCAACGCATGATCACTGATTTTACCAAGGCGATTAGCCAGCTATTGGATCGCCGTTTCATCGGCGTTCTGGTCAAATCACTTGGCCTGACCATCGGTCTTTTGGCCCTGATCACCGCCGCGCTTTTCTATACGTTAAGCTTTATTCCCGCGATTGATTTTACCGTGCCCTTCACCGATTGGCATATCACATTGCTGGATGAAGTGGCCAAGACCGCCTCAATCGGTTTGATACTGCTGTTTTCATCTTTCCTGATGTTTCCGGTCGCGACCATTTTCATCGGTCTGTTCCTCGATGAAATCGCCGATGCCGTGGAGGCAAAGCACCACCCGCACCTTCCCACGCCGCGCAGGCAGTCTCTGGGTGAAGCCCTGACTCAGGGCTTTGAATTCATGTTGACGCTGATCGGCGCGAATATTCTGGCGCTTATCGTTTACCTTATTTCGGGTCTGGCGGCGCCAATCGTGTTCTGGCTTGTGAATGGGTATCTGCTGGGCCGCGAATATTTTGAGATCGTCGCCGCGCGCCGGATGGAACCGCGCGAGGCGAAAAGCCTGCGCAATCGGCACCTAATGTCTTGTTGGATGGCTGGGGCCTTGGTGGCTGTTCCGCTTTCGATCCCCGTTGTGAACCTGATTGTTCCCCTGATCGGGGTTGCCGCATTCGTACATTTGTTCCACCGCAAAAAGGCCAGCGCGCATTAAACACGCTGGCCGATCGTTCCGGTGGAACAAAACAGTTGGTCTTAGGCCGCAGGCTTCAGAATGGGCGCTTCGGCGGTCTTATCGTCTTTCTTGTCCTTGCCCATGAACGGGCAAGCTGATGCGGTTGAGGCGAATGCGAGGCCGCCAATAACGGCGACGGCAATGGTAAGTGCCTTCATCTGTCGTCTCCCTTGTTTGGGTTCCAGTAAGAGAACCTTACCCGAAATTTTCCGGTGGTCGATCACAGATTCGTGAGAATCGTATGGTTTGGGTCTGCCGCGCGAAAGTTTGTGCCGCCTGAATAGGGTCAAAACGGCCAAACGCCGCTGATCAATATCCACCATAACTTGACCTGTGGGCCTGCCGAGCGCACACCCTGCCCGAAAGAAGGAGCCTTATGATGTCAGCTGATCCCCGCCTTATCGTCGCGCTTGATCCCCCGCTTGTTCCCCACGCCATTGCGGGCGAAGAGGTTGCAAAGTTGTTGGGCGACAGCGTCGGCTTTTACAAAATCGGGCTTGGCATGCTTACCGGCGGCGGCATGGCACTTGCCAATGAGCTGAAGGAACAGGGCAAGCGCGTCTTCCTGGATATGAAACTGTTCGATATAGGCGCAACGGTCGAAGCCGCCGTTCGGGGAATTGCCCAGTTTGAATTGGATTTCCTGACCGTTCATGGCGACCCGCATGTCGTGCGCGCCGCTGTGGCGGGCCGGGGCGATGCGCCAACGAAAATTCTTGCTGTTACAATCCTGACCTCGCTGGACCGCAATGATCTTGATGCCGCTATGATTGTTCCCGGTGAAGCCTCCACCCTCGTGGTGGAGCGGGCGCGCCGAGCCTTTGAAGCGGGCGCTGATGGGGTGATCGCTTCGCCCCAGGAAGCGGCAGCCATTCGCGCCCTGCCCGAGGCAAAGGGCCGCCTGATCGTCACGCCGGGGGTTCGCCCTGCGGGTGCTGCCCTAGGT
>JBMYXS010000078.1:0-17153 GCA_049608645.1 Pikeienuella sp. | reverse complement strand
CAAGATCACTCTGTTTCAGGGACAAATCCGTGAGCATTTTTCAGACAATCCTGACCCGTGTGCTTTACGCTGCGGTCCTGCTTTTGGCGGTTCTGGTTCTGAACTTTTCGCTGATGCATCTGGCGCCGGGCGATGTTGCCGATACCATCTCTCAGTCGATGGGGGGCGCTGATAAAGAACTGCTCGATGAAATCCGGCGCGATTATGGGCTGGACCAGCCGTTTATATTCCAGCTTGGAACCTACATCGGCAAGGTTATGCAGTTCGACCTTGGCCATTCGTTTTTCTACAATCAAAGCGTTACGTCTTTGATCCTGCAAAAATTGCCTGCCACTTTGCTGCTTGTGATGAGCGCGCAGCTGTTGGCGTTGATCGTCGGGGTGGTGCTGGGCGTTTATTCGGCCCGCAAGCCCAATGGCATCGTTAGCCATTTTGTAACGCTGTTTGCCTTGTTTGGATACGCGGCACCTGTGTTCTGGACCGGCATCCTGCTGCTGATTGGCTTTTCGCTGCATATTCAATGGTTCCCTGTTGCGGGCATGCGCGACATCACGGTTGAGGGGGGCTTCTGGGCCCATTTCGTTGATATTGCGCGCCACCTCGTGCTGCCCATGCTGACGCTCGCGTCTGTCTTTGTGGCGCTGTATTCTCGTCTGTCACGTGCCACGATGATGGAGACGTTAGGCTCTGACTATGTGCGGACGGCCAAGGCAAAAGGCCTCACCACCCGTCAGGTGGTTTATAAGCACGCGCTGAAAAACTCGCTTTCGCCGGTCATCACTTTGGCAGGCCTACAGTTCTCGGCGGTTATTTCCGGCGCTGTATTGGTTGAGGCGGTGTTCAGCTGGCCCGGCCTCGGCACATTGGCTTTCCAGTCAATCATCGCCCGCGATACGCCGACCATTCTTGGCATCCTCTTTTTCTCGGCCCTGGTGGTGATTGTCGGCAATCTGCTGACGGATCTTGCCTTGCGACTTGTCGATCCACGGGTAGGAGGCAAAAAATGAGCACTCAACCAATCCTGCCAGATGAGCCAATCCAAAAGGCACGCCACCCGGTTGCCGAAGCATGGGAAATGTTCCGGCGTAACCACGCGGCTGTTGTGGGCCTGATCATTCTTGCGCTGATTACATTTGGCGCAATTTTTGGGCCGATGCTCTATCCAACGGACCCGTTTGAAATGGTCTGGGCACCATTCTCCCCGCCGGGGCAGGAGGGGTTCATGCTTGGCACTGACTATCTGGGGCGTGATCTGGTCGCGATGATCCTGAATGGTGCACGCGTTTCGCTCGTCATTGGCCTTTCCGCTGCTGTGGTGACAATCCTGATTGGCGTCACCGTTGGGGCGTTGGCCGGGTTCTACGGGGGCTATGTCGAAGAAATTCTGATGCGGATTACAGAGTTTTTTCAGGTCCTGCCAACGCTCTTGTTTTCGATGGTCATTGTCGCCCTGTTTGGCGCAAGTTTGCCCATTATCACCCTCGCGATCGGGGTGGTCAGCTGGACAGCCGTTGCGCGAATCACCCGGTCTGAGTTTCTGCGGATACGGGAGTTGGAGTATGTGCTGGCCTCCCGCGCGTCGGGTGCAAAGAACATGAAGCTGATTTTCCGCGTCATTCTGCCAAACGCCTTGCCACCAATTATTGTGCAATCTGCGCTGATGGTGGGGTCTGCAATCTTGTTTGAAGCGGGGTTGTCGTTCCTCGGCCTGACTGACCCGAATGTGGTCAGCTGGGGCCAGATCATCGGCTCAAACCGTCAGTACATTCTGGACGCAAGCTACACCGTGACCATTCCGGGCCTGGCGATTTTTGTGACAGTTCTGGCGATTTCTCTGGTCGGCGATGGTCTGAATGACGCGTTGAACCCTAAACTGAGGCAACGCTAATGACCCAGCCCTTGTTGAAAGTCGAAAACCTCAGAATTGAGATCACGACACGCGACGGTGTTGCGCCGGTGATTGACGACCTGTCGTTTGAACTTGGCCACAATGAATCCCTGAGCTTTGTTGGCGAAAGCGGCTGTGGCAAGTCCATGACTGCGCTCGCGATCATGGGGCTTTTGCCTGAAAAGGTCGGTCGCATTGCCAGTGGCTCCATCACCTTTGATGGGGAGGAGCTGACAAAGGTAAGCGATGCGCGCTTGCGCGATATTCGCGGCAATGAAATTTCGATGATTTTTCAGGAGCCAATGACCTCACTGAACCCGGTCTATACAGTCGGGGAACAGATCGCAGAGGTGCTGCGTGCCCATCAGGGCCTTAGCAACAAAGCTGCGTGGGATATGGCGATTGAACTGCTTGATGCCGTGCGCATTCCGAATGCACGGCAGCGGGTAGGCGATTATCCGTTCCAAATGTCCGGCGGTCAGCGCCAGCGTGTGATGATTGCCATTGCACTTGCTTGCCAGCCCAAAATCCTGATCGCAGACGAACCCACAACCGCGCTTGATGTGACAGTGCAGGCGCAGATTTTCGATCTGTTGCGTGATTTGCGCAAAAGCACCGGAACATCCATCATCCTGATTACCCATGACATGGGCGTTGTGGCTGAAATGGCCGAACGAATGATCGTGATGTACGCGGGGCGGGGCGCGGAGATTGGCCCGGTGGAGAATATCATCCAACATGCGCGCCATCCCTATACAAAGGGTTTGATTTCCTGCGTGCCGCATATCGTAAGTGATCTTACAGACCGTCGTGATCGGTTGACGGAAGTGCCGGGAATCGTTCCGGGCCTGATGGAATTCGGGCAAAGCCGATGCCTGTTCGCGTCGCGTTGTGAAATGCGTGTCGATCAATGCATGACAGGGCGACCACCAATGCAGGCCTTTGAAGATGGTCAGCTTGCCGCCTGTTGGCGCGCGGAGGACGTGTGATGGACCGCGAAGAAAAACAACCATTGCTGACAGTCGAAAACCTCGGGGTGCGCTTTGCGGTGAAACGCGGCGGTGGTTTTGGCAAAAAGTCATACCTCCACGCTGTTGATGACGTGTCGTTTGCCGTCAACAAGGGCGAAACGCTGGCTATTGTGGGTGAAAGCGGATCGGGCAAGACAACGGCTGCCTTGGCCGTGGCCCGCTTGGTCGATGCCTATACCGGTAATGTTAGCCTTGGCGGTGAGAATATTCTGGGCCTCGAGGGCGAAGACCTGCGTCAGGCCCGGACCAAGGTTCAGTTCATCTTTCAGGACCCGTATTCCAGCCTGAACCCCCGCCAACGTGCCGAAGACATCGTACGCGAACCGCTGGTCAACCTCACGGAGATTGGCCGGGAAGAGCAGCAGCAGATCATTGACCGCCTGTTCGCCGCTGTTGGCCTGCGGCCAGAGCAGAAACGCCTGTTCCCGCACCAGTTTTCCGGCGGTCAGCGTCAGCGTATCGGTGTGGCCCGTGCACTTGCGACACAGCCGGAGCTGATCATCTGTGATGAACCTGTATCGGCGCTTGATGTGGCAGTGCAGGCGCAAATCCTTAACCTGCTGCGTGATTTGCAGGCGGAATTTGGCCTGACATATATGTTCATCAGCCACGACCTCGGTGTTGTGCAGCATATGTGTGACAGCGTCGTTGTGATGTATATGGGCAAGATCGTGGAGCACGCGGACCGTCTGAGTCTGTTCAACAACCCCTTGCACCCTTACACGACCGCGCTCCTGTCTGCGGTACCATCCGTGGACAAGGAACGTAGGGCGAAAGCCAAACGCATCCTGATCCCCGGCGATCCGCCCGATCCGGTCAACCTGCCAAAGGGGTGCCGTTTTGCAAACCGTTGCCCACTGGCACAAGACAAATGCAGGCAGGTTGAACCTACGCTCGAAGATCGCGGAAATGGACACCGGGTGGCATGCCACCTTGTCGATGACAGCAAGGTCTCTCCATTCGCCTCGGCTGAATGAGCAACCGGACTGGCAAAGCCTGACGTGCTGAAGCCATCCCGAAAAACACGACCACCCCAGTGGTGAACCCCGGCCCGCACCCTAAGCACGGCCGGGCGTTCGCGCGACATATGCAAAGAACCAACCGCGCGGCAATCCGAACGCGCTCGCAACGATTTTGGCATTGCAGACGGTCAACTGGCGCACGTCGCCGGCAAACTCAAAACATCTGAAATTGTGCGGATATCAAAGTTTCGCAGCGCGAAACGATCGTGGCGGAGAGGAAGGGATTCGAACCCTCGATAGAGTTGCCCCTATACACGCTTTCCAGGCGTGCGCCTTCAACCACTCGGCCACCTCTCCGTATCGAGAGGCGTTCTATAGGAATGCAGCGGCGGGGTGCAAGCTGATAATGCCTGTTTTTATGCAACGACTGTCACTATTTCGATTCTCATGCAGCTGATCGCGCTCTGGCCCTCGAAAACGCCTCTATCCTCGCAACTTTGCGTGAGACGTGTTGGTCCAAAATCCTGTTACGTTGAAAGCGCCCGGTGAACGCGTTAGGTAATAGCTACGCGAGTGGGGAAGGGTCGGGCGCGGCCGAGGAGAGTTGTGATGCGCCGGTTTTTCGGGTGGGTGTTTCTGTTGATGTGCGTCGGTGCGCTCGGGTATGGTGCATATGAAGGTCCGCTACAGGATCAGCCGTTTGAATGGTTCGCTATCGCTGAAATCTGGGCCGAATTGCACCGCCCGTCGTTGATCGGTTTGAACTCCTACACCGAAAAAATGCTTTCACCTGAAGTGTTTGATGTTTTCATCCTGCCGGTGCTGAATTGGCCTGCGGGCATTGCCTTTGGCGTGGCATCTGCTGTGATGTTCCTGTTGGCGCGGATTGGGCGCAAATCGGGCAAGCGCCCGTTGATGTTCACCCGCAAATAGCGGGTTAGTCGAACACACCCGAAACATCGCCGCCGCTTTCCCAATCACGAATGCGTTCGTATTGGATGATGTGCGCTGTTGTAAACGCGATGACAGTAACAACCCCGGAGATCAAAGCGCGTTGTTGAAAATCCAGGTTCGTTATCCATTCGATATCTGTGCCAAGCCAGATCAACCCGACCTGCGCGCCGCGGACGGAAATTGATGTGCCCACGATGGTGACGGCCGCAACGCAGCTTGTCAGCACCATAATCAGGAAAACCCCGCGTATGGTTTGGGCGCGATCAATGCGCCAGATACGTGCGATGGTCGAATAGCCTTGGCGTTCTCTTATACTGACGACCAGTGCAAAGAGGCCGGGTGAAGTGCACAGGAGCAAAATGGCGATTAACCCTGTGCGGTGAAGGAACCTGAACCCTCGGGGCGTTTCATCCAATGGCGCGATCATCACGGTGCCCGCAATGAGCACACCAGCGATCAACAGGCAGGCAACCAGCACCAAAAAGCCAAATAACAGCCCACGAAACAGCCCGAGCAGGCTTTCGGTATGACGTTCCCATAGGGGGCGGCGCATCGTCATAATGGTCAGCAACACGAGAGCGAGGCAAAGCGCGACATTTAATAGCGCGAGGGAGCTTACCCCCCAAAGTGTGTCCAACTCCCCACCGTCGCGGCGAAGCACGCTCATCCAATACAGCACAAGCTTTGGCATGAGCCAAACAAAGCCGATCACCAGCGCAATAACAAATGGCACACGCAGGCCAAGCCGTAGAAAAGTGCGCAGCATCAGGCCGCTTCGCCAGTCGGTCATTCGCTTTCCCTGTGGAATTTGTCGGCGCGCTTTTCACCGAAAAGCTGACGTTGCTCCAGATGCGCTCGTTGCGCCGCATAAAAAGCGTTCAGAAATGGCTCAAGGTCGGTGTCACGCACCACATCAGGGTAATCAATCTTGGTGCGGATCCGTTCTACGACCGCGCGCAGGGTGTCCCGCCGCCGCGCTGCTGCGCTATTGCCAACGCTTGCGTTCGGGCCGCGCAACAGCTGTTCCAGGGTTTGCAGCTCAAAAGCGCCGTAGTGATCGAGTTGATGAGGTTGGAAAGTGAAACCAGATTCGACTGGTGGACTGGCCTTTGCCACGTCTTCCAGCAACACAGCCTTTGGATGGTGCACAACATAGGTGCCCGCGATGATATCGCCCAGCCGCTGGCGGTGTCGGTTAAAGAGCGGAATGGCCAAAACGATGAATACCCAGATGATGGTCAACGCCTGTTCTGGCCAATCGAGCGCCGCCACGATCAGAAGCATGGCACCGGGCACGAAAATCTCTGCCTCTTTCATCAGGTTGCGCACGACCACCGCATGTGGGGAGAGCGAGCGCCCATCGGCGCTGATGACCCGCAGGCCCGTTGCCCGCTTGCCAAGTGTCACGCCGTTCCACAACAGCTCCGCCAACACGTAATAGGGCGTGCGGATGGCAAAGAACAAAAGTGCACCAAGGCTGTTAACAACCGGCCCTTCGATGCGGAATGTCACCGTGAGCAACAACAATACCGCCGCGACGGCTAGCCCGGTGATCAAAAGGTCAAGCAGTTGGGCACCGAGACGAATGGCAAGCCCGGCGGCTTCAAAGTGAACGGGCACCCCTTCAGGTGGGGTAAAGGTAACGGCACGTTTGTTGAGGCGCTTTTCCTCCCGCGCGCGCATCTTGCGCAGGGCCTTGTCGATCTTGGCCTGTTTGCGGGCCGCCTTGGTATTGGCATGGCTGGTGGGCATTCTGTCAGTGGTCATGCCCGTCGCCCTGCCAAAGTAAACCAGGCTAGCCAGAGTGCGCCGACGCCCCAGCCAATGATCAGCCGCGTGGAGGTATCTTGCACCAACTGGCGCCCGAACCCTTCAAGAACCGCCGCCGCGATCAGCATGATTGCCGCGACCAGAGCCAGTTTCACAGCGTCGCGGCCGTTATGCCTCAACGCGTCCCGCCTTGTGCGCCGACCGGGGAACAGAACAGCACTGCCGAGGCGAAATCCGGCACCTGCGGCGACGATGATGGCGCTTAGTTCGGTAACGCCGTGGATGGATAGCCAGCCAAAAATGTCCCACGCCAGCCCTTTGTCGATGTGAAGCGCAACAAACGCCCCAATGATCAGCCCATTATAAAAGGTCAGCCAAAACGTCATAATCCCGGCAAAGGCACCGAGCGCAAATACGAAAATCGCGATGCGCGTGTTGTGGGAGAACAGATAAGAGGCAAAGGCGCTCAGTTGATCCAGCCCACTGACGTCATCCTGATAGATGCTCTCTTTCAACTCATCGACAGTGGAGAGCGGGGAGCGCCCGCCAATCATCTCGCCCGGCATGAATAACCCATACCAATCGGCGCTTTCAAAATAGAGCGCGGCACCAGCCAGCGCGCCCAGCCCCATCGCCAGAAACGCCAGCAGGATATGCCCGAAACACCGGCGCATGGCTTGTGGGGCACCGATGGTCAAGAAACGGGTAACAACCCCTGAAAGGGTTTCCTGTGGCGCATAAACCGACAGGCACGCACGCGCGGTGAGTGCCTCCAGATAGGTCAGCAGTGACTTATCAAGGCTGATTTCACGAGCCACCGAAAGCGAATTTGCCGCCTGTCGATAGAGGGTCGCCAGGTCGCGGGCATCATCAAAGTTCAGCGAACGCACCCCCTGTTTTTCAGCGCGGGTGACAATCGCATCCAGCCGCTTCCAATCAGCTTCGCGTTCGGCGCGGAAACGGGCGGAGCGCAGGCGTGCTTGTTCTTGCATCAGATCACCTCCCGCGCTTTGAGGTCGAGATATGTTGAAACCAGTTTCGCGGTCACTTTGTCCGGGCTTGTGTCGACAACAACAACCCCAAGCCGTGTCAGCCGTTCCATCACCACGCGTCGTTCCTTGATCATCTGCCCCGCCGAAACGGCGTTTGCCACATCGTCCAGGCTCTTTGGCGCGCCGGTCGCCATTGCGGTGATGTCCGGGTTTGAAAGCGCAACAAATACAATCACATGACGCTTTGACAGCAGGGTGACATTCTCGACGAGCAATTCTGCCGTTGTCGCGTCGACAAAGTCGGAAAAGACGACGATCAGGCTGCGGCGTGGTGTGCGGGCATATAGCTCCGCCATTGCGAGCGTATGGTTGGTTTCCACACTCGCGTAATCCATCTCGGCAGTGCGCGCACGCATGCGGTTAAACGCGGTGCGTCCGGGTTCGGGGGGGGCGAACAGGCGGGGGCGCGCGTCAAAGGCATAAAGGCCGACAAGATCCCCCCCCAATGCGGCCGCCCAGGCGATGGCCAGCCCGGCGTTTACCGCATGGTCGATCTTTGGCAGGCCGGCGACCTCCTCCCGCATGAGGTAACCATTATCGAGTGCAATGATGATATGATGGTTCCGCTCGGCGCGCATTTCGCGGGCAACCAGATTGCGGTGACGGGCAGAACGCTTCCAATCAATGCCGCGCACGTCCATCCCGGTGGTGAATTCGCGCAGCTGATGAAACTCCGATCCTTCACCAACCATCAAGTTATCTTTCACACCATAAAGCTGGGAGCGCACTGCAACGTCAATCTGACCTGATTGCACCGGGCGGATGTTGGGGGTTGCGGCGATTGACACCTCCAACTTCAAACGGGGCGTGAACTCAAACAAGGCAAAGCGTGACGGCCAGTAAAGCCACATCCGCTCCACCCGCCACTGGCCCCTGCGACGTGCACGAAAGGGGATGGTCGCGACGCCGTCTATCAGGGTCGAAAGCGCCGCATCCGCTGGGCCTTCCAGCCCTACGGGCCATTCAACGCGCGCGCCCTGTGCAAGTATATCGCCAGCGGCGCGCAGGGTCAGCTCACCCGTTTCGCCCACGAAAACCTCTGCGGGGGCCTCTACGTTGATTTGTTGCCCGCGCTTGACCGACATATAAAGATCAGCCGCGGCAAAAGCCGCCAGCCCAACCCAGAAGAGCAACGCGCCGTCGCGAACCACATCGCCCATCGCCATCGCGATGATCGTTGCAACCAACGCCACAAGCGCCAGCGTCAAAAGCCGGAGCGACGGGCGGATCATCAGCGGGGCGCCTCAATCTGGTTGAGGATGTTTTCCAGAACATCGACCGAAGTACGCCCTTCAATCTCCGCCGATGGGCCGAGCACCACCCGGTGCCGCATGGCAGGGGCATAAAGGCGTTTCACATCGTCAGGGATTGCATAGTCACGGCCATCCAATGCCGCCGCCGCGCGAACCGCCCCGGCCAAAGCATCAGCTGCCCGCGTGGATGCCCCGTGGGATATATCAGGATCAGCGCGCGTCGCCCGTGTCAGGGCAAGGATGTATTTGAGGATATCATCATCAAGCCTTATGCCATCTACCAGCGCACGCCCCGCTGCCACCATTTCGGCAGCAGCCACATCAGACAGCGCCGCCGTGCGGGCGTTCATGTCCAGCGGTTGCGCCGCGTGACGCCGAAGAATTTCAAGCTCCGCCGCCTCATGGGGGAAGTCGATCACAAGTTTGAACAGAAAACGGTCCAACTGTGCTTCGGGCAAGGGGTAGGTGCCTTGCTGCTCAATCGGGTTTTGCGTCGCCAAAACAAAGAAATGTTCGCCCAGCGTGTGATCGCCGCCGTCGATGGTAACGAAACGCTCGTTCATCGCCTGCAGCAACGCAGCCTGTGTCTTGGGGGGCGCGCGGTTGATTTCGTCGGCCAATAGAATGTCGGTAAATACCGGGCCCTTGGTCAGCCTGAATTCATTGGTCTGAAAGTCATAGATGGACGCGCCCAGCACATCCCCCGGCATCAGATCGGGGGTGAATTGCACGCGCCCGAACTCCAGCGAAAGGGACGACGCAAAACTGCGCGCCAGCAGGGTCTTGGCGGTGCCCGGTGGCCCCTCCAGCAGCACATGGCCATTGGCGAACAATGCGATAAGCAGCATCTCCACCGCGTCGTCCTGCCCATGAACGGCTTTGCCGATCTCATCGCGGATCGCATCAGCTGCGGCCCGGAGTTCCTCCAAAGTCATCAAGAACCCTTTCATAACAGGTTTCAAATTCATCAAGCGCCTGAAGCGCCGCGGATGTGGGTGTTGTCGGTGCAAGGTCGCGCGCGGAAGTGGCGGCGGCCTCAAACCGGTTTGCCAGTGTGCTATCCCGCCGCGCCAACCATGTCGTGATATGGGGCAGGGGGTCCTGCATCTGTTTGCGGTGCGGGCCGAAGACCGTTGCGGCCAATTCGTGCAGGCGCTGTGCGGCGTGGGCCGCAACCAATGCGCCGTCATGCCCTGACAGACGCAGCAAGCGCGCCTTGGCCGCAACCGACATATCTTTGGAGGCGCTCATCTCATCATTGAAGGCCCGTAGGGGTGCACCATATCGCGCCCACGATCGCCAGATCGCCAATGCCATAAAGGCCGCTGACCCAATCCATAGCAGTGAAAACGGATAGGCAAAGAACCGTAACAGGTCAGACCACGTACGTTCAGGCACGTCTTGAGCGTCAACCTGAACCCAAACCGAAGTCGTATAATCGACAACGAT
Source organism: Pikeienuella sp. (assembly GCA_049608645.1). Taxonomy (GTDB): domain Bacteria; phylum Pseudomonadota; class Alphaproteobacteria; order Rhodobacterales; family Rhodobacteraceae; genus Pikeienuella. Next base: position 6,794 of record JBMYXS010000078.1, on the reverse strand, counting down.
CTTCCCGCCATTCGCAAGGTCCGGCAATAACATCGCGGCGATGCGGGCATTGTCGCCCAAGGTTAAGCCGTGATTGTTCAACAGGTCAGGATCTGACAGCATCCAAACGAACTCAGGTTCCCCCGTCAGGCCACGGGATTTGCATTCACCGAGGATCATGGCCTTTCGCGTGCCGATCAGCGGTTTGCACTTTCCGTTTTCGAAGACTTGCGGCGAATAGATCGTGGCAACGAGGTCGGTGCCTTGCACCGCAAAACGCTGAAACCCGGCTGCGGTTCGGGTCAGCTTGCCAGGAAATTCGGCCGCGATGCGGCTGTGGCGCCCCAGGTGGTCGCCGTTGCCCATGAAATCATCGTGCACTCGTCTGCTCAACCGCATCCCGGTGCGCCATTTGGGCATGATGAAAAGCGTGGGGATCAGTGTGACCTTCTCCGCCGTTCGCCAGGCATCTTCATCACGTTCGGAACTTTGCGAAAACAGATCATCCTCAGTTGTGGGGCTGAGGCGGTCTTTGGCAAGGTTTGAATCATAACTGGGCAGTACGCGCAGGCCGTAGCCCTCTGGCGAGGCGGGCCAAATGGATGTTTTGACTTCGACCTCGCTCCCCTCCGCCTTTAGCCATTGGGCAAGCCCATCAAATCCGGTGGCGGAGGCGCGCAGGGCGGTTTCCTGTGCTTGATTGCTGAACCAAAGATAAACGCCGATGACCAAAGCCACGAAAATGCCGGGCAGGATCAATCCGTTCAGGCCATTGTCATTGTTGGTGCCACTGCCGGGAAAGCTCATGCTTTGGCCCCCATAATGGCGCGGGCTGTTGCGAAATGGGTCTGAAAATCCACCTCGGCAACGTCATGCCCGCCGAAATGCGCAGCCTCCGCCGCACGGGCAAGGGTGGTGAGGGCACCGTGATGCTGCCAGTCACGGGGAACACGCCGTATCACATCGCGCAGGGTCCAGCTTCGCCCGATGCGAAAACCGCATTCAGCAGCGGCGGCATGCATGGTCTGTGCGGTCAGCATGATCAGGGCCAGGCGGCGATCCGCGATGTTTGCGATGGCTGATAACGAGGCAGGGGGCACCGCACCCGCCGTATCACTATTTTCGCGCCGTGTACGATTACCCCGATCAGGCGCGCGGGAAAATGATGCAGTTGAAACACCACTCAGCCTGACAATGACGATGGCCAGACCGATCAGCAGGACAAGCACGACAAGGGATATGATAGCCCGGTTTTCGCCCGAATATGATGTTTCGGTGTCTATCGGATCATCGTCGTCGAGGCTGAACGGCTCGGCAGCGGTCATTTCAGGGGCGGGGGCGGCGGCGTCATAATAATCCACAGTGGTATGAACACTGCGCACGGCATCTTGATAGGCGCGACCGCTTTCGGTGATTTCGGGCGATAACTGCCGTGGTTCTTCGGCGAATAAGGCCAACGGCCAAGCCAGAAACGCAATAAGGCAAATGAAACGCAACACCGTGGGCTGTACCTGATCTTACTGCCCAAGCGGGCGTCACCTTTGATGCCCCCAATAAGCTGCGAGGCAGAGAGGTGACGGTAGGGCGACGGCCCGCCAAGTGCAAGCCGTGGTTGTGCGCCGCGTGGCGTGCTTTCGTGCGTGCATTGCAACGCGGTCGCGGTAATGTGCACCTATCAAGAAACAGATTTGCGCAGCGTGAGGCGGCCCCATGACCAAACCAAAAATATTGTTATCACGCGCATGGCCGAAGGCAGCTGAAGACCGCGCCAAGCGGGATTTTGATGCGACCCTGAATGCCACTGACATTCCATTGTCCGCCGATGATTGGAAAGCTGCGGCCGCGGAATATGACGCGATTTGCCCAACGGTTTCCGATCAGTTGCCCCCTGATTTTCTGACCGGTGCATCGCGGGTCAAGATACTGGGAAATTTCGGTGTGGGGCATAACCATATTGATCTGGGCGCGGCGGCGTCTGCTGGTGTTGTTGTAACAAACACGCCCGGCGTGTTGACCGATTGCACCGCTGACATCGCCATGGGTTTGCTGATTGCTGCCGCGCGCCGCATGGGCGAGGGGGAGCGGTTGGTGCGCGCGGATGCGTGGGAAGGATGGGGGCCAACCCAATTAATCGGGCGCAAGGTTTCGGGCGCAACTTTGGGCATTATCGGGTTTGGCCGCATCGGAAGGGCGATGGCCCGGCGCGCCTATCATGGTTTTGGCATGAAGATCGTTGTCTATAACCGCTCCCCCGTTGCGGACCTTGCCGAATATGGCGCGGTGCAACTGGATCGTGTGGAGGACGTGTGCGCCGCGGCTGATTTTGTCTCGCTCCATTGTCCAGGTGGGGCGGAGACAAGGCACATCATGTCGGCCTCTGCCATAGCGGCAATGAAATCGACGGGCATTCTGGTCAATACCGCGCGCGGCGACGTGGTCGATGAAGGGGCGTTGAGCGACGCCCTGGCGGCGGGGCGGATCGGGGGCGCGGGCCTCGATGTTTATGAGGCAGAACCACATGTGCCAGCGGCGCTTCGGTCGCTCGATAATGTCGTGGTCGCGCCACATCTAGGCAGTGCGACGATGGAAACGCGCGTTGCGATGGGCATGATGGCGCTTGATAATCTCGCCGCCTTTTTTGCTGGGCAAGAACCACCAAACCGCATCGCCTGACAAGACACCGCTCCGGCCCCTCGCCGCACGGTGACTTTTGCTGCGGCAGACTGTCCATTCTGATCCAGATCAAGGTCGCAGCGCCGGTTCCACGGCACATGCGTCTCAACGCGAAGTCATAAAGGGTTCGCGCTGGAACGCATGTGTAAGGAGATAGCGTTGTGACGAATGTGGTGAAAACAACATTTGGGGCCGCGGCGGCCTTGTTCTGCCTTGGCGGGGTCGCGGCGGCGGATGGGCCACTTGGGTTGAACCTAAAGGGATCGTTTTCCGAAGGTGGGTTTGAACGGACACAATATGTGCCGCCGATTGGAAACCCTGTTTTCAATGAAAGCCCGTTCATTACAACGGAGGCCCGCCCGTTTTATGCCTATCACTCAATTCCCGAAGATTTCCTGACCGATGGCGGTCATGCCAATGTGGTCGGGTTTCAGGTGCGCGTTGCCTTGACGGACCGTCTTGCGTTCCTCGCGACGACGGATGGATACACATGGCTGAATTTTGATGCGGCCTTGCCGGATGACAATGGTTTCAATGATATCGCTGTTGGTTTCAAATATGCGGCAATCAACGACCCTGCTGCGGGGCTGATTGTGACGCCGGGCATCCGTTATACTGCGCCTATCGGCAGCCTGTCTTCGGGCGGATTGGATTTTAACGGGCATGATTCCGGTTACCTGAACCCCTTTGTGACCGGCGCGAAAATTTGGGGCCAAACGCAGGTGCAAGCCATGATTGGCGCGCAGGTCGCGCTGGGTGATACCGGCACCACCAATTTTCTGGCCTCGGCAACGGCAAGCTATGAGATCTTGCCCGGGCTTTACCCAATGCTGGAGGCAAATCTTTTTGCGCCGCTCGATGGAGGGGATCAGGTCGCCAACTCCAACCTGACGGGCCTCGATATTCTCGACCTTGGTTCATCTGACCCGGAAACGGTGCTGACGCTGGGTGGCGGGTTTCGGTATCGGGCGATGGACAACCTGCTGGTTGGTGTCGCGGCGGATTACAACGTACTGCAAGACGAAGATCACGCCTATGACTGGCGGATCACAACCGACCTCGTCATTCACTTTTAAGATCATGCCGATTGTTGTGAAACAGCTCCGACAGATATGTCGGGGCTGTTTGCATTAACGCTCGTCAGCTTTCATCCGACGCTCCAACCAACGCACAGCGGCAGAGATGATCAGGACCAACACGAGATATTCGAAGATCAAGAAGGTATAGAGCTCCAGCGGGCGATATTCCGACGTTGCCAATTCCCCGGCGCGGCGGGTTAGTTCCTGCAAACCGATTACGGAAACAAACGCGCTCATCTTCACTATATATATGAACTGGTTCGCAAGCGGCGGCAGAATGCGCCGGATCGCCTGGGGCAGGATCACGTAACGCATGGTCTGCCAATAATTCAGACCAACCGTCTGCGCCGCTTCGGTCTGGCCGCGCGCGACAGACTGAATGCCCGCGCGGTAGATTTCCGCCGTAAAGGCGCTGTCGGAAATGGCGAGTGCGAACACACCCGCCCAGAACGGGTCGACGGGAAAATCGACCCAAGTGCCCTTGATGATCAGCGGCAACCCGAAATAGACCCAGAACAACATAGGCAGAAGCGGGATAGAGCGGACAAATTCCACATAAACCCGATTTGTCCCCCTTACCCAGCGATTTGACGAAAACGCAGGCAGCGCGATGAGCAATCCCAATACAATCGAAATGGCCGCCGCTGTTACCGATACGGCAATGGTGCTTGGGTAGCCGGAGAGCAGGAACCAGACGTTGATCCACCCGCTATCTGTGCGTGGATCAATGACGTACCATCCCCATGTCGTTGATGATGCGCACCCTGTCAGTACAAGCAGTGAGAGGAGCGGCAAATACCGCGCGCCCGATTTCAGAAACGTGTTTGTCATGGGCCCGCCCTTCAATGCCGCAGAATGCGATTGAGGAAATCGCGGCACCGCTGGTTTTCCGGCGCTTCGAAGAATGTTGCGGGGGGGCCGGTTTCGACGATCTCTCCGGCATCCATGAACACCATCTTGTCAGCGACCTTTCTCGCAAAACCCATTTCATGGGTGACAACGATCATCGTCATGCCCCCTTCGGCCAATTCGACCATGGTGTCGAGCACTTCTGCGATCATTTCAGGGTCGAGCGCGGACGTCGGCTCATCAAACAGCATGATCTTTGGCTCCATACATAAGGAGCGCGCGATGGCGACACGTTGCTGTTGCCCGCCGGAAAGCTGACCGGGGCGTTTTTCAGCCTGTTCGGGAATGCGCACCCGCTCAAGGTATTTCATCGCGCGTTCGGTGGCGTCGGCTTTGGAAAGGCCGCGCGCTTTCATCGGGCCAAGCGTCAGGTTTTCAAGCACCGTAAGATGGGGAAACAGGTTGAATTGCTGGAACACCATCCCAACCTCTGCCCGGATCGCTTCGATGTTGGCGGGCGTTTGCTCCACACCATCAACCTTGATGGTGCCCTGTTCGTGGCTTTCCAGACGATTGATGCAGCGAACGACAGTTGACTTGCCTGAACCCGACGGCCCGCAAATCACCACGCGCTCCCCCCTTTTGACGGTAAGGTTGATGTTCTTGAGGACGTGAAAGTCATCAAACCACTTGTTGACCTGTGCCATTTCAATCGCTGGCAAGGCAGTGTCACCAGAAGTAGCCGCAAGGGCAGGATTGTTCATAGATTGTCTTTCACGTGTCGGCGCGCTGAATGGCACCGTCGTCCTATATAGGGTGCAGCATCGCCCTGCCCCCCGCTCAATGGCCAACACTTACAGAGCAGGTCTGTATAGAGATAGTGCGCCAAGCTGGTTTGCCACTCCGGATGAAATCCGCCGATCCTCCTGACCGAACCCGTCAGGAGGCTGCGAACCTCACGGAAATTCTAGTGGATAAACCCAAGGCGACAAGTTTTAATCGCCATAGGCTGTTCACATCCTATGTGATGGCAAGGAACCTGCCGCAACCGGCGGTGGGGCAAGACAGGGGTTTCCCATGAAATTCGCAATTACTGCGCTCTTCGCTGCGGCGTTGAGCTTTATCTCCGCGCCGCCGGCATCCGCCGAAGGCCACGGCTCCGCACTGAACGAGATTCTCGACACCGGGGTATTGAAGGTCGGCACCACGGGTGACTGGAACCCGATGAGCCTGCGCGACCCGGCAACGAACGGTTACAAAGGTTTTGACATCGACATTATGACCGAGCTTGCAAAAGACCTCGGCGTGAAACTTGAATTTGTTCCGACTGATTGGAAAACACTGGTGAACGGCGTTGTTGCCGGAAAATACCACCTGACAGGGTCTGCCTCGATCTCGCCTGCACGTATGAAAGTGGCGGGCTTTTCCGAAAGCTATATCTCGGTAGAGATCTACCCATTCACCGCTGGTGACGCTGCCGACAAGTTTGATGGCTGGGAAAGCATCAACCAGCCCGGCGTCAAGGTGGCGACAACCCTCGGTACCACATTTGAAGCGAACGCGCGCAAATGGTTCCCGAATGCGGAGATCACGGTGGTCGAAGCCCCCGCACGTGGTTACCAGGAGGTGCTGGCCGGCCGCGCTGATGTCTTCATTACCTCAAACATCGAAGGCGCTACGCTGACGGAGAAGTTTGGCGTTGCACGTGTCGCAAACACCGAAGCCCGTTCACCAGCTGCCATTGCAATGCTGATGCCGCAAACCGATCAGGTATGGATCAACTATGTGAACAACTGGGTGAAGATCAAAAAGCTTCAGGGCTTCTTTGAAAAGACCAAGGCAAAATGGGGGCTCTGACCTCCATCAGGTGACGACCATATAAGGCCCCGGCATATGTCGGGGCCTTTGTTCGTAAGGGAAAGGCGTAACGCGAGGCTTTGGCGCCTGATCCTCGTGGCTCCGAACAAGGAAACGATTCACCCAAAAGACGGGATTCCGTGGCGCGCCACACGTTAACCAAGGGCAAAAGCCGAAATGAATCACATATGCGGCTCAGAACCGGGCTGAAAACCGTTCACAATGGTGGCCAAGGGCGAAATTCACTCCGTAACTATCTGATTTTGTTTGGTTTTGAAAAAAACGACAAAAAGATCAAAAAAGCTGTTGCGGGATTTTGTGAATCGCCCTAGAACCCCTTTCACCGGCGGCGGGGAG
>JBMYXS010000077.1:0-17784 GCA_049608645.1 Pikeienuella sp. | reverse complement strand
GCGGCCCACGGGCGTTTGGCAGGATTTCCCAGAGCATGATGTACCACGGCCCCTCGCCCCGCGTTTGGCCCGCAGCCACGTAGTCCCGCGTTTTGATGTCCATGGTCAGGCCCCTGACAATACGGAACACCGTGGGTGAGTTCACGAATACCACCGAGACGAACACATTCAGCAGGTTCGGGCTCATCCCCCAGACACCGAGCGGATCGGCATTGAAGGCAAGGCCTGAATAGGCCCAGAACCCGATCAGAACTGCCACCGACAATGCCGGGATCATAACCTCTGGGCGCGTTTCATACCGCGAATAGATGAACACCACGACAAACAGGATCGGCAGCAGGAACAGAACCGCCGCCAGATACATCGGAATGCCCGTTTCAACGATCTCGCGGTTTACCAGCAGGTAGAACAGCAGGATCACCGGGAAAGCCAAAACAAGGTTGGCAAGGAACGACAGGACCGTATCCATCCGCCCACCGAAGTAACCGGCAGGCAAGCCCAGCGTCACACCGACCATGAACGCGAACAACGTCGCGAACGGCGCGATGATCATTACCGAGCGGGCACCGTGCACCACGCGGCTGAACACGTCGCGCGCAAGGTTATCACCGCCAAGCAGATACCAGGCATCTTCCAACCCGCGTACCGGGGTACCGGGCTTTTTGTTCTTCATGCCGGAGACCTGATCAATCGGATCAAACAACGCAATCTGGTCGGCAAAGAGCGCCGTGAAGAACCAGAACAACACGATGAACAGGCCGATGATCCCGACCCAGGAATTGAACAGCTTTCCATAAAGGCTAAGCCGTTTTTTGAACGTGATCGACAAGCCGAACACAGCGATCAAGCTGATCCACACAGGCGTGAATTGCAGCAAAATGGCGGGAATAATTTCACCCCATCCGAGTACCATAATCGCGTCCCCCTTATTTGACGCGAATGCGCGGGTTCAGGAACACATAGCCGATATCGGATATCAGCTGCGTTACCAGAACGACGAACACCGCGACGACCGAACAACTCAGCAGGAGTTCGATGTCGTTGTTGCCTGCGGCCTGCACCAGCGCCCAGCCAAAGCCCTTGTAGTTGAACAGCGTCTCAACAATGACAACGCCGGTCAGCAACCAGGGGAACTGGAGCATGATGACAGTGAAGGGCGCGATCAGCGCATTGCGCAGCGCGTGCTTCATCACGACCGTGGAGAATTTGACGCCCTTCAGACGGGCGGTGCGGATATACTGCGCGGTCATCACCTCAGCCATGGAGGCACGGGTCATACGCGCGATGTAACCCATGCCATAGAGCGCCATGGTCAGCACCGGCAGGGTAAAGTTGGCGAAAGTTGCGTTTTCCAACGCCGACGTTGCCGAGCCGTTGAACCATTGCAGGCCCCCGGCCCGCGACGCAAAGACTGTAATGAGAATAACACCGGACACATATTCAGGCGTTGCGGTGGTGGCGATGGAGAATGTGGATAAGGATCGGTCCAGCCCCGAGCCCTCCCTCATGCCCGCAAGCACCCCGACAATCAGGGCCGATGGCACCATGACGATCATCACCCAGAACATCAGCTTGCCCGTTGCACCCAGGCGCTTGGAGATGATGCCGCCAATTTCCGTCTTGAAGACGGTGGAATACCCAAAATCACCCTGAATGACGCCGCAGAACGTGGGCGCGCCTTCGGTGACGCCGCCTGTTATACAACGGCCCGTCACGGTACCGTCTTCGGCTGTGCGGGTCCAACCAGGTGCAACACCCAGCCATTGCCCGTAGCGCAGAAACAGATTTTCGCGATAGCCGTTATTCTCCAGCCATAACTCAACCTGTGTGTCCGTCATCCTCATGTTGCCCTCGGTTTTCGCGAGCTTGTAGAGGTTCGGGTTCAGGTTGGTCAGGAAGAAGACAACGAATGTCAGGCAAAGCGCGGTTATCAGCATAACGCCGAGCCGCCTTAGGATGAAAAGTCCCATGGGTTCCCCTGTCGGTGGTTCGGCGCGCTGTTTTATGGGCCACGAGCGTTGATCGCCCGTTTTTTGACCCGCACCGGTCTACCTAAGCAAAAAGGGCCGCCACGTTGGGCGGCCCTTCTCGTATTCAAATTACGACAGTGCGTAATCGTGAACGTGCATTTCAAACGAGGGGTGCATCTCTGCGCCAACAACATTTGATTTGTAGTGACGATACAGCGAACGCCAGTATGGCTGGATAACCACGCCTTCGTCCTGCATGATTTTCTGGATCTTCGCCATCACTTCACGGCGCTTGTCAGCGTCAGCGATTGCAAGCGCATCGGACAGAAGGCTGTCAAACTCAGCGTTGCTGAAGCCGGCTTCGTTCCATGCCTCGCCAGAACGGTAAGCAAGCGCCAGAACCTGAACGCCAAGCGGGCGCTGGTTCCAGTTGGTGGAGGAGAACGGGTATTTCGCCCAGTCATTCCAGAACGTAGAACCTGGCAGAATCGTCCGCTTCACCTTGATACCGGCATCGCGCAGCTGGTCAGCTACGGCGTCGGTTGTGTTGCGGCGCCAGTCATCGTCGATTGAAAGCAGTTCATGCTCATAATCGGCCATGCCAGCTTCGGCCATGAGAGCCATTGCACCTTTTGGATCATGCTCCTGCTTTGGCAGTTCCGCATATTCAGGGTGAATTGGGCAAACGTGGTGGTTTTCGGCAACCGTACCGAGGTTGGAATACCCCAGCTCAAGACAAACAGCGTTGTCCACAGCCATAGCGAGAGCGCGGCGTACGCGGCGGTCAGCATATGGCTTTTTGCCGTCCACTTCGGCTTCGGCGTTCGGGCGGATGACGATGGTGTTTGCGGTAACGGCTTCGGACTTGGTCCAGCCTTCAAAGCTGTCGAACACTTCAACAAACTCGCCGACAATCTCATAGGTCATGTCAACTTCGTCTGATTCAGCAGCAGACAGCCATGCAGCAGGGTCTGTGCCGTAATCAATGAACTCGATCCGGTCGAGATACGCGCCTTCACCCCACCATGTGTGGTTTTCGTTACGCACCAGAACAGCTTTCTCACCAACCGAAAGGCTTTCAGGCAGATATGCGCCCGTACCGATTGGGTTGCTGAGCATCGTGTCATCAGAATGAGACTGGTGCACAATGGCCGCTGGATAATCAGACATGCCCGGGATGATCGAAATGTCAGGCGCAGGCAGGTTCAGGCGAACCGTGTGGCTGTCGACTTTTTCGATTACGCCAGCTCTTGCTGCGCCGGTTTCCTCGTCGATAAGGGTCGCCATGCGGCCGGCCATCGAGTTGCCTTCAGCACCTTTTTCGGCCCAGCGCGTGAGGTTGAAGACCACATCATCAGCGGTGAAATCGTCGCCGTTGTTCCATTTGACGCCCTTACGTACGTTGAGCGTGTACTGGGTTGCGTCGTCGTTAACTTCCCAGCTTTCCAGCAATTTGCCTTCAAACGTACCGTCGCGGTTATACTGCACGAGATACTCAAGCCAACCGCGGGAGAAGTTTGCGATCTGCGACCAGTCATAGGTGCGTGGATCTTTGAGGCCGCGAACTTCCTGCTGAATGCGCAGAACGCCGCCCTTTTTCTTGTGCCCACCAGCGACTGCAGGGGTGGACGCCCCGATCATCGCATAAGCGGCTGCCGTTGTTGCGCCAAGCGCAGAGGCACGTGCGAGGAACTCACGGCGGTCAAGTTTGCCCGCCTTATGGTCCTCTGCATACATTTCAACGGCCTTGTGCATCGGCGCGCCGGTAATTGTGGATTTATCCATACTCAGTAGTCTCCCTGTTATGCAGTGCGCCGAGCAAGCGCACTCTGTTAATTGTCTCCGATAGCGACAAGCGCCTCTCAGATGGTGTCCGTCTTCGTAGCCCCCCGCTACGAAATCTACCCGCGACCAACTCTGAACGGTGCCGCCCATAGGTTTCAAGCAGTTTCGGTCAAAAAACGTCATTCAAACCCGAGCGATGTCGGATTTGTGACAAAATGCGGCGGATTTGGTGCCGGGCCGTCAGAGGTGCCGAAAGCGGATCAGAACTGATCGCGAATCCAAACTTCGACGCGGCGGTTGGACGCCTGCCCAAGGCCGTCTTCGCTGCACGCAACCGGGGCCAGCTCGCCATAACCAAGCGTGACGATTCCCGTACGGCCATTTGCGCCAAGCGATGCCAGCTCGGCTTCCAGCTCTGCTTCGATCTGCGTCGCGCGTTGCTCCGACAATGCCATATTGGCTTCGAAGCGGCCCACATCATCGGCAAAGCCAATCAACACAATCTCTTTATCGTCGAGGTTGCCCTCTGCGATAAAGCGCGCAAGGCGGCCAATGTCACCCCGTGACTTCACATCCAAAACCGAAGAGTTTGGCTGGAACCGCAGGGTTGTCGAAAGACGCTCTGCATCAAGCAATTCAAGCGCCAGATCACGCATGGTGCGGATCGATTCCTGATCGCGCGGCTGAATAAACGCCTCCGCCACGCGGCGGCCCTGATTGTTCAGGGGGATGGAAGTGATCTGCTGGTTAACAAAGCCAAGGTCAGCGATTTGCCCCTGTGCTTCGTCCGACAACGCAAATTCAAGCAATCCTTTGGCAGACGGCGCAAGCGATGCGCCGGTCGTGTAAAGGAACAAGCGGCGTGAGAGGGGGTATTCCTCAGTCTTTACATTGAACTCAGAAGGTTCAATCACCAGCCCACATGTCGTTTCCAACGCCAGGGCCCGACTGTTGCGCTCAAAGGCAATGCCGGTGACGCCAATCGCGTTCACATCCGCCGCAACAGCGTCTGACAAGCCACGAGAGGTGCGAAAGAACTGTGCGCGTGGGGTCAGTGCTTCGCCTTGGCTTTCCAGAACCATTGACGAAAAAATGTCATAGGCACCGCTGCCAGGCTCTCGCATATAAACATTGATCGGCGCATCCGGGCCACCAAGCGCCGCCCAGTTATCAATAGCCCCAGAGAAAATATCGGTAAGGTCGGTCGTTGAAATGGTGCGCAATGGATTGTCGCGCGAAACAACGATGATCAGACCATCCAGTGCCAGAATATGTTCCTGACCGGCGCTGTTGATTCCTTCGATCCCCGCCTGCGCCAAGGCCGCCACTTCGGTCTGTGTGACCGGGCGCGATGACATGCCAATGGCCGCAGCACCGGAGATCAGGCCCGGAAATGCATTTGCGGAACTGTTCGAACGCAGATCAATCGCCGCGACCTCACTGCCGTCATTACTCAACAAACGCATGACAACCTGAGTCGCATCAGCACCAATCTGCCGTTCCACGACAGAATTCTGGGTTTCAGAATAAGCCTCAATCAACCCCGGCATCAGCGCCGACCCGATCATATCCGAGCCGAAAACACCAACAGAAGCTGAGAATACAGGCCCGGAATTGGGGCACCCCGGCCCTGCGCATTCCACCTGACGGCTATCAATCGTAAGCTGACCGATGGACGATTTGATCACATAATTGCCGTCAGTAAACTCCAGCAATTCGCCTGTCAGCACAAAACCTGTGTCGATAGACGTCAGCTTTACCTGCTGGGCCGCCGCGGGCGTTACGAAACCAGCCAGCGCCGCCGCCGCTGTTGCGAAGGCCGCCAGGCGTAACATGCTGAAGCTGCGTTTCGTCATCGAACCTACCCTACTACATCTTCTATACCCTGCACCCGAAGACCCCTCGGATACAATGGTTTTTGCGTGCCACCTACCGGCCCGCGATCTCCAAATCCTTCACCGCCCCATTGGCGTAGCGCGCATCAGCTGCGAGCGCCACCCCACAAGCAGCAGGCGCAAACCGCCCCTTAGCCCGCGAAGTCACCGAACCGCCGGAGGCCCTGACCACCTGATAGTCAGGCGCTGCCAAAAGGCCATTGCCGCAGAATTCGCCCGCTGGCGTATCCCCCCGCGAAGCGTGATCAAGCGCGATTCGCGCAAAACCCGGGCGAGCGCGGCTGTTGGCCCAGAACGTGTAAACTTCAATCGATTGCCCGCCCGCCTTCAGCGAAGGGAAGCTCAGCAGATATCCACCACCAGCGCGGCGCACATCGCGGAACGCGCGCGGGTTTTCCTGCCAAACGTGCCCATCAGCGCCGAACCCGGCGGCGTACTCGAAAACGTGCAGATCAAGATCAACAGGCGTGGTCCAGGAAACCGCAACCCGCAGCGCCAGATCAACAGCCCGGTCATCGTAATCAAGCGGCGCAACCGCACGACCGCCATCTCCGAACACCGCAACGACACCACTGTCGATGTCCATTACCGGAAGTTCCATGGTCAACCGACCTGCGTTGTCCAGCCGACCTGCAAATTCCAGCCCGGCATGTGAAAGCGTGACCACTTCGCCCGCACGGCAGCTAGATACGATTCGAATAACGCTATTGGCACCCGGACCACGCCGGGACACCATTTCGGCCTGTCCACAACCACGTGCAACGGGTGCATCGCTGGGCGTCAAAGCCGCCGGGCGCGGGCGTGGTGACGGGGATGGCGTTGGCGATGAGCCAATCGAAGCCACCACATCAGACTGAATTTGTTCGGTCGTATCAGTTGCCGCATCAGCTGGCTCAACACGTGCAACCTCTACGGTCGCTTCCTGTGGCGGGGCCGGAGGCGCAATGTCCGATAGATCGGGCGCATCAGCGCGCGGCGCGATCGTTACATCATTTTCAAGCGAAAGCCGGGCAACCCGTGACCCACGCTGCACGTCAGTCGCGCCCGTGGCGGCCTCACCCGCGCGGGGCTGGGCAAGGGCGGGAACCGCGCCAAGGCGAATGGCTGGTTCGCTGTCGTTGCTCAGACCACGCAGCGCGTCTGCATTTCCATCATCTGCCCCAAAGGTTGGCGAACGGCCCAACTGCGCAATCTCGGGGGTAGTCGGTGTAAATGTCCGCACGACCGCGGCCACGCCGCCGTCGGTCGTCGGGGCGGTTGCGGCGACCGTCGGCTCATTCGCGCTGGAGGGCTCAGGTGCCGCGCGGATAACCGGCGCATCCGAAGCACTGGCAGTGTCGATGGCGGGGGCTGGGACTGTGGCTGCGCCCGCGTCAGCGCGCGGCACCTCCACAGGCTCAATGGCTTGCGGCGCATTATTGGTCGCGACTTGCTGTTGCGCCCCGACAACCGGTTTCTGCGGCTCGGAAGACACCACATTCACGTTGACTGACGCCGAGGTGCATTCATCACCACGCTGCACACAATAGGCAAACAACTGTTCGCCAACACATCGCTCGTTGGAAATGTAGAGCACGCCGTTGTCGGCCGTCTCCGCCGCGCCGCAGCTGGGCGATACAAGGATACGCACACCGCCTACATCTTCGGGCGAGACGTTCTCATCATTGGCAAGAACGTCAATAATCTCTGGCCGCCCCGCAACGACGGTTACGGAATCGTTCTGAGGTGCAATCCCGGCGACTTCCTCGCCGAAAAAGATATCGAGCAGGCGATCGGATTTCTGGGCCAAAGTTGCCATCGCAACCACGATGACAAGCCCAGTTAAGATCGACATGACACGGTCGTCTTGCAACAAGACGAGCACTCCCCTTCGCAAAACAGCGCCCCACGCGCTTCACCCCGACACAACAATCCTAGCGTTCGCAAGCCTTTGCAAGCGTTGTTTAATGCAAAGACCCGTCAGTTTGCTTCCCAACACCGGATTCGCAGACTACATCTTTCATACAATCCCCCCTCTCAGGGTCGTATTCAAGAGGAACAGCACGTGAAATTTGGCATTGGACAAGCTGCAACTCGTAAAGAAGACCACCGCTTCTTGACCGGAAAAGGGCGCTATATCGACGATATTAGGCCCGACTGCCTTATGCACGCCTTTGTTTCACGCTCTCCGGTAGCGCACGCAAAGGTGGTTTCCGTTGACGTAAACGCTGCACGCAATGCGGGTGCAAAACTTATTTACACGGCAAACGATATTTCCGGTCGACTGGCGGATATTTCTTGCAGAATGCCCCTCGGAGACATCGGTGGCCCGGCGATTCCCCTCGCGGCACAGCCTCATTTGGCAACGAATCGGGTGCGCTATGTCGGCCAGCCCATCGCTTTTGTGGTCGCTGACACGCTGGAGGCCGCGCGCGATGCGGCGGAATTGATCGAATTTGAGTATGAAGACCTCCCGCCCCTGGTCACCCCCGAACAAGCACTCAGCCCGAATGCCCCCGCGTTGCACAATGATGCGCCCGGTAATCTTTCCTATGATTGGGCAACAGGTGACGAGGCGGCGACTGACGCGGCATTCGCCCGCGCGGCGCATGTTGTTTCCACGCCCGTCAAGAACCAACGCCTGATCGTCACCGCGATGGAACCACGCGGCATCGTCATTCAATACGCGGATGATCGGTGGGAAGCATGGGTCGGCTCGCAAGGCGCGCATGCAATGCGCGACGGCATTACCAAGTTGCTGGGTGTCGAACCTGCACGGATGCGGGTTCATGCCCCCGATATTGGCGGCGGGTTTGGTATGAAACTAATGATGCATCCCGAATACGGCCTTGCGGCCCTGGCTGCAAAAGACCTGGGCTGCCCTGTCAAATGGATTGCCGACCGGTCGGAAAGTTTCCTGTCAGACATTCAGGCGCGTGACCTGATGAGCGAAGTTGAAGGCGCATTTGACGCCGACGGGCGGCTATTGGCTATCCGCATGACCTCCGTCTCCAATCTTGGTGCCTATCATTCCAGCGCGGGGCCTGCGATCCACACGCTGTTCTCGGCCAATATGGTCGGTTCGCTCTATCGCATGCCCCATTATCATCATCGGGTAAAAGGTGTGCTGACCACGACCACGCCAACCGACGCCTATCGCGGTGCCGGACGGCCAGAAGTTATATATTGTACAGAGCGTCTGATGGATGCAGCCGCCCGCCAGATCGGGATGGACCCGATTGCGCTGCGCCGCTTGAACCTGCTGACGCCAGAAGACATGCCGCACACGACGCCAGGCGGTCTGGCTTTCGATTCAGCAGATCCCGCACAGTTGATCGACGCCGCGCTGGAAGCATCTGACGAGGCCGGATACGCCAAACGCCACGCGGAAAGCGCCGCGCGCGGTAAAATCCGGGGCCGCGCGGCGATCTATTATATGGAACGCACCGGAGGGGCCCCGCAGGAAAACGCTGCGGTTGATATCGCCCCCACAGGCAGGGCGGCTATCCGCATCGGAACACAATCGACCGGGCAAGGCCATGAAACCACCTGGGCGCAGGTGTTGACCGACAAACTGGGCCTCGATTGGGACGCGATCACACTCGAAGCTGGTGACAGTGACGCCCTGCCGTCGGGTGGCGGCACGGGCGGGTCGCGGTCACTGATCATGGCAAGCCAGGTCATCGCACTCGCCGCTGATGACATCATTGAGAAGCTCAAACCAAAGGCGGCGGATGAATTGGAAGTCGCTGTCGAGGATATCGAGTTTGACGCAACTTTGTCTTGCTTTTCCATTGCCGGCACGGACCGGCGGGTCAGCCTGGTCAATATTGTTGAGCAAATGGGCGGCGTTGGCGGTTTTGGCGAGATAACGGCGCGCGCCAGCACATTTCCCAATGGTTGCCATGTCGCAGAGGTTGAGATTGACCCCGAAACAGGCGCGGTACAGTTGGACCGATATACATTGATGGATGATTTCGGAGTCATCGTGAACCCGCTGATTGCTGGCGGGCAAGCGCAGGGTGGCGTGGTGCAAGGCGCCGGCCAGGCCTTGATGGAGGCCGCCGCATATGACGACGAAACGGGCCAGCCCATCGCAGGCAGTTTCATGGACTATACGATGCCACGCGCCGCGGATTTTCCTGCGCTGGAACCTCACTTCATCGAGGTACGCAGCACAACAAACCCTTACGGCGTCAAAGGCTGTGGCGAGGCAGGAACCGTAGCAGCCATTCCCGCTGTCACCAATGCGGTACATGATGCGTTGGCACAAGTGGGCGGCACATTGATAGAGGCACCATTCTCACCCGAACGGGTTTGGCGCGCCCTGCAATAACGCAGGTGCCAACCACTTTCACATCAGTCTATGAGCCTGAAGCAGGTCAGGCCATCACATGGCCCTGCATCACATTTTGGGCCAATCGCATCGCAAGCCACCGCGCCGTCTGCGATCAATTCAAATCGGGGTTGGCCTTCGCCAAATTCGGCGGACAGCATGACCTGTCTGCCCGTACCACCCTGAGCGCCGAACAATGCCTCACAAGCGGTGACGTAACGATCACGGATGCGCGCGGCCAATGCCTTGCCTTCATCCGCTGTCATCCGCGCACGCGCGGCACAGGAAGCGGCCCAGTTCGCGGCCAGTGAAGCGTCTCTGGCATTACCCGCCAGAACAACACAATCTCTCATCTTTCACGTCCCAAAACGCCCACACCGGGCCAACACCCGATCAATCCATTACGAATCGGGCGTCTTTCGGGCGGTGATGTGGACCTGCTGACAATGTTCTGCAAGAGGCGTTCGCACACAAATGCTAGCTGCGCCCCGCTTGTTGCAAATGCGCCCTGAACGCGGCCTGTAGCGCCGTGCTGTCCCTTACCCCCGGCAGGGCCTGACGCATACGCCCCGCGCCATCAAACAACAGCAGTGTGATCTTGCCAACACCATGCGCAGCAGCAAGGGCAGCGCCGCTATCAGTGCGAATATTTGCGACCACGTATTGCAGTTCTTGTTCACTGAATTCCGCCATCGCGGCCCGGGCCTGTTTCATCAGGCGGGCGCATGTCGGGCATTGCGGGTCATGGATTTGCACGACGGTGGCGACCCCCCTGCCTATACGGCTCAGGTCGTGTTCTGCGGCCATGGCGGAATATTGCCCCGCACCAACCCAACCAGCGGCCCCCACAATGCCAACGCCGATTGCCCAATTCCGGGCCTTGCGCATGAAGCTGCGGCGCGTGTCTTCGGCAGTCGGCGCAGCGTTGACCGCCTTCGCCTTACGCGGACCCTTTTGCGAAGGTCGTGTGTTTCGCTGTTTTTTGCCCATGATCATCCCCACATCTTGCTTAACGGGCAGAGTGTTACCGTCACGGGTATCCATTACAGAATGAACTATGGTCACCATTTGGTGATAAGGACCACCGGCCCCGGCACCAACATGCCTGCGGACAGCGATCAAGAAACGGGTGGCCTGTCGCGCGCTCAGGCGGCACATATGTGCCAAGGAGACACGCCCATGAACGACCACCCCACATCTGATGCCTTTACCTATGACCTGATCGCTGAGGCATTGCGTCTGATCGAAGAAGACCCGACCGCGCAACCGTCATTGGATGAGATCGCCGCAAAAATGGGTATGGCCCCCACGCACTTTCAGAAGGTGTTCAGCCAATGGGTTGGTGTCTCCCCCAAAAGATACCTGCAATATCTGACGTTGGATCATGCCAAATATTTGCTGGCAGAACGGTTCACCGTGCTCGACGCGACGCTCGAAACGGGCCTGTCCTCCCCCGGTCGTTTACATGATCTGTTCGTGCGCTGGGAAGCGATGAGCCCCGGTGCCTATGCTGCGAAGGGTGCCGGCCTGAACATCGCATGGGGCATATTTGATGGCCCTTTTGGCGAAACCATCGCCATGGGAACTGACCGGGGCCTGTGTGGTATGGGGTTCACCGCTGAATGTGGTCGTGAACACGCGCTGGACGACCTGAAATCACGCTGGCCCAACGCAACATTCCGCGAAGACCCTGCCGCTATCGCGCCGTGGGTAGAGGCCGCGTTCGGTCAAGGCGGGGAGGCCCGCCTGTCTCTGATCGGTGCACCTTTTCAACTAAAGGTGTGGGAAGCGTTGCTCACCATCCCGTCAGGCCATGTGACGACATATTCGGAAATTGCCCGCCGCATCGGCAAACCCAAAGCCATTCGCGCGGTGGGAACAGCCGTGGGGCGCAACCCGATCAGCTGGTTGATTCCCTGTCATCGGGCCATGCGCAAATCGGGTGGTTTGGGTGGCTATCACTGGGGCCTGCCAGTGAAACGCGCAATGCTCGCCTATGAAAGCGCCCGGCTGGAGGCATAGGGCAGAGGTTGTTGACCGTGCACGCCGCCTAAGTTGTTATGAAGCTATAACATTTCCTAGGGGGGCATATGTCAGAGCAAACACCCGAGCGCGAGGCGCTGCCTGATGACGAGGCGAAGGTTTTCCTCTCGTACTCCCGCAAGGACAGGGAGCGCGCACAATCAATCGCAGACGCCCTGCGGAGCCGGAATTTTGGAGTATTCAAAGACACTGATGACATTCTGCCGACCGAAGAATGGCGTACCCGGCTGGAGGAATTGATTCAGGAGGCCGACACAATCGTCTTCCTGCTCAGCCCCCATTCCGCCGCGTCTGAGGTATGCGCGTGGGAAGTGGAATACGCCACATCACTGAACAAGCGCATTGCGCCGATTGTTATTGATGATGTGGAAGGGGATGCCATTCCGCCCTTGCTCGCACGACTCAATTTCATTTTCTGCACCCCGCGTGACCCGTTTGAAAACGCGGTTGCGACGCTCGTCTCCGCGCTGAGCACCGATATTGACTGGATCCGCGAGCACACCCGCATAAATGGGCTGGCACGCCGGTGGACTGATGCGGGCAAGCCAGTGCGCCTGCTGCCCCGCGGACAGGACATCACGGATATGGAACGCTGGCGCGACGCGCACCCGGCGGATGCGCCCGCCGTTTTGCCGATCCAATCAAGCTATATCGCAGCGGCACGCGCGGCGGCGGGGCGACGGCAACGCAACTGGATTGCCGGCGCGATTGCAACAACAGCAGTTACGGCAGGAATAGCCGTCTTTGCGTATTTCCAAAGCGTGGAAGCTGACGCCCAGCGGATTGCAGCGGTGGAAAGCGCCGCCGAAGCAGACCGCCAACGTATGGTCGCAGAGGCCAATGCCGTTGAAACAGCTGAACAACGCGCCATCGCCGTGGAAAATGCAGCAGAGGCAGAACGCCAGCGCGCCCTTGCAGAAGAGCAACGCCGCAGCGCCCTGCGCCAGCTTGCCGGTGATCGCTTGCGTGCAGGCAACCGCGCCGCTGCGGTTAGGGCGCTGGTCGAAGCGGGTGCCCCGTCGGAGGAGTTAGACCCCCTGCTGGCCGGGCTGGTCAGCGCAGCAAACGGTGCCACACCCGATATCGTGCCGCGTCCCTGGTATTGGAATGGCGAGCTGCGCCTAAATATGAACATTGATCTGGACAACATGCGCGGAGATCTGGTTCCCATTGCGCCTTTCCCTGCGAAGTTTTCCACCTGGGCGGATTCGCCAGAATGGGGGGAGTACCCCGTCATCATATCCGAAACCGGGGCGACCAGAGTGATGAACGAACAGGGTGAGACGCTCGCGGAATCGCCCTCCGGCAGGCCGTTTATCCCCTGTTTCACGGACCGGCCAGAGGGGGACCGGCCAGAGGGCAATCTCACTATCTTTGGGGTCGGCTTCTACGGCTACAGCGCATGCAGCATGACGCTGATCGAAATGTCCGTGCCAGTTAATGGCCCGATAACGCGCACTGACCGCACGGCTTGTGAAGGCGCATCGGTGTCGTTTTCAGGCGAGGCAATACCGGTGGATACCGTCTTGCAGCATTGCGCCGATGCCACGCAAAGTGAGTTTCTGGAACCGTTGGAAGGGGCACCAAACCTGTGGCCCCTGTTTCGCATTGCCGAAAATCAATTCCCCCGCACGCGGCCCGAAGCAGACCTTTGGCGCGCCTTTCCGGCCTATACACCCGCGGCGTTGACGGATGCAGCCATCCGCGAGGTGGACCGCCTTAAACTTCCACCGGCAGATTCGGAAGAAATCGGCGTGCGAAACTTCAGCGGAGACAGCGCCGGGGGCCGGTATCTGCCGGAGGTTTTCAAGGGCAAGACCATGACGGTCCTTGCCTCCATCACCGCCTGGGGCGGTACGGGCGGTGAGGAAGACATGGTTTGCACTGGCCCGCGCCGTGGCGAGATGACCTGCACGCGCTGGCATGGGTTCGGCGGGTACGGCGGCTTTGCCATTGACGAGGCACGCGCACGCGTTGCGGTTTATGGCGAGGCGCTCACCAAATATGATAACAATGATACCGGCACCCGCAGCAATCTGTGGCTTATCCCCGAACCTGCCGCTGCGCCGATACCCGTTGAGGGGCTGGATGCCTATGGCATGATCATTGATGCGGATTTTGGGAACGACGGTCGGCTGGCCATCCTGACCACGGCGGCTGTCATCCTGTTTGATCCGGCGAGCGGCGCGCTGGACATTCTCGGGCGCTCGGACGGCACCCTCGCATTGCGGTGGGGCAAAGGCGGCGAGGTGGTGACCATGTCCGCCACGAACCTGACGTTCCTTCGCCCCGGCTCCGCACCAACACGCTTGCCATTTGTTCTGGGTCCACTGACAGAGACGGGCCCCTATGAAGCAACGCGAAAACCCTGGTTGGCCCGCGATAACGACGGCGGCATGTTGGCCATTGGCATTGGCCCGGACTTTCAACTTTTCGATACAGAGCTGCGGGCGCCAGTCTCGGGTATCGTTACCGTACCGGACACTCAGCTGGGCCATGCCAGCGGCACCGTAAGGTTGGAACGCGGGCCAAAGGGCGGGGTGGAGTTGAACCTTAACCTCCAGAATTACGTCCGTTCCGGCCGCGCAAAAGGCGATGTCGCTGATTTCCTCGATCCTGAAGCCCCCTTCCGGCAGTAGCGCGCCGCCGGTCTGGCAAAATACCACAGTGCTGCCCTTGACCTGCACACAGTCGGGGCGGCACTTACAGATATGTCTGCGCCCCTCACCGCCTGTTTGATTGCCTGCGTACGGGATGAAGGCCCCTTCATTGCCGAATGGGTAGCCTATCACCGGGCCATTGGCTTTAGCGATGTTCTGATTTGGTCAAATGATTGTTCTGATGGTTCGGAAAAGCTGTTGGGCCAGATGCATCGCCTTGGCCTCATCCGACATTTTCCGCAGGTTTCGGAAGCGCCTCAACGCGACGCCCTGACCGCCGCAATGGCACAGCCGGAATTTGAGACCGCTGATGTCGCAATGACGCTCGACATAGATGAATATCTTTCCATCCGTACCGGCGCCGGACGGCTGGAGGATTTGCTGGCCGCAGCACCGGGCGATGCATGGTCGATCTGCGAAGCGTTTTTTGCGCCATGTGCCGACGATAATCTGGATGGCCTGACGATTGAGCGGCACCCGGACCGCGAGCGGCTTCGCCGCCCCCGTCACCCCATAAAACGGGGGGTCAAGACTCTGTTCCGCCCACAGCGTGGCATCACCATTGGTGTTCATCGCCCGGTCATGCCGCCAGTTCTGGCAACTTCGCTAACCTGGCGCGATGGATCGGGCCAACCCGTCGGCGATGACTTTGCGACCGGGGCGCGACACGGCCTGAAACTGAAAGACGGGCATCGGCTGGCAACAATCAATCACTATGCGCTCCGCTCACCCGGTGCTTTCGCGGTCAAGCGCGCGCGCGGCGACGCATGGCACCCGGCACAGCGCCGTTTCACAGGCGATTATTGGCGTAAACGTCAGGGTGCCAAGGTGCAGGATGATGCCATCGGGAAATGGGCCATGCCCGTGCGGGATACGCTGAAGCAATGGCGCGCTGACCGTTGGTTCACAATCGCCGAACGGGCAGCGCGCGCAGGGTTTCAGGCCCGTATGGCCGCGCTTTCGCCGCAGATACGCGTTGTCACCTGCATCAAGAACGAAGGCGCATTTCTGTTGGAATGGATTGCGTGGCATCGCTGGCTCGGCGTCACGGACTTTCTCGTCTACACCAATGATTGCGACGATGGCGTAGAGGCGATGCTGGATGCCTTGCCCGATGTCAGGCGCATCAGGAACCCGGCGCCGCCTGATCTGAACCGTCAGTTCGTCGCCTTTGAACATGCGCGGCAAGCGGGTTTGCTGACGGGCACTGATTGGGTCATCAGCCTTGATGTTGATGAATTTCTTTCAATAACCGCTGGCGCGGGCCGCCTACCCGATCTGATCGCAGAGTCAGGCGGCGACCTGATTTCCGTGCCCGAACGCCTGTTCGGCGCAGCGGGGCGCGTTGCCTATGAGCGCGGCCGCATAACCGCGCAATTCACGCGCACCCAAGCCGCGCCCATCGGCCCTAAACCTATTCGGCGGGGGGTGAAGACAATGTTCAGGCCCGGCGAGCACATAGCACAGTTTCGAACGCACCGCCCGATCCTGACCGCCGGTGCGTGGCCCGATTGGCGCGATGGGTCCGGCGCGCCCGTTGCCCCCGAATTTCCGGCAAGCGATGAAAACGGGTTTGATGCGCGCGGGCGCATGTCACTGGCCGCAATTCATCACTATACCACACGTGCGCTCGAAGATTTCGTTGTGAAATCCGCGCGCGGCGACGTGGTGTTCCCCGAGCGCCGGCTCGGCGCGCGATATTGGCGGCTTCGCAATGCAGATGCGGTTGACGAAAAGGCATTGGTGGACTGGCCAGCAGCCGCGTCGGCCATTCTTGATGACCTTCTGGCAGATCCCGTTCTGGCCCCGCTGCACGAAGCGGCCTGCGCGGCGCATGAGGCAAAGATCGCAGCCCTGCGCGCCGACCCTGCCTATGCCGATTTATGGGCCTTGCTCGACTGACCGCGCAGCAAGGCAATGTTACCAAGCAAGACAAGCCCAACACCGATCATTCGTGGCAAGGTCCATTCAAACCCCTCAAGCACCGATGAAATCAACAGCGCGACCGCCGGAAATGCCACAAAGGCATAAGCCGCACGCGCCGCGCCGATCCGGCCCAGCAAGGTCAGATAACACCAGAACGCTATGATGGTGGAGAACACCGTCAGCACACCGAGCGATATCAGATAGGACGGCTTGAAAGACCACGTGAAGGGCTGTTCAAACATCAGGCTCCACCCCATCAGGCCAACAGCCGCATAGGCCATCGCCCATGCATTTGCCACCGTCACAGGGGCACCCGTTGTTTGCAATCTGCGCGACAACATATTGCCGAGCGATGCCCCAAACACCGCCCCCACACACAGCAACAGCGGAATGCCCCCGGCCTGACCGGAAGCAATCAGCGCCAGATCATCACTGAACAGCATCCCAACCCCCGCCAAACCCAGAACCGCAGCGGGGATCAGGGCACGACCCGGTGCCTCGCCATAAAAAACCGCGGTGTTGATCGCGTTCATCACAATCAGGAGCGAAAAGATAACCGCCGCCAACCCGGTCGTCAGGCCAAGCGAGATGGCCGTGTAAACCATGACATAATTGGCCCCGAACATCAGCAACCCCATCGCCGCGCACAAGCCATGCTGCATCAGGGTCAGGCGGACATCCGCTTGGCGGGTGATCAGGAACAGATGCAACAACGCCGCCGCAAGGATATAGCGGTAAAGAACCCCATGCACGGGTTCGACTTCCCCAACCTGAAACGAAATCCCGATCCAGCTCGCGCCCCAGATCAGCACAGTCAGGATGTAAAGGGCGGTGGTGTTCATGGGGGTCTCCGGCAACGATGCGCTCTGATACGCCAAGCAGAGAGGGCGCGCCATGCACGTTTGCCATTGGTTGACTTTCACCTGACCAGAAGGTTCCCCTTTTTTGTATCGGAGGATTTTTCCATGAAGTTCATTTTTGCCATTCTTTTCGCCATTGCAGGCGCAGTCACCGCCCTTGCCGCATCCGCCCAACCCGCAGGCCACGATGCGCCGGCGTTCAAACAAGCGGTGGAGGCGTGGCTGGATGATGACGACCAAACCGCCCTGCCCGCCCTCGCCAAACTCGCGCGTGAAGATAACCGCGCAGCGCAAGTTCTGCTGGGGCGCATCGCCACCCGCCCAATGGGG
>JBMYXS010000076.1:0-17839 GCA_049608645.1 Pikeienuella sp. | reverse complement strand
TGGTGGAGCCAGGGGGAATCGAACCCCCGACCTCCTGCATGCCATGCAGGCGCTCTCCCATCTGAGCTATGGCCCCTTAGCCAATCACGAGGTGATCAGCGAAAGCTTCATGCGCGGTTTATGTCGAGGCGCGACGGCTTTCAAGTGGAAAATCCACGCGCCTCACATTTTGATCCAACCGCCTGTGCGATCAGATCTCTTTGTCGTCAGAATCGCCTGATTTAAAGTCAACCAAGCCATCATCTTCGTCGTCATCATCCAACAGCACGGAATCATCAACAACGGTATCGTCGTCGTCATCATCATCCACGACAACGTCCGCATCGATATCATCTGTATCAGCGTCATCGTCGTCGATCAGATCATCTTCATCGTCAACGATATCTTCTTCTTCCGCTTTCGCGGTTTCGCGACGCACTTTGGCTTTGGCGGCCATAGCTTCGGCCGTCAGAAATTCGGTGCCACAGTTTGGGCAAATCGCGGGCTCGCGGCCAAGATCGTAGAACCGATCACCGCATTCGCCACACAGGCGTTTTACGCCCCATTCAGGTTTGGGCATCAAGACCCCCGTTTCGGAACCAATTTATCAGAGACGCGGCCCATGCCATAAACCGCCAATTTAGTCAAAGGCTAAAGCGCATAACAATGCTGGCGGCCTGACGGCCTGACAAAGGCTCGCCTTGCGGTTGCGAAGGAGCAAATGTGTAGGAAATGCTCAGGTATTGCCCGATGTGACCTAACCTTACGTCGCCATTTGCTGCAGTGCGAAATATTGCTTGCCCCCTAAAAAATGCGACGCTAACGTCACTTTCACTTCCGAGCATTCGCTTCGAAGCGGGTGGAAATTCAAGGGTTACCTGGCCCGCTGTTAGGAGTTTACAATGCTGTATCATGCGTACGAAATGAACCACGCCGCCATTTCACCTTGGCGCCAGTACGCAAAACTGAGCATTCAGAACCTCCGAAACCCGTTCAACCCTTTCGCCAATTCACTGCCCGCCCGCACGACCGCTGCTGCGTTTGAGATGTTTCTCCGCGCCACGTGCCGCTATGGCAAACCTGAGTTTGGCCTCAAGGATATCAAGGTAGATGGCAAGCCCGTCGAGATCATCGAAGAAAACGTGGTTGAGCGCCCCTTTGGCAATCTGCTGCATTTCCGACGCTCCGGCCCGTCTGTCGATGGCCGCAAGGATCAGCCTTTGCTGATCGTGGCCCCGATGTCAGGCCACTTCGCCACACTGCTGCGTGGCACGGTTGAGGCCATGTTGCCCGAGCATGATGTCTACATCACTGACTGGATCGATGTGCGTGATGTTCCCTTGTCGGACGGGCGATTCGATCTCAGCGACTATATGGACTACGTGCGCGATTTCTGTGGCTATCTGTTCGACCGCCACGGTCAACGGCCTGCCGTTCTTGCGGTTTGCCAGCCCGGTGTGCCGGTTCTGGCCGCAACCGCGCTGATGGCCGAAGACAAGGCACCAGAGCGGCCCGCGTCTGTTGTGTTGATGGGCAGCCCAATCGACACCAACCGCAACCCGACCGAAGTGAACAAACTGGCCACCACGCGCCCGCTCAGCTGGTTCGAAAAGAACGTCATCGTTACCGTTCCTTTCCCCAATGCTGGCTTTATGCGCCGCGTCTACCCCGGCTTTTTGCAGCTGTCAGGCTTCATGCAAATGAACCGTGACCGCCATGTGGATGCCCATGTGCGTCAGTTCAACAACCTGGTTCGGGGCGATGGCGAAAGCGCAGCAGAGCATGAGAAATTCTACGACGAATATCTCGCCGTCATGGATATGACTGCCGAATTCTATCTGGAAACGATCGAGTTTGTGTTTCAGAAGCATGCCCTCCCCGAAGGAAAGCTGATGCATCACGGAACGCGACCTGTTCGTCTTGATGCGATCACCGATGTGGCTTTGATGACCGTTGAAGGTGAAAAGGACGACATCACCGGAATTGGCCAGACCCGCGCTGCGCTTGATCTTGCTGTCAACCTGCCCGAATCCAAGAAAACCCATTTCGAGCAGGAACAGGTCGGCCATTACGGTGTGTTCAACGGTAGCCGCTGGCGGTCTTCGATCCAGCCACGTGTGGCCAAATTCTTCGCCAGTCACAGCGATGGCGCGAAAGCGGCAAAACCCGACCTTCGCGTCGCATCCTAGGATGCTGCGCGAATGGCGGAAACCATAAGGCTGGATGACCCTGACCTGACTGTCACGGTCCGCCGCTCCGCCCGCGCCCGCCGTTTGACGCTGACCGTCCCGCAAAACGGCGACCCGCCTCGGGTCACGGCGCCCCCGCGCATCCCCGTACGAGAGATTCGCATGTTCCTGTTGCGACAGGGCGATTGGCTGGCACGTGCGGTTGCGCGCCTGCCCGAGCAAACCATCGTGACTGATGGCGCACTTATCCCCGTAGCAGGCGTTATGCTGCGCATCACTCACAGCGCGGGGCCACGCCGCGCGCCGCAAATCGACGGCGACCGCCTGCTGTTACAGGGTGGCGATGCCGCCGCGATTGGAAAACGCACCGAAGTTTGGCTGAAAGAGCGCGCCCGCGCTGATGTCACTGCCATCGCCCATTCATGTGCAAGGGCACTCGGCGCACAGGTGGGTACGATCAAAATGCGTGACACCAAAGGGCAATGGGGGTCCTGCACCCACAAGGGAGACATGAGTTTTTCCTGGCGGCTTGCAATGGCGCCGCCCAAGGTGCTCGACTATGTTGCCGCGCATGAGGCCGCGCATCTACTCGAAATGAACCATGGTCCTGACTTCTGGGCTCATGTGGGCAGGTTGCGCCCCGAATGGCGCACGCAACGCACGTGGCTAAAAACCCACGGGAACGCCCTGCACCGCTATCGGTTCGCATCATAAGGATACAAAGCATGGATCATCTACAGGGTAAGGTCGCCGTCATCACAGGTGCCAGTCAGGGCATAGGCGCAGCCGCCGCGAAATTGATGGCAAGCGCCGGGTGTGCGGTTGTTCTGGCCGCGCGATCTGCCGACAAGATCACCGCCATCGCAGATGATATACGCGCCCATGGTGGCAAAGCCTTTGCCATCCCCTGCGATGTCAGTCGCTATGCCGACGTAGAGGCCGCCATTGCCGCCGCAGTGGCAGAGTTCGGCGGGTTTGATATTCTCGTGAACAATGCAGGCGTTATTGATCCGATTGGACGCATCGAAGATATGGACCCAGACGCCTGGGGCACCGTCATTGATATCAACACCAAGGGCGTTTTCTATGGCCTGCGCGCGGCCCTTCCCCGCATGCAAGCACAGGGCACGGGCGTGATCATCAACATATCCTCGGGCGCGGCCACCGGCGCGCTGGAGGGGTGGAGCCATTATTGCGCGTCCAAAGCCGCTGTTCTTTCGCTCACGCGGTGCGCAGAACAGGAATTGGAAGGCACCGCAATTCGCGTTGTTGGCTTGTCGCCGGGAACGGTCGCCACGGAAATGCAGGTCCAGATCAAGGCATCAGGCATCAACCCCGTCAGCCAGCTTGACCCGGCGGTGCATATTCCCGCCGAATGGCCAGCCAGGGCCATCGCATGGCTTGCCGGGCCAGATGCGGCGGCGCTACGCGGCATAGATGTATCACTGCGCGACGCGCACATCCGTGAAGCCATCGGTTTGGCCTGACCCCACAGGGCAGTCGCGCTCAGGCGCGTCCGCCCGCCGCTGACAGCAACATCGGGTTGATGCCCAGCTTTGCGAGGGCGGCGGCCCATTTGCCGTCATCGTCCCTGCTGAACACCAGATTTTCGTCAGCGTCACAGGTGAGCCAGCCATTACGCTGTAACTCCGCCTCAAGCTGGCCTTCGCCCCATCCTGCATAACCAAGCGCGATTATGGCTTTCCGTGGACCCTGCCCCGAAGCTATCGCACGCAGAATTTCCACAGATGCGGTCATGGACATATCATCGTCGACTTCGAGCGTCGCTGCGTCCGCGTGATAATCAGACGAGTGCAGAACAAATCCGCGCCCAGTCTCAACCGGCCCACCGTAATGAATATGGCCCTGCTCCGTGCCCGGCGAAAGCTCGATATCAAGTTGATCGAACAGGTCTTTCGGGTCCACCGAATCAGCGCGGCGGTTGACCACGAGGCCAAGCGCCCCTTCTTCGGAATGGGCGCAAACATAGATCACAGTGCGCTCAAACCGTTCATCGCCCATTCCCGGCATCGCAATAAGCAATTTGCCGGACAGGCCTTCGTCTGACGGGTTCATTTCATCCATCTCACGAAAATGCGTCTTGCTCGTCACAGGTTCAAGCGCCATGTGGATAAAATGTAGATTGACTATCGCATTCCGTCGCAGAACCGCGATGATGGAATGAGTATCAAAGGGGCGTGTATGAAGTGGTTTGTGAAAAGCTTGGTGGTTATCGGCGCTATGTCCGTGGCAATGGCAGCGCAGGCGCAGGCGCTGTTCGGGCAGAAAACCGATTATGCCACGGTCGCCTTTCACACCGGTGTTCAGGGCGAAAACGGTGCGCGGGTCGCGGCCCTGCGCATGGAACTGAAACAGGGCTGGAAAACCTATTGGCGCATTCCCGGTGACAGCGGTGTACCGCCCCATTTTGACTGGGCAGGCTCTGAAAACCTGAAGTCAGCCACAACCACATGGACCGTGCCCAGCGTTTTTGAGGCCTATGGCGATCGCACGATCGGGTACAAGACCCGCATGGTCGTACCCCTGACCTTAACACCGCAAGACCCAACCCAGCCCATTCGTGTCCGGCTTAATTTCACATATGGGGTTTGTGCCGATATTTGCATTCCTGCCGGGCAGGAATTTGCCGTCGACATTCCACCCAACGCTCCTGAGGATGGTGCCTATTTCATTGAACGGGCCATGGCAGAACGGCTGCGCCCTGCGTCCGCGCAAGAGGCTGAACCAGCAAAATGCGAAATCGTGCGTGAGGGCAAGGAAACCCGCCTTTTTGTTGGGCTGGCCTTTCCCGAACCATTCAACCGCCCACCGACGATCCTTGCCGAAGCCCCCGGCGCGACCTTTGGCCGTTTTGATGCCCGACAACAGGACGGCGGCATCATCGCCATGGCGCGCGTACTTGATACCGAAGGCGGGTGGATCGACCGCTCCGCCCTGCGGTTTACTGTCCTCGGGGACGGGCGCGGCATGGTCATTACCGGCTGCGCAGGCACATAACCGCCAGCCATTGTTACCAACGACCAGAGAGGCCATATAAGCTAAAGCATTATAGCGGAGGCCCAATGACCCGACTGTTTGATTGGCTGGTAGAAATCTGGGACCGGCTGCGCTCATTTTTTGGTTTTCACCGTCTTACCAAAAAGGGTCGCGGTGATGATCTGCAACAGCGCGGCCTGTTTCGGCGCATTTTCTATTTCGTGCGTCCTGTCGTGATGCTGCTGGTGCTGATTTATCTCGGCACGATGATCTGGCGGTTTTCCTGGATACACGGTGCTGACCTGCGCTATCCGCAGCAGGCGCTTCAGCAGGTCGTTTCTGTTTCCGCTGCAGAGGAAACCGCGCCGGAAAGCGGGGACCAGTTGATCAAGACCTGTGCGCCCAGCCAGATCGTGGTCATGCAACAATCGCTTATTGATCTGGTTGTGAACAAGAACGACTGGGCCCCGGCGACGCCGCAATACAAGATGGGCTTTTTTGGATTGATCGACTGGGCGGACACGCCATTCTTTGACAACAAGGCCAGCTTTCAGGTGGGCGTGATTGGTGCCGTGCGCCGAACTGCGGTTGAACTGACAGACACGCTTGGCCGCGTGCGCGGCACCTCTGCTGCCAACCCTGACCTTGAGGCCGCGCGCGGCGCTTTGCAGCGGAACGAGCAGACGTGGCGAATAAACCCCTTTGATGACCGCCTGCCATTCTGGGACACGCCCGCAGCGGTATCCTACGAAAATGCGCGGCGGCTTTACGGCGAATTCAACAAAACCCTCACCTCATGCGATGCGCTGTTTGATGCCCGCGCTGACAATCTGTTTCAGATGTTTGACCGGATCACCAAAGACCTCGGCTCTACCGTCGATCAGATTGCGCGGCGCTCTCAAGGGCAGGTCTATGACGTCGCCACCCATAGCTTTGTCGATGGCGAAGGGAACGATGCGGGGTGGTTTGACATGAAAGCCGACAATCTGTTTCACGAGGCACGGGGCCGGATGTACGCCTATCATGGCTTGTTGCAGGGCGCGCGCATCGACTTTGCCGATGTGATCGAAAAGCGCGACCTTTCGGACGTGTGGGACCGGATGGAGGCGCACATCGCAGAGGCCGCCGTTCTTTCCCCGTTGATCGTCTCTAACGGGCGGGAGGATGGCTTTATGATGCCAGACCATTTGAGCGTGATGGCCGAAAACATCCTTCGCGCAAGAGCGAATATGACCGAATTGCGCGACATCCTCGCGAGATGATGCCTTGCGGGCGTTGGCGTGCAGATCTCGAACCCTGAACATGGGCAGCCCCCGTTCAGGGTTCGCCAGACGCATGACCTCCCACCTCGAGGATAAAGCCATGCCCACCAGCAAGGACGTACTCAGCACGCGCCTGCCCAACCGCACGAACACGGTCGGTGAGCGGCCCGCAGGGCGGCGGCCATACCCTGACGCATTCACGTGCGCCTGGGCACTTTGGTCACAATTTCAAATCCGGTGATCAGGCAGCTGAAAGTGCCTTTGCCGACGTTTGCTCATCTTCACGCGGTTCTGGCACCCCTTTCGAAAGGGCAGCATCGCTGAAGGGAAGCGGCGCTGAAAAGGTGACCGTTGTCCCGGCACCGACACGACTTTGCAATCGGACCTCCCCCCCCATGGCATCCGCCAGTTTCTTGACGATGGTCAGGCCCATGCCTGCCCCGCCGCGCGACCGTGTCGCCCCCCCATCAGCCTGTGTGAAAGGGTCAAACGCACTGGCGACCTCCGGTGGTGCCATGCCGACGCCCGTATCGCGCACGATCAATGTCAGGGCGCGCCCGAAACGGTTGTCTATGGTCACATATACCGCGCCCCTTTTGGT
Source organism: Pikeienuella sp. (assembly GCA_049608645.1). Classification (GTDB taxonomy): domain Bacteria; phylum Pseudomonadota; class Alphaproteobacteria; order Rhodobacterales; family Rhodobacteraceae; genus Pikeienuella. The sequence goes on along the minus strand of JBMYXS010000076.1, from coordinate 10,811 downwards.
GAAGCGGATTGCGTTATCAACCAGGTTCGAAAGCACCTGCGTCACCCGCGTCATGTCACCGCTGCGTATCCGTTCAGGATCGCCCAACAAGCGCACCCGCAATTTTGTACGGTTGGCCGCGGCGACGGGCATGAATTTCACGTTGGTCTCATCAGCTAATTGTTCAGCATCAACCGCCCCTTCAAACAGTTGCAATTCACCTGACTTCAGCTCGGTAAAGTCGAGAATATCCGAAACAATGGCCATCAGATCCGCGCCAGACGTGCAGATGGTTTCTGCCAATGTCTTGTCACGCTCTACCTGAGATGTTGCGCGGATCAGTTCCGCACAGCCAAGGATGCCATTCATGGGGGTTCGCAGTTCATGGCTGATAACCGACAGGAAATTGGCCTTGGCTTCATCGGCACGCGCTGTTCGGGCGGCAAGTTCGCGCGCGGCGTGTTCATTGCGGCGCAAGCGTTTCAGAACAGCATGCTGTCTATCGACCAGCGGGCGAATAACCAAACGCCAGATCAGGCTCAGAACCGCGCCCACAACCAGCATCCCCGCCACCCGCATGATGGTTTCGGCCCGCCGCAATCGTTCAACCCGCACGGCCGTCATGGATTGCAAGGCGGTCATGCGCAACAGCAGATCACCTGCGTTCTCCGCCCTGAGATCAAACCGTGCCTTAACCTCCGCCACGCTTGACGGCGCGAGCGCCAGCCCGTCGGCAAGATCGGCCCATCGAATCATTTCATTCGCCAGCGCCGCAGATGCCACTTCATCACTGAAACCGAGAGGTGAATGGCGCACCCGCAGGTCATCCGCCGCTGTGTGGCGCAGATTCGTTGCCGCCGCCCCCACCTTTCGCTGTGCCACCGGCCCCCCTTCATCTACTGAAAAGGCAGCAATGGAAATCGCAGCGAGACTGGCGCGGGTTTTCTCCAGCGCCATCACGGTATTTACGGCGCGTACATGTTGCCGCGCGAGCGTATTATCCAACGCCAACAACCCCGAAAAGCAGATCATGGCGACTGTGCAAATCAGCGCAAATTTGATCCGCAAATCACCAGAAACACCCCCGGTGTCCAGCACGGGTGACAGATTCGGCAAGCTGTTCTCAGGTGGCTTCATCCGCAAAGGGTGGCACCACCATGCTAATAGGTGATTAACGCCCTATTCGGGGGTCAACATATACCCCTCACCACGCACTGTTTGCAGGTAACGTGGGTTTTTCGGGTCGGTTTCGATCTTGCGCCGCAATCGCGTGATCTGCACATCAACGGCCCGTTCCTGCGCGCCCCCGGCTGCACCGCCGAGTTCTTCGACCAAACGTGCACGGCTCAACGCTTCGTTGGGCGTGCGCGCAAAAACGCGCATCAGGGCGGCCTCTGTTGAAGTCAGGCGCACAAGATCCTCGCCGCGCCACAGTTCCCCCCGGCTGATATCATAGCGGGTGTCGCCAAGGCTCAGCGTTTTGGGTGGTTCGTCCTGCACAGGCACGATCGCCGCGCGGCGCAGAATGGCGGCGACACGCAACAGCAATTCGCGTGGTTCAAACGGTTTTGGCAAATAATCATCCGCCCCCGCTTCAAACCCGGTGATACGATCGGCGGTCTCTCCACGCGCGGTCAGCAACAGAATGGGGGCCTCCACCTGATCGCGAATACCTGCGGTTAGCGAGAACCCATCTTCACCCGGCATCATCACATCAATGATCAACAAATCAAACGCGAGGCCCGCCAGTATCTTGCGCGCGTGGGCTGCATCCCGTGCCTCTGTCACCAGATAGCCATTCTTGATCAGAAACTGCTTTAGCAGGCTGCGGATGCGCTGATCGTCGTCAACGATGAGGATATGCGCTGCTGGTTCGCTCATGCCCATTCCGCCCTATTCCCGTTCATCAGCATTGTCGAGGTACGCCCGCGACCCGCTGTTCATCATTTCGCTCAACACTTTACGAAAGCCCGCCACGGCATCCGGCCCCGCTTCCTGAAAGGCGCGGCGCATGCGATCCCTTTGCAGGGTTGAAAGGCTTTTTTCAAACGCTTTGCCATCATCCGACAGATACAATCGACGCTGGCGGCGATCTGTTTCGCCAACTTCCTGATATACCACACCATCTTCGATCAACTTTCGCAGAACCCGGTTAAGGGACTGTTTCGTCACCCCCAACAGGTCGATCAATGCCGCAACTGTGATACCGGGGCGGTGGCTGATAAAATGTATGGCGCGATGGTGGGCGCGGCCATAATCACGCTCTGCCAGTATCTTGTCAGGGTCTGCCGTCATGTCGCGATAGGCAAAGAACATCAACTCCACGCCGCCGCGAAGCCGGTCATCGGTCAGAAACAGAAGCTGGTCGCTTCGCATAAACAGGCTCCCTCGCTGACCATTCGGAAATGCTTGGACACATATTTCAGCGCCTTCACAAAATACGTCAGCTTTGTTGACTTGGAAATAGCGCACTGTTACCGGAGGCGCAAGGAATTAGGAAATATCCTGTCCCTTTTGACCCCATTTGCGAAAGAAACTGAAATCTTGGGGTGATGTGAGGATAGCGCGGGCAACCGCCCGGCGCGCAGCAAGAGGAAGAGATCAATGGCGGGCCAGCCCTATGATGATCGCGACGGCGTGATCTGGATGAACGGCGAAATGCTGGAATGGCGCGATGCAAAGGTGCACGTGCTGACCCATGCGTTGCATTATGGGTCTTCTGTCTTTGAGGGCGAACGGGCGTATTCCGGGAAAATTTTCAAGTCTCACGAACATTCCGAGCGCCTGTTGGCCTCTGGCGCAGCGATGGACATTCCCATCCCCTATACCGCTGATGAAATCACGGCCGCCAAAGATGAGGCGCTGAAAGCCTCTGGCCTGGAAGACGCTTATGTTCGCGCATTCTGCTGGCGTGGCTCGGGTGCCGACATGGGCGTTGCGGCGGCGGCGAACCCGGTCAACATGGCCATCGCGGTCTGGGCATGGGGTGCCTATTACGGCGACGCAAAGTTCGAAGGTGCAAAGCTGGATATTTCCAAATGGAAACGCCCAAGCCCTGAGACCATTCCATCACATGCGAAGGCAGCGGGCCTTTATATGATCTGCACAATGTCCAAGCACGCGGCGGAGGCCAAAGGCTGTTCAGACGCGCTGATGATGGATTATCGCGGCTATGTGGCCGAAGCGACGGGCGCGAATGTGTTCTTCGTCAAAGACGGTGCCGTGCACACGCCAACTCCTGATTGTTTCCTGAACGGCATCACCCGCCAGACGGTGATTGGCCTGCTGAAAGAACGCGGCGTCGAAGTCATCGAACGGCACATCATGCCCGAAGAGCTTGGCGATTTTGAACAATGCTGGCTGACCGGCACAGCCGCCGAAGTCACGCCCGTGGGTCAGATCGGTGATTATACGTTCGAGGTTGGGCAACTGACCCGTGACATCGCCGAAGATTACGAAAAACTGGTGCGCGGCAACCGCTGATCACGCCAGAAAAATTGCCGGCAAGACCTGTTGGCTATGACCAGGTTCCAGCAACCCCATCGTGCAAACGGTGGGGTTATTGCATCCTGCATGGCACCAAGCCTCAACAAATTTGCAACACTGTGTGACATTTTAGCTAAAAGATGTTGCCCACCTGCCCCCGACTTGTCTATTCAACCGATGCCGATTTGATCGGTCCAACGCGTAGCACCTTGAAACGGGAGGGCATCACATGACGATTTGCAGAATGACCCTCAGCGGGCGCATCACAGCCTAAGTCGAACCCGACAAGGCGTGAGTATTCCGGCCATTCGGCCACTTCAAACACAACGAATACTGGACCATACCTCATGGGCAATCCTGTTATGGATGGTCGCTTGTCTGCCGTGCGGACAAGCGGGATCATCACCTGTTTTTACACTGCAAACGCATGGATCGACGGCCGCGCCGAAGATCAACTCTCCCATATCGCCAACTGGCGCGGCGTCAGAAAAATTGCCGCCTTCCCTGACCTTCACCCCGGCAAGTTCGGCCCGGTGGGCTGTGCTGTGTTGTCTGATCGCATCTATCCGCAACTGATCGGCAATGACATTGGTTGCGGCATGAGCCTTTTTGCGCTCGACCTGCCTCACCGTAAGTTCAAACTCGACAAGGCTGCGCGTCGGATCAGGGCCTTGGACGAACCGACGGCGGGCCGTTTCACTGAACGGTTGGAAATTTCCGGTCTGCCCGGCGACCTTTTTCCCGATGCACTTGGCACCATCGGCGGGGGCAACCATTTTTGCGAGGTTCAAAAACTGAGCGAGCCTGTGGATGGGTGGGGCCTTGATGCGACAATCACCTATTTGCTGGTGCATTCTGGCTCTCGCGGGCTGGGCGAAGCCACACTCCGCGCCGTGCCAGCCAATACGATGGATGGGCTGGAACCGGACTGTGACGAAACCAAGCGGTATATCGCCGGGCACGACGCGGCAGTTCAGTGGGCGAAATTAAACCGTCGGATCATTGCCGAAAGTGCGGCAGATGCCTTGCGGGCCGACCTGCGCCTGATCACTGATAGCCCGCACAACATCCTGACCCAAACAACTGATGGATGGCTGCACCGCAAGGGCGCTGCCATGGCTGATGGGCTGACGCCCCTTGCCGGGTCGCGCGCAACGGCCAGTTACCTTGTCGAGCCGCTGGGCAATAGCGACGCTTTGGCCTCGCTCGCCCACGGCGCGGGGCGGCGGTATGATCGCGCCTCCATGCATGGGCGCGTGCGGGGGAAACGGTCTGACCTGATTGCCATGTGCCGCACAGCTTTTGGCGGGCGCGTCATTTGCGAGGACCGTGATCTGCTGATTGAGGAGGCACCAGCGGCCTATAAATCCGCCGAAAGCGTCGTATCTGACCTTGAGGCCACTGGTGTTGCCCGCAAGATCGCCACGCTTACCCCCCTGCTCACCTTCAAGAAAACACGGCGGGAGGCGGCGCGATGAACGGCAATGACCATATTCGCCTTTTGCTGACAGCGGGCGATGGCCCTGCGGAATGCCGTCAGGCCGTCGCTGGTATTCTCAACCGGATGGAGGCAGAGGCAGACCTGTACGGCGTTACCCTGTCCGTTCACAGCAATGGCGCAAAGCACGGCCCGCGCTCTGCGGTGGTGCTTGTCCACGGGCCAGCTCGCCGGGCATTCGCAGATAGCTGGCGTGGCACCATTCAGTGGACGATGCAAAGCCAACTGCGCCGCACACATAAGCGGCGCAACTGGTTCATCGGCGTTTTCACGTTGGAGGATGCACAAGCCGATGCCGTTAAAATCCGCGCGGCCGATGTGACCTTTTCCACCCTTCGCGCAGGCGGGCCGGGCGGGCAGCATCAAAACACGACCGACAGTGCGGTGCGCGCAACCCATACCGACACCGGACTGACCGTCGTGGCACGGGAAGCGCGCTCACAACACCGAAACAAGGCGCTTGCACTGGACCGTCTGCAAAACCTGGCCAACGCCCATGCTGCTGCCACCGCGCAAGACCGGAAAGCCCGGCAGAACCAGCTTCACCGCACCCTTGAACGCGGCAATCCCGTCAGACGGTTCAAGGGTGCCAGATTTAGGGAGGTTTCGCATTAAGACGATGGCAGCCCCCGGTACGGGCCTGATGCCAGCATGGTCTTTGGGTCGCATCGCCTGTGCCGGGTGGTCCGCTAGATTGCGGAAATGATCAAACCCTTGAATGTCATCGTTGCAGGCGCAGGCATTGGCGGCCTTGCCGCGGCTATTCGGTTGGCCCGACTTGGCCACGCAGTGACAATACTGGAACAAGCCCCGGCCCCGGCGCCAGTTGGCTCCGGCTTTGTTCTGCAACCCGTTGGCCTTGCGGCGCTGGCAGATATCGGGTTGGCAGATCAAATCCTGACGCTTGGCCACCCCATCAGCCGCATGATTGGGCGCACGGCGTCGGGCCGGGTTGTTCTGGATGCACTTTATGATGTGCGGCCCGGTGCCGGTCAGCCGGGTCAGTTTGGCCTTGCCGTACAGCGTGCTGCGTTATTTGAGCTGCTGCACCGGGCAGCATTGGGTGCGGGCGTTGTCATCCGCCACAATGCGATCGTCGCCAGCGCCACACACAAGCCAATGCCGCGGGTCCATCTCAACAATGGCGAGGCTTTGGAGTGCAACCTGTTGATTGATGCGCTTGGATTACGGTCCCCCCTGTCAGGCGCACCGCCGCGTACGCTTCCCTATGGTGCCATTTGGGGATTGTTTGATCTGCCTTCCGACAGCCCGTTTCAGGCCGAACTGCTGGAGCAGCGATACGAGCGGGCGCGCCGGATGGCTGGTGTTCTGCCCGTTGGCACCAGCCCGACAGACGCAACGCCGCGCGCCGCCTATTTCTGGAGCATTCGGCGCGATCAGATCGACGCCTGGCACGCCGCGCCGATCGAAAACTGGAAACATGATGCGCTGTCACTTTGGCCCGAAACCGCGCCACTGCTTGCACAGGTGCAAAGCCACAAGGATATGACAGTCGCGCTTTACCGGCACCGCACCCATGCCCACCCGGTAGAGGGGCGCATGATTCACCTTGGCGATAGCTGGCACGCGACCAGCCCCCAACTTGGGCAGGGTGCCAACATGGCTTTGCTTGATGCTGCTGCGCTGGGCATCGCACTGGCACGCGCCCCACATCTTGATGAGGCACTGGGCGACTATCGCGCCCGCCGCGCCGCCCATATTGCCATCTATCAAACCGCAAGCCGCATGTTCACACCGTTCTATCAGTCTGACAGCCGCATCCTGCCGCTGATCCGTGATTATATCGCGGCCCCCCTGTCACGCACCGCGGTCGGGCGGAAACTGATATCGCAACTTGTGGCAGGTAAAATCGGGCGGCCGCTGATGCATGTCGGCCTCAGAGATGTTGCGGGTGATGGCGGCGCGGTCTAAACCCGGCCCACGCAACAGGAGAGCATCGATGAATATTCTGATCCTTGGTGGTGGTGGCCGCGAACACGCACTGGCTTGGGCCGTATCCCAAAGCCCCGACTGTGATCGGCTGATCGTTGCGCCGGGCAATGCGGGGATTGCCGAAATCGCCACATGCGTCGCGCTGGATATCGAAAGCGGCGAAGCGGTCGTAAACTACGCCACATCCGAAAACATGGATTTTGTCATTATCGGGCCGGAAGCCCCGCTTGCCGCAGGGGTCGCAGATGCACTGCGCAGCGCAGGCATTGCCGTGTTCGGCCCGGGGGCAGAGGCCGCGCGCCTCGAAGCGTCCAAAGCCTTCACCAAAGAAATCTGCGATGCATCAGGTGCACCCACGGCTGCCTATGCCCGCTTTACCGAAGTTGGCTCCGCCAAAGCGTATCTTCGCGAACACGGCGCGCCCATCGTGGTGAAGGCCGATGGCCTTGCCGCGGGCAAGGGCGTGATCGTAGCCGAAACACTGGAACAGGCAGAGGCAGCCGTTGATGACATGCTCGGCGGTGGGTTTGGTGAAGCTGGCGCAGAGGTCGTTATCGAAGAATTCATGCGCGGCGAAGAGGCATCGTTCTTTGTCATTTGTGATGGTGAAACCGCCTTGCCGCTCATCTCTGCCCAGGACCACAAACGCGCCTACGATGGCGACGAAGGGCCGAACACCGGCGGCATGGGGGCCTATTCCCCGGCTCCGGTGATGACCGACGATGTGACCGCCAAGACAATGAATGAGATCATCACGCCCTGCCTCGCTGAAATGGCGCGGCGCGGAACACCGTTTCAGGGCGTATTGTTTGCAGGTTTGATGATCGAAAACGGACAACCACGTTTGGTCGAATACAACGTGCGTTTTGGTGACCCTGAATGTCAGGCACTGATGATGCGGTTGGGGTCGGATTTCCTGCCCGTTCTTTATGCCGCCGCGACAGGCACGCTTGCGGATGTTGCGCTGACATGGCGGCCCGGCGCGGCCATGACGGTGGTTCTCGCGGCGAAAGGATACCCCGGTGCCTACGCCAAGGGCGAAGCAATTATTGGTTTGGAAGCCGCAAATGCCGACGCGGATGTGATGATCTTCCACGCAGGCACCAAATTGGCCGAGGGGCAGGTTGTCTCCAGCGGTGGTCGGGTTCTGGCCGTTACAGCGGTTGGCGATGACATCGCCGCGGCACGTGGCAAAGCCTATGACGCCATCGCAAAAATCGACTGGCCCGGCGGATTTCACCGCAAAGATATCGGCTGGCGCGCGCTATAGGCCCGCCGCGTATCGGCAACCCGAGCAAGGGTTCCATGGGAATCACATTTTTGTGGCACCCATGGAATTTTGACGATTTAGCAATATCTGGTAAGTAGAAGATACCAAACCGCCACATCTCGTGGAGTGATGGCGCGGCCAGCATAAGGCCGAAACGGGGCGCATCATCAGGCGCCGACCAAAACGAGCGGATCGACGGAAGCCGCGCGGAACACCCCGCGCCAGCGATGGAGAGACGTTATGATTGACCACACCACAGTCACCAAACTTGCCGCTTTGCGTCGGCACATTGATGTTACCGGTGCCCTGTGCGGCGATACGCTGAAAGCCGTCAAACCCGGTGTACGTGCCGCCGAGGCCACGCCGTTCCTGTCAGCTTGCGCCGATGAACTCGAAGCTCTTGCCGGGATCTGTCGCAAGGCGGCCAGTGAAGCTGGCGCTGTCAGGCGTTAACCGCCCCGGCTGTCAATCGGCGGCGCCCTTTGGGCACAACCTGTGTTTTCGTGGCGTGGCAGATGTCACGGGGTGACAGGCGCGCGGCCCTGCCCGCATCGACAAACCGTTGTTTATCGCTACCTTCACCGCATTGCGCAGTTGCCGGCAAAGGATACCGCCATGAACATCGACCCCACCCGCGAACAGTTTGAGATGATGAAAGGGTTGGATCGGGAAAAGCCCATCAACATGCTCAACCTTGTGCGCCTGAACTACAAAGCGAAATATGCAGAAGGCAAAGCGCCCGAGGCGGGCATGACGGGCGCAGAAGCCTACAAAGCCTATGGTGCTGCCAGTTCCCCCATCTTCATGCGCGTTGGCGGCGAGATCATCTGGCGTGGTGCCCCCAAGGGCGTGCTGATTGGCCCATCAGATGAAGCATGGCACATTGCTTTCATCGCGCGGTATCCGACTGTGGGCGCGTTTCTGCAAATGGTGACAGACCCGGCCTATCAGGCGATTGTTTTCCATCGGCAGGCCGCCGTCGAGGACAGCCGCCTTATCCCCCTTGGTGACCTTCCCGGCGGCGCGGCCTTTGCCTGAGGGCTTTTCCGGCGCGCCGCCTTACGCGAAATAGCGGCGCAAAACCCCTTCATAGATGCGCGCCAGGTCGCGAATTTCCTGCACCGGGGCACGCTCGTCTGTTTTGTGCATGGTTGTGCCCACAAGGCCAAATTCTGCCACCGGGCACATATCCTTGATAAAGCGGGCGTCCGATGTGCCGCCGCTGGTGGACAGGGCGGGCGTGACGCCGGTTACCTCTGCCGCCGCTTCGGAAATGATATCGGAGAGCTGTCCCGGCGCGGTGATGAAGCTTTCCCCTGACACACGGAACGAGGTTTCAATCCGCACGCCGGTATCCGCCGTTGCGACGGCGGCTTCTTCCAATATCCACATCGCCAGCTTTTTGGATGTGTGCGCATCATTGAACCGGATGTTGCAGGTCGCACGCGCCTCTGCCGGAATGACGTTGTTGGCCGGGTTACCCACGTCGACAGTGGTCAGCGCAAGCGTAGACGCATCAAAATGTTCCGTGCCTTCATCAAGTGTCTTGCTTGCGAGGCGATCAAGCAAACGCATCAAGGGCGGCAGGGGGTTCGCTGCACGGTGAGGATAAGCGGTATGACCCTGCGCCCCAACACTGATGAAATCGGCGGTCATAGACCCGCGCCGCCCAATCTTGATCATATCACCCAGTGTCTCCGGGCAGGTCGGTTCCCCGACAAGGCAGTGGTCCAGTATTTCGCCGTTCTGGTTCATCCACTCAAGCAGGGCGATGGTGCCATCCTTCGCATCCCCCTCCTCATCGCCGGTGATCACCAATGCGATTGACCCCTTTGGAGCACCGCCATTCAGATAGGCAGCAGCGGCAGCGGCAAAGGCGGCCACACCTGATTTCATATCAACGGCACCACGCCCCCACAGCTGATCATCAGCAATGGCACCTGAAAATGGCGGATGTGTCCAAAGGCTCGCATCCCCTTCAGGAACAACATCTGTATGCCCGGCAAACCCAAATACCGGCCCCTCTGTTCCAATGCGGGCATAGAGGTTGGCAATCCCGCCACGATCAACGCGGGTGCAGGTAAACCCTATCCCTGTCAGCACCTTATCCATCAACGCAATCGCGCCACCCTCCGCCGGGGTAACTGAATTGCAACGGATCAAGTCGGCGGTCAGTTCAACAGGGTCGATCATGCCAGTGCCTTGGGTCATGCCAATATCTCCAAAATCATATCTGCGGCCTGAGCGGGGGTTGCCGCAATGTGCTGACACCCGGCCGCCCGTAGTTCAGCGGCAGAGCCATAGCCCCATTCAGCACCAACCGGCGTCACGCCATTTGCGAGCGCGCCGATCATATCGTGGCTTCGATCACCAACCATGACCGCACGCGCGGGTGCCGCGCCCGTCCGGGCCAACGCATGAGCGATCAAATCGGTTTTGTCGCTGCGCGTGCCATCCAGCTCTGACCCAAACTGATGGGTCATATAGGGTGCAATTCCGAAATGAGCGGTGATTTTCGCGGCGTAAGCAATGGGTTTCGCCGTCGCCAGACACAGCGTGGCCCCCTCAAGGCGCGCCAACATATCCGCAACACCGTCATATAGGCGATTTTCGAACAATCCTGTG
>JBMYXS010000075.1:0-18132 GCA_049608645.1 Pikeienuella sp. | reverse complement strand
CGATCATGCGAGCGTCTTCGCTGAGTAAATAGTGTGTGGTGCGGGGTGATCAGGAGATTTGGACAATCGCCCAGATAACCAGTGGAATGGTTACTTTGCGGACATTGTTGCCATTCGCGGTGACAATTCGAGTGACAGCTTTTGGGTTGATTGGCTGCACCCGATTTGCGCACCACTCTCGACACGTCGTTTCCTTCGACGTCTCTCACCGGCGCAAATTTCATGACTTACGCACCATTGGCATCCGACTAAGCAGCTTGCGGCAGATGCATGGGCAACGTCTCAGCGATGCTTAAACCGAATGATCTAAAAAATGCGATATCGTCGAAAAGGGACGTCGCAGAAGACGAGTTTCCCGGGTTAAGTGAATGAGCAATATTATTCCTCTTCTCCATAAAGTCGTTCAACCGGGTCAAAAGCATACCATGCACACGCCCGCTATCGTCATCACTAAAGAACCCCAACAGCGGCTGTTTGTCAGAGGCTTTTCTGCACACATCTTTCAAGTCACAGATCGCAAAGATGGCATTTAGCTGAGCTGGCCGCATATTGCTTTCATTGTGCACCAACGGCCCATAAATTTCTTGGGTCAGGTCGCCCTCTAGAAACCTACAAACAGCGTCTATTCGTGAACGTGCGTCGCGGGATACAGTCTCCAAGGACACAGCGGTCCCGCCAGTATCAATCTTGGCGCGTGCTAGTTCTTCGAGGGTTCTCTTCCATGCCGTTGCACTTAGCTTCCGCGGCAGTGTGCTTGGGTCAGCCTGAAGCTGTACCATTTCCCGAGCATACTGTCTTCCTTGTTCCCGAATGAACTCTTCGAACCGTGCGGCCAGCAGCAGCGTCGAAGAATTCACGGAGGCAACTCGTGATCGTGCAGAATTGGCCGACGTTTCTACAACCGAAACCAGTTCCGATATCGCTGTCAGATCGGCTAAAAATTCGTCTGAAATGGCATCGAAAATTGTAGACAAAGCTCAAGCCGCAACAAGAATTGCTTTAAGAAGATTGATACGTTCTCTCACAGATTCAGCGGTGTTCCCCCTGCCAACAAGAACTTCATACTTGTCAGGGTCTTCGTTTGCCGCACGCATACGCCCTACGACATTGACTTTGTCTGCGATGATTGCGTCCCTGTTGTCCCAGAAAGAATCCAAAGCAACCATCGCTGCATCGTACACAGCAGCAGATACACGCTGTTTCTGATCGGTTTGGGATTGCAGAAGGAACGGTTTTTTATCGAAGACCTCGTACAATGCAGAGAACCGGGCTATATATTCTTCGCTAGCCTCTTCTGCCTCACTCTCGGTAAGTTTGACCTCCATTGCCCTATCAAGCATCGATCTCATAGAACCCCTGATGTTATTTGGGTCTTTAAGCGCAAAGTATCTTAGCACAAGCTCGCAGTCTTTCATGTTGCGATACAATGAGTTCTTCTGCCTTTCAGGATTGATGTAGTAGTCCTCAGGGTCTTCTTCAGTGTAGGCCGGTATCCCAAAAACTTCTGTGAAAAGATTAAATCTGCTGAGAGAAACAATAGCCTCGTTGAATGGTCCGGGATTCTGAGCATTGCGCAGCTCTTGGGCGTTGAGGCGCATCCCACCCGTGTTCAGGCGATCAAAAACGAGTCTGCGAATATCCGTCAGCGATAGCGTACCTTGGTTTGGGCGCTCAGATTCACTCTCCATAAGGAGCACGATTGCTGACAAGTTTGCCCTGTCTAGGGTTCGCTTCACTCTGGGAGGGGCCTTTGGGTAGCGTAACCCATTGAGGGGAGATAAAACCTTTAAGCCGCTGAGTGCGAACGACCCTGCAAAGAAATCACGGATAGTGTTCAATCGTTGTTGGCCGTCCATGACTTCGTACCGCGCAGCAGAGCTTTCGTAAAAAAACACTGGGGGAACGGGAATGTTCAGAAGTAAGGACTCGATGAGCTTTGATTTTTGAGATGGCGACCAACGCAAGCGACGTTGATATTCTGGGTGGAGGTTGATGGCCTCGCGTCTTTCGATCATGTCACGGATTTGTGGGAGCAAAAAATTATTGGTCTGATAGACGATCCGAAAGGCGTTCTGGGCCAGAAATTCGTCTGGGTCACGACTGTCTGTTGGAACCGGTGCTTCGTCATTTTCGTCGATGTCGCCAAGATCAATTTCTACATTCATTCGTAAATGCTCGCTTCCAGTCGGTTGTCCGCCATAGCTTATAGCTTTTCATAGAATTTAATCAGACAAGGTGCAAAGGCGTATCAGCCCTTTTATGACATTTCAGCATCGCAAGCGAAAGCGGACTTTACCCCGTGCTCCACGGACTTCCGCTGTGGCCTCAAACCAGTCTTTGGGGCGAAGCGGCTTTATCGTTCATTGCTGCTTTGCGAAGGGTTATGGTCTCGGACTGGTTCGTTTCCGTTCACCATCTTCAATCTTCACAACGGCCTCTTCCTCTGCATCAAACTCCTGCCCGATGGATTTTGTGGCTTTTGCGCCCAGCGCCTTTAGTTTCTCAACCTGGCCCATCACATTTCCGGCCCCTTGGGACAGGCGCCCCATGGCCTTGTCGTGTTCGTCCGTTGCTTGCCGCAGACGCGCGCCGACTTGTTCCAGCGCATCGGCAAACCCCACGAATTTGTCGTAGAGCAGACCAGCGCGTTTGGCGATTTCTTCGGCGTTTTTGTTGCGTTGCACGACTGACCAAAAGTTGTTGATCGTCTTCAGCATCCCCATCAGCGTGGTGGGCGTGGCGATGATGATGTTTTTCTCTGCGGCAAACGCCGTTATGGCCCCATCGGCGCGCAAGGCTTCGGAAAAGGCGCCTTCGATGGGGATGAACATGATCGTGTAGTCGATCAGGCCGTCGGTGACCTGTGCGTAATCCTTGGCCGACAGGCCCGTGATATGGGTGCGGAGCGATTGCACGTGGGCGCGCATGGAAAGGGTCATTTCACCCTCTGTCTCCGCGTTTACGGCCTGTTCATAGGCTTTGAGCGAGACTTTACTGTCGATGATCAGGCGCTTGTCGTCGGGCAGATTGACCACAACATCCGGGCGCAGGCGCTGGCCTTCGTCGCCGGTAAAAGATGATTGCGTCTCGTAATGCGTGCCTGGCTCAAGGCCGGAGCGTTCCAGCAGACTTTCGAGGATCATCTCCCCCCATGCGCCCTGAATTTGCTGGTCGCCTTTGAGCGCGCGGGTCAGGTTAACGGCTTCCTGGCTGACTTGCTCGGAACGGCGCGTGAGCTGTTCAATCTCGGTCTTCAGCGCGACACGTTCCTTTACGGCGTCCTGCGTGGCGGTTTTCAACTCGGTTTCAAACCGCCCGATATTCTCACGAAAGGGTTTCAGCATCGCGTCGAGCCGTTCGATATTGCTGGCCTTGAACTGTTCGCCATGGCGGCGCATCGTCTCGTCGGCCAGTTGCTTGAAGCGGTCCTGCATGTCTTCGCGCACTTTGCCGAGCAGTTCCAGCTTCTCTGCCCCTGCTTCCTTTTCCTTGCGCAAGACTGTTTCGATTTCCGCGATGCGGGCGCGGCGGGCGTCGGCATCGGCGCGGGTGTCGCGCAATTCCAGATCCAGTGTCGAAAGCCGCTCGTTAACCTCGGCCAGTTGCGATTTCAGGTGAGATTCTGCCGTTGCGAGGCGCGTTGCTTCATCGGCGCGGGGGCGCAAATTGGCAATTTCCTGGGCCATTCGTTCGGCGGTGACCTCTCTGGCAGAGACAGCCTCGGTCAGGCGCGCGATTTCAATGGCGTGGGCGTTTGCCTCTGCCTGCGCTGCCTCAACAGCGGCGCGGGCGGCACTGATCTGCGCGCGGGCGGTGCGGCTACGGATCAGGAGCCAGACCAATAGAACAAGAATAACCCCCAACGCATAAATCGTGAGGTGTTCAGCCGGTATCGTCGAAGGTAAATATGTGGTCAATTTATCCATGTGGGGCAGGATAGAACGAAACCGGAACTGTGCCTAGGGCAATATGGCCATCATACCCCACCTGATCCTGCAAAGTGCCTAGGCGCGGCGGGCGCGGTATGGGTGACCATCATCCCCTGCGCCAACGTCCCAAAACAGCCCCGCCATTATGCCCAGTCCGCTGCGCAGGACTGAAGCCAGCGCGTGCTCGTTGGGCGCATGTTGCGAACAACCGGGGTAGGAATGAGGGACCCAAATGGTTGGCATGCCCAGCACCTCGGCAAATTCCTCGTTCGGCAATGATCCACCAAGGTTTGGCGCAATGGCGGGCCGGGTGCCTGTGGTTGCTTCCACCGATTGCGCGGCAAACCGTGCCCAGGGGTCGTTCGGGTCAAGTCGGGTGGCGCGGAAATACGGTTCCCCATCGCCGGAAATTTCAACCATCGGGAACCCGGCTTCGTCCAGATGACGGCGCAATGCGGGAAGAACCTGCGCCACATCCGTCCCAACCACAAAGCGGAGCTGGCAATGGGCGGCTGCGCGGGGTTGGATGGCGTTCACCGGGCGGGCAGCATTACCTGCCTCCAGCGCGAGTACGGCAAAACTGTTCCAGCCAAAGACCTTTTCGGCGGTGGTAAGGTCGGGCTCGCCCCAGTCATGGTCGATCGCCGGGCCACGCTCTGGCTCAGCCACCGCACAGGTGGCGATCATCGCGCGTACATCCGGCGTCAGGCTATCGGGCCGCCATTCAGGAATGCGCAGTGCGCCCCGTGCATCCGTGATCGTCGCCAGTGCATGCGAGAGAATAATCGACGGATCAGCTAGCAGGCCGCCCCAGTTCCCCGAATGATGGGCACCGCTTCGCAAATCAACGTTAAGTGAAAAACCAATGCACCCGCGCGCGCCACCAAAGATCAAAGGCTGATCCGCCATAAGACGCGGCCCATCCGAGGCAATCAGCACGTCGGCGCGCAATGCGTTGCGTTCCGCAAGGCACAATTCGTGTAATCCGGGTGAGCCTGCCTCCTCCCCCATTTCAATGAGAACACGCAGGTTGAAGCCAAGTCGCCCCCGTGTCGCAAGGACCGCTTCCAGTGCCGTCAGGTTCACATGGTGCTGGCCTTTGTTGTCGGCGGTGCCGCGACCAAAAAGGCAGTTACCGTCAGTTGTTAACGCCAAGGGCGCGCGGCCACCTTCCCATTGTCCTTCCATAGGGGGCACGGTATCGCCATGGCCATAGGTCAGGACTGTGGGTAGATCATCACCCTCATGTCGTTCTGCAATCAGAAACGGCGGGCCGCCAGCGACGGGGTTGTCGATAATGCGGCAGATCGCGCCCATTGCTTCGAGGCGGGGGCAAATCAATTCGCGCAAATACGCGTATAGCGAAGGCGTGGCACCTTTGGCCACGCTATCGGTTCCGGCGGCCACCAAGGCCGCAAATTGCGACAGGAACGGGCCATCATCAAAGGCTGTTTCGGCGGCAGTTATCGCGGCGCTGCGCATGGCTGTCGGGTCCTGTTTGTGTCGTTGGTAACGGGTCGCATCTTTGGGGTGCCCCATCACGTTGTTTCATAACGAATCGGCAAATGTTCGGCGCTTGTGTTTCCGGTTTCCGGTAGCCAGACCGCCGTACCGTCATAGTGGATGGATTTGAGCGTTTGAGCCAGAGCACGCCACGCGCAGGCCATGTCGGTACGTGCGACCAGATGGCCAATGCAATGATGCGCCCCACCACCAAACCCGAAATGCTTGCGACGTTTGGCAAGGATATCAAAATCAGGCGCCGGGTCATTGTGGCGGGCAGAGGCATGAACCAGCATGTGAAGTGTGGTGCCCTTGGCGATCATCTCACCGCCAAATTCAAAATCCTCCACCGCTTCACGGGTTGCCCATGTGGTTGTCGGGCGGGCGCGTATGGTTTCCTCAACCACCTGTTCAGCCAGCCCTGGATCAGCGCGGAATGTATCCCACTGCTTTGGGTGTTCGATAAATTGCGACAGGCCCAAACTTAACTGGGAGCGGGTCGTGTCAACGCCGCCAAAAATGGCGATAACGATGATGTCGTTCAGATCACGGTCAGTGCAATCCCCCGCTGCATCAAAGCGGGCCAGCATCCGTGCGATGAAACTGTCGGTGTCCTGCCCTGATCGCGCGCGCTCGACCAGGTGATAACCAAGCGCGGACAGCCGCTCGTAACTTGCGTTTATTTCCGCCTCATGGCGCTTGCATTCCACCCCCATCGCGAGGCCGAGGGTAGAGGCATCGCGGCTGACCCATTCCCATTCCTCATCCGCCATGCCGAGCAAATGCACGATGGCGCGCCCTGCAAAGGGGATAGAAAATGCACTGAGAAATTCTGCCCGGTCTGTTTTCCGCAGGTTTGCGCATAAGTCAGCGGCGATGCGATCAAACACGGGTATAAACCCCGCCACATATTGTTCGGTCAGTACAGGCGCGATCAGATTGCGGAGGCGTTGGTGATGGGCACCTTCCTGTCCGATGACGCTGCGTTTCCAAAACTCTGCAAATGACCCTGCAAGGCCTGTTTTGTCAGGCCAGGCGTGGCTGCCTTGCCGCAACCTGCGATCTCGCAGCAACAGCCCCACCTCGCGCCAGCGCAACACCGCAAGGCCATAGGGTGTTGTCGCGCACCAATGGGCTTCGCGTGCGGCGTTCACCGCCGCTGAGCGGGTGGAAAATTCCGGGTCCGAAAAATCAAGATACGCGCGCGACATAGGCTTTATCCAAACGATGCGACGGGTGCCCCAAAAAGGGTTTCATCAGGGACAACGCCAAGGCCGGGGCCGGTGGGCACCCTGATGGAACCGTCGGTTATCGAAATCCCCTCATCAGCGGCATAATGATGATCAATGTAGGGCGCGGCAAGCCACACGCCTTCGTTCAGCTTCGGGTCCACCGTTGCCCCGATATGAACGCAGGCCGCGGCGATGATATCGCCACCCCAACTATCATCGCATGTGTGGGGCAAATGGCGCGCGGCGCAAATATCCCGGGCGGTGGTCATGGGCGCGAGGCCACCAAGCCGCGTGACCTTGAAGCCGAACCCATCACACAGCCCCTCAGCCACAGCGCGCAGAACGGTGTTCAGGTCAACAGTCACCTCATCCAGATAGATCGGGTGATGAATGCGGGGCCGGATGGCGGCGATCTCTTCCATACCAGCGCAGGGTTGTTCGAGCACATAGGGGAAGTCGGTGGTCATGCGGGAAAGGGTCAGCGCATCGCGGGTGTTCAGGCTGCGGTTGGCATCGGCCGCAATGCGTATGTGATTGCCCACCGTTTCATAGGTCTTGCGAAGGGTTGCGATGTCTTCTTGTACATCGCGTCCGCCAATCTTTAGCTGAAGGCGTGGATAGCCTTCGGCCACCTTTTCGCGGGCTATGCGCGCCGTGTCCTCGGGTGAGCCAATTCCCACCGCATAGTAGGAGGGCACCCGATCCGTCGCGGCACCACCCAGCAGGTCATGCACAGGAACGCCCAAGTGTTTGCCCATCAGATCATGGGCGGCAATATCAATCGCCGCCTTGGCTGCATTATGCCCTGCCAAAAGCTGATCCATTCTATGATGCAAGGTGGTCGGCGTAAGCGGGGCACCCAGCAAACCGGGTGCCATCTGTACCACTGCGGCCCGTGCGCCAAGCGCATGATCTGCCTGATACGTCGGGCCAAGGGGGCAGACTTCCCCCCAGCCTGTCAAACCGTTGGTGGCAACGATCTTCACAATGGTCGTATCAAGCGCATCTATTGTGGTGCCGGCATAGCTATAAGCGCCGCCAACAACCGGCAGAGGGTGCGCGAAGATGTGGACTTCCGATATTTTCACATTCTATCTCCGCCCGAAAAGACGTGTGAAAAAGCCCGGCGCAGGTCGTGGTGGTGCGGCAAGCACGTGATAGGTCGATGCGTCTTCCGGTGACAAGACAGCGTCATAGCGAAACCCGGTTTCCATTGCCGCGAGTTTCAGCGGAACATCAAAGAAATGATCGCCTGTTTCATCTTCAGCCTGTGCCTTGTCGGCGCGTGTCCGCAGGTCATCAAGCAAGGGCGGTGGCATTCCTGAAATGTTCAAATGCCGGATGTCGTCACCATCACCTTGATGATGAACGGACCATATCTCCGCACCACCTCGCCACCCCATGGCCGTCGAAGCCATTACAGTTTCGTTCACAATGCAGGAAATTACCGGGGTGGTTTTCGACAGGGCGCTTACCCGCTTTTTCTGATCGAAAAAGAACAACTCATCTTCAGCCCAAATAACCGTCCAGCCGGTTTTGTTAAGGTGCATTGCCCATAACTCCGCCTCGCCAAACGGTGCCTCTCGTCCTGTTGCCGTTTCAGTCAGGCCAAAGGCTGCGATGGCCGTTTCAACATCGGTCTGTGCCAGCAGATAAGCTATGCGAAACCCCATGCTCTAGTCCTTATCAAACAAAATGCGGTGTGCTGCGGTAACCACTGCGGCATTGTCAGTTGCAAGTGTTCCGTCAGGCAGATGCAACCCGTCTTCCAACCCCACACGGGTATCCAAGCCTTCTGCGTGAGCAAGGTGGATCATTGGCCAGACGGAGCCTCCTTCGCCATGCAGCAGAAGTGGTGCAGTT
This sequence comes from Pikeienuella sp., assembly GCA_049608645.1. Lineage (GTDB taxonomy): Bacteria > Pseudomonadota > Alphaproteobacteria > Rhodobacterales > Rhodobacteraceae > Pikeienuella. The sequence continues at coordinate 9,605 of JBMYXS010000075.1, read as the reverse complement.
ACCCCGGCTGCCTTCAGGGTTTGGCGCACCGCGTGATATGTCGCTGTCGCATCAGCACCATTGTCAGCCTGAGTTTCGATGAGAACCCGCAATACGCTGTGTCGGTGGGGATAGGTGACAAAGCGTTCGGCATCGACCTCGTTCCATATGCCCGCTTCGATACCGACGCCGATGTGTAACAGGGTGTTCATCACATCAAAGGAACCCTGTTCCGAGATATTGACAGAAGCATAATCAGGCAAGGTGGTCCAGCTTCGCAGGCAGGCCAAGCGCCGCTCGACATTTGGTTCGATCCACGCGCCCGTCGCAATGCCGACGGGCATGGCTGGCGTTGCGCGGCGTACGGCATTCAAGGTCGCGGCAACGTCTGCTGCCTCTAGACTTTCTGCGCCGTTCGCGCCACGCGGATGGATGTGCAGGGCGGTCGCGCCGCTGTGGCGAACCGAAATGGCATCTGCCGCGACCTCCGCCGCTGTTAGCGGCAGCGCGGGGTGAGCCGTGTAGGTACGGGCACCGTTCAGACAGGCTTGCAACATCGCCACGATCTCCTCGTCGCCTACTGGACGGTGCGAAATGCGGCCCGTCAATCAGGTTTTCCGGAATGGTCAGAGCGAGCGCGCAAAAATGACCTTATCCTCACCCGGCTGATAATAGTCTGTGATCAGACCCTGTTGCTTATACCCGCGACCGGAACAAAATTTGCGGGCAGCAGCCTGCGCCGGGTCGGATGAGGTTTCGATGATCAGAATGCGCACGCCGGACGACCTCGCCAGTTGTTCAACATTTGCCAGTAGATGCCCGCCAACGCCATTGCGCTGGTGATGCGGTGCGACTGCTATGAACAACAGATTCCATACATCCTGCGAAAGGCCATCAGGCGCGACATAGGCACCGCCGACCAGGGTGCCTGGCTCATCTTGGGGGAAGGCGACGAGCCAGTGCCCGGCATTGTCTTCGCTGGCAATCTGTTCGGCCGCCATGTCGTGAAACATCGTTTCCTCATCTTGTGGAAACAGGCCAGAAGATACCGCGATGGCGGCCAGCGCGGGCGCATCATCATTTGTCGCTGTGCGAATTTTTTGAGGTTTCATGTTTATGCCTTTGGAAGGTTAGCGGTTGTCGAGTTGGGCGCGCACTGACAGGCGACCCCGTCGTGCGATTTGATAGGGGGCACCCGATTGGGAGGATATGAGACGGCGAGATCGCAAACGCCTAAAGACCTTCAGCGTACAGTCCACAAGAATGTAGCCGTCGCGCGTCACGCACATGGCATGTGCAACCTTGCCGCCAGAATTGCGTTCAACGCGAATCACGCCGCCCTGGGCAAGGGCATGCAGAACACGTTGCTCTGCCTTTGAGATGTTCATGGTATTGTCCGAAGAGATTGTTCAGGGAATAGCAAAAGGCCCGTCACCGCGTGCGATGATGGCCTCTGGTCCTGACCCTTTGGCCCGCAGGCCAAGCGTCAGCAGCTATGCACAATCCCAGACATCAAGTCTCCGTTGGCCCTGCCTGCACTACGCAAACACGGGCAGCGTTAAGGTGTCACCCATGCCGTGGCCGTTCAAACAGATTTGCACCGGATGACCCAAAATGGGCGAAGCTGTTGCCCGGTTGTGACAGGCATCACCTGAGATAGATCGCGTTTCTCCCGAACATCCCGATTGCACCGCCTCGCGCGAAGCCTTATAGACCCGTTATCAGCGGCACAGGCACCCGTAGCTCAGCTGGATAGAGCGCTGCCCTCCGAAGGCAGAGGTCACACGTTCGAATCGTGTCGGGTGCGCCAACTGGATTTCCCAGATTTTTCCTTTTGCTGCACCGACCGGGCGCGTTTTGATTGCCGTCTGGTCTGCATGATATGTCATTGTCATTGGAATTGCGGGTAGGCAAATGCCTAACAGCCTGCGTCCCTGCGGCATGACCCTCATCAGGTCCGCTTGATCAATCAGTGCCGTGATGGAGCAGAACGGCCGCTTCGTAGCTTTTCAGGCACATGCGGACGGCCGAAATGTCGGGGGCGTCGCGGTCACGCAGTTGTGGAAACAACTCAAGGATTTCTGCACTTGCCGCATCGTTGAACCCATAGCGGCTGGGATGACCGGGCAGCAGGCTTTCGGTGGCGACGCCGTTTGAGTAGACGATTTGATGATCGTCGAAAAGAAAATGGAAATAGGTAACGGCGGGAACCTCACGGATGTAAACGCGCTCCCCATCGACAAGGTGTTTTGCCGCTGCCAAGACCTGCACATCTGCAAACAGTCTTGCTGTGCGGGGGCCGTCCAGCAGAACACGGTGTTGTTGCGATACCACCAGATCCTTGAGGGCACCAAAATTGCCTTTGCTGATCACCACGGGCGCGAAAGAGCCTGTCCCTTCGACCGTGCGTTTGCCGATCCAGCGGATGGGCCGCGGCCCCCGGTCCAGCGTTTCAACCTTGTCGCCTATCCGCAGGTCTTCGACCCTGACCTCCCCCTTGATGGTCAGAATGTTGGTGCCCTTGGCAAAACAGATCAGCGCCGTTGTGTCGGTCGTCAGATCGTCGCCCGTGGCGCCGGTCATTGTTATGGTGCGCGTCGTAAGGTCTGTATTGTTACTATAATCGACAGCATTGCCTTTGCTGTCGAGGGCGTTGGAGTGGTTCAGGATACCATCATCATCAAGGTCAGCCTTGGCCTCGAAGACCGTGTCATAGAAGGCTGTCAGATTGATGAAGTCGTTGTTTGTCTGGTCGCCATCATTGATGTTCTGGCCGGTGGCGGTGCCAAAATCGGTGATGGTGTCGTTGCCATTGGAGGCAACGAAAGTGTCGAACCCCTCCCCACCTGTCAGATTGTCGTTGCCGTTTCCGCCTGCCAGCCGATCATCGCCTTCGCCGCCGTCGAGCGTGTCTGCGCCGCCGCCGCCGCGCAGGTCATCATCGCCAGCCTCGCCGGAAATCGTGTCCGAGGCCCCGCCGCCCCGGATGGTGTCGGCCCCGTCGCCGCCATCTATGGAATCCGCGCCGCCGCGCCCGCGAATATCATCGTCGCCGCCGCCGCCATCAACCGTGTCATTCCCGGTGCCCGCATCAATCGTGTCATTGCCGAAAGAGGCGTCGATATTGTCCGCGCCGGCATCCGTTGTGATCGTGTCATCATCCACCAGCGGCCCGACGGAGCCGGACCCTTCGAGCGGTTGGGCCGCGCCAAATTCCTCCCCCGCGATGGTGATGTTGAGGTCGTCGTCGATGCCGCCCTGCACGTCTTTGGCATAGATGATGACAACGTCATGCACGCCCTCGGTAAGGGTGATGGAGCCGGATGCGGTTCCCGCGCCCGCGTTCTCGCTGAAAAATACCTGCGTGCCGTCGATATAGAGCGCGGCGGAATTGAAGAATGTTGCGGCGAAATCGTAATCACCGCCATCGGTGTGCAGCAATGTCGTGAACCGCATTGCGTGGCCGGAACTGTCGTTGAACCCGATACCGCCATTGGCGTTGTTCAGCTTCTGCACTTCCGGGTCGATGGCATTGCTATCTGCGGTGCCGAAAGGGTTGACGAGAATATTGGCACCAGATGGCGCTGTATCGCCAGACACCACGTCGATGCTGCCATCGGTGGTATCAAAATAAGTGTCTAGTGTGCGGGCCTCCAGGTTATTGGTGGACCCGTCGATATCGATATATTCAACAAGAAATATACTCGGGCTGTCGGTGTTGCTGACTGTATCAGCGCCGCCTGTGCCCGTGATTGTTGCCATATCTGTTTAATCCATCGTTTCAGGTGCACATTCTGTGGATGTGCCAATGATGGGGAACTTCGGGTTGCTCTGCTCGTTTGAAACCATCGCCGGTTTTCTGCACCATGAATCTATCAGCCATGTTTGGTCTTTTCGAGGCCTTCCACATATGCCGCTTGGGAAGGTATGGCGTGGAAAGTCCTGAAGGCTGATTTGGAGAGGTGCTCCGGTTTGCGTTGATTGCTGTTAGGTTTCGGGGTCTGCTTGCGTCAAGCATAGGCCAATAAGCTATCGCTGCAAGACTACCCCAAGTCGCTCAGTGCACAGGCCGACATCTGTTTAGGTTGAGCGGTGAACCCACTCCGCAGATAGTTTTCCGTTGTACGATTGGGGGCGTCGCCCCGCAACGGTCTTGGCCCAGACTGCACGCAAATGTGGCAGCGGCGGGGTGACTGAATACCTGATAGTGCGCAGCGTGGGGGGGCGAGTATTATGGCGAAGTTTTGCTTGGTTGGTTTGACGGTGTCGCGCTACGCTTGCCAATGACAGCGTCGTTGGCCCAGCCAACCAACCGCGGCCACGGGCTTTCATCGGAGATTTATATGAACAACTGGGTCAAACATGCGATCCACAAGATCAATGCGGACGCCCATCGCTCCGCTGACACGCATTTGTTCAAACTGCCCCTGCCTCGATTGGAAGGCGTCGACATTTATCTGAAAGATGAAAGCACGCACCCTACTGGCAGCCTCAAACACCGCCTCGCGCGGTCGTTGTTTCTTTATGCGCTTTGCAACGGTCGAATTACGGAGGGGACGACGATTGTAGAAGCTTCGTCCGGCAGTACGGCAGTTTCCGAGGCATATTTTGCCCGTATGATCGGCGTGCCGTTCATTGCGGTTGTACCTGTGAGCACCGCGCGGAGCAAAATTCAGCTGATCGAATTTTTCGGCGGGAAAATTCATTTTGTGGATGCCGCGCCGCAGATGCACGACGCATCGGTTGAGCTTGCCGATGCGATCGGCGGCTATTTCATGGATCAGTTCACCTACGCCGAACGGGCGACTGACTGGCGGGGCAACAACAACATCGCAGAAAGCATCTTTACCCAGATGGAACACGAACCCCATCCCATTCCTTCACATTTGGTGATGAGCGCGGGAACGGGTGGTACCTCCGCTACCTTGGGTCGTTATATTCGTTACAAGGGGTATGATACCGCGCTTACGGTGGTGGATCCTGAAAATTCGGTTTTTTACGATAGCTATGTGACCGGCGATCGGATGCTGGCCTCTGGTCGGTCCAGCCGTATTGAGGGGATCGGCCGCCCGAAGGTTGAGCATTCCTTTCAACCCGGTGTCATCGACCACATGATCCAGGTGCCGGATGCGGCCAGTATTGCGACCATGCTTTGGCTTGAGAAACTGATTGGGCGAAAGGCGGGGCCATCAACCGGAACCAACCTTTGGGGGGCTTTGCGGCGCGCTCAGGAAATGGTGCAAGCCGGCGAAAAAGGTTCGATCGTGACGCTGCTTTGCGATAGCGGAGAGCGGTATCTGGACACCTACTATAACCCTGAATGGGTCAAAGAGCGTATTGGGAATTGCCAGAAATACGCCGATGAACTTGGCTTTGAGTGCGGGTAGGAAGCGCAGTGCGGTGCGGGGCCACTGGCCCAATCAACTGCTTTCATTGCCAGCAAGAATACAGACCCACAGCGCAAATGCCTCAAGGTTGTTCTTGACAAACAGAGTCAGAATCCGTTTTATGAGCGAGCGTTCACTCATAGATAGCGCGTAACGGGGGGAACCCATGCCACGCGGTGCAACAGCAAAAGGCGAAGCAACGGTCCAGAGCATTCTGGCCGAAAGCCGCCGTCTGTTTGTCGCTGATGGGTATGCCGCAGTGTCTGTCCGCATGATCGCTGATGCGGTCGGCGTTCGGGTCGGTGCGCTTTACAATCATTTTCCCACCAAGCAGGCGATCCTGTTTCGCTTGATGGATGCGCATATGGATGCGTTGCTGGCGGCATGGGCTGCCGAAGCCGCGCGTCACAGCACGCCGGCCAAGCGCCTTGCCGCCTTTGCGCGGTTTCACATCCGCTATCACATCGACCGGCCTGATGATGTGGTGCTCGCCTATATGGAACTGCGCTCGCTGACACCCGAAAACTACCTCGTGATCGAGGAAAAGCGCCGCGCCTATGAGGATCAGATCAAAGATATTCTGACCGCTGGGCGGGGCCAGTTCCGCTTTGGTGATGAGCACCTCTCAGCTATGGCGATCCTCGCGATGCTGACGGGCGTCACCACATGGTATCGCCCCGGCGGCCGCCTGACCGCCACCGAGATTGAAGACGAATACGCCACGCTTGTGCTGAACAGCGTCGGCCACCAGACAAAGGACCTCGCCCATGTTTAACGCCTCCATGAATTTCGCTCTCGGTGACGATATCGAAGCCCTGCGTGAAATGACCCACCGCTGGGCGCAGGACCGGGTCGCGCCGATGGCCGCAGAGATCGACAAATCCAACCAGTTCCCGATGGAACTGTGGAAGGAGATGGGGGATTTGGGCCTGCTCGGCGTAACGGTAGAGGAGGAATACGGCGGCGTTGGCCTCGGCTACCTCGCACATACAGTGGCGGTGGAGGAAATTTCGCGCGCCTCGGCTTCGGTTGGTCTGTCATACGGTGCGCATTCCAACCTTTGCGTGAACCAGATCAAGCTGAACGGCACGCCGGAGCAAAAGGCGAAATACCTGCCCCGGTTGATTTCCGGTGAGCATGTGGGCGCACTGGCCATGTCAGAGGCGGGGGCGGGATCCGACGTGGTGTCGATGAAACTCCATGCCGCGAAAAAGAACGACCGCTTCATCCTCAATGGCACGAAATACTGGATCACCAACGGGCCGGATGCGGACACGCTGGTCGTCTACGCCAAGACCGACCCCGACGCCGGACCGCGCGGCATGACGGCCTTCCTGATCGAAAAGGAAATGGCTGGCTTCAGCACCTCCCCCCATTTCGACAAGATGGGCATGCGCGGCTCCAACACCGCCGAGTTGATCTTCGAAGATGTCGAGGTGCCCTACGAGAATATTCTGGGTGAAGAAGGCAAAGGCGTGAACGTCCTCATGTCCGGCCTCGATTATGAGCGCGTGGTTCTAAGCGGCATCGGCGTCGGCATCATGCACGCCTGCCTTGATGAAATCATGCCCTACATGCACGAGCGCAAGCAGTTTGGTGAGCCCATCGGCAATTTCCAACTGATGCAGGGCAAGATTGCGGACATGTACACCGCCATGAACTCCGCCCGCGCCTATGTCTATGCAGTGGCGGCATCGTGTGATCGGGGCGAGGTGACACGGCAAGACGCGGCGGCGTGTGTGCTCTACGCCTCCGAGCAAGGCATGAACCAAGCTGTGCAGGCCGTGCAGGCCATGGGCGGCGCAGGTTTCCTCAACGACAGCCCGGTGAGCCGTATCATGCGGGATGCCAAGCTGATGGAGATTGGGGCGGGGACGTCCGAGATACGCCGGATGTTGTGCGGGCGTGAGTTGATGAAGGTGACGGGCTAGGAAATGCGCATACTTGGTCGATTTCGTCAGCGAAAACGCGCAATATATCCGGTACGGACACGTTTCTGCATCTGTTTTGCGTTGTTCCTGGCTGCGATCGGCTGCGTAATTTCAAGCAGCACTGCTTATGCCGATGATGTGCACGTTGCTGAGAAATTGAAGGCATGTCTCCTCCGCGAACATGCGCTCGTAGAAGAGTGGCGTTTTGAGGTGAGCCTCGATTGCTTTGCTCGTGAAAAGCGCCCTTGTCCTATGTCTGATCGAAGCGCCTGTGAAGTAGCGGCGACAGCGACGGTTGAGGCTGAGTTTCGCGATGCCCTCAATGCTTTTTATTCCGACCAACTACTGAATGCTGGCGACCGACGAGAAGATGTGCAGCGCGAGCAAGACTATTCGCGGCTTCTGCTGCGGCATCTCACGGAAAGAGCCGACCTTGAGTGTCAACAGTATAAGGAAGTGGAAGCCTATCTTGGCCCGCTGTCGTCTGGTGACGCGCAGTTCGTTTGCAATTCCTACCGGAGCCTCCGCATTGCCCACTTCACCCTGGGGCGCTTCGATCATCATGCAGTCTACAAATATATCCGTAAGAGCGGAGACGAATAAGCCATGAAACTCACCTCCACCCTCTCCCCCCGTGATCCGGCCTATGCCGCGAACCGGGAGGCTCACCTCGCCGCCCTTGCAGAAATCCGTGAAGCGACAGACGCTGCCGCCCTCGGTGGCGGACAACGCTCCCGCGACAGGCATGTCTCCCGCGGCAAGCTGTTGCCACGTGATCGCGTCGAAGGGTTGCTCGACTCCGGCTCGCCCTTTCTCGAAGTCGGTGCCACCGCAGCACATGGAATGTACGGCGATGCCGCCCCCGCCGCCGGGCTGATCGCTGGCGTGGGGCGCGTTGAGGGGCGGGAGGTGATGATCCTCTGTAATGATGCCACCGTCAAAGGCGGCACGTATTTCCCCATGACGGTCAAAAAGCACCTTCGCGCGCAGGAGATTGCGGAGCAGAACCGCCTGCCCTGCATCTATCTCGTCGACAGCGGCGGCGCGAACCTGCCCAATCAGGATGAGGTCTTCCCGGATCGTGACCATTTCGGGCGTATCTTCTTCAATCAGGCCAATATGTCCGCCAAGGGCATTCCGCAGATCGCCGTCGTCATGGGCTCCTGCACCGCCGGGGGCGCCTATATGCCCGCGATGTCGGACGAGACGATCATTGTGAAGGAACAGGGCACGATCTTTCTCGCTGGCCCGCCTTTGGTGAAGATGGCGACGGGCGAAGTGGTCGATGCCGAAACGCTGGGCGGCGGCGACACGCATACGCGTCTGTCCGGTGTGGCGGACCATTTGGCGGAGGATGATACCCACGCTTTGGCAATCGCGCGCCGCATCGTTGCCGGGCTGAACCTGCGCAAACCTGACACGGTGTTGCTGCAAACGCCCGAAGCCCCCGCCTATGACCCCGAAGAATTGCTCGGCGTCGTTCCCGCTGACCTGCGCACGCCCTATGACATTCGTGAGGTGATCGCGCGCACGGTGGACGGCTCCCGGTTCAGCGAGTTCAAGTCGCGGTTTGGGCAGACGCTGGTGACAGGTTTTGCGCATATCGAGGGCATGCCCTGCGGGATCATCGCCAACAACGGCATCCTCTATTCCGAAAGCGCCCAGAAGGGTGCGCATTTCATTGAGCTCTGCGCCCAACGGAAAATCCCGCTCGTGTTCCTCCAGAACATCACTGGTTTCATGGTCGGGCGGAAGTACGAGGCCGAAGGCATCGCCCGCCACGGTGCCAAGATGGTGACCGCGGTGGCGACGGCGAAGGTGCCGAAGATCACCATGCTGGTTGGTGGCTCGTTCGGGGCCGGGAATTACGGCATGTGTGGCCGGGCCTATTCACCGAATTTCATGTGGACATGGCCCAACTCCCGCATCTCCGTCATGGGCGGCGAACAGGCGGCGGGCGTGCTGGCAACGGTGCAGCGCGATGCGCGGGAAAAACGGGGCGAGACGCTGACGGCGGAGCAGGAAGCGGCGATCAAAGACCCGATTCTGGCGCAGTTCACGGAGCAATCCCATCCGCTCTACGCCTCCGCCCGGTTGTGGGACGACGGGGTGATTGACCCCCGCAAAACCCGGGCTGTGCTAGCGCTCTCGCTTTCGGCCTCCCTGAACGCCCCGATAGAGGACACGCGCTTTGGCGTGTTTCGGATGTGATGGGAGAACTCAAGATTGCTGGCTTTTGTGCGAATTTTTCAGAAAGAGAAACGCAGGAACGATCTGGGGCAAATTGGATACGATGTGAGATCACTTG
>JBMYXS010000074.1:0-18248 GCA_049608645.1 Pikeienuella sp. | reverse complement strand
CAGCGCCTGCCCGTCCGGCGGGCTGGCGCTATGCTGAGGCTGGGCGTCGTCCATAGATAGGATGTATTTGGCTGGCATAAAGCGCATCGCGGTCAGGTTTTTGCGCCATCCCACGGGTAGGCGCTGGCCCGGTTGATGCTAAGTGCCGCGCAAATATCGGGCAAGTTTGGCGCAATGTTGCAGTAGGTGAGTGCCGCACCAAGGCCCGCTCTAACAAAAAAGGCCGCCCCCATCGGGAGCGGCCTTCTCATTCACTCTGCGAGCAGAGCGGCTGAATTACATCATGCCGCCCATGCCGCCCATGCCGCCCATGTCGGGCATGCCGCCGCCTGCTGCGCCTTTTGGCTCAGGCTTGTCGGCAACCATGGCTTCCGTCGTGATCAGGAGGGCTGCAACAGATGCTGCGTCTTCCAGTGCGTGACGAACAACCTTGGCAGGGTCGATGATGCCCATGGCAATCATTTCGCCGTACTGTTCGGTCTGTGCGTTAAAGCCGAAGCCGTTGTCAGTGCTTTCAACGATCTTGCCAGCTACGACAGCGCCGTCGACGCCAGCGTTTTCAGCGATCTGACGCAGCGGAGCCTGGATGGCGCGCGCAACGATCTTGATGCCAGCAGTCTGGTCAGCGTTGTCGCCTTCCATGCCAGCAAGGACTTTACCAGCGTGGACAAGCGCGGTCCCGCCCCCTGGAACAACGCCTTCCTGAACCGCAGCGCGGGTCGCGTTCAGCGCGTCATCGACACGGTCTTTACGCTCTTTCACTTCAACTTCTGAAGAACCGCCAACGCGGATAACGGCTACGCCGCCAGCCAGTTTAGCGAGACGCTCCTGAAGTTTTTCACGGTCGTAATCGGAGGAGGTTTCTTCGATCTGCTGACGGATCTGAGCAACGCGTGCTTCGATTTCAGCTTTCTCGCCAGCGCCATCAACGATTGTTGTATCGTCTTTGGTGATGGTGACTTTCTTGGCAGAGCCGAGCATGTCCATACCGACATTTTCGAGCTTCATGCCGAGATCTTCAGAGATAACCTGACCACCGGTGAGGATCGCGATGTCCTGCAGCATGGCTTTACGGCGATCGCCGAAACCAGGTGCTTTGACAGCTGCGATTTTCAGACCGCCGCGCAGTTTGTTGACGACGAGCGTAGCAAGGGCTTCGCCTTCGACGTCTTCCGCGATGATCAGAAGTGGTTTGCCAGACTGGATGACAGTTTCCAGCAGCGGCACCATTGGCTGAAGCGAAGAAAGTTTCTTCTCGTGCAGCAGGATGAGGCAGTCTTCGAGATCTGCGATCATCTTGTCAGGGTTGGTCACGAAGTAAGGTGACAGGTAGCCACGGTCGAACTGCATGCCTTCAACAACATCGGTCTCGGTGTCGAGGCCTTTGTTTTCTTCGACGGTGATAACACCCTCGTTGCCGACTTTCTGCATGGCGTCCGCGATCTGACGGCCGATTTCCATTTCACCGTTAGCGGAGATGCCGCCAACCTGTGCAACTTCGTCGGAGTCTTTTACGGGGCGGGCCATTGCCTGGATGCCTTCAACGACTTTCGCAACCGCAGTGTCGATACCGCGCTTGAGGTCCATTGGGTTCATGCCAGCAGCGACAGATTTCATGCCTTCTTTGACGATGGCCTGAGCCAGAACAGTGGCGGTCGTGGTGCCGTCGCCTGCTTCGTCATTGGTGCGAGAGGCAACCTCTTTCACCATCTGTGCGCCCATGTTTTCGAACTTGTTTTCAAGCTCGATCTCTTTGGCAACAGATACACCATCTTTCGTGATGCGCGGTGCGCCGAAAGATTTGTCGAGAACGACGTTGCGGCCTTTCGGGCCGAGCGTCACTTTTACGGCGTCTGCGAGGGTGTTGACACCCTTCAGCATACGGTCGCGGGCGTCTGTGCCGAATTTGACGTCCTTAGCAGCCATGGTGGATGCTCCTGTACTTAATTGCGTTGAAGTTCAGCTGGTCAGCTGGATCAGGCGAGAATGCCGAGGATGTCGCTCTCTTTCATGATGAGAAGCTCCTCGCCGTCAACCTTGACCTCAGTGCCGGACCATTTGCCGAACAGGATGGTGTCGCCAGCTTTGACGGCCATCGGGATCAGCTCACCGCTGTCTTTACGGGCGCCTTCGCCTGTTGAGACAACTTCACCCTCTTGGGGCTTCTCTTTGGCGCTGTCGGGGATGATCAGACCGCCGGCGGTTTTTTCGTCGCCTTCGGTGCGGCGGACCAGCACACGGTCGTGCAAAGGTGTAAATGCCATTGAAATCGCTCCTGAATTTCGCGGTTTCGGTTAAGGAGGCATGGGCCGATGAGTGGTAACTCAGCGCATTAGCACTCGCCTCCCGTGAGTGCTAACAACGCCGAGATAAGTGACAGCAACAGCATCGTCAACCGCAGAGCCGATTCAAAAGTCAAAAAAATTCGCGATTACGTGGTCAGCCGTTCAGGTCGCGAAGACACCGTCAAAATCGGCAAAGCCCTTAACCTCAATCGGGTTCCCGGCAGGGTCACGGAAAAACATCGTGCTCTGCTCCCCTGCTTCGCCCGGATAGCGGGTTGTCGGGGGGATCACAAAATCAATGTTTGCGCCGCGCAATCGTTCGGCGAGCGCGTCCCACTCCGGCTTTTCCAAAATCACGCCAAGGTGGGGCATCGGCACCATATGTTCCCCAACCTTGCCCGTGTTTCCCGTTTGGAACGGTTCACCAAGATGCAGGGATATTTGGTGGCCAAAAAAACTGAAATCCACCCACGTATCAGTGCTGCGCCCCTCCACACAGCCGAGCAGGCCGCCATAAAAGCTGCGCGCGGTATCCAGATCATCGACGTGATAGGCAAGGTGAAACAAAGACTTCATTGGTGGCCTCCCGCGTAGCTCATTGCCACATATACGAGGTCTGAGCCAGATAGTGGATGCATTCGGTTTCTGGCCTGTTATCGTCACGCCTGCACGTTTTATTTGGGAGTAAATTGATGTTCTGCAAAACCTTTACCCGCCGCATATGCCAGACCGCTCTGGGCCTGACCGCCTTCTTTCCTTTGGCCGCACATGCTGCGTGTGATGGCAACAATGCGCTCAAGGCCTTGCAGCACACAAATCCAGCGACCTACGAGAACATCCTGACCGCCGCAAAGCAGGTGCCCAATGGCGAGGGAATTTTTTGGAAGGTCGAGGCACCGGGTGTCGCCCCTTCCTATCTCTTGGGCACCAAACACAGCGCAGACCGCCCTATCGGGAAAGAGCTTCGCCTCGCCCGCAAGGCGTTGCAGGGCGCGCGATTGCTATTTGTGGAATTGTCTCCCGAAGAAACCGCAGAAATGGAAACGACCCTTCGTTCTGATCCCACGCTCTTTATGGATATGGCGGGGGGAACACTCGCCAACAATATTCCGCCAACTCTGACTTCGCGCGCAAAGGACGTGTTTTCGGAGTATGCACTCCCGCCGCAAGCGGCCGACCGCATCCAGCCATGGTTTCTGCAAATGCTCATGGCACAACCGCCATGCGCCGTGGCCGCACAGGCCGCCAACCCCGATGGGGTGATGGACAAGGCCATCGCACAGATGGCGAAAGACAATGGCGTGGCGGTACGTGGCCTTGAACGGTGGGAAGATCAACTCGACATTTTTCGCACCATGTCCGCCCATGATGCCAAGGCTGGGCTGATCTACATGATCGAATCCCATGATGACAGGAACGACGATCACGCAACGCTCAGCGATCTGTATGAGGCGCGCAGAATAGCGGAGATTTGGGAGTTTTCGCGCTGGCGCTTCGAAACCTCAAATTACGATTTTGAAACCTCGGCGGACGCCCACATGGAAAAACTGCAGCGTACGCTTGTAACTGACCGCAATATCGAAATGGGCAACAACACCCGCGCCGAGGTCAAAAAGGGTGGGGTCGTTGTTGCAGTTGGCGCACTGCATCTCATTGGTGAAAGCGGCCTGGTCGCGGCGTTCAAGCGGGAGGGCTACAATGTCACGCGGTTGGATTAATCTGTTTGGGCGCGCAATTTGCGCCAGCATTTTGCTGCTTGGCTCCGCTGCGACAGCAACCGCCGATTGCACCGATGACGACTTACTGGAGCAACTCGCAGTTGAAGACCCTGCGCTTCATGCTGACATCTATCGGGAGGCGGCAACCCACCCAAACCACGAGGGCCTGTTGTGGCGGATCGAAGCGCCGGGCGTGGCACCATCATTTCTCTTTGGCACATTGCATCTTTCTGACCATGGTACGCCGGAGCTTGTTGCAACTGTCAAATCTAAAATCGCAAACGCACGAATGTTGATGACCGAAATCGGAATAGCCGATTCCGAAAGGTGGGCTTTTGAGATTTCCAACAGGATGAGAAAGGCAAAGCCCTCCAAATTTACGGGCTGATCTCGGGCCAAAGGCGTTCTCAGCACTTGAGAACGAACTAAAATTCAGGAAAATTCCGACTGACGGTCTTGATATTTTGCCGCCTTGGATTGCGATTGAACTAATCTGGGGGGCCCGATGCGAGTTCGAGAAAGCCTACAAAACAGGCGCAAAACCCACATTGGATTGGGACCTGATGCTCCATGCCAGGGCGCGAGGCATCCCAGAGCGCGGTATCGAAGGGTTGAACAAGAGCCTGAACCTTTTTGCATCCGCCGATTATACCGTTCAGGTGGAGGTATTACGAAAAACGCTCGAAAGGTTGGAAACCGAGAAGAACTGGATAACGACTATACGCGCCGCTCAGTTCCGACGCGAGACGATGGTCACAGAAATTCTCTCTCGCCGGCTCTACCCGCGCCCGGACAATGGTTCGCCCGCTGAGCGCGCGGCGTATGATTTCTGGTGGGACAAGATCATCGTGGACCGGAACCACTTTTTCGCTCGAAGGACGAAATCACAATTGCGCCGAGGCGGTGTTGTCATCGCCGTTGGCGCACTGCATTTGCCGACCGATGATGGGATGATTGAGTTGCTGCGCGCCGAGGGCTTTACCGTCACCCGCATCGACTGATCTGTTCGGGAAAGGACGCGGCGTCGCATGGCTATTCCGGGCGGCCAAAGCCATTGTCCCCGCGAATGGAGAGACTTTATGACCAGAATTATCACCAGCCTCGCCGACATCTCAGACAATTACGACGCCGTTTTTTGCGATGTATGGGGGTGCTATCACAACGGTAAAGCCCCCCTGCCCGGCGCAGTCGCTGCGCTGACCGCTTATCGCGAGCGGGGGGGAAAGGTCGTGCTTCTGACCAATGCGCCGCGCCCTGAACAGGCTGTGATGGCGCAACTGGATGCAATGAATGCACCACGTGAAAGTTATGACATCATCGCGTCTTCTGGTGCTGCGGCCCGTGACGCGGTGGCGACGGGCAACTGGGGCAAACGCGTCTACCACATCGGCGCGCCCAAGGATGAAGCCTTCTTCGAAGACGCACCGGTTGAGCGGGTTTCATTGGCGGATGCCGAAAGCATCATCTGCACCGGTCTTGCGAACGACAGGGTTGAGACGCCCGCCGATTATGAGGATGTTTTGGCCGAAGGTGCGCTTCGCCGCCTGCCCTTCCTATGTGCTAACCCTGATCTGGTTGTAGACGTTGGTGATCAACGCCTGTTCTGCGCCGGGGCGCTCGCGCAGGTTTATCGTGAAAAGGGCGGCGAGGTGACCGAATACGGAAAACCACACCCGCAGATCTATGATTATGCCCGCAAGGTACTGACAGATCTCACAGGCACGGTGACTGACGATTCACGCATCCTTTGCATTGGCGATGGCATTCGCACCGATGTGCGCGGCGCGGTTGGCGAAGGGTTTGATTGCCTGTTTGTCACCGGTGGTCTGGCGGCGGCAGAGGTAAACGGTGCCAATGGTGCACCTGATCAGGCGCGGATGAACGCTTATCTTGCGGAACACGCCCTGACACCCAGCCATGCACTCGGCCTGTTGCGGTAAGAAAGTTACCAGACTACGGGCCAGTCAGGTGGATTCTTACCCAACCGCCTTGCGACGCTGTGATTCCCCAGATACGACGATCACAAATACTGAACAGGAGACATGACATGGCTGATGACGGTATCGTACGGGGTACGATTTTTATTGAAGACATCGAAGTTGGCATGTCTCGTTCATTGAGCAAGGTCGTCACCGACCGTGATATTGAGCTTTTTGGCGAAGTCTCTACCGATCATAACCCGGTTCACTTTGATGAAGAATATGCCAAGGGCACAATGTTCAAAGGCCGGATTGCACACGGCATGCTCACCGCTGGCCTGATCTCCGCCGTCATTGGGGAGCAACTGCCCGGGCATGGCACGATTTACATGAAACAGAGCCTGGCCTTTACCGCGCCCGTTCGCCCCGGCGAACAGGTGGATGCCACCGTCACAGTGACCGATCTCAACGTAGCGAAACGCCGCGTGACGCTTGAATGCGAATGCCGTGTAGGCGATACCACCGTGCTGAAGGGGGAGGCGATGGTTCTGGCTCCCACCAAAGGTTAAGCGGCAAGGGTCCGCAAACAAGCGGCAGGCGCAATGAAGATCATCAAAGGGTTGAATGCGGCAACGGTTGCCGATCACGGTGCTTCTGCCGCGATTGGCAATTTTGACGGTGTTCACCGTGGCCATCAGGCTGTTCTTGACCTCGCCCGCCGCCCAGGCGTTCCGCTTGGAGTGGTCACGTTTGAGCCGCACCCCCGCGAAGTTTTCGCGCCGGACGCGCCTGCTTTCCGTTTGATGGGGTTGCAGGCCCGTGCTGATCGCCTTGCCGAGCTTGGCGTTGATCGTATGTTCGTGATCGAGTTCAACCGCGACTTTTCAAGCCTGACCGCGGAGGCGTTTTGCGCCGATGTGCTGAAAGGCCAGCTCGGGTTGTCCCATGTGGTCACAGGGGCCGATTTTCGGTTTGGGAGCAAACGCGCGGGCGACACTGCATTCCTGAAAGACGCAGGTAAGCGGCTTGGCTTTGATGTCACCATTGCAGACCTTGTTTCAGAGGGCACTGAAGAGGTTTCATCAACCGCAATCCGCGCGGCCCTGACCGAGGGGCGCATCGCCGATGCCACCAAAATGCTGGGCCATTTGCACCGCATTGAGGGGGTGGTTGAGCATGGAGAAAAGCGAGGGCGGGAATTGGGTTTTCCAACCGCCAACATGTCACTGACCGGACTTATGCCGCCAAAATATGGTGTTTATGCTGTTCGCGTCCAGATCAAGGATGGGCCGCACGCGGGTCACTATGACGGTGTGGCATCACTCGGTGTGCGGCCGATGTTCGGGGAAAACAAACCTAACCTTGAGACATATATCTTTGATTTCAAAGGCGATCTTTATGGTGCCCATGCGTCAGTCGGGTTGGTGGCCTATCAGCGCCCGGAGCTGAAATTTGATGGCCTCGACGCCCTGATTGCCCAAATGCATGAAGACAAGGCGGAGGCCCGCCGCATCCTTGCGGCCACTGCAACGCGCTAACGCTAGGCAAAACAAGACCAAACCGTTAATGAGCGGGCCGAAACCCCTCTCCAGATTACCGGATCCACTCAGTGCAGCGCCTTCAGATCACTCTCTTCAACCTCTGTTTCTACGGGTTCTCCGTTGTCATGGCAGCCAGCATCGCGGCAGTCGCCTATGTTGCATCCGCGGCAACCATCAGGCGTATGGTTGCGTGGTGGTCTTCGGTCGTATGTCGTCTTGTGCGGGTGATCCTTCGCGGACGCATCGAAATTCTCGGCAAAGACAACCTGCCGCCTTCGCCCTGCATTCTGGCGCCCAAACACCAGTCCGAACTGGATGTGGTCGTGATGGTCGGGCAGCACCCTGGCTGCTCCGCGGTTGCGATGAAGGAACTGGCTGATTTGCCTTTCATTGGCGTCATATGCCGCAAGATGGAACTGATCATCGTGTCCGTCGAAGGTGGCCCACAGGGCAAAACACAGATGACCCGCGACGGCGCGCGCGACGCAGCGGAACGTGGACAGGACATTCTGATTTACCCTGAGGGCGAGCTGATGGCTCTCGGCGCGAAGGAGCGTTACAAATCAGGCGTCTTCCACATCTACGATGCAACCGGTTTGCCCGTTGTGCCAGTGGCACAATCACTTGGCGCGATCTGGCCAAAACGCGAGTGGGGCAAAAAACCAGGCCACACGGGCGCAATAAAATATCTGCCTCCGATCATGCCAGGGCTGGACAAAGAGGCATTCATGGCCAAGCTGGAAACGGTGATCGAAGCTGAAACGATGGCTCTTATCCGACAGCACGCGCATGGCGAAGAACTTGCCGCCGCTGAAGATCGTTACGCCAGAGGTGCCGCCAACGAATAGGCACTGCCAAGACGACGGGCTTTGAGAGGCCTTGGTACCGCACAAGCGGTTAAAGAGGAATTGAAATGGCCGAAACACAGCGCGAAGTGACCGCAGGTAACAGCGAGGCCGCTGTAAACCAGTTCTCGTTGTTTCGAACACGCCGTTTCTGGCCCTTGTTCACTGTTCAGTTTTTGGGTGCCTTTAACGATCAGACATTCAAGAACGGCTTTATTGCGCTGCTGACCTACAGTTTGGCCGATAAACTTGCTCTGACCGGGTCAGAGGTTGATCTCTATACCCAGTTGGCCGCAGGCCTTTACATCCTGCCTTTTGCGCTGATCGCACCGACGGCGGGCATGATCTCCGACGCGGTGGACAAGGCCCGCATGATGCGTTGGGTCAAGTTCGCTGAAATCATTCTGATGATGATTGCGGCGGCGGCTTATCTTACTGAAAACCTGTATCTGCTCATCTCGCTCGTGTTTCTGATGGGGGCGCAATCTGCGTTTTTTGCACCTGTCAAATACGGCGTGCTGCCCCAATACATGAAGCAAGATGAAATGCCCGCCGCCAATGGGTTGATACAGGGTGCGACGTTCATGGCCATTTTGCTTGGCCAGATTTTCGGTGCCAAACTCATCCTGACCGAAGGCGGTGTTCTGGCCATATCAGTCGCCGTTGTCGTTATCGCAGTCATCGGCTGGCTGGCCAGTTTTGCTGCCCCATCTGCGCCGCCTCTGGGACCAAGGCCAAAGATCGACTGGGTTCTCCCGCGTGCAATGTTCTGCATCATCCGAGATTGCGCCCCCCACAAAGACGCGATGTTCGCGATGCTGGCGCTGGGGTGGTTCTGGTTCATTGGAGCCGTCTTCTTGTCACTTATCTTGCCTGTGGCGCGGTATTCGCTGTTTGCATCTGAAGACGTTGCACTGCTGATGCTTGCATCATTTTCCATCGGTGTTGCGATTGGCGCCGTCATGTACAGCTATATCGTGAAGGGGCGCGTGACGCTGCGCACGGCACCTTGGGGTGCAGCCGGAATCGGGATCGGTGGCATATTGTTCTGGGTGGCTGTCGAAAGCTATGGCGCGGGTCTGCCCAATGACGGATCGCTGCTTACCATTGGCGAATTTGTCGCCCGTTTTGATGCGTGGCTGGTCATGGGCACGCTGGTCATGATCGCGATGTTCTGCGGTCTTTATGTAACGCCCCTGAATGTCGAATATCAGGTCAAGGCACCCGAAGGGGAAAAGGGCCGTTTTGTGGCCTGTTCCAACGTCATCGATTCACTCTGCATGGTTGTCTCTGCCGGGGTTGTCGGCGTTCTGATCGGTGTTGTCGGGCTGGAGCGTTCTGAGGTTTTCGCCGTGGCCAGCCTGACCGGGTTCGTAGCCGCCTTTGTCTTGTGGCAACGGTGCAAGCGCCTGGCGTAACGCGCGTTGAAACCGCAACTTTCAGGCAGCGGCAGTTGATGGATGCTTAACACGATCCACTAGAAAAGGCTGACAAGGCAACCGCGCAACTGAGGCTACCCGCCCAATAACCCGCGCGAAGCCTCTGCATTTTCCGCCGCAATCAAGGCATCGAGCCAGAGGCGCATTTCGGGGTCATCCCACGGTGCCTGCCCTTCGAATGCAGCGACGACCTGGCTGAATTTATCAACCACAATGGTTGTCGGTGTGCCGCGCAAACCAACACGCGCAGCCAGCGCATTATTGCGGTCATGCATGGCGGGCAGGTTCAACCCGTTGGATGTGATGTAGGTGACAATCTTTTCCATCGCCGGCGCCTCATCAACCGAGACAGGCACAACAGCAAGGCCCCTGCCCTGATAGTCAGCCGCCAATGCTTCCAGCACGGGCATTTCGTACTGGCACACATGGCACCACGTTGCCCAAAGCGTCACAAGTGCCACCTGCCCGCTGTATTCAGGCAATGACGTTCGGCCATCTTCCAATGTGATCACCGTATCAGGTGCTGGCACCGCAGGCTCCACAATCGCGATAACCCTTCCGGCCAGTACGCCGTTCGGATTCAATTCAAATGACGCGGCAGGAAATCCCAGCCCCACACAAAGAGCCGCAGCCATGAAACCAAGTCGCATATCGTACCCCAATGTGAATCAGTCGCTTTTGATCTTGCGACAGCGCGCTGAGTGTGCGCCCTTTCAGGGCAAAGGCTAGGCCGTCACACGGCGAAATGGGGACAAATTGGCGAAGGTCACGAATATCTGATGGCGTTAAAGGCAAATTACTGGCGTACCACCGCGCTCGAGGACATGACGCACGAAGAATGGGAGGCGCTCTGCGACGGCTGTGGCAAATGCTGTCTCATCAAGTTGGAGGATGAGGATACGGAGGAAATTCATTACACAAACATTGCCTGCCGCTTGTTTGACCCGGACACCTGCCAATGCGGAAACTATGCGCTGCGCCGCCAGTTGGTGAAAGGCTGCGTGCAGCTTACCCCCGCAACCATCCAGGACGACAAGGAGTGGATGCCCGCCACTTGCGCTTATCGTCTATTAGCTGAGGGCAAAGACCTGTTCGACTGGCACCCGTTGATCAGCAAGCGCGCCGAAAGCGTGGCAGAGGCAGGCATGTCCATGCGTCGCCAGATCGTGCCAGAGTTTGAAGTGGACGAGGACGACTACGAAGATCATGTCATCGAAGGGATCATCTGATGTGGTTTACATCTGACAATGCCGCCGGGGCCGCCCCCGAAGTGTTGGAGGCCCTGGCGCGGGCCAATGAAGGATACGCAGGCGCATATGGTGGCGACCCGCTGACCGCGCGCGTACAGGATATGATCCGCGAAACATTCGAAGCCCCAGATG
Source organism: Pikeienuella sp. (assembly GCA_049608645.1). Classification (GTDB taxonomy): domain Bacteria; phylum Pseudomonadota; class Alphaproteobacteria; order Rhodobacterales; family Rhodobacteraceae; genus Pikeienuella. Next base: position 7,119 of record JBMYXS010000074.1, on the reverse strand, counting down.
CGGCGGTGCACTTTGTCGCCACAGGCACAGCGGCCAATTCCCTTGCACTCGCCTGCCTTACACCGTCTTGGTCTGGCGTTTACTGTCATCGCGCAGCCCATATCGAGGTTGATGAATGTGGCGCGCCTGAATTTTTCACGGGCGGTGCCAAAATGGTGCTGGTCGATGGTGACGATGGACTGATGACACCAGATGCCCTTGACGCCGTGATACCCAAGGCTGACGGACACCCTGTTCACCATGTTCAACGTGGTGCCCTGAGCCTGACCAACGCCACTGAGTGTGGAACCGTTTACACGCCCGCAGACGTTCGTGCACTTACAGACATTGCCAAGGCAAAGGGCGCACCCGTTCATATGGATGGCACCCGCTTTGCCAATGCCATTGCCACGCTGGGCTGTTCCCCCGCAGAGCTGAGCTGGAAAGCGGGTGTGGATATTCTTTGCCTTGGCGCCACCAAAAATGGCGCACTGGCTGCTGAGGCCGTGATTATCTTTGACCCTGACATGGCGTGGGAGTTTGAATTGCGCCGCAAGCGAGGCGGGCACCTCTTTTCCAAAATGCGGTTTGTCGCAGCGCAGTTCGAAGCGATGATGACCAATGATCTTTGGCTGCGAAATGCTCGCCACGCCAACGCCATGGCCGATCAGCTTGCAGGTGGCATCTTGTCGATCACGGGCGGGTCACTGATGCACCCCCGTCAGGCCAATCTGGTGTTTGCCTCCCTGCCGCGCGCTGCACATAAAGCGGCGATGGCCAAGGGTGCCGCCTATCATTTCTGGCCAATGTCACAGGCAAAGGAAGGGCCAGACGATGAGCCAGTGTCATGTCGTCTGGTATGTTCATCGCAAACGCGGGAATCTGATGTTGATGCCATTCTGGCTGCCTTTCGGTCAGCATAGCGTCATGTATCGCGCCGTACCCCTGCCCGATCATGTCGCCTTGTCCGACGATGACAGCCGCGATGCGGCCACGGCGTTTCTTGCCGAAATGCGCCGACGACACACTGTCCGCGATTTCGTCAGCTCACCCGTTGCAAGAGACATCATCGAGACATGTATCGCTGTCGCCGGCAGCGCCCCAAGCGGCGCGAACCAACAGCCCTGGCGCTTTGTGGCTATATCAGATCAGGCAGCCAAGGCCGAAATACGCGCAGCTGCCGAGCAGGAAGAACGCCGTTTTTATGAGGGCGGTGGCGGCGATGAATGGCTTGCGGCCCTCGAACCGATTGGCACCCATGCGGACAAACCACATCTGACCACAGCGCCTTGGCTTATCGTGATCTTTGCCGAACGCTACGGCACAAACCCCGATGGTACGCGACGCAAGAATTATTACGTGTCCGAAAGCGTGGGGATCGCAACAGGGTTTCTGATCGCCGCCTTGCATCACGCGGGGCTTTCATCCCTCACACATACACCAAACCCTATGAAATTCCTGAACGGCCTGTGCGGACGCCCTGCCGCGGAAAAGCCTGTGATGATCCTGGCTGTTGGCAAGGCCGCCGACGATGCAACCGTGCCTGAGGTGGCAAAGCGCAAAAAGCCGCTTTCCGAAATTCTATCCATTATTGAGTAAGCGGAAACCGCATCAAACCGATATCAGCGGCGCGGTGGCAGCCTTTCGAAGGCCGGAATGCCATCAGGAACATGGTGAAAACTCTGCGCATCGCAGGTGAAGATCGCAATGCGTGGCGCATCAAAAAGCGACGGGTCATCCAGCGTGCCAATCTTCAGCACCAGTTCGGCCTGATCCTTGCGACGGGTGAGAATGCCTGTGCCACATGTCCCGCAAAACTCCCGCCTGACAGGTTCGGCAAGATCGTCGCGTTCAAAGTGCTCTGGGGTGCCGCTGGTGTAGGCAAACCCATCGGGTGCCACCAACATGAAATAGTTAGGGCCACCGCCAGAAAGGTACTGGCATTCGCGGCAGTGACACTGCGCCTTCAGCACAGGCTTACCGACTGTCTCATAGCGCAGGGCACCGCAATAACATCCGCCTGTCATCATGGTCGTGTCTTTCGATTATCTCCGCCAACAAAAAAGGCCCGACATAAGTGCCGGGCCTTTCTCACGTCTTTTGCGAAAGGCGCTTATTTCGGCAGAACGCCTTCAATGCCTTCAACGTAGAAGTTCATGCCCAGCAGATCGCCGAGGGGCGCGGTTTCACCCTCCGCCAACCATGGTGTGCCATCCTGCTTGTTGATTGGCCCGGTGAACGGGTGGATCTTGCCGAGGATGATGCCAAGGCGGGCATATTCAGCCAATGCAACAACGTCTTTTGGCAGGTTCTCGTTGTATGGCGCGAAAGCAACCATACCCGCTTTGATGCCGTCGAACGTATCCATGCTTTCCCATGTGCCGTCCATAACCGCTTTGGTACGTGCGATGTAATATGGTGCCCAATCGTCGATGATTGCGGTCAGCTGTGCATTTGGACCGAATTTCACCATGTTGGACGCCTGACCAAAGGCCATTACGCCTTTTTCTTCGGCAATGGTCATTGGTGCGGCTGAATCGGTGTGCTGCATGATGACATCCGCGCCCTGCTCAATCAGGGCGTTCGCTGCATCAGCTTCTTTGCCGGGGTCGAACCAGGTGGAAACCCAAACGATTTTGAACTGTACGTCAGGGTTAACAGATTTTGCCGCGAGATAGGCGGCGTTGATGCCACGAACAACTTCGGGGATCGGGAACGACGCAATGTAACCAACCGTGTTGGTTTTGGTCATTTTGCCCGCGATGAGGCCGATCACGTGGCGCCCTTCGTAAAAACGCGCGGAATAGGTAGAGACGTTGTCGGCGCGCTTGAAGCCGGTGGCGTGCTCAAACTTCACGTTCGGGAACTGTTTTGCCACTTTGATCGTCGGGTTCATGTAGCCAAACGAGGTGGTGAAGATCAGGTCGTGGCCGGATTGAGCCATCTGGCGAATCACGCGTTCCGCGTCTGGGCCCTCGGCAACATTTTCAACAAAGGTGGTTTCGACCTTGTCGCCGAATTCCGCCTCAACAGCCTGCCGCGCAAGGTCGTGCTCATGCGTCCAGCCAAAGTCGCCCGTTGGGCCAACGTATACGAAACCAACCTTGGTTGGCTCATGGCTCCCGGCGAACAATGCCCCGGCGCTGATCGCCAAACCGGCCGCCGCGGCCGTCAGCGTTTTCATGAAGTTCATTCGAAGTCTCCTCAGTTGGTCTGTCCTGACATACCTGGATAGGCACCCCCTCAGGCGTCAGGATGATGCAAAGAACGGTTTGCCGAGGCTGCCGGGCGCATTCATGCGCGCCTTGGCTTTGTCAGCGGATATGATCACCAATACGACAATCGTGATCAGATAGGGAGTCATGGATAGGTATTGGGACTGAATTGGTACGCCCAAAGCCTGCGCATTTAGCTGCAAGATGGTCACGCCGCCGAAAAGATAGGCCCCGACAAGCGCCCTGCCCGGCCGCCATGTCGCAAAAACGACGATGGCGAGCGCGATCCAGCCTCGCCCGGCGGTCATTCCTTCGACCCAGAGCGGCGTCTGGATCACCGACAGATAGGCACCGCCCACCCCAGCCATGGCACCACCAAAAAGAATCGCCGCAACCCGCGTCAGACGCACGTCATAACCGATGGCGTGGGCAGCATCGTGGTTCTCACCAACCGCCCGCAAGTTCAGGCCGCGACGCGTACGCGTCAGAAACCACCAAACGGCCACAACCATCAGCACAGACACATAAATCATCGGATCATGCGCAAACAGCAATGGCCCAACGTAGGGCAAGTCAGACAACCCCGGCACATCAAGGCGCGCAACAACCTGCACCGTTTGCCCAGCAAAACTCTGCCCGACCAATGCCGCGATACCGAGGCCAAACATGGTGAGCGCCAAACCGGTCGCCACCTGATTGGACAGGAGATATTGCGTCATAATCGCGAATACAGCCGCCAGCGCGGCGCCCGCGGCAGCCCCTGCAAGCATCGCCAAAACAAGGCTGCCAGTTTGAAGCGCGGTCGCAAAACCACCAATCGCGCCCACAACCATCATCCCCTCAACACCGAGGTTAAGAACGCCCGCCTTTTCAACGACAAGCTCCCCCAATGCCGCGAATAACAGCGGTGTGGCCGCAATGATAATCGCCACGGCAATCGCTACCGGATTGAGAACTGAAAAATCCATCACGCGACCTTCCGCGCGCCAAAGCGCACCCGATAATTAACCAAGACATCAACGCCCAAAAGGAAGAACAACAACATGCCCTGAAAGACGTTGACCGCTGCGCCGGGCAGGCCAACATGCAGCTGCGCTTCCTGCCCCCCCACATAGGTCAGCGCCATGATCGCGCCGGCAAAGACGATCCCGACAGGGTGCAACCGCCCGAGGAACGCGACGATGATGGCCGTAAAGCCATATCCAATCGGAAAACCGGGAACCAGTTGGCCAACAGGGCCGGCAACCTCAAACATGCCCGAAAGGCCCGCAAGCCCACCGGAAATACCAAGGCAAACCGCAATCACCCTCGCATCGGAAAACCCGGCAAATCGTGCGGCGCGCGGCGCTTGACCAAACAGTTTAACCTGAAAGCCAAAGATATGCTTTTGCAGCAGGACATAGGCCGCCACGACGATCCCAAGGGCAATGATCACCCCAATATTCGCATTGGAGCCGGGAATGAGAATGGGCATCAGCGCGCTGTCGTGAAACAGGCGGCTTTCGGGAAAGTTGAACCCGTCAGGGTCACGCAACGGGCCACTGACCATTGCTGACAAAAACAGGCTGGCGACATACACCAGCATCAGCGACACGAGAATTTCGTTGGCGTTCGCCTTGATGCGCAGAAAAGCCGGGATCATCGCCCAGGCAGCACCGCCCGCAGCCCCTGCAAGCCCCATCAGCGGCAAGAGCCACATGCCCTCGACATCATAGAATGCCAAAGCCACCGAGCCACCCGCAATGGCCCCCATGATGAACTGCCCCTCTGCCCCGATATTCCAGACGCCAGCACGGAAACCAAGGCTGAGGCCAATCGCGATCAACACCAAAGGCGTGCCCTTGATCAACAATTCAGGGCGCAGATACGGATTGGTGAGCGGCTCGACAAAAATGTACCAAATCGCCTTAACGCTGTCTTTTCCGATCAGCTCAAACAGCCCCATGCCAACGATGATGGTCAGGGCAACCGCGATGACGGGCGTTGCCCATAACATCAGGCGTGAAGATTCTCTGCGTGGTTCAAGCCGCATCTGGAACGCTCCCGCCCATCATCACGCCAATCTGTTCCACCGTCACATCCTTTGTCGGTATGGCGTAGTTCATACGCCCCTCTGCTATCACAGTGAACAGGGTCGAGACTTCCATCAACTCATCCAAATCCTGACTGATCACCAGAACCGCCGCCCCGCCCCGCGCCAGATCACGAATGGCATCGCGGATGATTTCCGCTGCACCCGCATCAACGCCCCATGTGGGCTGAGAGACGATAAACACATCGGGTTTCTGCAAAATCTCGCGCCCGACCACAAATTTCTGAAGGTTACCACCAGACAAGGACTTTGCCGCGCTATCGACGCTGGCAGTCTTCACGCCGAACGCTTCGACCACTTTCCGCGCGAAATTGGAGGCAGCCTCATATTTGATGAAGCCACCGTTTGTCAGATTGGCGCGGCGGCGGGCGCTGACGACGGTATTGTCGGTCAGGGACATATCCGGTGCGGCGGCATGGCCCAGGCGTTCCTCCGGTGCCGCGCAGAGCCCGCGCGCCCGGCGGTCATTCGGCCCCATGGCACCGATGGCCTCGCCATTCAGCATAATGGCATCTGCCTGGACGCGCACTTCACCCGATAGCGCATCAATCAATTCGTCCTGCCCGTTACCCGCAACACCCGCGACGCCCAGAATATCACCGGCGCGCAGGGCAATGCTGATCTCTTTCAGGTCAACACCAAAGGGGTGCGCGCTGCGCAATGACAGGTTTTCAACTGTGAACAGCGTGGCCCCCGGTGCCCAATCGGCAACCTGCGGCGCGGCCAACGCCCGGCCAATCATCATTTCCGCCATAGAGCGGGCGCTTTCTTCCGCCGGGTTACAGATCCCCGTAACCTTCCCCCCCCGAAGAATCGTCGCGCCGTGGCAAAGCGATTTGATCTCGTCCAGTTTGTGACTGATGTAGAGAATCGATACCCCCTCAGACGCCAGCTGGCGCAGGGTCTTGAACAACACCTCCACCTCAGTCGGCGTCAGAACGGATGTTGGCTCATCCATGATCAGCAAACGTGGATTTTGAAGCAAGCTACGCACGATTTCGATGCGCTGACGCTCCCCCACGCTCAATTCCCCCACCAACCGCGTCGGGTCGAGCGGCAGGCCATAAGCCTCACTCACCTCGCTGATGCGGGCATTCAGGGTCTTGGCGGGTGGCGCATCATTCATGCCAAGCGCGACGTTTTCCCCCACAGTAAGGGCTTCGAACAACGAAAAGTGCTGAAACACCATGCCGACGCCCGCAGCACGCGCATCACCCGGCTTTGCCGGTGCATAGGCGGCACCATTCATCCGCATGGTTCCGGCATCGGGGCCAAGCACCCCATAGATCATTTTGACGAGAGTTGATTTGCCCGCGCCATTCTCTCCGAGCAGCGCGTGGATCTCTCCCGGTTGAATGCTGAATGAAACGGTATCCACAGCAACGACGCCCGGAAACGCCTTGTACACCCCGTCCGCTTCAAAAAGCGGCGTACCCGATTGTTCTGCCATCGTCACAATGCCACCGATTCCCCTGTGTGTTCCCCCACACCCGACCCATAGCGCGGATTTTATTGCACTGCGTCAAGCAAGAAACTTTAGCCTTTTTGGCCCTTAAAGCGAAGTCTGTAAAAAAACCCTTCAAAACGGGCTTGTCGACTGAATAACCCTCTGCTAAATCCCCGCTCACAGACTGATCCGACGTAGCTCAGTGGTAGAGCAGTTGACTGTTAATCAATTGGTCGTAGGTTCGACCCCTACCGTCGGAGCCAATTCCAAAGGCCGCTTTCCTCAACAGGAAAGCGGCCTTTTTCTTTGCCGCACCTTCATGCTGACTGGACGCCTGTTTTCTCAACCACTTCAGGATATTGGCGGGCACTTCAGGATATTGGCGG
>JBMYXS010000073.1:0-18374 GCA_049608645.1 Pikeienuella sp. | reverse complement strand
CCGTTGGCCACGCCGCCGAGGGACGCGGTGATGGTGCGCAGGGCGCGGTCGTTCATGTCCATCACGCGGCGCCACACGACACGGCGCGTGTCGATTTCAAGCTCATTACCCCAGTAGATGTGGTTGTCGATCATCGCGGAAAGCAGGTTGTGCGCTGATGTGATCGCGTGGAAGTCGCCGGTAAAGTGAAGGTTCATTTCCTCCATCGGTACAACCTGTGCGTATCCGCCGCCCGCTGCGCCGCCTTTCATGCCGAAGCATGGGCCGAGGGATGCCTCACGGATACAGATCGCGGCGTTCTTGCCGATGCGGTTCAGGCCATCGCCCAGGCCGACAGTCGTTGTCGTCTTGCCTTCGCCTGCTGGCGTCGGGTTGATCGCGGTCACGAGGATCAGTGCGCCGTCTTCTTTATCTGCCTGTGCCTTGATGAATTTGTCAGAAACTTTGGCCTTGTCGTGGCCGAATGGCAAAAGATCTTCAGAAGGGATGCCGAGTTTGGCACCGATTTCCTGGATGGGCTTCTTGTTCGCTTCGCGTGCGATTTCGATGTCGGTCTTAAAGCCCATGATGGCCTCCCTTGTATTGCACAATGACCACATGGGTGGTCTTGGATACCTGCGAATACATTGTTGCCGTGCATTCTCATGTTCCGTTTTCGACAACAGATCGCCCGATAGCGCCGCAGAGTGATGGCTTTGCCTTCGCGATGAGCGCCATACGTGACCCATAGGAAACTTCTCGACCGATTTGCCTGTCATGGGGTTGCGAATCGCGGCACGCGCGCCCCCTGTAGCGCATGGATTAAAAGGAGCAGGCATTGATGAAACTTGGTGAAGCCATCCCCAAGATGTTGGTTGAACGCGGCGTCGATATCGCCTTTGGCATCCCCGGCGTGCATACCGTCGAGATGTACCGCGGGTTGCCCGGTTCCGGCCTGCGTCACATCACGCCGCGGCACGAACAGGGCGCAGGCTTCATGGCGGATGGGTATGCACGCGCCACCGGGCGCGTTGCGGCCTGTTTCATCATCACTGGCCCCGGCATGACCAATATCGCAACCGCGATGGGGCAGGCCTTTGGCGATAGTATCCCTATGATCGTGATTTCATCAGTGAATGCAGAGGCCCATATCGGTCGTGGTCTGGGGCATCTGCATGAGATGAAAGATCAAAGCGCACTGGTCGAAGGCGTCGCCGCATGGTCACGACAGGTGCGCGATGCGGCGGAGCTTGCCGCGGCGCTTGATGATGCGATGGACCTGTTTGCCACCGCCCGCCCGCGCCCGGTGCATATTCAGATTCCGATTGATCGCCTGTCGATGGACGCCGGTAACATCCCCGCGCCGCGCGCCCGTGCTGAAGTGCCTTCTGCCCCAGCGTCGGTTGTCAGCGATGTAGCAGGGCGGCTCAATAATGCGCGCGCGCCGCTGATCATAGCGGGCGGGGGCGCGGTGGGGGCGGGCGTGCAGGCGGTTGCCGAAGCATTGTCGGCACCGGTTATCCTTTCGTCCAATGCGCGTGGCTTGTTGCCAACCGACCACCCGTTGCTGGCTGGTGGAGTGCCATATGGCGCGCCGCAGGAGGCATTGGTGGCCGAATGTGATGTGGCTTTGGCCCTGGGGGCGGAGTTTGGCGATACTGATTGGTCATTCTATCACAGCGCCCCCCGTGTGTTCGGGGGGGATCTGATCCGTGTGGACATTGACCCCGCGCCGCCCGCCAACGTCAGCCCCACATCAGAGATTTGTGCCGACGCGACGCGCTTTGCCCGGGATCTGCTGCCATTGCTGAACCGGAACGCGCCGGTTCCTGATCTGACAGCATGCCGCGCCGCGGTGCCGGATGCGCTTGAGGCACGGATAGCGAGGCACCTGCCGCTACTCTCGGCGCTGTGGGCGGCGGAACCCGAAGCCATCATAGTGGGTGATAGCACCGAACCTGCGTATGCGGGGTTGGCCGATTGCCGCCCGCCGGGGCCGCGCCAGTGGTTCACGACGGCGACGGGCTTTGGCACATTGGGCTATGGGTTGCCTGCCGCGATTGGCGCAAAACTGGCGCATCCTGATCGCCCTGCTATTGCCCTCGCTGGGGATGGCGGCGCACTTTATTCACTGCCCGAACTTGCGGCGGCGGCGGAGGCAGGGGTCGCGGTTACCATGCTGATCTGGAACAACGATGGTTATGGTGAAATTCGCGAGTTCATGCAGACCAACCAAATTACGCCAGAGGGGGTTAACCTCTCGCGTGTTGATTTCCAGTCACTCGCGGTTGGGTTCGGGGCTGATTACGCCCGTGCGACGACGGTGGCAGAGGTGATCGCCCGGCTGCGGCACCCACGCCCCCAGATTGTCGAAATACATGAAGCGGAGTGGGAACTTGCCTGACGCGGCTGGCTGGTGCGTTGGTGAGGCTGAAACGGTAAAGGAAATGGACAATGGCTGAGCGTCTCGCGGGTAAACGGGTTTTGATTTCGGCAACGGGGCAAGGTATCGGCCGGGCCTCGGCGCTGGCGATGGCGGCGGAGGGGGCGCATGTTTTCGCCACCGACATCAACGAAGAGGCGCTTGCGTCACTTCAGGCCGAAGCGGTCGGCCAGATCGAAACATTCCGCTTGGATGTGCTGGATGATGCTGCTGTGCAAACAGCCGTTACCCGCGCGCAGCCCGATGTGCTTTTTAACTGTGCGGGGTTTGTCCACAATGGTCGGTTGGATGAATGCACTGATAGCGACTGGGATTTTGCCTTTGCGTTGAACGTGCGGGCGATGTTCAAGATGATGCAGGCGTCACTGCCGATCATGCTGGGCAAAGGGGGCGGTTCGATCATCAACATGGCGTCGGCTGTGTCTTCGATCATTGGCGCCCCAAACCGGTTTGTTTATGGGGCCTCCAAGGCCGCCGTGATCGGCATGACCAAATCGGTCGCCAAGGATTACGTGACGCAGGGTATTCGCTGTAACTGCATCTGCCCGGGCACGGTTGATAGCCCGTCTTTGCACGAACGTCTGCGCGCTACGGGGGATTATGAAGCAGCGATGAAGGCCTTTGTCGCACGTCAACCCATGGGCCGTATTGCCCAGGCCGAGGAAATCGCACACCTGATCGTGTATCTTGCCTCGGATGAAAGCGCGTTTACGACCGGGCAGTCACATATCATCGACGGGGGGTGGGCATCATGACCCGCAAGACGGCTGATCAACTCCGCTCCAAACAGTGGTTCAATAACTCTGATGATGTGGAGATGACATCGCTCTATCTGGAGCGTTATTTGAATTATGGCCTGACCCGCGCGGAGTTGCAGGGCGGCAAACCCATCATCGGCATCGCGCAAACCGGCTCTGACCTGAGCCCCTGTAATCGCCACCATATTGAATTGAGCAAGCGGGTGCGTGATGGTGTTATTGCGATGGGCGGCACAGTTATCGAAATTCCCGTCCACCCCATTCAGGAAACGGGCAAACGACCCACCGCCAGCCTTGACCGAAACCTTGCATACCTCTCGCTTGTTGAAACGCTTTATGGGTATCCCATTGATGGGGTTGTGCTGAATATCGGGTGTGACAAGACCACGCCCGCCCTGTTGATGGCGGCAGCAACGGTTAACATCCCTGCCATTGCCTTGTCAGTTGGCCCCATGCTGAACGGCTGGTTCAAGGGCAAGCGCGCAGGTTCAGGCACAATCATGTGGACAGCGCGCGAGATGCGCGCGCGTGGCGAAATCACAGATGATGAAATGGTGGATATGGTCGCGGCCTCTGCGCCCTCAACGGGCTACTGCAATACGATGGGCACAGCCTCGACCATGAATTCATTGGCTGAGGTTCTGGGTATGCAGCTTCCCGGTTCGGCGGCCATTCCCGCGCCCTATCGCGAACGGGGGCAAATGGCCTATGAAACCGGGCGACGCATCGTCGACATGGTATGGGAAGACCTGAAACCGTCCGACGTTATGACCCGTGAGGCGTTTGAAAACGCCATTGTCGTGAACTCTGCGATTGGCGGCAGCACGAATGCGCCGATCCATCTCAATGCCATTGCCCGGCATGTGGGTGTTCGCCTGAACAATCAGGATTGGCAGGATGTGGGCCATGATATCCCGCTGTTGGTAAACCTTCAGCCAGCGGGCGAATATCTTTCCGAAGATTATCACCGTGCGGGTGGTGTGCCTGCGGTAGTGGCCGAGTTGATGCGCAATGATCTGTTGCCACATCCCGGCGCGGTGACGGTCAATGGCAAGGCGATTGGCGAGAATTGTGATGGGTGCACGATTGAAAACCCCGATGTGATCAAATCTGTGGACACGCCCATGCAAACCGCGGCGGGGTTCATTAACCTGACAGGGAACCTGTTCCACTCCGCCATTATGAAAACCTCTGTCATTTCAGATGTGTTCCGCAAACGCTATCTATCAAACCCCGATGACCCGGAGGCGATGGAGGGGCGCGCGATCGTCTTTGACGGGCCGGAAGACTTTCACCACCGCATTGATGATGAAAGTCTTGGCATTGATGATGATTGCATCCTGATCATGCGCGGTGCCGGCCCTATCGGTTACCCCGGCGCGGCGGAGGTGGTGAATATGCGTGCGCCTGCCTATTTGCTGAAAGCGGGCACCAAGGAATTGCCGTGCATCGGTGATGGGCGGCAATCGGGCACGTCTGGCTCCCCCTCTATCCTCAATGCTTCACCTGAGGCGGCGGCGGGGGGCGGCTTGGCCGTTGTAAAGACCGGCGACAGATTGCGTATCGACCTGAAGAAATGCCGCGTTGATATGCTCGTGGATGACGCTGAGCTTACCCGGCGTTATGAGGCATTGCGGGCAGAGGGGGGGTATGACCACCCCGATAGTCAAACACCGTGGCAGGAAATTTTCCGCGACCTGGCGGAGCCGCTGTCAGACGGCATGATCCTGCGCGGGGCAGACGCCTATCAGGCTGTTGCTCAGAAAAACACACCCAGAAACAACCACTGACGAAGGATAGTTATGAAACTCTTACGCTATGGCGATGCTGGCTGCGAAAAGCCAGGCATTCTTGATGCCGATGGCAACGTTCGTGACCTCAGCGCCCATGTAACCGATATCGACCAGAATGCGTTGACCGACGAGGGGCTGGCGAAAATCGCGGCCATTGATGTGAACACGCTGCCCAAGGTTGAAGGAAACCCGCGTCTTGGGGCCTGTGTGACCGGCTTCACCAAGTTCATGTGTATCGGCCTGAATTATTCCGATCATGCTGCGGAAACCGGCTCGAAGATTCCCGATCATCCGATCCTGTTTATGAAAGCCAACTCGGCTATCGTTGGCCCGAACGATAATGTCGTCCTTCCCCGCGGTTCTGAAAAAACCGATTGGGAGGTGGAGCTTGGCGTTGTGATTGGCAAGACAGCGAAATACGTCACCAAGCAAACCGCGCTGGACCATGTGGCGGGGTATTGCGTTGTGAATGATGTTTCTGAACGTCATTTTCAGGCAAAGCTGACGGGGCAGTGGACCAAGGGCAAATCCTGCGACACCTTTGGCCCCACTGGCCCGTGGATGGTCACCAAGGATGAGGTGGCCGACCCGCAGAACCTGAACATGTCGCTGGATGTAAATGGGAAACGGTTTCAGACGGGCAACACCTCGACGATGATTTTCACGATCGCCGAGATTATTGAACATCTCAGCCACTTGTTCACGCTGCATCCCGGTGATGTGATCTCTACGGGAACCCCGCCGGGCGTGGGCCTCGGCGTGAAGCCGGACCCGGTGTTCCTGAAACCGGGGGATGTGATGGAGCTGGAAATCGAAGGCCTTGGCACCCAACGACAGAACGTCGTGGCAGATACGTAACGTCACTTTGGGTGAAACCACCCCAAACTGTACCAGACAAGCGCCGCGCGGGGTTGATCCTGCGCGGCGTTAGCGCATCTTGGTGATTGCAATAATGCAATCAGGGGTGCGCCATGAAACTCTCCATAAACGGCACAGGCCATGAAATAGATGCGCCGGAGGATATGCCGCTCCTCTGGGCGATACGTGATCTGGTCGGGCTAACGGGCACCAAATATGGCTGTGGTGTGCAGGCTTGTGGGGCCTGCTCTGTCTTGATGGATGGGGAAATAACGCGCGCTTGCGGGGTGACGGTGGCGGATGCGATTGGCACGGACATCACCACCATCGAAGGGCTGACACCCGATGCGACGCTGACCAATGTGCAAAAGGCATGGATCGAAGCGCAGGTTCCGCAATGTGGCTATTGCCAGTCTGGTCAGATCATGGCGGCAACCGCGTTGTTGGCGGAAATTCCCCAGCCGACGGATGCGGATATTGATGCGGCCATGAGCAATCTTTGCCGATGCGGCACATACCCGCAAATTCGCGCCGCGATCAAGCGCGCCGCCGAGATGGGGGCATAAGGCTATGAGTAAACTGGGTAAGATCGCCCGCCGGACGTTTCTCATCGGCGCAACCACGATGGCGGGTGGTTTGGCGGTCGGCTATTACTTTTATCAACGTGACCCCAAAAACCCCATCGCCGACAGGCTGTCGGAGGGGGAGGCGACGTTCAACCCTTTCATCAAGATCGCAGCGGATAACACCATAACGATCTACACAGGCCGGGCGGAAATGGGGCAAGGGGTTTCTACGACGCTCGCGGCCTATGTGGCGGAGGAGTTGGACGTATCGCTTGAACAGATCACCGTCGCCCCTGGCCCAAATTCATCTGCTTACCGCAACACAGCGGTTATCGAAGAGTTCACAATCAAGGGTGCCTTTGCCGAAGGGATAATCGCCTCCGCCGAACGATCTGTCATGGGCATCGCGGCCGAGACGATGGGGGTTCAGGTTACGGGCGGGTCCGCTTCGGCCCGTGATGGGTACGAAAAAATGCGCGCGGCGGGCAGTGTCGCGCGCGAGATGCTCAAATTGGCGGCGGCCCGGCGAATGGGCGTATCGCTCAACAGCCTTCGCACTGAAAACGGCGTTGTTTCCGCTGGTGACAGGTCATTGACCTATGGCGAACTGGCCGCCGAAGCTGCGGCGAACACGCCGCCGCGCGCGGTAACATTGCGTGACCCAAAGGACTGGCGTTTGCTGGGTAAATCCCAGCCCCGCACGGACGTTCCGGCCAAGGTGACGGGGCAGGCCGTGTTTGGCATCGACGTGGCCCTGCCTGATATGGTGCATGCAACGGTGCGCATGTCTCCGCGTTTCGGTGCCAGTGTCATCTCATACGATGATACAGCCGCCCGCGCGGTTCCCGGCGTTGAAAATGTGGTTCGTATCGACACGGGTGGTGTGCATGGATTTGGCGTGATCGCGTCCAACACCTGGGCGGCGTTCAAAGGCGCGGAGGCGATAGAGGTTGAATGGGCCGCGGCGACCTATCCCGCGACCCATGAAGCGATTGATCAAAGTCTTCGCAATGAATTGAATGAAAGCAGTGGCTTTGCGTTCCGCTCGGAAGGGGATGCGGCTGCAATCTTGGCAGAGGCTGGCACCGCCGATGTGGTGGAGGCTGAATACGCTGTTCCTTTTCTTGCCCACGCTTGCCTTGAGCCAATGAACGCCACGGCGCACATCAAGGATGGAAAGCTGACATTGTGGGCGCCGACGCAGGTTCCTGGCCTGGCTGTGTTGGCCGCAAGCGCGGCGACAGGCATAAACCGTGACGCAATAGAGTTGCACACGACATTCTTGGGTGGTGGTTTTGGGCGACGTACTGAAAGCGACTTCGTCAGATATGCCGCGATTTTGGCACTGCATACGGATGGTCGCCCGGTAAAGGTCACATGGTCCCGCGAAGAAGACACGAGGCATGACACCTACCGGCCTGCTGCGCGCGCCCGAATGAAAGCTGTGGTGCAGCAGGGGCAGTTGCCAACGGCGCTTCATGCAAAGGTGGCGGCCCCTTCGGTCATTCAGTCATTGGTTGGCCGATCCCTGATGTCGCCGCCTGTTCCAACGCCCGACCGCTCTGTTGTTGAAGGAATGTTTGATCAACCCATTGACCTCGATCATATTTCTGTCAGCGGCGTGCACGCGGGGCAAACCTTGCCCATAGGGTTCTGGCGGTCGGTCGGGCATTCCCACAACGGCTTCTTCCATGAGACATTCTTGGATGAAATCGCTCATCACGCTGGCCTCGACCCGGTTGAAATGCGGCTGCGGTTGATGGCTAACCACCCCACGGCACAGAAATGCATGGAAAAGGTGGCCAAGATGTCAGGCTGGGGCCGACCCTTGCCGGCGGGGCAGGGCATGGGCGTTGCCTTCACGTTTTCCTATGGCTCCTGGGTGGCACAGGTCGCGAAGGTCAGCGTTGATGATGATGGTGTGCGGATAGACAACATCTGGTGCGCGGCGGATGTCGGGCGCGCGATGGACCCGGCGATCGTGGCCGCACAGATGCAATCGGGGATCATCTTTGGCCTGTCTTCGGCAATGAACCAAAAGATCACACTTGTTGATGGTGAGGTGCAAGAGGGCAATTTCTGGGAGTTCGACAGCATGCGTATGGCGCAATGCCCCAGGATCGAAGTGGCCGTACTGGAAAATGCGCCCAAGATGGGCGGCGCGGGGGAGCCGGGCATGCCGCCGTCTGTTCCTGCCCTTGGCAACGCCATTTTCGCAGCAACGGGTCAGCGGCTCCGGTCATTGCCATTTGGTGACGAGGTTACGTTCGTTTAACCCGGCGGCCAGACTTTAGAACCAGCGCATCCACCGAAACACCGCCAAAAGCGCGACACCGAATCCGGTCATGGCTGCGGTCAGCAACCAGAAGGCTGACGGGTCGTTGACCCCAGGCATGCCCGCGACGTTTACCCCAAAGAGGCCGGTGGCAAAGCCAAGCGGCAGGAAAATTGCGGCAACAACGGACAACAAATAGCTATTGCGCCCCATGTTCTGGTTGGCGCGGGCATCTGCATGATCTTGCAGCACCGCCAAACGGTCGCGCAGGGCATCAAGGGTTTCTGACAGTCTCGTCGCACGGTTTGCGCTTTCCCGAATACGCAATCTGACCTGTTTGCTCAGCAGTGACCCCTCCAATATGGCAAGTTTGGTGAGTGCGTCCCGCTGAGGGGCCGCAAATCGGCGTAACATGATGACGGCGCGGCGATAGCGAACGATATTATCCGCATTGCCGATGGTTCCGTCATTGCTGAGGCTGGCCTCTTCAAGGGCGTTGGTCGCCTCCTCCAGATTGGCGGCGGTTTGCTCGGCATGATCGAGCAGGCCCTTGGCGATCGCGTCGAGGAACTTTCCGGAACTGCCCGGGCCAATGCCCGCTTCGCAATCATGTCTGATACGATCAATCGTCATCACCTTGCGCAGGCGGGCTGTTACGATGAGATCCTCTGTCGCCCAGATACGCAGGGAAATCATATCCTCTGCCTGGTCCCCTTCATTCAGATTGACGTCGCGCAGGTTGATGGCCACGCCCTCTGGAAAGGCTTCACAGCGTGGGCGGGTTTCGGGCTGACACAGCGTCGCGCCCGCAAAGGGGGGCAGGTGTTCATCTGCCCAACTGTTCAGCCCGGCTACTTCAAAATGAAGCCATCGCCATGTGGCATCTGCCATTGGTCGCGGTAAGATATCGGGGGCGGGTGTGGCGCGCCCGCCGGGCCAAATGTCAAACCCGCATATCAGCGTGCTCATGAAACCCGGCCTGTTTTCAGGCGCTCAATGAATGGCCCTTCGTAGGTGAATGACCCCACGTGCCCGACACCGGGGCCGACATAACCGGTCAGCGTGATGCCAGCCGCCTTTGCCCGTTCGCAAAACGAATAATCTTCCGACAGGATCCCCCCCTGTGGTGCGGCACTTTCCGCAAAGAAATCCCACATTTCGCCCGTCAGGCCCATGTCGCGCAATTTGCGACAGATAAACGGCTTCACTTGCCCGGTGGCGATGATCCGCTCAAACACGCTGCGCCGGATGAGGGAGCAGCCAAGCGCCGTATTCTTGAGCTTACAGAGGTGATTTCTGACCGTCAGTTCCCCTTCTTCCACCGTCGCGGTAAACCGTGCGGCCCGTGCGGTTGCCCTGCCGGGGTTGCGGTTCGCGGCAAGGTCATTGGCAAAGGCCTGAAGGTCCATGCCCCTTTCGGTATAGACCGCCGCGACCAGGTCTACATTCGCCGCGATCAGGCGGCGAAAGACCTCAATGTCCACGTCCATATCACTATCCAGTGACAGTACATGAGTAATCGCAGGGTCGCTGAGGGCACAATGGGCGATATAGTTTCGTGCAATGACCAGATGCGCGCCGTCGAAAGTGACCAGCTCGCAAGTGCCGCCCGCTTCGGCCACCGCATTGGCGCAAGCCAGGACGGAAGTGGAATACTGAATTTTTGCAATTCCACCCGCCGTTGGCGTGCCGATCAGAACCTTCATAACCTGCTCTCCTTACGCGCTGTGACCTTAGCGGGGGTAAAGGCGTATGGACAGCATTTACCCCGCGCTCAGGCCGGGCCGGTACCCAGTTCTGATGTCCCGAATGAATAATGCGCACCGCAGAACTGGCAGTCGGCAACGATGTCACCGTTTTCGGTTACCATGTCCGAAAGATCCTCTGCGCTGTAATCTGCCAAGGCATCACGGACACGGTCGGCAGAGCATGTGCACCCAAACGCTATGGCCTGTGGTTCGTACACGCGTGGCCCTTCTTCGTGGAAAAGGCGGATCAGAAGGTTTTCGGGGGATACATGTGGGCCGATCAATTCGATCGTTTCGACTGTTGAAAGCAGGATAGCCACGCGGGACCAGTCTTCTTCCCGGTCACCGATCACAGCAATATCATCGCCGGTCATCAGGCCATCTTCGCCCGAAGGGGCATCAGGCGTATGACCACCTTCGCCGGGAAGTTGCTGGATCATCACGCCACCTGCGCGCCACTGCTGTGTGCCACCTGTGGACATCTCCTGTGCGGCTTCGATCATAAAGCGGGTCGCGAGTTGCTCGGACTGGGCAAAATAGGTTTCGGCGCAGGCGCTTAGTGAGCCGCCCGTCAACGGGGTAACGCCCTGATACGGCGACATATCCGGCCCCTGATCAATCGTCACGCCAAACACGCCTTCGCCCAAAAGGTCAAAGGCGTCGCACTGTGCCTGTGCGACAGCCTCTTCATCATAACTGGCGAACGCGCGAATCTCACCGGGCATGCCGGGCTCTTCGGGGGCGAAGTAATCAGTTGCAATCAGGCGCACCGGCCCCGCCCCGCGTATTTGCAGCGAAAAGCGCCAGCGCAGTTTGACCGCCTGCCCGATCAGGGCCGTCAACAGCACCGCTTCGGCAACCAATGCGCCGACAGCAGGGGGGTAGTTGTGCTGCGTGAGGATCGTGTCCAGTGTCGCATCAAGGCGCGCCACCCGTCCACGCATGCCTGCCCGGTCAAGCTGAAACGGCAGGATCATGTCGTCACCAACCGGTTTGTCGGCACTGTTGGTCTGCGGGGCGTTTGGGTAGTCAATCATCGGGTGTTCCTTTGCGGCGTGGTGCCGGGTCGGGCTGGGTAGCGTAAGCAGGTCCACATAGTAGCTCATGGCGCGGAGCGCAAACCACATCGCGTGAAGATTGCTGGGCTGTGCCTTGTCACCGCCCCGCAGATCGGTGATGCAAGCAGAATGGAGCCTTTGGTTGATATCGTTCTTGCCACTCATAACGGTGCGGCGCACCTCGAAGCGCAACTGGCGTCGCTTTGCGCGCAGTCCCATCAGAACTGGCGGCTGATTGCCCGTGATGACGGGTCCAGTGACGCTACACCTGAAATCTTGTCCAACTTTGCCGCGCGAGAAGCCCGCGCCGTGATCATGCCGTCTGAAGCGGGGCGCTCCGCATCTGGGCCGGTGGCTGCGTTTGGGGCCGCGCTGCGCCATTCCGATGCGCCATACTTCATGTTTTGCGATCAGGATGATGTATGGCTGCCAACGAAAATCAAAACTTTGCTGGCGGCCTTGCGGTCGGTGGAGCGGGCGGGAGAACCTTGCCTGAGCCATAGTGACCTCAGGGTCGTTGACGGTGACCTGAACCCAATCGCGCCATCGTTCCGCGCCCGGCAACACCTGCCAAGCGGTGATGCGACTGCGCATCAGTTACTGTTGCGCAATGTGGTGACGGGGTGCGCGATGATGGGCAATGGCGCACTCCGCTCCGCAATGCAGCCCATATCGCAAAGCGCATTGATGCATGACTGGTGGGCGGCCTTGATCGCTGCGCATCAGGGGCAGATCATATCGGTGCCGGAGGCAACCGTCCTGTATCGTCGTCATGGTGGCAACGTCACGGGCCTTGCTTCGCAGGGTAAGGTGGCGCGGGAACTGGTGCATTTTGCGGGGATCGGGCGGTTCAGCCTCGCGCCCCAGCGCGCGCATCTGGCTGCTTTGCAGGCACAGGCGCGGGCGCTGGCCGCGATCATGGGGCAGGGTAGTCTGGCGGCGGAGTTTGGCACGCTTCGCGAAAGGGGCCTGTTGCATCGCAAGACATTTTTGGCCCGCAAGGGTCTTATCCGGTGGACTGACCCACTATGGTCGCTGGCCTATCACTGGATTATTTGACGGAGGGCTGGCATGCGGCGGTTTGGGGAGGCGCGGCGCGCCGACATTCACTACACAAGGCGCCCCGGCGCCTATGGGGTAATCCTGCGCGGGCGCGGCGCATTGTTGGCACTTAACGAAAGCCCGGGCGAAGAATTTGCCCTACCCGGTGGCGGCATCGACCCCGGTGAAAGCCCGGTTCAGGCCTTGCACCGCGAAGCGATGGAGGAAACCGGGTACCGCATCGCCGTGTTGCGCCGGGTCGGCGCCTATCAGCGTTATACCTATATGTCGGAATATGACCTGTGGGCGCATAAGATTTGCCACATTTACCTGTGCCGCGCTGGTCGGCAGGTCGCGGCACCGTTGGAACCTGATCACACGCCCCATTGGCTGCCCATCGAAACGGCAGCAGATACGCTTAGCCTTGAGGGGGACAGATGGCTGTTCAGGCGTGCCGTGGGTTTGTGATTGTGACACTCCCAAAGAAATGACGCGCGCCCACCGTTGCCCCCCTCGTGGTGCACGCGTCATTCATCAGCATTTTGGTCCTCGCGTCAGAGGGCGCGAGCAACTGCACGAAGTTCAAATTTCTGAACCTTGCCCGTAGATGTCTTGGGAAGTTCCTGAAAGATCACCGTTTTTGGCGCTTTGAAATTTGCCATGTTTTCGCGGCAATAGGCGATCAGGTCTTTGTCCGTCGTTTCGTGACCCGGCTTCAGTTCCACAAAGGCGCAGGGCGTTTCGCCCCATTTGTCGTCAGGGCGCGCAACAACCGCACATGCGGCGATGGCGGGATGTTTGAACAGAACATCTTCGATTTCGATGGAAGAAATATTCTCGCCACCTGAAATGATGATATCCTTGGCACGGTCTTTCAGTTGCACGTATCCATCAGGGTGCATCACGCCAAGGTCGCCGGAATGGAACCACCCCCCGGCAAGTTCCTTTTCCGTCGCTTTGGGGTTCTTGAGGTACCCTTTCATCACAACATTGCCGCGGAACATGACCTCACCAATGGTTTCGCCGTCCGCTGGTACGGGCTCCATGGTTTCGGGGTCACGCACCGACAGATCTTCGAGCGCGGTGTAACGCACACCTTGCCGGGATTTCAGCGCAGCTTGCTCTGACTTTGGCAAAGCGTCCCATTCCGGTTTCCATTCATTGATGACGGCGGGGCCGTAAACCTCTGTCAGGCCATAAAGGTGAGTAACGGCAAATCCGGCTTCGTCCATTGCGGCCAGAACCGCGGCGGGCGGCGGGGCGGCGGCGGTCATAAACTCGACGCGGTGGGAGAAGTCACGTTGTTCCGTTGCCGGAGCATCAAGCAGTGTCTGCATCACGATAGGTGCGCCACAAAGATGCGTTACCCCATGATCTGCGATTGCATCGAAAATCGGCGCGGCGCGAACCGCGCGCAGGCAGACATGCGTGCCGATAACCGCCGAAATCGTCCAGGGAAAACACCAGCCGTTGCAATGGAACATCGGCAATGTCCAAAGATAGACGCTGTCTGCGCCCATTCGCCCGTGCAGGGCGTTTCCGGTTGCCAGCAGATGCGCGCCACGATGATGGTAAACCACGCCTTTCGGGTCGCCGGTGGTGCCGGAGGTATAATTGAGCGCAATCGCGTCCCACTCATCACCGGGGGGGGACCAGACAAATTTGGGGTCGCCGCCACGCAGGAAGTCTTCGTAATCGGTTGCGTCAAGTGATGGCGCGATCCCGCTTTCCGGGTCGCTGTATTCGACGATCATTGGCGCGGTCTTGGCCATGGCAAGTGCATCGGCCGCCAGCGGGCTTAACTCGCTGTCAACGATCAGTACCTTCGCCTCACCGTGGTCGAGGATAAAGGCAAGCGTTGCAGCGTCCAACCGGGTGTTCAGCGCGTTGAGCACGCCCCCGCTCATCGGAACGCCGTAGTGGGCTTCCAGCATCGCAGGGGTGTTGAGCAACAGCGCAGCAACCGTGTCATTCTTGCCTACGCCATTCTGTGTAAGTGCGGAGGCAAGCTGCCGTGCGCGGTCATAAAAATCCGCGTATGAACGCCGCAGTGTGCCATGTATGATCGCGGTCTTGTCCGGGCGCACCATGGCGGCGCGCTGTAAAAAGGGTATGGGCGACAATGGCTGGTGGTTCGCCTCACGGCGGGGAAGGTCGTCATAAGGGGAGGTGGTCATATTATCTTATCGTCTCCGGCGGTTCTTGGCCCAAGTTTCGCGCGAATGGGGGGAAAAGGAAAGACTGATGTGCTGGGTGACTTTCGTTCCACACCTGTGTTTCGCTGAAAAGCGGGCGATTTCGGGATGACCGAAGCGGATATGATCGAAACCGCCTTGCGTGAAAGCCCTATAACGGCCCCGCTGTTGGATCGTTGGGGCGATATCAACTTGCCCGATGCATGGCTGGTTGCAGGTGCTGTGGCGCAAACGGTTTGGAACGCGCGGCATGGCTTGCCTGTGGCTCACGGGATGAAAGACGTTGATATCGTCTATCACGATGCCGCTGATCTTTCAGAAAGCGGCGAGGCTGAACAGGCCGCGCGTATCGGCATCATGTTTGCAGATCTGCCTTTGCGGCTCGATGTTAAAAATGAGGCGCGGGTGCACCTGTGGTACGAAGCGCGTTTTGGCTACCCCATTGCGCCATACGCCTCTGCACGTGCTGCCATCGCAACATTCCCGACAACTGCAACATCGGTGGGAGTACGCCCCGGTATCAATGGGTTGGAGATAGAGGCCCCATTTGGCCTTTCAGACCTTTGCAATGGGCGGATTCGCCCAAACAAGGTGCAAATCACAGCAGAGATATACCGAGACAAGGTCGACCGATGGCACGCGCTTTGGCCCGCCCTGAAAATCGAGACCTGGTAAGGTACCCAGTTTTCGGGTGCGGTGACGCAATGGGCACCGAAGGCGCGCGCCCCCAAAAAACGGGAAAAAGCATCGCATCTTTGACGTGGGTCAAGTTGTGACGGACCAGAGCTTGTTATGGCATCCTCCCTGAAAGGGGCGGTTATGTTGGAAACCCTGTTGGAGCGTACCGGTGATGGCCTTGGTCTGTTGATCGCGGGCGCATTGGTCGGCGCCTTGTTTGGCGCTGCGGCACAACATTCGCGTTTTTGCTTGCGCGCCGCGACTGTTGAAGTGGCCGAAAAACAGTTCGGCCCACGCCTTTCCGTTTGGCTCATTGCCTTTTCAACGGGCGTGTTTTGCGTTCAGGCAGGCATATCGGCTGGTTGGCTGGATGTGAGCGAAGCCAGACAACTGGCCGCAAGGGGGAGCCTGTCCGGCGCGATTATTGGCGGGCTGATGTTCGGTGCGGGTATGGTTTTAGCCCGTGGGTGCGCCAGCCGCCTGCTTGTGCTTTCAGCAACCGGAAACCTGCGTGCCATCGTGACCGGGCTGGTTTTGACGCTGGTTGCGCAAGCCTCGCTGCGGGGGGTGCTCACGCCCGCGCGGGAGGCTTTGGCCGGGCTTTGGGTGATTGAGGGCGGCGCGTCTCGCGATTTGCTGAGCCATCTGGGGTTGTCCTCCGTGGCGGCGGCAAGTGCGGCCGTGGTCATCCTGCTGATTGGTGGTGCCTTGGCGCAAAGGGGCGGCGTTCCGATTGGCCGGGCCATTGCCGCAGGGCTGGTTGGGGCCGCTGTCGCGCTTGGGTGGATATTAACCTATATGATCGCGCAAACTTCGTTTGATGTTGTGCCGCTTACCTCTGTGACGTTCACAGGGCCGTCTACAGATACCTTGATGGGGTTGGTCAACAGCACCGCGCTCCCGCTTGGTTTCGGTATTGGCCTCGTGCCGGGGGTTTTTCTCGGTGCCGGGGCCTGCGCGCTGATTACCAAAGAGGCACGAATAGAGCGTTTTGATGCCGACACCCCGATGGAGAAATATCTTCTGGGTGCCGTTCTGATGGGTTTTGGCAGCATGCTTGCCGGTGGCTGCGCCGTTGGTGCGGGCATGTCAGGCGGCGCGGTGTTTTCGTTGACGGCCTGGGTCGCTGTCTTTGCCATGTGGATGGGCGCTATGGCCATGCATCGGTTCCTGACCCGCGGCAGTTTTCGTTTTGCGGTGCCTTGGCGCGTCAGCCCGTGAACGGTTTGCCCCTTACAGAACGCGCAAAAAAAGGGCCGACCTTTCAGCCGACCCTTGATATCCTGCCGCCTTCAAACTTGTTGTGGCGGTCAAACGGTATGTGCCGTGCCGCTTAGGGCTGTTCGTCTTCGCTGCCGGATTTTGGCAGGTTGAACAGGCTGTCAGCGTCCACAAGGTTGTCTTCTTTTTCTTCTTCCTCTTCCCCACCAAGGATCGAGAAATTCTCAAGGCCAGCGAAATCCTTCTGGGGGCGTGCCGGCGTTTCGGTTGTTGTGCCGCTGGCAACCGGGTCGGCATGCAAGCTGGCCTCAGTGGACATGAGGGTCTTTTTCTCTTCGTCCGACATGGTTTCGCCTTCGAGCTTCGCCTTGCGGGCGGCAGCGCGGTTCACGGCGGCATCAAGTTCGATCTGCTTACAAAAACCAAGCGCCACCGGGTCAACAGGGCGGATGTTAGCCATGTTATAGTGGGTTCTTTCGCGAACGGACTGAATCGTTGGTTTTGTGGTGCCAACCAGCTTCATAATCTGGCTGTCAGCCAGTTCCGGGTGATAGCGCACAAGCCATGCGATTGCTGCCGGGCGGTCCTGTCGCTTGGACAACGGTGTGTAGCGTGGCGCCTTGCGCTTTGCCGCTGGCGCAAGCTGCTTTTTGATCAGGCGCAAACGCGCGGTTGGCGTCTTTTCGCAGGCTTCGATGTTTTCGCGGGTCAACTGGCCGCCAGCAACGGGGTCAAGCCCCTTGATGCCTGTTGCGACATCGCCATCAGCAACACCGGCAATCTCCAGCTCATGCATGCCGACAAATTCCGCGATCTGTGCGAAGGTCAGCGTGGTATTGTCAACCAGCCAAACGGCGGTTGCTTTTGGCAGAAGGGGTAGGTCGCTCATATCAGGCTCCTCATAAACATAACTGTCGCGCAGTCCGACAACCGGGTCGAAAACCGGCGCCAGGGGCATATTCACGGTGTTCGTGGGGGGATTCTGACGCGTATATAAGGAAAACCGCGCTTCGAATAAAGAGGCTTGCGAAGAAAGAGGGTTTAGCATGTTGAGATTGGCGGCGCTTGCGCTTTTCATGGCGGTGATCGGGGTGTGCGGTGCGGCGACAAAGGATGCGCGCGCTGACGGTGAACCAGCGGGCGAATTTGATTATTATGTCATGGCCCTGTCGTGGAATGCATCGTGGTGCGAGCGCGAGGGCGATGGTCGCGGGGCTGAGCAATGTGCGGCAAAACACGACCATGGCTTCACACTTCACGGGCTATGGCCCCAAAGCGAAGACGGTTGGCCGAGTTTTTGCCGGTCCTCCGAGCGTGGCCCGTCGAAACGCCAAACATCCGCAATGGCTGATATCATGGGATCAGGCGGGTTGGCGTGGTATCAATGGAAGAAACATGGCCGCTGTTCTGGCCTGTCGGGCATAGATTACCTGCGCCTCAGCCGTGTAGCATATGAGCAGGTGAACCGCCCCGAAATCCTCCGCCGCACGGGCAAGGATCTGGTGTTGCCGCCGCGTGTGATCGAAGATGCTTTTCTTGAGGCGAACCCCGACCTGCATGCGGACGGTGTAACCGTTACATGCCGCAATGGTTACGTGCAGGAGGTTCGCGTGTGCCTGACCCGCGATCTCAAACCACGGAAATGCGCAGGTAACACGCGGCGGGATTGTTCCGCCCGCACGGCGAAATTCCCTGCGATGCGGTAAATTGCACGCGCGTCGTATCGGGGCATGCCCGTCGCATTAGTGCGTGCCCGTCGCA
>JBMYXS010000072.1:0-18493 GCA_049608645.1 Pikeienuella sp. | reverse complement strand
CACCTTGCCCCACTCCGCCGCTTCCATTAAATCCCATCCCATGATGCAAGCGATCCATATGGATGACCAAATGCGGCTGCCTTGGCGGTTTCATGCGCGGCGCACGGTTGTGCCGCCGCTATCGGCGCTCGTCTGATCCACATCTATCGCACAATACATCGACATTATTACTGGGGGAGACCCGACCATGGCTGGCAAAACACTCTACGACAAAATCTGGGACGCGCACCTGGCGCATGAGGCGGAAGACGGCACCTGCCTGCTCTACATCGACCGCCATCTGGTGCACGAAGTAACCTCACCGCAGGCTTTTGAGGGCCTGCGCATGACGGGGCGCACCGTGCGCCAGCCCAGCATGACCGTTGCGGTGCCCGATCACAACGTGCCCACATCAAACCGCGCAGGCGGCATTGATGATGAGGAAAGCCGCATTCAGGTCGAGACGCTGAAATCAAACGCCCTCTCGAACGGCATCACATATTACGACATGGACGACATTCGTCAGGGCATCGTGCACATCGTTGGCCCAGAACAGGGCTGGACCCTGCCCGGCATGACGGTTGTATGCGGCGACAGCCACACCGCGACCCACGGTGCGTTCGGCGCGCTGGCGCATGGCATCGGCACATCTGAGGTAGAGCACGTGCTCGCCACACAGACGCTGATCCAGAAGAAATCCAAGAACCTGAAGGTTGAAATCACCGGCTCGCTGAAACCCGGCGTGACGGCGAAAGACATCACCATGGCCGTAATCGGCAAAACCGGCACCGCTGGCGGGACTGGCTATGTGATCGAATATTGCGGTCAGGCGATCCGTGAGCTGAGCATGGAAGGCCGCATGACGGTTTGCAACATGGCCATCGAAGGCGGCGCACGCGCTGGCTTGATCGCACCTGACGAGAAGACGTTTGAATATGTCACGGGCCGCCCGCACGCGCCGAAAGGCGAGGCACTGGACGCCGCGATCGAGCAGTGGAAAAAGCTCTATTCTGATGACGACGCTGATTGGGATATGGTCCTGACCATCGCGGGCGAAGACATTGCCCCGCTCGTCACCTGGGGCACCAGCCCCGAAGATGTGCTGCCGATCACCGCCGAAGTGCCGGACCCGAAAAGCTTTGCCGATCCCGGCAAACAGGTCGCGGCGCAGCGGTCCATCGACTACATGGGTCTGAAAGCGGGGCAGAAACTCAGCGATGTTGAGATCGACACGGTCTTCATCGGCTCCTGCACCAATGGTCGTATCGAAGACCTGCGCGAAGTGGCGAAGGTGGTTGAGGGCAAACAGGTCAAATCCGGCCTGCGCGCGATGATCGTTCCCGGCTCTGGCCTTGTAAAAGCGCAGGCTGAGAAAGAAGGCATTGCCGATATCCTCAAGGCCGCTGGTTTTGACTGGCGTGAGCCTGGGTGCTCCATGTGCCTTGCAATGAACGCCGACAAGCTGGCACCGGGTGAGCGTTGCGCATCCACGTCCAACCGCAACTTCGAAGGCCGACAGGGCCGCGGCGGTCGCACGCACCTGCTGTCACCGGGCATGGCCGCAGCAGCAGCCCTGACCGGCCGCCTGACGGACGTACGCGACGTATAAATGACAAAGGCCCCGGAGATGATCCGGGGCCTTTTGCATTAGGGGTCGTAGAAGAGCGTGTCCAGCATAGCAGCGCGATTATCCCAGATTCGGGCCCCAACTTTGTTGTTCGGCTGTGCCGCATTATACCATACTGACGCCCTGATCGGCTCTACCACCCATTCCCAATAATTCGACAGGTCAAGTTTCGTGTGCTTGATTTCTAATCTACCCGAGATTTGCCGTTTGTTGGGCTTACACACGCAGAGAAAAATGTCCGGGCGTTTCATGGCAAGAAGCCTGCTCGCAGTCGGCAGTCCACCCTTACGATCAACGCCAGCAAAAGCCTTGTTAAAGTGATCTAAGAACGCCTCATAGTTCTGCCGCGTGACATCACCATGTAGCGGTATTGAATCGACAGCTTCGCCCAAGGGCTCACTATTTTTTGCAATAAAGTTCTTAAAGTAACCCGCCCCCTTCATAGAGCCGAACGACATCCATGATACATCATCAAGATCGGTTTCGAGATAACCTGCTACTGCTTTACGCCTATTCGGTGCCAAATTGCCAAACCGACCTGCACGTTCAAAATAGCGCCGAGCCGTTTCCAGAAGTTTCAGTCTATGCTCAATCTCACTGGTTTCATGTTGAGCATATTCCTTCGCCAGTTCAGACCATGTCAAACGCACAAAAGGGGAACCGCTAATTTTCCGACCATCCGATCCCATCGCATATATTGGATCATGCGGTGTGCGTCGCAATTTTCGAGACGCATCATATTGCGCTTTGTATGCTTCGAGAGTTTCATTAGCCAAGGGTTCGCTTTGACTCTCCAAAGCATCAATCGAGTCTCTAATCTCTTGGAAAACAGATTCTGAATTGGCACCCTCAATTAGCAAGCAGGCCTCCGTATTTCGCTCAAGCCCTCCCTTTGTCAGATTTGAGCTTCCTACAATCGCCGCCGCTCTTGCCCCATCTTCAAAATAATAAACCTTCGGATGAAACGTGCCCCGCCCTAAGCTCGTTACCAGTCGCGCGCCAGATACGCTTTGAAGTCTGGCGAGAGCCTCTGGATCAGTTCCGCAAAAGGTGAGGCCTACAAAGAACCGTGATACCTTGGCACCATTCTCTACAAATTGTCTGAGTGTTTTGTTGTCAGTCGCCCAAGCGACAGAAACGCTCATTCTTGCGTACTCATTCATCAAGCGCTCGAGCGCTTTGCTCACATTCTTCGCATCAAGGAAATTAACCTGCATCTAAATGCGCCAGACTGACCTATTCCAAAACTGCCCTTAGCGCCAACTCATACCCCTTGATACCGCACCCCATGATCACGCCATCAGCGCGTAGCGAGACATAGGAATGCTTGCGCCATTCCTCGCGTTTGTGGGTGTTGGATATGTGAACCTCCATCACTTTGCCCTCAAACGTGCTGAGCGCATCGAACAGCGCGACAGATGTGTGGGTAAATGCGGCCGGGTTTATGATGATGGCATCGGCGTTCTGACGGGCATCATGTATCCAGTCGATAAGCTGGTGTTCGGCGTTTGATTGTTCAAACCGGATTTCTGCACCCAACGCCCCGGCCAGCGCGGTGCAATTTGCCTCAACATCAGCGAGCGTATCATGCCCATAGATATGCGGTTCGCGCTGCCCCAACAGGTTAAGGTTCGGTCCGTTCAGTATATATACGGTTTTCATCGCATCCCTCACCAAACAGGCGTCAAAACCGGACGCCCTTCAAAATGGGCTGTCAGATTGTTCCGCATCAGCCGCCCCATATTCTTGCGTGTCTCAATCGTAGCGGACCCGACATGCGGTTGCAGCACGACATTTTCGAGCGCCAGGAACCGGGGGTTTACGTGCGGTTCCCCCTCAAACACATCAAGGCCCGCGCCCGCGATGCCACCCGTTTCAAGAGCGGTGAGCAAGGCTTCCTCATCAATGTTCTGCCCGCGCGTGATGTTGATGATAACACCCTCAGGCCCCAGCGCGCGCAGCACTTCGGCATTCACGATTTGCCGCGTGTCTTCATTGGCAACAGCGGCCACGAACAACACATCCGAATGCTGCGCGAGGGTCACAACATCTGCGTGATAGGTCCAGTCGATGCCTTTGTCTGACTGGGCGTTATAGGCGATGTCCATATCAAAACCGACCAGGCGGCGTGCAATCGTCGCCCCGATACGGCCAAGGCCCAGGATACCTGCGCGTCGTTGATGGGCTTGCCGCGTGATCTGATATGCGCCTTTGCTGGCCCAGTCGCCGTTGCGTATCCATGCCTCTGCCCCGGCCATACGCCGCTGCAACATCAACCACATGCCAATCGCGAGATCAGCCACATCGCCGTTCAGAACATCGGGGGTGTTCGTTACCAGAATGCCCCGGCTTTCGGCCAAGGCCACGTCGATCGCATCACAGCCCACGCCGTAAACAGCGATAATTTCCAGATTTGGGCAGGCGTTGATCAGCTCTGCCCCGGCTGCCATATCAGCGCGCGCCGCAATAGCTTTGATCTTGTGGCCGTGTTCCGCCAACACCGCCGTGCGCGCTTCGGCTGATAGCGAGGCACCCGCATCATCAAACAATCGCACAATATCAAAAGCAGCGTCCAACGGCTCCTGATCCCACGTGGGATAAGGCCCAACCTGTAACAAACCCGGCTTCGCCATCGCGCCGCCCCTTTGATCGACTTCATTTTGGCCACGCTATCAGGATGTATACAACGCATTAAAGCCCTGACTGCACCTGCGGATCAAAAAGAGCGCATGACCCTGTCGGCAACACTTCTGAATGGCCGCCGAATTTTGGGCCTTCGCGGTGGGGCGGGCGCAACCGGAAATCGCTGCTATTTCAGGCGCAGGGGTAATCCGGCGGCGACAAATTCAACACGGTCAGCCATCGCGGCAATGCGTTGGTTCAGGCGCCCCTGCTCATCACGGAATGCCCGGCCAAGCGCGTTCATCGGGGCAAGGCCCATGCCAACCTCGTTGGACACCAAAACCACGGCCCCCTGGGCCGCTTGCAAGGCGGCAATGAGATTGGCTGTTTCGACCGCGCAATCATGTTCATGGTGCATGAGGTTTGAAAGCCACAATGTCATACAATCAATCAGAACATTCTGCCCCTTGGCGGCAGCCAACGCGCCGACAAGGTCAACGGGCGCTTCGATCAATGTCCAATCTTCCCCCCGCTCGGCCTGATGTGCGGCAATGCGGTCGGCCATCTCACCGTCACCTGCCTCTGCTGTCGCTACAAAAACACGTGGGGCGCTGACCAGCGACAAGGCATGCGCCGATTTGCCGGAGCGCGCGCCACCCAGAACAAGGCTGACATGGGCCATCTATCTGTCCTCCCGCAATTCCAATGTGACAGGCGTGGCAAAGGGAACGGGGTCGGCAAACGCCTCGGCAAATGTCAGCCCTTCGAGGATCATCTTGGCCGCGCGGATCGGGCCAGCATGCGCAACGATTACATCGCCCGGCAAGGCATCAAGCAGGACAGCCCCCATCCGACTGTGAACCAT
The DNA here is from genome assembly GCA_049608645.1 of Pikeienuella sp. Taxonomy (GTDB): domain Bacteria; phylum Pseudomonadota; class Alphaproteobacteria; order Rhodobacterales; family Rhodobacteraceae; genus Pikeienuella. The sequence goes on along the minus strand of JBMYXS010000072.1, from coordinate 13,400 downwards.
CGAATAGCTTTCGCCGCCGGGCGGCGACAAGTCCCACGGGTTTTCAGCCCATGGGTCACTGTCGGCGCGGTCAATCTCTGACCAGAACTTGCCTTCCCACACCCCAAAATTCATTTCCCACAACCGCTCATCAGGCACCAATGCAGCGCCCGTTGCATCTGCGAGGGCCTCGGCCAGCGCCAGTGCCCGTTTGGCGGGGCTGGTCAGGATGCGCGTCATCACCGGTGGGTCGGCAACAGCCGCGGCAATCTCAGATGTCGCCTCATCACTCAGCCCGATATCGAGCCGCCCATAGCAAAGGCCCGGTTGTGCATCCGGTGTGGGGTGGCGGTAAAATATCATGCCGCCACACCGGCAAAGATCAGCAACACGACTATCTGGCCAATCTGCTCCGCTGCCCCCAGACCATCGCCTGTGTACCCTCCAAGGCGCGCAGTCAGACGCATCAGCCAAAGCTGCGCCGCGATCAGGGCTGCCAGAACCGCAAGCCCACCAAGCATCCCCGCCATGGCAACACCGACAGCAATGGCAACAATCATCGCCAGAAGCGCCTCACGCCCGGTTACCCCGCTCGCGGCGCTGCGGGCGGCACCGTCTTCGCGGGCGTAAACACCGGACCAAAGCATCATTGTCATCGCCGCCCGCCCGGCGCATAGCGCGATCACAAGTGCCGAAAGCCCCTGCCACACCTCAAACTCGGCAAGCGCCGCCCAGCGCAGACCAAAGGACAGGATCAAACCCAGGGCACCATAGGCACCAATGCGACTGTCACGCATGATTTCAAGCGCCCGCGCACGGGTCGCGCCACCGCCAAGCCCGTCACAACAATCGGCCAAGCCATCCTCATGCAGACCACCTGTCAGCAGGGTTAGCACAACAAGTGCAATGCCAGCCGCAAGCATAGGGGGCAGAACATGCGCCGCCCCGACCCAGATCAGCCCGGCCGTCAGGCCAAGAACAATACCAACAACGGGAAACCATTTGGCAGCCCGCGCCAAACGGTCATCATCCCACCCAATCCATGCCGGACTGGGCAGGCGCGTCAGGAATTGTTGCGCCGAAAGATACAGCGCAATTTCGCGTTTCAAAAATGCGCCCTTGCCGCTCATTCCTTGCCCGAAACCCCCGCGCTTTCGAACGTTGCCATCTCTGCCAGCATCGCGGTTGCCGCGGTCAGCAGCGGCAGCGCAAGCAAAGCGCCGGACCCTTCGCCAAGGCGCAGATCAAGGTTCAGCAATGGCGTGGCATTCAAATGGGCCAGCATGTGCGCATGGCCGCCTTCATGCCCATTGTGGGCAAAGACTACATAGTCAGCCGCCTCTGGCCGTGCCGCCAGCGCAACCAGCGCAGCAGCCGTTGCGATATAGCCATCGACCAAAACCACGGCGTTTCGCGAGGCGCCCGCGATCAGTACACCTGCCATTGCGGCAATTTCCAGCCCGCCAAACGCCGCCAGCGCATCTAGCGGATCATGCACGGCGCGGCGCGCGGCGCAGGCGGTCAGTACATCCAGTTTCCGGGCAACCCCGTCAGCATCAAGACCAGCGCCGGCACCCACCAAATCAGCCAGAGGCAAATCCGCCAGCACATGCGCGAGCAGCGCAGCGGATGAGGTGTTGCCGATCCCCATTTCACCCAAGGCAATGACCTGTGCGCCCTCATGGATAGCAGCGATTGCTTCGCTGGCCCCGAACTCAAGCGCGGCCTGAACCTCTGCCGCGGTCAGCGCATCTTCACGGCGGGCGTTGCGGGTGCCCCGACGAATGCCCGCGCGCCGTAATTTCGGATCATCCGGCAAATCACCCAAAACGCCCGCATCCAGGATGCGAATCTCGGCGCCCGCCGCGCGCGCAAACACATTCGCCGCTGCGCCCCCACCGAGGAAGTTCATCACCATCTGCGCTGTCACCTCTGACGGCCAGGCCGAAACCCCCTCTGCCGTCAGGCCATGATCGCCCGCACACAACAACAACGTCGCCTTTGCCCCCGGTGCGGCAGTGTTCTGTGCCAAACCCATCTGCAGCGCCAGCGCCTCAATCTGCCCGAGCGAACCGGGCGGTTTGGTCTTGATATCGATGGCTCCCTGAAGCTGTACCCGCAATTCATCAGATACGGCGGCGATTGGATAGTCTGGCAACATTGAGCGCATCCTAGGCAAGAGTATTTGGCGTACGCATGACGCTAGTCATTGCGCGCGACCTGTCTTGACCGAAAACGGCGCTGAGGGAAAGACGTGCGGCGCCTGCGCCAATCACACATCAGCTAAAGTCCCAGGTCAGACAGCGAAGGATGATCGTCAGGCCTGCGCCCGAGAGGCCACCGAAAGAGGCGATCCGTTTCGGCAATCGACAGGTCGTTGATCGCGGCAAAGCGCGCGCGCATCAGACCATCTGCCGCAAATTCCCAATTCTCATTTCCGTAGGAGCGGAACCAGTTTCCGCTTTTGTCATGCCATTCATAAGCATAGCGGACGGCAATCTTGTTGGCAGTAAATGCCCAAAGCTGTTTGATCAGGCGATATTCCAGTTCATGTTGCCATTTGGCGGTCAAAAACGCCTGTGCCTCTGCCCTGTTGGTCACAAATGTAACGCGGTTGCGCCATTTCGTATCGACCGTATAGGCAAGCGCAACCTTGGCTGCATCGCGCGTGTTCCACCCATCTTCAGCAAGGCGGACCTTTTGCGCGGCGGTTTCGGCCGTGAACGGCGGCAGGGGCGGGCGGGTTTCCATATTCTGTCCTTTCAGTTCATCAAAGGTCGAGCACCACATCCCCGGACCCTTTGGCCGGAACGGCGCAACAGATCAGCACCTCGCCTGCATCAGCGGCAAAGGTTGGGGTGGTTCGGTAAGTGACTTCGCCAGCAATCTTGCGCGTAGCGCATGATCCGCAATTCCCGACGCGGCAGGAAAAATCAGGGGAAAGGCCCTGCGCCTCTGCCAGTTCAAGCAAACTGCCATCACCTGCCTTCCAGCGTTGCTCAAACCCGGAGGCCGCGAACCTGACAAGACTCGCATCGGCTTCCTGGCCCTTCGGCGTGCCTGCCCCCTCAGCAGCACTGCTGTTCTCTGCATGGCGGTTCTCAGCCTGACGATTCAGTGGCGATGGCCCGAATGCTTCGGCAAATATCCGCGCATCCTGCACACCGAGCTGACGCAAGGCGTCATGGATATCCTGGGTGAACCCCTCAGGGCCGCAGACAAACACATCATAGTCATCAAGTGCCAAAACCCTGCGCAGCAGGTCCGCATCAACCCGGCCCCTCCGGTCAAAATCACTGCCCAATCGGGCATCTTTTTCCGGCGCGCTGAGAATTGAAATGTAACGCATCGCGCCACAGCTTTGCGCCACCAACGCCCGGAGATCAGGTGCAAAAGCCCGTTCAGCCATCGTGCGCGCGGCGTGAATAACGGTTAACGGGCGGGTGTGGCGTGTGCGAATGCCTTCGTTCACCACATGCTGCGCCATCGAAATCATCGGCGTAATGCCAACACCGCCCGCAATCAGGACGGCTGGCCGCGTTTCTGCGGGGTCGATGACGAACGCGCCCTTTGGCGCTTTGACCTCGACAATATCACCAACGGACATACGGTCGTGCAGATAGGCAGAGGCACCGCCCGTACCTTCACGTTTGACCGATATCCGATAGCGACCCGCCCCCGGTGCCGAAGACACAGTAAAAGTCCGCACCAGAGGTTTATTCAGCCCGTCAGGCACGACCCGCAGTGTCAGAAACTGACCCGCTGCAAAGCTGGCGGGGGCTGTGCCATCGGCTGGTTCCAGATGGAAAGACCGGATGACACTGCTTTCATCAACGATCCTCGCGATGCGGAAAGGGTGCCATTCAGCGCGGCGCGCCTCTGCCGCCATCAGCTGTTCGGCACCTGCCCATGTGCCTGCGATCAGGCTGTTTGGCGACCACTCCCCAAAACGCGCGCGAAAGGGGAGCGCATCGCCCAATCGTACGCCATGATCCAACGTAAAACGCCATGCGCGTTCAGCCCCTTCAAAGGCGCGAACCTCTGCCGCGTCTTCCCAAATCAGTTCAACAGTTCCCGTCAGCATTACCACATCGCCTGATGCAAAATCGGGGAAGATCAAACCTGCCTTTGGGTTCAACAGGAAATTGCCCAGCGTGTTGAAATGATAGTTACCCGCATAGTCGGGGATCGTGAGGGTATCCCCCTCCACCTTGATGAACCCTGCGCGCCCGCCACGGTGTGAAACGTCAACGCCTTCAGCCGTTGGATTGTCTTTTAAAGGGGCGGCACTCGCCACAAAGAACGTATCCGCGCCTGCGATGAATGCCCGCGTTTTGTCATCAAGTGTGGTAAAGGTTTCACTTGCGGTATGCGGCAGCGGTGCGGCGGGATCGCGGACAAATTCAATCGCACGTGTCTGGATATACTGCGGGCAGTTCCCAAAGGATTGATCAACGCCCAGCGTTATCACGCCGCCCTCTGACGAGATCACGCGGGCATTCATCCGGTTCCGCCGTCGCGTCGGCAATTCAATGCCAAGCACCCCGATCGGTGCCCCCGCTTTCAAACCCGATGCCAACGGATCACCCGCCACGGGGTGCCCGGTGATGGAAAGCTGTTTCGGGTCCGGCGAAGTTGCAAAACCGGGGTGGCCACTGATGAGAGAGGCCCACGGCCACCCGGCCTTGTCCACGCTGCCAAGCACCAAAAACGGCAGTTGCGCGAAAAACGCGCGGTGCTGGTCAGGCATATAGGGTCGTATGACCTTCCGGGCGAACGCGTCGACCGTATCCTGCTTCCCTGCGCGCGCCTGAAGCGTTCGCTCACCCGCGTGAAAGGGCGAGAGGGTTTCCGGGTTTGATGGGGTCATTGGCACAGGTGCCTCCCGCTTGGCTATGGGATGGTATTGCGATGGCTTTCACCTGCCGCCCTGCCCGGGCGGCAGGTCACAGTCGCAGTCGCAGTCACAGGCACGGTCACAGTCACAGTCACGCCGCGAGGCCGACCCTGGAAACTGGCATTGCGATAAACCCGGCAAGCCCCTCTACCGCCCGCAGGAAACGGCGCACATTTGGGTAAGCATCAAGTGACACATCACCCTCTGCCGCATGTGCGGTGTAACTATACAGCGCGATATCCGCGATGGTCGGCTGATCACCAACGACAAAATCATGCCCGTCCAGATGGGCTTCCAATTTGGCCAGATAACGGGTGGAGACGGCATGACAATATTCCATTGGCAAAGGGGCTTTGAACAAATTGACCAACCGCGCCGCCGCAGGGCCAAAGGCCTGATCACCCGCCGCCAGTGTCAGCATTTTTTGCATCTCCGCTTCCTGCACCGGGTCACTGGGAATGAACGCAGGCGCGTATTTTCGCGCCAGATAGACCAGAATGGCATTGGAATCCGAGATCACCACATCACCATCCTCGATCACCGGCACCTGACCTGCCGGGTTCAGAGCAAGAAAGTTCGGCGTGCGCTGTTCACCTTTGGCAAGGTCAACTTCGATCACCTGATGATCAATGCCGGCAATGGCAGCGAACAGAACGACACGGTGTGCGTGGCCTGACAGGGCAAAGCTGTGAATGCGAATGGGGTTGGGCATGTACGTCGTCCTCATCATTGCGACACCCGCCATACAGCGGGCTGGTGAGGAACAGGTAGCAAATCGCCTTGATTGCGATAATGCATCCATTTATTCAAATATTATGTACATTTTGGAGATAATAAGGGCATTTCACCATGGATACCGTTGAAGGTATGCGTGCCTTTGCGGCGGTGGCCGCACATGGGTCATTCACCCAGGGCGCGCAGCAACTGGGCATAAGCCCCAAACTGATCAGCAAATACGTGCAACAGCTGGAGGCGCGGCTTTCAGCACAGCTTTTCAATCGCACCACACGCAGCGTCAGCCTGACCGAAACCGGGCACGCTTATCTTTCGCGTTGTCTGCCGCTGCTTGATCAATTTGATGAACTTGAGGGGCTGGTGCAGGCGCGGCAAACCGAATTGGCCGGGCCAATTCGCATCACGGCCCCCACCGGTTTTGGCGGTAATCAACTTGTGCGCGCACTGCGGCCTTTCCAGATTGCGCATCCAAAGGTGACACTGGACCTGCATCTGTCGGACCACCATGTGCCAGTGATTGATCAGGGCCTCGACCTTGCGATCCGCTTTGGGGAGATGAAGGATTCCACCCTGGTTGCCAAAAAACTGATGGATATGCGGTTCGTTTGCTGCGCGGCCCCCTGTTACACCCAAGCACACGGCATGCCCCGGCATCCGACAGATCTGGCGCAACATGCGTGCTTGCTGCAATCTACATCCGGCGCGGTGGACAAGTGGGCCTTTGTTGTTGCCGGCAAACGTATTTCTGTGCCCGTAAGCGGGACATTTCGCGCCAATTCCCCGCTTGCGGTTGCCCAGATGGCGGTCGGCGGCGCAGGCATTTGCATGATTCCCCACTACACCGCCGAACCCTTTGTTGAGACCGGGCGCTTGCAGATGTTGTTTGAGGAGAACGAGGCACGGGTTATCGGCCTTTATGCGGTTTATCCGCCAAATCGTCATCTGACGGCACGGATTCGCGCCCTGATCGACCATCTGGCTGAGGTTTTTTCGCAAAATCAATTTGGCAAATCAGGCACCGTGGGGGTCAAAGGCGGCACCTGAACATAAAATCACTTCGTTCGCACACGCAGCACCGAAAAAACTTGTGAATATTTCACGACGTACCATATTAATCCGGTGTCGGGTTTCGGGCGAAGGTAGGGCGTATGATTGGGCTGGTAATTGTAGCACATGGTGGGTTGGCGCAGGAATTCCTTGCGGCGACTGAGCATGTTGTCGGCCCCCAGATGAACGCCCGCGCCATTTCAACCGATGTGGACGATGACCTCAGCGAGAAACAGGCTGAAATTGACGCCGCTGTCGCGGATGTCGATTCGGGCGAAGGTGTTGCCCTCGTAACCGATATGTTTGGTGGCACCCCGTGTAACCTTGCCCTCGGCGCGATGACGCCCGGCGCGGTTGAGGTTATTTGCGGCGCGAACCTGCCAATGTTGGTCAAGCTGGCCAAAATGCGCGATCGCCCCCTTATGGAAGCCACCCAATGTGCCAAGGAAGCGGGCATTAAATACATCAGCTGCCCCAGCGCGGTACTTAACACGAACGCAGGGTAAGACGTGACATCTGCTGAACGCTGCTTACCGATCGTGAATGAAAAGGGCCTGCACGCCCGCGCATCCGCAAAATTCGTTGAAACCGTTGAGCGTTTCGATTCCCGTGCCACCGTGACCCGCGATGGCATGGACGTGTCAGGTGATAGCATCATGGGGCTCTTGATGCTGGGGGCTGCAAAAGGGTGCCACATCGACGTGAAAACCACTGGCCCGGACGCCGACGCCTTGATGGAAGCCCTCGCCACGCTTGTCGCTGACATGTTCGGCGAGGGGAAATAGACGCCCCAAAATGCGAGAATTCGCACAGTCACTACACCAGAAGTGGTAACAACTTACCTAAAGTCAGTCATTATACGTTGCTCACCGGGTCGTTTCGTTTATCAAGTTCGCCACCCTTGATAAAAAGCAGAAACATGCCCCTTACCTCAGACGCTCCCGCTAAAGACGCCTCCGAAACAGATGCACGCGACTGGGTTCGGGTTCTATCCGCCTATCGGGAACCGAACAGTTGGCGCAGCGGATTTGAGCTTGGCGTAACGCTCGGGCCGTTTCTTTTGCTGTGGGCACTGGCGTGGTGGGCTTTGTCGGTCAGCGCGTGGCTGGCGCTGGCGATATCACTTTTCAACGCTGCTTTCCTGCTTCGCCTGTTCGCCATTCAGCATGATTGCGGGCACAGCGCCTTTTTCAAGAACCGTACCATGAGCGATTGGGTCGGCCGCATCATCGGCGTGCTTACACTGACACCTTATGATGTATGGCAGCGCACCCATTCCATCCATCACAGTTCATCAGGCAATCTCGCGCGCCGGGGCATGGGCGATGTTCACACGCTGACGGTGGCCGAATATCAACAGCTTAGCCCACTGAAACGGCTTGGGTATCGTTTGTACCGCCATCCCATCGTGCTGTTTGGCCTGGGTCCAGGGTATCTGTTTTTCCTGCAAAATCGCCTGCCCCTGGGTCTTATGGCGAAAGCCCGCTATTGGGTCAGCGCGATGTGCACCAACGCCGCCATTTTCGTCGCGCTTGGGCTTATTCTGTATTTTGGCGGTATCATGCCGATCCTGCTGATCTTCGTGCCCACCACGCTTTTGGCGGCCACTGCCGGCGTGTGGTTGTTCTATGTCCAGCACCAGTTTGAAACGACACATTGGGCACCCGAAGAAGACTGGAACCTGCATGATGCGGCGTTACAGGGCAGCTCCCACTATGTTTTGCCATCCGTGCTGCAATGGTTGAGCGCCAACATCGGGATCCACCACGTACATCACCTGTACAGCCGTATCCCGTTTTACCGCCTGCCCGAAGTGCTGCGCGACCATGAAACGCTTGCAGACGGGAATCGGATGACAATTCGTGAAAGCTTCGCCAATGCGCGCCTGCACCTATGGGATGAAAAAAGCAAACGCCTGATGTCGTTCTCACAGGCTGGCAAGGTCAGCTAAGGCAGCGCAACTTACATCCTTGCGACCGCTGCATGACGAGGGCACCCGACGAGGTGATCGTTGACCATGCCCACAGCCTGCATGAACGCATAAACGATCGTTGGCCCGCAAAACTTGAAACCGCGCGCTTTCAGCGCTTTGGACACGTCCTTACTCAGCTTGGTTTCTGCGGGCACATCAGCTGACCAGACGAATTCATTTTGCAGCGGCTTCCCATCGACGTAATCCCACAAGAATTTGTCAAAACCACCTTCGGCTTCGATTTCCAGCCACATTCGCGCGCCGGTGATCGTGGCTTCGATTTTACCGCGATGGCGAACAATACCAGCGTCACCAAGCAGGCGCGTCACATCATCTTCGCCAAACCGTGCGATCTTTACAGGGTCGAAATCAGCAAAGGCCGCGCGAAATGCCGGGCGCTTCTTCAAGATCGTGTACCAGGAAAGCCCGGCCTGAAACCCATCAAGGATCAGTTTTTCGTAAAGCGCGCGACTGTCCCGCTCCGGCACGCCCCATTCCTCGTCGTGATAGGCGACATACAAAGGATCGCTTCCGCACCAAGAGCATCGTTCCGTATCGGCCATTAACCTTTTCCCTCCCGAAGTCTGTTAGAACATTGATAGAACAAATTTTATCGAATCAAGAAATGATTCGTTCAGCACGGTGGAAGGCTCAAGAATGCGCACATCCGATATGCTTGAATTCAAAGGGAAATTACCCTCATCTTCACGTCGCAACGAACTTGAAGAGGCCGCGTCGCAGGCGAATCGACTATTCATGCTCATATCGTTCCCGCGCCTGGACGCGATCAACCGCATAGACGGTTTTGAGGCGGGGGATGCACACCTCGAAGCGGCCTATCAGGCACTGGTCGACAAGGTATTGGTGTGCGGCAGATACGCGGGCGGCAAGCTCGGCGCGGTTGCTGAAGTTACCTCTGAAACCGATGCACTTGATATGGCGGCTGATCTTTTTGAAATCGCAGCATGCGCAGGCGTTGAAACCCATGTTGGTGGTGCCTGGTCGGGCAACGTGCGACCAATGGGGGCAAAGCGGCGCGCCGCACTTTCGGCATTGGATCAATCACGCAAATCCGGCCCGTGTGGCGTAGCTGTCAGAGTGTTGAAGGACGGCGCGAAGAACGACGAACTTTCGCTCGCCAAAGACGCGCTCGCGATGATCCGCGCCGGTGCCGCGAGCATCGCGCTTCAACCGGTGGTCGACGCGCAGACGCCCGGCCGCGTGATGTTCCGGGAGGCGCTTATCCGCCTTGTGCGCCCCAACGGTGAAGAAATTGCCGCAGGTGCATTCATGCCAACACTTTCCGCCATGGGCATGACGGCGGAGGTTGATTTGGCAGTGCTCGACAATGCTGCAACCATGCTCGCCGAAGATCCCAGCGCACGTATCTCGGTCAATGTTGCGGCCGATACGCTGACCGGCAGCACATGGCGTGACCGCATTCTGGATATCGCCCTGCGAAAACCCGATGTGGCCGAGCGGTTGATTGTTGAAGTGTCGGAGGAAACCGCCCTTTGCCATATCTCTGCCGCCCGTGATCTTTTCACCCTGATCAGACGCTGCGGCGTGACATTGGCGCTCGATGATTTCGGCGCAGGCACCACGTCTTTCAGCCACTTGCGCGACGCACGTTTCGATATGGTGAAAATTGATGGCAGCCTGATCCACGGCATCGACAATTCGCCCGGTGATCAGGCGCTGGTTGCCGGCATGGCAGATATCGGGCGACGCCTTGATATGATGGTGATTGCGGAGTTTGTTGAAACCGCGCAGGAGGCCCGCGTGCTACGCAAATTGGGGGTTGATGGTTTTCAGGGCTATTTGTTTGGCCGCCCGACGCTGGTGTGGTCGGATGGCGAGCCAATCAACCAGCCCATCGCAGAGCTGGCCTAAGATCGCTCTCAGAGCAGTAAGACCAGTGGCTCGTTATGATTTTCCGGCCAACTTGTTGAGCTGCGCCTGCATTTCAGCCAACTGATCCTTGAGCGTGGAAAGCTCCTCCGTGCGCGCTTCGCTTTGCTTTGGCGCAGCGGGCGTTCGGGTGATCTTCGATGGAAAGGGCGTAAACACGGACATCGCCTTGTTGAACAGTTCCATATTGGAACGGGTCATCGCCTCCCAATTTTCCATCGCAGGGTTCGCGCCAAACATGGAGGCGACCCGCTCACGCATTTCCACCTGATTATTGGCAAAGGTTTCCATCGATGCTTCGAGGTATCCCGGCACAACTGATTGCAGGCTATCGCCATAAAGGCTGATGATCTGGCGCAGAAAATTTGTTGGCAGCATGGAGGCACCCTTTGCCTCTGCCTCAAAGATGATCTGGGTGAGAACCGAACGCGTGATGTCTTCACCCGATTTGGCGTCTCTGACCACAAAGTCCTGCCCTTCGCGCACCATTTCCGCGAGATGTTCGAGGGTCACATAACTGCTCTTTGCCGTATTATAGAGACGGCGGTTGGCGTATTTCTTGATGATGATCGGTTCGCCGTCTTCGGCGCTCGCTTTGGCCACATCTGCCTCCCTTTGATCCCTGACCAACCTTAGGCCGCGGTCTCGCCGCGCTGCAACAGATAAATGCGGCGCCGCGAAAGACACAAGCGCATCATGGACCCGGGGGGGCAACTCGCAGTAACATCGCCGCAACCGCCCCCATCAGGCATCGCATTGCAGCATGACAGACCACGCCAACAAGGAAGATCCGGCCAACAGCCCGGAAACGATGCGCCGCCTTGCCGCCGCTTATCTTGACCTGTGGGAGACAATCGCTTCGGAGCATGCCTTGCGTGGCCCCCAATCATCGCCGCACGCCCCAAACAACCGCACCGGGCGCAATCAGCATGGCTGAGGGCGGCAAATGCCAGGATCATCGCATCGGCGCGCCCTCCCCCCTGATCATGCACCTCGCCTCTGCGCTGGCGCTCTATGAAGGGGGTGCGCGTTTGGCGCCCATCGCGGACGAAGACCGCTTTCCCTGGCCCGAACCACCCGACGCCGCTGCGCAAGCCCTCGCAGAGGCGGTTTCATCGGCTGACCGTTTTTCCATGGCACTTGCCCTGCGTGCCGAGGCGGCGGCGCGTCTTTCGACCATGGCAACCGGTATCAGGCGTTACCAGCAACACAGCGCCAGACGAAATGAACCGACGCCACCAACAATCTGGTCATCAGGGGCGGCACGCCTGCTCGACTATGGACCACCGTCGGAAAAACCACAGGCCCCGCCTGTCTTTGTCACACCATCGCTGATCAATCGCTATTATATCATGGACCTCGCGCGCGATGCTTCGCTTATCGGCGCGCTACGTTCCGCCGGATTGCGGCCATTGGTGCTGGATTGGGGCGCGCCGGGACCGGATGAGCAGGCATTCGACCTGACTGACTATTGCGAACAACGCCTGCTGCCCGCCTTTCTTGCGGGATTGGCTGCAACCGGTGCCGCGTCGATGCCCGTCATTGGCTATTGCATGGGGGGGACCCTGTCTGTTGCCTTGGCCCAACATCTCCAAGGCAAGGTTTCGCGCCTCGCGCTCATCGGTGCGCCGTGGGATTTTTCGGGCATGACACCGATGCGCGGTGCCCTCTCGGCCGTGGGCCTGAATGGGCGACGGGCGGATCTGGAACAGGCGATAAATGGGGTTTCCGGTGCCTTTGGGGCCGTGCCCGTGCATATGCTGCAAATGATATTTGCCTTGCTCGACCCCGGCCTCGCCGCGCGAAAATTCAGACGCTTTGCCACCCTTGATCAGGATAGCGCAGAGGCACATCGGTTCGTACTTATCGAAGACTGGCTGAATGATGGCCCCCCGTTCAGCGGCCCGGCGGCACGCGAGGCGCTCATCAACTGGCACGCTGAAAATCAGCCGATGAAACGACGCTGGCAGGTGTTCGGTGAAAGAACGCTGCCCGAATCGCTCCTGCAACCAACACTGATCATCGCCGCAACCGGCGACCGTATCGCCCCGCCCGCAGCGACGATGCCACTTGCCAGGCTGATCCCGAACGCTACCGTCATCACCCCCGCGACAGGGCATGTGGGTATGATCGTCGGGCGCGAAGCCCGTGAAGCGGTTTGGGCACCCTTATCGCGCTTTTTGCTATCACCGCCGAAATAAAGGTCCCGAAAACCAGCAAGACAAGGGCGCTATGCGTCACCGACAACGCCAAAATTATTGCATTGCAACATATCCCTGCGTAAGCTCGCGCCGGAATTCAGGGTCAACAGCCCATCACGACAAGAGGAAATGTCATGACGAATGTGGTTATCGCCTCCGCCGCGCGTACGCCGGTCGGCAACTTCAACGGGTCACTTGCGACCGTCGCCGCGCATGATCTCGGCACCATCGCGATCAAAGCTGTGTTGGAACGTGCTGGCGTCGATGCCGCCGACGTCTCTGAAACTATCCTTGGTCAGGTTCTGACCGCCGGCCAGGGCCAGAACCCCGCTCGTCAGGCGCACATCAATGCCGGCCTGCCAAAAGAAGCGTCCGCTTGGGGCATCAACCAGGTTTGTGGCTCCGGTCTGCGCGCAGTTGCGCTTGGCGCGCAGCACATCCAGCTCGGCGATGCTGGCATCGTTGTTGCCGGTGGTCAGGAAAGCATGTCTCTGTCGGCGCACGCTGCAAACATGCGCCCCGGCCAGAAAATGGGCGACATGAAATTCATCGACACGATGATCAAAGATGGCCTGTGGGATGCGTTCAACGGCTACCACATGGGTCAGACCGCTGAGAACGTTGCCGAGAAATGGCAGATCAGCCGCGACATGCAGGA
>JBMYXS010000071.1:0-18896 GCA_049608645.1 Pikeienuella sp. | reverse complement strand
TCGCCCAGTTTTGTGGATCACTTTCGCGTGGATAGGTTTTCAGGTTTTCCCGCAACAGCGCCGCCGCCCCTTCGAACCCCGGACCGGAAAAGCGCAGGGCGTGATTGTAAAGGCGAACAAAGAAAACGTGACGCATTTCCGCCGCCGCCACCGCCGCGAACGGCACAACAAACCCCGCCGCCGCCGCGAAATGTTCATATGCGCGTCCGGCATCACCACGCAGCAGGGCATTATCAGCGCGCTGTGTGCGGATGGCGGCTTGTTTTTGCACCTCCACCAACGTCCGCTCTGCTTGCTGCATCTCTTCCGCATCCGCCAATCGGTCATCTGCGCCATCAAAATCACCTGCTGCAAGGGCGGCTTCGGCAGCCGACAGCAGGTTATCCATGCGCGCATCCATCTTGCGCAGATCGGCCATGCGGGCCGTCAGGGCGCGGTAATCCTTGGCCTTTTCGCGCAGGAACGCTTCGTGTTCCTCCGCGCTGGCGCCCGGATTGTCATGGCCAAATTGCAGCGATAGAATTTCCAGCAGGCGCGGGTCCATCCCCGCCCCGGCGTCGCGGCAGGCGGCGATGTCGTCAGCGGTCAGGTTCAGGGCCACCGCCAGCGCATCAACGGTGCCTTGCTGGGGGTTGGCGATCTTGCCCTTTTCCAGATCCGATATACGCGATTTGCGCATCGGGTCGCCAAAGGCCGCAATGGCCAGCGCCTGTTGCGTCATGCCCTCAACGCCACGGCGTTCGCGCACCAGCGCCCCAAATCGTATTCCGAAACTGCTCAAACCGTAATTTTCCGCAACTTTTCCGCATTTTCCGCGAACGCATGAAGCGCGCCCCCGGTCCACATTGAAATCACTGAAACACGACCGGGCCCGGTCATCAACCTTGGGGAGATGATCACATGTCGTATAAAATGAACAGCTATCTGACCACGGCGCTGTGCCTGACACAGGCCAGCGGCCTTGACCCTGTGGCGGGCGCATTATTCGCGGCGGGTCTGAGCTTGCTGACAGTCGCCTTCCACACTGAATAAGCCCCAAAACAGCAAACGCCCCGGCCCACCAACGGGACCGGGGCGTCTATTCACAGTGGCGTTGAGGGCCGGGCGTTATTGGGTAACGCGGTAATCTTCATCGGGGTAGAACATCGCATCCTGCCCTTCCAAGACAGCCTCATGGCAATCATGGCAGAACTTTACCTTTTTGCCCGTTTCGGCACCGGTTTCGCCCATCACTTTGCCGTTCGGCAGGATCACAGCATATTTCCAGCCGCCCGTCTCATCAAAACCAGCGCCCATTTTCTCCATCAGGAACAGCGGGCCCTTGCGGACCTTGCCGTTCTTTTTCGAGATCGTGAAGCTTTCTTTTGCGCTGATGGAACCAACGGGCATTTCAACGCCTTCTTCAGCATAGGCAGAATACGCCGCCTTGCCGATGTCGTTGATGTAATGGTTCACAAAACGGTTCCCGTGCGTGGAGGAGATGAACACATTGGTGTTGTTCACGAACCAGGAGCGGAACTCATTGGCCTCTGCCCGGCCGGATTTCTGGTAGGAGGCAAGCAATTCCCCCTCAATGCACTGATAAAGCGCCGTCGCCTGCGCGTCTGTCAGCTCATCCTTGGCAATGTCGGTTTTGCATTCCGCATAGGCTGCGCCCGCAAGAACGGAAAAGGTGCCCGCAAGGGCGGCGGTTTTCAGGATATTTGTCATTTGTGGTCCCCGATACTGTCGGCTGAAAGTGGGCCATCATCACCGGACAGTTCGGCGATACGGCGTATGGCGAAGGCATGGCCGAGCGCGGCGGCCCGGTTCATAAGGGTGAAGGCTTCGGTGTCATGTGGATTGGCATTCAGCCGCGCGTGCGCCAGCAAGACCATGGCATGGGGTTCGCCCTTTTGCGCAGCACGCACATACCATTGCCGGGCCAGCGTCGGGTCAGCCCCGACACCATCGCCCTGCTCCAACAAGCCTGCATAAGCGGTCATCGCATCACGACCACCGGCAAGGGCCGCTTGCCGCCAGAGCGCCGCAGCCGCGGTGCTGTCGCCCTGATCGTAGGCTTGCAAGGCCTGTCGTTCGAGTTGCCCAACATGCCCCGTGCCCTGCCCGGCGTTCGCAGACAATCCTACGATTACCGCGAGGGAGAGCGTGAAACCTATGGTGCCGAGCCGTATTTTGGGTGAAGTCTTCATAGTCATGCTCTCGCACGGGTTTTGTCGGGAAACTATTAAACCCTTATGAACTGTGCGTGAGCGATTGAAATGTAACCGCGCCGACCGCGCAAATGGGGGGGGCAAGAAATGCACAAAAGCGGGGCGCTGTTCCCCTCACTCGTGATTGCGCTGTCCGCGTCGGTTTGGGGGCTATATTGGGTGCCGCTGCGCGCTGTCAGCGACGCTGGCGTCGGCCCCGCAATGGCGGTGGCGGTTTTCAATCTTCCCGCATTGCTGATCGCGGGCATTGTTTTTGCTTGGCAATTTCGCAAGGCTTCGGGGCGGCTCCACATCACCATGTTCGTTGGCCTGCTGGCCGGGGCGGGCCTTGGGTCTTATGCCCTTGGCCTGATGCTGATCGGGGTCGTGAAGGCCACCATGCTGTTCTATCTAACCCCGGTATGGAGCACCCTGCTCGCGATGGTGGTGTTGGGGGAGCGGCCCGGCCTTGGGCGGTGGTCCGCGCTTTTGCTCAGCCTTATCGGTCTTGCACTGATTCTGGGTTTTGCTGACGAAGACATTGGCACGAGTTTCGGCATTGGCGAGGCCTGCGGCCTTGCCTCCGGCCTGTTCTGGGCGGGCGGCGCGGTTCTCATGCGGCGAGAGGAAGACGCCCCCCTCGCGGCGATGGTGTTCTTTCAATACACTGGCTTGATGATTTTTGCGGTGCTGGGCGCGTTTTTTCTAACCGGCGAGGGGGTCGGCCCGATCGCGGGTCTGGGCCCACTGGTGATCAGCGCCTCTATCATTGGCCTGGTGTCGGTATTCACGATCTTTTGGGCGGTCGGAAAAATATCCCCCGGCCGCTCTGGCCTGCTGATGATGACCGAAGTTGTCGTGGCGGTAATTTCCGCAGCGATTTTCTTGCCGGAAGAAGCACTCAAGGCATTGGAATGGGCCGGGGCAGGATTGATCCTTGCAGCCGCCGTTATCGAGGTTGCTTCAACATCGTCCGCAACGCCCCGAAGTGAAATAACGTCATAACGCCCCGCCCATCAGCGCAACGAGCGGCCGTTAGACGCCAGTGATCTGGTCCGCAAATTCGCCCAGCACCGTTTCATAGGTCGCGCGCTTAAACGGCACGATCTTTTCGATCAAAGTATCGGCCGGCATCCATGCCCATTCCCGAAACTCCGGTTCCTTGGTTTCAATGTCGATTTCCGCATCATCCCCCGTGAACCGCAACAGGAACCATTTCTGGGTCTGCCCGCGATACCGCCCTTTCCAGAGCTTTGGCACCAGATCATGTGGCAATTCATAGGGGATCCAACCTGCGGTTTCGGCAATCACTTCGACCGAGGCGGGGGCAATACCCGTTTCTTCGCCAAGCTCCCGCAGGGCAGCGGCACGCGGGTCTTCCCCTTCGTCCACGCCGCCTTGTGGCATCTGCCAGGCGTCGGAAAGGTTATCAAGGCGTTGTCCGGCGAAGATTTCTCCCCGCCGATTCATCACCACCAGACCGACACAAGGCCGGTATGGCAGCTTTTCAATGTCTGCTGGTGTCATCGCTCGCCCATCAACGCTTGCTATAAACGCTGAGGCCCGTCAGCAGATCGAGCGCATAGGCAAGTTGAAGGTCTTCACCGCGCAGTTTTGCCATGGCCTCATGGCGCTCACGTTCTTCCCGGATCAGTTCGATCTCTTCCTCGGTCAGTACATTTTCAAGGCTGCCGCGCAGGTCCGCTTCCTGACGGCGGAAAGCGTTCGGGTTTTCCTCTTCATCACCATCGTCGATCCTGCGACGCTCAACGAGGATATCCGGCTCAATGCCCAACCCCTGAATGGAGCGGCCCGACGGGGTGTAATACCGCGCCGTGGTCAAACGCATCGCGCCCTGACCCTGCAAGGGCATGATTGTCTGAACCGAACCTTTACCAAAGCTCTTGGCACCAAGAATGATCGCCCGGCGATGGTCTTGCAGCGCACCAGCCACGATTTCAGAGGCAGAGGCCGAACCCTGATTGATCAGCACGACAATCGGCAGACCATCTGTCAGGTCGCCTTCCTGGGCATTGTGGCGCTCGCTATCTTGTGGATCGCGCCCACGGGTTGAAACAATTTCCCCCGCATCGAGGAACGCATCAGACACCGATATCGCCTGGTTCAGCAGGCCACCGGGATTGTTCCGCAAGTCAATGACATAGCCTTTGATCTTGTCGGCACCGATTTCGGCCTTAACCTCGGCAATGCCTTTTTCAAGGTTGTCATAGGTTTGTTCGTTGAATGTGGTGATACGAATTACACCGACGTCACCTTCAACCCGTGCCCGTACTGCACGGATTTTGATGATGTCGCGGATGATCGAAACCTCCAGCGGTTCTTCCTCGCCCTCGCGAACGACCGTGATGACGATTTCTTCGCCGACCTTGCCGCGCATCCGCTCAACGCTTTCAGACAAGGTCAGGCCCAGAACACTTTCACCATCGAGGTGGGTGATAAAGTCACCGGCCTGCATACCCGCTTCGGCCGCTGGCGTTTCATCAATCGGGGCGACCACTTTGATGTAGCCATCTTCTTGCGTGACCTCGATACCCAAGCCGCCAAATTCCCCGCGCGTCTGCACACGCATGTCTTCAAAGTTCTTGGGCGGCAAATAACTGGAATGGGGGTCGAGCGATGTGAGCATGCCGTTGATGGCATTTTCTATCAGCTCTTTTTCATCGACATCTTCGACATATTCGGCGCGGACACGCTCAAAAATATCGCCGAACAGATCAAGGTACTCATAGGTCGTCCGCTGATCGTTCGATTGCGCGATAGACGGCGAGGTAAACTGCGTCACGGCGAGCACGCCGAGTGCCGCGCCACCAATAGCGGCGATGAATGTCTGTTTCATGTATCGTCCTTTTTCGTCACGAACGCGAACCAATCCGCCGGATCAACCAGCGTGCCGCCTTGTCTGACTTCCATATAGAGCGTTTCTGGAGCGAGAGCGCCAGCGCCTCCCGTGGTTGTGATCAAAAATTCTTCTGCTTGCGGCTCTGGCCCGCCCAATGTGGCCAAAGGCGCGCCCGCCAATACAACATCGCCAACATCGTGGCGGATATCTTCCACCCCCGCCATGACGAAAAGCACGCCATCCTCCGGCTCCAGAATAATCAGGCCGCCATATTCGCCATATTGCCCGGCGAAACGGATCACCCCCCGCCACGGCGCGTATACCTCCGCAAAAGCGGGTGCCGTGATTTCGACCCCTTCTGCGTCTTTCTCGCCGAAACCTGCACTCAACACCCCTTCGACAGGGGGGGTAAGCGTGCCCTTTTGCGAAAGAACAGATGGCGCGGGGCCGTCATCACCCAAAGCATGCGCAGGCGGCAACCCGCGCGACAACGCCCGAAGCGTGGTAGCCGAGCGGCCAAGTTTTTCAGTCTCAGCGCGCAGCGCATCCACCACCGCACGTGGCGTACGGCGTGAATTGCGGTCCCGGTTCAACAGCTGCGCAATCTCTGCTCGCGCGCCCTGCAACACCGCGAGCGATGCGCGGGTTTCCGCAATCGCCACATCACGCCGTTGTGTCAGTGCGCGAATTTCTTCGAGTGCCACGCGCAGGCGCGCCGCCTCATCTTCCAGTGCGGGCGCAAATGCAGACAACGCCATACCCGCGCGGGCAGCGGCGACCGCGCCCCCCTTGTGCGCAAGGGCAGCAGCACGGGGCGAACGCTCCAGCCGCTCCAGCGCCGAAAGCACCGCCCGAAGTGACCGCGTTTGTGCAACCATATCCTGATCGAGCGCCTGGCGGCGGTCAGCAAGCACGCGAATGTCACCACGCAGAACCGCGAGTGCCGCTTCCTGTGCTTGGGCCGCCTTGCCAAGCGCAGCCAGACGTTCCTTGGGTGTATCTGCCGCTGCCAATGCGGTTTCAGCACGGGCAAGCAACTGCGCCACACGCTCATCAGCGACTGCCCCACCAAAGCCCAGCGCCCCTATCAGGATAGATATGAGGGCTGTTCGTTTCATCCGCGCACCAGCAATGAACGACCCGTCATTTCGGCGGGTTGCTGCACCCCCATCAGATCCAGCACCGTTGGCGCAAGATCAGCGAGCCGCCCCGGCCCGGCAAGTCGTGCCGCCGCAGGCCCCCCCGCCAAAAGCGCGGCCACCGGCGTCGTCGTATGTGCGGTATGTGGACCGCCTGTGGTCGGGTCTATCATCTGCTCACAATTCCCGTGGTCAGCGGTAACGATCATCGCGCCGCCAACGTCTTTCAATGCGGCCAGCGCCTCACCAAGGCCGCGGTCTACAGCTTCACATGCCTTGATGGCCGCATCAATGTCGCCCGTGTGGCCGACCATATCGGGGTTTGCGTAGTTCACGACAATAAGATCGTACCCTTCCCTGATCCCCGCGACCAGCGCCTCTGTTACCTCACCAGATGCCATTTCCGGCGCCAAATCATAGGTGCGCACCTTTGGGCTGGGTGCCATGTGGCGATTTTCACCGGGGGCTGGTGTTTCTTCCCCCCCGTTCAGGAAAAAGGTCACATGGGGGTATTTCTCCGTCTCAGCGAGGCGAAGCTGTCGTTTGCCCTGCGCTGAAACCCAGGCGCCAAGCGTATTTTCAATCGGCACTGATGGGTACATCGCCGTCATAAAGTCGTTATGACGGTCTGAATATTCGACAAGACCAAGCCCCGCCGCAAAGACCGGGCGGCCCGTCACGTCAGCAGCATCAAATTCAGGGTCGAGCAGGATTGAGAGCAATTCACGTGCCCTGTCAGCCCGAAAATTAAGGAACATGACCCCATCGCCATCTTTGGCCCCGGCATAATCACCAATGACCGCAGGGGTCACAAATTCGTCAGTTTCACCCGCCGCATTTGCCGCGGAAATCGCGGTTACGGCGTCGGTTGCAGGATGCCCGGCACCATGAACTATCGCCCGATAGGCCGCTGAAACACGCTCCCACCGATTGTCGCGGTCCATGGCATAGAAACGGCCCGATATCGTGGCAACGACACCCGCATCACCGAGGTCAGCCAGGAAAGCCTCAAGATATCCAAGTGCACTGATCGGCGGCGTGTCCCGCCCATCCGTGAACAAATGCAGCTTCACAGGTACCCCGCGTGCGGACAAAGCACGGGCCGCCGCCGCAATATGGCGTTGATGGGCGTGAACGCCCCCGGCGCTCATCAACCCCATCAGATGCGCGGTGCCACCGCTTTCAATGAGTTTGTCAGCAAAGGCGACCAGTGCATCATTGGTGGCGAAAGTGCCCTCAGCAATCGCCTTGTCGATCTTGGGAAGGTCCATCAGCACGATACGACCCGCACCGATATTCATATGCCCGACCTCTGAATTACCCATCTGCCCGTCTGGCAAACCTGCATCGGCCCCCGAACAGGCAATCATGGCGGGTGTCTGACTGGCGAGCAGAGCATCGTAATTTGGCGTATGCGCCAGCGCAGGCGCATTACCCGCGCGGTCAGTGCGCCACCCCCAGCCATCAAGAATGCAAAGAACGGTTGGACGATACGGCAAGGAAGGTGTCACAGGCATCTATTCCGGGCTGCGCGGCATGCGCCGCTGATTACCGGAGGTATAGCGCCGCAATCGGGGGCGGTCCATTACCCCCTGCTGGCAAACAACAATGATCAGCCGGGTCAGGCCGCCGCGCGCGCCAATGCACATTGGCTCCACAGTGCGGAAAGCGATTTTACGAGGTGTTCGATATCCGCATCCGAATGCAACGGGCCGGGCGTGAAGCGCAAACGCTCTGTTCCTTTGGGAACGGTTGGATAATTGATCGGCTGAACATAGATGCCGTAATCATCCATCAACGTATCCGCGATCTCACGGCATTTTACCGGGTCTTTGATCATCACAGGGATGATGTGCGACGGGTTTGCCAGATGCGGGATGCCTTCGCGATCGAGACGCGCACGCAGTTTTGCGACCTGCTCGCGCTGACGCATACGCTCTTCATTCGATGTTTTCAGATGCTTGATGGATGCCGTCGCTGCCGCAGCACATGCAGGCGGCAAGGCAGTGGTAAAGATAAAGCCAGAGGCAAACGAGCGGATAAAATCACATAGGGATTTTGAACCGCTGATGTATCCACCAACCACGCCAAAGGCTTTGCCCAGCGTGCCTTCGATCAAGGTGATGCGGTCCATCAGCCCTTCTTTCTCTGCCACGCCCCCACCACGTGGGCCATAAAGGCCAACGGCGTGAACTTCATCAAGGTAGGTCATTGCGCCATGTTTGTCGCACACATCGCAAATCTCTTTGATCGGCGCGATATCACCATCCATGGAGTAGACGCTCTCAAAGGCGACGATCTTGGGCCGGTCGGGGCCGATGGCCGCCAGTTTGCGGTCAAGATCTTCGACATCATTGTGATTCCAAATGACCTTGTCCGCCTTTGAATGGCGAATACCTTCGATCATGGACGCGTGGTTAAGGCTGTCGGACAGGATCACGGCATTCGGCAGGCGGGAGCCCAGCGTCGAAAGCGCGGCCCAGTTGGACACATAACCAGAGGTAAACAACAACGCATCTTCCTTCCCATGAAGATCCGCCAGCTCCTGCTCCAGCAACAAATGGTGATGATTGGTGCCAGAGATATTCCGCGTGCCACCAGCGCCTGCGCCACATTGCTGTGCAACGCGGGTCATCGCATCAATCACATCGGGGTGCTGCCCCATGCCAAGATAATCGTTGGAGCACCAGATCGTGACCTGACGTTCACCATCCTCGCAGTAATTCTTCGCCTGAGGAAACGCACCGGTCTTACGTTCGAGATCCGCAAAGATACGGTAGTTGCCTTCTGATTTCAGCGTTTCGATCTGCGCCGAAAACAATGCGTCAAAATCCATATCTGCGTCCTTCCTTCATGTCTCCCACCAAGCGCGTAGCGAACGACTCCGCCCCAGACTTGAAACTGGACTGTAACCGCCGTTTTCCCACGATGCGACAAAAATGGCTGCGACACGACGTCAGGCATTACACAAGTGTTAAGTTCTACAACCCCAGACTGGTCGATGTGCACAATCATCGCCCTACATTGTGAAGTGACAATTCCATCGTGCCCCGTTTAAAGTACGGACTTGTCGAACCACACCATTGCCCACCAAGCAGAGGAATGATCACAATGCTGCAAAAAATCCTGATGACAGCCGCCGCCACCCTGATTACCGCAGGTGCCGCCTATGCCGATGGGCATATCGCAGCGGGCGAAAAGCTGGTCGCGAAACGCTGCAAATCTTGCCACATGATTGCGGATGGCGACAACGTGATCCTGAAAGGCGGCAAGACAGGGCCAAACCTTTTTGGCATCATCGGCCGCACGGCAGGGTCTTACGAAGGTTACAAATACGGCAAACATATTGTCGAAGCCGGCGAAAAGGGCCTCGTCTGGGATGAGGCGGAAATGGTCGCCTTCCTCGAAAACCCGCGCAACTACCTGCGCACATATCTCGACAACAAAAAGGCCAAGTCAAAGATGTCGTTGAAACTGAAAAAGGAAGATCAGCGCGCCGCGGTTGCTGCCTATCTTGCCAGCTTGAACTGATTCCATTCGACCTGACAGGCCGCGCCACATGCGGCGCGGCCTGTTTTCGTTTTCCATACAGCCCTGCCTCACCCCCAGGTTCGGTCCGCCGCAACTGCCCGGTGGAACCCTGTATAGCCCTTTGATGTGTGCACCAGATGGTCTGCTGCGACACGGTGGAATTCTGGCAATTTATGGAACGGCACGCTGGGATAGGCGTGATGCTCTGCATGATACGGCATGTTCCATGCCAAAAAGCGCACGATACGGTTGGTATAAGTTGTGCGCGTGTTTTCCAGCATATTGGCAACCGAAGGGCACCGCCCATGCTCGGCCATAAGGTAAAGCCGCAAAAACGGCTGCCCAAGGATCGCGGGTAGTATCCAACACCAGAACAGCCATGTCTGGCCCAACATCAGAGCAGCGATGACAGCACCATATATCGCCAGCATCGCCCATGCCTCACGCTGAATGGCACCTCGTCGATTGCGCGGTACGTAATCATCACGGCACCGCCCCGCCGCGTTTCGTAACAAGACACTCACATGGTATTTCCAAACCGGCACCCCCGTGACCGTCAGGAAGAACCGCGCCCACGTATCCGGCCCCTGCCCTTCCAATTCCGGGTCGTGATCAGGGTCATTGGTGTGGCGGTGATGCGCAAGGTGAAAATATCGGAAATGGGTGGGCGGCAGCACCACCAGAACAGCACAGACCCGCATGACAACCTCGTTGACCCAGCCGGTGCGAAACGGCGTCTTGTGCACGCACTCATGCTGAAGCGTAAAACAAAAGATGATCAACACACCCTGCGGCAGCACCAAAACCTGCCAGCCGGGCACGCCCGCGCTGATCAGCCAGCCAAGCGTGGCGATCAGTCCCCAATGTATGGCCAAATGACATAACCCGGCGCGGTTGGACTTTGCCAATAACGCGGCGCGGTGGTCTGGCGACAAACTGCTGATCAGCGCCTTATGATCCATTCCCACCTCATCCCGTTGGCCAATAATCCGCGATCACTGTGCCCTTACGGTACGGATTTTTTGGCGCAAAATCACTTTCCTTTTGCTGTTTGAAACCACGCATGACAGATTTCCCGAACCGAACGGGGGGCAACATGAAGTTCAGTATCCAATTATCCGCCGATTATCCCGACAAGTCCTATGGCGGTGATCGGGTATATGCGGACATGCTGGCCCAAGCCGCCCTCGCGGATCGGTTGGGTTATGATGCAGTCTCCATCACGGAACACCATCTGATTAACTGCCTGATGATGCCCGCGCCTTTGACATTCGCCGTCAAGATCGCGGCGATGACGAAACAGATCAAGATACTGACATCCATTGTTGTCTTGCCTCTGCACGACATGCGCACCTATGCCGGTGAAATCGTGGTTGCCGACATTTTCACGGAGGGGCGCTTGTACCTTGGCGTCGGGCGCGGGGCTTTCAAATATGAGATGGAACGCCTCGGCGTGCCGATGGATGAAACGCAGGCACGCTTCAACGAAAGCCTGGCGGTACTGCAGGCGCTGCTGACCGAGGAAAACGTGAGCTGGAACGGCGATTATTACAATTTCGCCCCTCTCACCATCATGCCGCGTCCGAACAGACCGGGTGGCCCGCCGATGATGATGGCCGTGATGAACCCCGAGGGCATTTATCATTGCACCAAACGCGGATTCCACATCCAGACGACACCGCTTTCGGGCAATCACCAGCTTTTGCATGATCAAGTGGCGGCATTCACCCGCGCAAAGGGTGAAATGGGTGACGCGGGCCGTGACCTTACGCTGACGCTGTCACGGGTTGCACATATGGCTACATCCAATGCGGAGCGACAACGCAAGGTCGAAGCCGCGCATCACTACTATGGTCGCTTTGACAATGTGTTCACCGGACCGGGTGACGTGAAAAACGGCGTGATCACGCCCCTGCCTGCAAAAACCTCGCTGGAGGATCTCAGCGAAAGTCTTCTGATCTGCACCGCGCAAGACATGATAGATAAGCTCGGCCCCTATGCGGACCTTGGCATCGACCGCGTCATATTGAACGTCAACTTTGGCCTCGACCAGCAGGAAAGTTTGGACACGATCCAACATTTTGCGGAAGATGTCATGCCCCATTTCGCCGCGTAAGGCGCATCATCCACACCACATCAGGGAGCCTCCATGCCCATCATCCGAGTTGAAATGTTTACCGGCCGCACCGAAGAGCAAAAACGAAACATGGTGCGCGAGTTGACCCGTGCCTTTGTTGACACAGCAGGCGGCAACCCCGACGCCGTGCACGTCGTGATCACCGATGTAGACAAGGCAAATTGGGGAACCGGCGGCGCGCTTTGCTCGGACAAGTTCCCGGACAACAAGCCCAAATGAGCACCGCCATTGAATGCGCCTATTCTGTTGCAGGCGAAGGCCCCGCCCTGTTCTTGATCCACGGCATTGGCGCCGCGCGCGGCACATGGGCCAAGGCGATGCCGGTGCTGACGCAGCATTTCACAGTTGTCACCTATGATTTGCGCGGGCATGGCACCTCCCCCATGCCATCAGGCGAATTTGGGTTGGATGACCTGGTCGCGGACCTCGAAGCCCTGCGCGCACGCCTGGGGATAGAGACTGCACATTTCGCGGGTCACTCTCTTGGTGGCATGATCGGACCAGCCTACGCGCGCGCCTATCCTGACCGTGTTCTGTCGCTCGGCCTGCTATCAACTGCTGCCTTTCGCACCGAAGACGACAGCGCCAAAGTATGGGGCGTCGTCAAAGCGATGGAAGAGCGGGGCATCCCCAAAATCCTGCCGACCCTGGCGGACCGCTGGTTCACTGATGACTTTATCGCCACCAACCCGCAGGTGGTAAATGACCGCCTGCAACAGGTCATCAATACCAATGCTGATGTTTTCCTGAATGTTTTCCGCATTTACGCAGGCGTCGAAATGGCCCCGTGGCTGCACAGGGTTACCGCGCCTTCGCTGGTCCTTACCGGGGAAAATGACGGCGGTTGCAACCCGCGCCTGAACCGCCAGATCGACGCGGCGTTGCCCCATTCAAAGCTCGTCATTCTGCCGCATTACAAACATTCCCTACTGCTCGAAGCGGGGGACGTGGTTGCGGGCGAAATAGTGGCGTTCGTGGACGGTCTGAACGCCGCTTAGGCATCATATGCCGGGGCATCGCCCCCGGCATACAAATCAAATATCCAGATTTTCCACGCTCAGCGCGTTATCCTGAATGAACTTGCGGCGGGGTTCCACCACGTCGCCCATCAATGTCGTGAAGATCTCGTTGGCTTCGTCGATATGTTCCACATGCACCTGCAAAAGCGTGCGGGCGTCCGGGTCCAGCGTGGTTTCCCACAACTGGTCTGGGTTCATCTCGCCGAGACCTTTGTAGCGCTGCAAGGACAAGCCTTTTTCGCCCTCAGTCATAATGACATCAAGCAATTCCATTGGCCCACGGATCGGGATGCGTGCCTCTTTACGCTCCAACATCGCGGGCGCGCCATAAACCTCTCCAAGGCTTTCAGCGAATGCCGCAAGGCGACGCGCTTCAGCCGACTGGCAGGCTGGCGCGTCAATCGACCGGGTTTCGGTTACGCCGCGCACGGTACGGTCGAACATCATGCCGCCATCCTGTGATGGGCGCCCTGACCAGCCGCGCTCTGTCTCTGGTGCGATGCTGTTCAAACGCGCAGCGACGATATCGGCTGCTTCTGCTGCGGGATAGCGCAACAACTGCCCGGCCAGGCCAGCCTCGGTCGCCTCGTTCGGACGCTCGCGGAACACCCCGCCGATGGCAGCCTGTTCCAGCACGAATCGTGGCAGATGGGTCGGAAACGCGCCAAGCAAGGTGCGCACGGAGCGGGCCTCTTCGACCACGCGGCGCAGGTCTTCACCGGCAACCTGCGAACCATCAGCAAGGCGCAGGATCACGTTCTCCAGCCCCTGTGCGATCAGGTAATCTTCAAGCTCTTTCTGATCTTTCAGATAAACTTCTGATTTGCCGCGCGCAACTTTGTAGAGCGGCGGCTGCGCGATGTAGAGGTATCCCCCCTCGATCAACTCAGGCATCTGGCGATAGAAGAACGTGAGCAGCAACGTGCGAATATGAGCGCCATCCACGTCCGCATCCGTCATCAGGATAATCTTGTGGTAACGCAGCTTTTCGATGTTGAATTCGTCACGGCCAATCCCGGTGCCCATCGCCATGACGAGGTTGCCGATTTCCTGACTGGAGAGCATCCGGTCAAACCGCGCACGCTCCACGTTCAGGATTTTACCACGTAGTGGCAGAACAGCCTGCGTACCCCGGTCACGGCCTTGCGTAGCGGACCCGCCAGCACTGTCACCCTCCACCAGGAAAAGCTCAGTTTTGGACGCGTCTTTCTCCGAGCAATCCTTTAGCTTGCCCGACAGGAACGTCACATCCAGGGCCGACTTGCGGCGCGTCAGTTCGCGTGCTTTGCGGGCCGCTTCACGGGCATGGGCCGCTTCGACGATTTTGGAAACGATCAGCTTGGCCATTGCCGGATTTTCCTCAAACCATTCGGCCAGCTTTTCGTTCATCAGGTTTTCAACCGCCGGGCGGACCTCTGATGAAACCAGCTTATCCTTGGTCTGGGACGAGAATTTCGGGTCCGGCACCTTGACCGACAAGACACACGTCAGCCCTTCCCGCGCGTCATCGCCGGAAAAGTTGATCTTTTCCTTTTTGGCAATGCCGGAAGACGCCGCATAGGCGTTGATTGTCCGCGTGAGCGCACCACGAAAGCCCGCCATATGCGTGCCACCATCCCGCTGGGGGATGTTATTGGTAAAGGGCAGAACATTTTCGTGATAGCTGTCGTTCCACCACATCGCGACTTCGACGCCGATTTCATCGCGAATGCCTTCGATGTAAATTGGCTCGGGCAGCATCGCCGCTTTGGAGCGGTCAAGATATTTCACAAACTCCCGAACGCCACCCTCATAGGCCATAACCTCCTCAAGCGGTTCGGCAGGGCGCTCATCTTTCAGCGCGATGCGCACACCGGAGTTGAGAAACGCCAATTCGCGCAGGCGATGTTCCAGCGTTTTGAACACATAATCGCGGTTGGAAAACGTCTCGGTCGAAGCAAGAAAGCGTACTTCGGTGCCTTTACGGCCATTTGCATCACCGACCACTTCGAGGTGCTTGGTGGTAAAGCCGCCTTCAAACCGGGCCAGATGTTCCTTGCCATTGCGCCAAATGCGCAATTCCAGCCAATCGGAAAGGGCGTTCACAACGGAAACACCCACCCCGTGCAGGCCACCAGAAACCTTATAGGAGTTGCTGTCAAACTTACCGCCAGCATGAAGCTGGGTCATAATCACTTCGGCGGCTGAAACGCCCTCTTCTTCATGGAGATCAACCGGGATACCGCGCCCGTTATCACTGACAGAAACCGATCCATCGGCGTGCAAGGTCACCGAAACAGTGTCGCAATGACCGGCCAAAGCTTCATCAATGCCGTTATCAACAACCTCATACACCATGTGGTGCAGGCCGGAGCCATCGTCGGTATCGCCGATATACATGCCGGGCCGCTTGCGGACCGCCTCCAACCCCTTGAGAACCTTGATGGAATCCGCGCCGTATTCTTCGGGTTGCTGCTCTTGCTCTGACATACGCTCTCAGCTTTCTAAAGTGGTCCCCCACTATACCCGCGCGCGCGGCAAATGTCAGGCCAAAGCGATGAAATTTCAGGCTGTTTCTGCGTTTTTATGGGGTGCGCCCCGATGCCCGTTATGACCGCCGCGCAGAGGCTTGCTTTGCACTCGGTCTGGCACCCACTCTTGCCTCCCGCAAGGCCATGTAAATGCCAGAGGCCAGCACCAGCGCGATGCCCACCCAAACGACCGGGATGGGCCATTCTCCCCATATCAAATACCCCCAGAACACAGCCATGATAAGTGCCGTATATTCAAAGGGTGCGATAAGCCCCGCCTCGCTGATGCGATAGGCCTGAGAAATCAGATAACCGCCCGTCGCACTGGCGATCCCAAGGCCGACCATGATCAAAACGTCGCCTGCTTGGGGCCAGACCCACGCCCGCAACAGAAATTCCAGCGACGGGTGCGACGCCCCGGCGAATGCCCCATCACCAAGCACAAGGCCAATACCGCCGCTGACGATCACGAATGTGACTTGAATATAGAACGCCATCGTCGAGGCACTTTCAGTAATGCCCAGCCGCCGCGTCATAATATGAAGGAGCGCATAGGCGGTTGCTGCAATCAACGGCAGAACGGCAGCCACCTGAAACCCAGCGCCGCCAGGGCGCACAATGATCAGCACCCCGAGAAGCCCCACCAGGATCGCCGCCCACCGGCGCGGACCTACGTGTTCTTTCAGTATCACAACCGACATCGCCGTGATCAATAATGGTGCAACAAAGAAGATCGCGACCGCATCAGCCAACGGCAACGCGGCAATCGCCGCAAAGAATGTCATATTCGCCGCAACCACACATAACCCGCGCAGCAAATGAGTAAGCGGACGTTTGGTACGCATGTTCCGCAGCCCCCCCTCCAACGGCATGAAAATCGCCATGGTTACAAGCAGACCAATGCTCGCACGCACCAGCACAACCTGATGCAACGGATAGTCCCCGCTCAGGAATTTGATACCCATGTCGTTGAGCGAAAACGCCGTAGACGCGCCAAGCGCACAAAGCACACCTACCAGCGCGCCGCCCGTATCCTTCGCCTGACCACCCGCTGCCTGCACCATCAAATTCACGCAAAAGTTGAACGCTCAAAGTATCAGTACAGAAGTTTTCAATTTGTACCAGTCACGAACCCGTTAAAATGAGTCGCAAGTCGGAAGGACACAATCGCTGACTGCGCTGACCGCAGCAGCACTCGGGCCTGGACAGTTTTTCAGGAACAAGCGCGGACCAAGGCACACCTGACTTTGATGACATGCCATCACTAAAATCGGCGTAACCACCCATGCTCAAATCTTGGCACCGCACCCACCCCGATAGGCAGGCACGGTAGTTTGCTGTTTTCTGAAATGGTGCGCGGACTTAGGCCGCCAACCCAACTTCGCTCAGAATGCTGTCCACGCTTGGCGCTTTACGCATCTGTTCCAGCGCGTCATGCCGCACGTGGTTCGCCGCCATTTCCCGCTTGATGTCAGCTTCGGAAATCTCTCCTGCGTCATAGCATTCGGCGAGGAACGCAAAGAACAACGCCTCCTGCCGGGGGTCTGGATGTTTCTTGTATTTGCCCGGAAGCTTGATGCCAGCGTTCGGCAGAAACTTGCCAATCACGGGCACACGGTTCGTGAAATCAATCGGCAGGCCGGTTTTCCACGGCTGCGTGCGCCGCTTGGTGTTGTGCAGCAGGCGCGTTTCTGGCGTCAGCTTATCAAAGTGGTTCCAGACCTCTTCCAGCGGGCCGACGGTTCCCTTTGGTTCGGTCGCAAGGATGATCCAGTCTTCGTAATCCAACTCGCCTGCGAACATCTGCTCAAACTGATCTTCCATTTTCCAATGGGTCAGCTTGGCGCAATCCATCAGCATGGCCGATGTCGCCATGTAATCATCGCGACCGTTATGGCCGGGGCGCGGACGGGCGAGCACCGCGTAATCGCCCATGTCACGATTAAACAGCTCATTCACATCACCAACCGCAAAGATATCGGGGTCAATGACAACCGCACGGTTTTTGTAACCATTCTCTTGCGGCGGAGTGAAACGCACGGGCGTAAAGCTCTGCAAATCATCATTCGACCAGACACGCCACCCACCAGCGCGGAGGAATTTTCGCCCCTCAAACTTTTCGAAAACCGGGTAATCTTCGCGCCGCGCGATCTTGACCTCAAACGCCTCAGGGTTTGCCGACATACGCTTGAGCGAATGACGCCCCACAATGGCACCGGCCATTTGTTTGTCGTTGGTGTGGATGTAAACGGTGTTGGTCATGACCCATCTCTCGTGCAAAGGAGCCGCGCGTGGGGGACATGGTCCCTTGCGGGCGGGATAGGCTCACTTATAACACAAGAGGATGCAGGCGCCACATCGCCGCCTGCGACTGATCAGCATCATACGATCGCACCAACCGGGGCAGGCCAAACCGCACCATGACGACTTCCCCCCCACTCATCTGGGCCCTGACCGGGCGCAACTCCGGCGACAATGCGCAGGCGCTGGCCCTCGCATCGGCTGTGGCGTCAACAACGGGCGGCACCGTGCGGGAAGTGCCCCTGCGGTTCAATCTTTGGCGCGAATGGCCGTGGCTCGGTGCCAGCCTTCGCTCCCTGAAGGGTCCAGCGCCTTCGCCACCATGGCCAGACATGGTGATCGGGGTCGGTCGACGCGCGGTGCCCGTTGCGCGCTGGATTCAAAACCAGTCCCCAACCCGGTTGGTATGGATAGGCCGCCCACGCGTTTCGCCGGGTATTTTCGATCTGGTCCTGACCACGCCGCAATATGGGGTGCCGGATGCCACCAATGTCATGCGCTTGGCGCTTCCCTTTGCCGAAGCCACACCGCCATCACGGCCTGTTGCCCCCGTCATGGTCATTGGCGGGCATAGCTGGGCGTGCAGGCTCACCAATGAAACGGTTACGCAGCTTGCAACCGCGGTGAAGGATCTCGGTCAGCATGATTTGCGCATAACCACGTCCCCCCGGACCCCGCCGGAAATCGCACAGGCCATCGCAGAACGCCTGCCCGGGGCAACATTCCATCGTTTTGGACAAGGCACGAACCCCTACCGCCAATGGCTGTCAGAGGCGGATGCCTGTTACGTAACAGGCGATAGCGTTTCGTTGATCGCAGATGCCGTGGCGACGGGCGCGCCGACCCATATTATCGCGGTGCCGCCAGCACGGCTGCTGCACAGCCTCGCTTCAATGGCCCCGAAAACCACGCAGCGTTGGCTTGTAACCGGCGGCAACAGAACAACGCTCGCCCCACCACCAAACCCGGACGCGGTAATATCCTATCTGATGGCAAAAGGCGTCGGCATCAAAACACCCTATGGCGCAACGATCACAGGCGCACGAGACATCGTCTCCGACCAACACGCCATGGCAGTCAAAAAGGTTGTATCGCTGCTCCGGTAGCGATTGAGCCAAACAACAAGCCAAAGTGGCGACCCCGACAGGATTCGAACCTGTAACCTGCCCCTTAGGAGGGGGCTG
The DNA here is from genome assembly GCA_049608645.1 of Pikeienuella sp. GTDB lineage: Bacteria > Pseudomonadota > Alphaproteobacteria > Rhodobacterales > Rhodobacteraceae > Pikeienuella. The sequence goes on along the minus strand of JBMYXS010000071.1, from coordinate 23 downwards.
CTCTATCCAGTTGAGCCACGGGG
>JBMYXS010000070.1:0-19154 GCA_049608645.1 Pikeienuella sp. | reverse complement strand
GTATGCTCCGGCTCCGAAAGCAGATGGCAGAAGCGATGCGTGCGCGAACCAACTCCGACCGGTTCGACTTTATTGCAGACCATCGCGGCATGTTCAGCTTGCTGGGCGCAACGCCTGAACAGGTCAAGGCGCTCAAGGATGATCACGGGATCTACATTATCGGCGACAGCCGGATGAACGTCGCGGGGCTGAGCGAGGACACGATTGACCGCGTTGCAGCCGCGTTTGCGGCTGTTGGGATGTAACAAAACCCTTCGATTGCCAAGGCGTTCGTGTCGACCAGGGGGCGCGGCACGAACGCAAAATCATCTGTTGTGCTGTGTTCAGGCAGGGGAACGTGGATATTTGGAGAACAAAGAGGGGGGCACCGGGGCAAGATAAGCTTGTGCCTGGCCTCGTCGCCCATATCCGGTTAGAGGCGAAAATACCCGCCCGCAGCATAGCCCAAAGCGGCCCGCTTGCTGTGATCAAATCCTTTGACCTCGCCGATCAGGATAAGATGATCGCCTGCGTCAACCTGATTGTACATGGTGCAATCGAACCAACCGCAAACCCCGCCTAGCACCGGGGCACCGGCAGGGCCGGTTGCCCACTCAACGCCCGCGAAACGGTCTGCCACCGGGCCAGCGAAACGGCGCGAGATATCTTCTTGCCCTTCGGCCAGAATATTCACGGCATAGCCATTCGTGGCGCGGAAAACCTCAATGTTCTGGGAGGTTTTCGCGATGCAAACCAAAATCAATGGAGGCGTCAAGGAAACGGACGTGAAAGAATTGGCGGTAAAGCCAACCGGCGCGCCATCGGGCCTTTTCGTCGTTACAACAGTTACGCCCGTCATAAACGCGCCAAAGGCAGCACGCAGCGCGGCGCTGTCTGCTGGGTTTGCGCCACTGGTGCCGATTGGCGAATTATCCGGCGGGTTTGTCGACGTCATGGCCCAACTCTTTCAGATCCTGATAGCGGTCGCCAATACGATGGTGCGGGCGACCTGTCGTTGAACCGCCGAGTGCGATCACGATTTCATCGGGGCCGGGCGCGTCGGCAATGCTAAACTGTATGGTGAGGTAGTGGGAACGGCGCCCCGCGTCCAGTTTATCCATCAAGGGAATTTGCATTTCAGCGCCACCCGCGCCCCGCGTGTTGGTGAAACTGAGGTAAGACTGCGCGCCGACCGCTTCGCGATAATGGTTTCCGAACCGCAAGGTGTGGATCAGACCAGAGCCATGCTCAATCTCGCCATTCAGGCCGACCATAGCGGCCTTGCCATATCCTTCGATGGCCTCACCTGAACCTGCCATTTCCAACATTATCGCGGTTAGTTCGGCGCCCAGCATCGGGCCGATTGCGCGAATTTCGGGTTGCAGGTCCTCGACAAACCCCCGCCCGGCCCAAGGGTTTTTGATCACTGCTGCTACTGCAAGCAGACGGATTGGTGTTGCCGCCGTCTTTTGCCCCTCAATACGGGTTTCTTCATCATAGCGAACAATCTTGCGAATTTCAGGTTTCATCATTCGTCTTTCGGTTTTGGCGGCCCCAATTTTTGGGGAGATGACCACAGCGATCACCGTCTGGAAAGGGGCAGAGGTGCTTGTTGGGCAAATTGTGGATGATAGTTGTGGCGCGCGGGGCGGGCGGAGGCCGTGTGCGGTGTCTCTGAAACTTTTGTAATTGCTGGATAGTTCTTGGAGCGCAGGGGGTGGTTTGTTGCCAGGCCATGAGGCATCAAGGCGTGTGGGGGTGGCTGATTGTTTTTGATCGACTCCTCATTCTAGCAGAAACACCGGGGGTTTTGCCGTGATAACGATCCGCGCTTTTGAGCAAGCCGATTGGCCCGAAATCTGGGCTATCCTGAAACCTATCTTTCGGACGGGTGAAACATATACCTTTGCGCCTGATATTTCCGAGGCGGATGCCAGGGCCGCTTGGGTGACAGCCCCTTTTCAGACCTTTGTTGCACGAGATGAAAACGGCGTGGCGTTAGGAACCTATTATATCAAAGCCAACCAGCCCGGCCTTGGGGCACATGTGTGTAATTGTGGATATGCCACGAGTGAAGCTGCACGCGGGCGCGGGGTGGCCTCAACCATGTGTGACCATAGTCAGGAAGTAGCCCGAGAAGCAGGTTTCCTGCATATGCAGTACAACCTTGTCGCTGCGAGCAACGAGGGCGCGGTGCGTCTTTGGAAACGACACGGCTTTGCAGTGGTGGGAACATTACCCGGTGCATTCAAGAACCTACGTCTCGGGTATGTTGATGCGCATGTGATGTACAAGACCCTCTGACCAATCGTGCAGCTGTGATCTGTGCTGGACGCGGGGGGCCGCGCCGGGCCTGTTCGGTGGCGCACCTGCATGTGAGTTTCGTGATTTGCCCGGCCTGATTTGAAGCCAACGCTGCGCGAGTTTCGTCACAATGCGACATGCGTCGTGTTGGGCGGTGCTATCCTGTCAGTTGTGCGCGCTGAGCGTAAAGGGTAAAACTGGTCATTAAACCGCCCCTATCTGGCGGATAGACTCTTCCATGACGTTAGATTGGAAATGCGCCCGTTATGTCGGATGGCCAAGATCAAAATATGCGCGATGTAACACCGCCCGCACCTGCGGGTGCTGACGCAGATGTGCAAGGGCGGCAAAAAAAGCCAAGGCAAGGGGGCGCGCGCGCCCAAAATGCGCCTGCGCCGGTCCGCGCAGAGCAAGCACCTGCACCTGCCAAGCGTAAGCAAGCGGGTAACGCGCCCGGTGCTCCCAAACCGGGGGGGCGGCGCCCCCAGCCGCGAACCAACCTTGCAGGGCGCGCTGGCAGGGACGTAAAGCGGGCACGGTTTCGCTTGCGTCACTGGTTCATTCTCATCAGTTTTCTGGTGTTTGTTGTTGCGCCGTCTATCTACGGTGTGTGGTACCTTAACACGCGCGCTGCGGACCAATATCATTCCATCGTTGGTTTTTCAGTACGTTCGGAAGAGGTGAAGAACCCGCTATCTGCGCTCGATGCGGTTATCCAAACTGGTCCGACAACGGCCTCTGATACTGACATTCTTTATGAATATATCGCCAGTCAGCAAATCGTCGAAGAGGTTATGGCGGAGCTTGATCTGGTTGCGATCTATAACAAAGTTGACAATGACCCTTATTTTTCTTTGGGCGCGAACCCGAGCGTAGAGGATATTCTGTCCTACTGGGAAAGCATGGTGACGATCACCTATGACCCAGGCAGCGCCATAATCGAAGTAGAGGCGCGGGCCTTTACGCCTGATGATGCTTTTGAGGTTGCGGATGCGGTTTTGCGCCGCTCGTCCATGCTTATCAACAACTTGTCGGTAGAGGCGCGTGAGGATGCCATCCAGTTTGCACAGCGAGATCTGACCGAAGCCCGGAAAGAGCTTAGCCAACGGCGCCGGGAGTTGCGCAGCCTTCGCAATGAAAATCAGGTGGTCGATCCGACCAGTGACGTGACCCAAACGGGGAGTGTGGTTTCCGCCTTGGAGGCTGAACTGGCGAGATCTTTGGTTCAGCGCCGTATGCTGCTTGGAACGGTCGCCAGTAGCGATAGTCGCGTCACCGCCGTTAGCCGGGAAATCGAAGCAATCCGTGCCCAAATCGAAGAAGAACGGGCCAAGGTTGGCTCAGGGGCAAATGGCGGTAACGACACAGGCCGCATGATTGACGTGGTTGGTGATTTTGAAGAATTGCAAACAGAACTGCTGTTCGCTGAGCAAAAATATTCTCTGACTCAAGCGGCGTTGGAGCAGGCCAAGGCTGAGGCCCGCCGCCAAAGCCGCTATCTCGCCGCGCATATCGGGCCGACCAAGGCGCAAATGGCGATTTATCCTGATCGACTGTTTCTTGGCTTTGCGCTCGTGATCGGCCTGTTCTTTGCGTGGCTCATCACAATTATGATCTTGTTCAATGTCAGAGATCGCCACTAACCCCGCACAATTACGCGTCGCGGATGCGGCGCAGCGGCGGCTTGCGGCCCTGTGGACGCGGAGCGCCGGGCCGACGCCTGACCTTTACTTTCGAAATGCGTGCGGTGCGGCTTTGTCAGCAAGTGGGCCTGGCCGTGTTGAAATGTTGTCGCCATCGGTTTTCGCCTCTGAAAAGGCAGTGCTCGTCATGCGGCATTCAGGCGGCGCGGTGTTGAATGATGCGGTGCTTGCGGGGCGAAAGCTGATCTGGTTTTGCGATGATGCGGTGCTTTGCGCGAATGCATCTATGCCGCTCAGTTATCGGGCGAAACTGTTGATGACAGACGCTTGGGCGGGGCGTCGCCTTGGGGCGCGGGCTGATCATATTGTGCTCAGCACGGATGCCCTACGCTCAATGGCGCGCTATCTCGCGCCGCAAGCGCCTGTCTCGGTGCTTCATCCCTACTGGTCAGAAGCGGCTAACCCGCTTGATCAGTTTGATAACACGCAAGTGGTTGAAATCGCTTACCTTGGTGCTGCAACCCACAAGGCGGATTTTTTGTTTTTGGCTCCAGTGATGGAAAGTGTGCTGGCTGCGCGGCCAAATGCGCGATTTCATGTGACATCCAACCATCGTTTGCCCCGCTGCCTGCGGCGCTCTGGTCGCGTGGTGTCGCCCTTGCGAACAACCTGGACCAAGTGGCGAAACACCTTGCCTGAGCGGCGTTATCACATTCTTTTGTATCCGCTGACCGGCTCGCGATTCAATCGCGGGCGTTCGATTAACAAGTTGATTGAGCACGGGCTGACCGGTGGGGCTTCGCTTTATTCCTCCGAATGGTCCGAGGCGCGGCATGTGGGGCAGGGTGGGCTAAGCTTGCCGACCGAACCTGATGCCTGGATTGATGCGATTATTGATCTGGTTGACAACATCGGGGACAAAGGCCGCCGCCTTGCGGTTGAAGGTCAGGCAATGGCGCATCGGTTGAACAATGCTGCGCCACAGCGTGCTCTTTGGACCGACCTGATGGGGCTGAAATTGCCACCGGTATGAACCAACGCTTGATGACGCGGACCTCGAAAACAATGACCACCGACCGGGCCTCAAACACCAGCGGCATGAGGCATGATGCGGTGCCCGACGGCGTTGAGGATGATGCCTTGGCGATTGATGGTCGAGGGCGCCATGTGTTGCTTTTGCAAGGCCCGTCTTCGCCCTTTATGGCGCATTTGGGTGCGGCTTTGCGTGCGCGAGGGGCCAGGGTCAGCAAAATTCACCTATGTCCCGGTGATTGGGTGATGTGGCGGGGGGGCGGTGCTCATATTTACCGTGGAAAAGCAGAAGACTGGCGTGACTATGTCGCGCGATTTGCTGCGGCGGAGGGGGTTACAGACCTGATCTGCCTTAGCTCAGCACGTAGATACCATCAGGATGCTATTGCGGTTCTCGCACCCACCGGGGTGCGCACCACCATCATCGAACATGGGTATTTGCGCCCCGGTTATTTGTTGGCGGAACCCGAAGGCACAGGGGGCGAAAGCCATTTTCCGAGGGAAGGGTCGCTGATCGAAGCCCTCGCAAACTCACCCGTTGCCGAACCCGATGCTCTGCCAGCGGCGCGGGCGGGGTCATTCGCGCTCTATGCTGCGTTGGATGTGACATGGAACCTCGCGAATGTCTTTTTCTCGTGGGTGATCACGCCGGGGTATCGGCGCCATGCGCTTGACCATCCACTGAAGGAATATTCAGGTTGGATCGGCAAATTATTGACCCAGCGTGCCCGGTCCCGTTTGGCAAAGGACGTGACCGACAATCTCAGCGCCGAAGATGGCCCCGTGTTTCTTTTGCCGTTGCAACTGGAAACTGATTTTCAGATCCGCCGTTATGGCACTGGGTGGTCGTTGCGAGAGGAACTTGAAGAAACCATTGTCAGTTTCGCAGCACATGCGCCGAAGAACGCGCGGTTGTTGGTCAAAACGCACCCGTTGGACAATCGCGCCGCCCCCTGGGCGCGGCGCACCGCCTCGATGGCGTGGCGTCAGGGTGTTGAGGGGCGTGTGCTTTTTGTCGATGGTGGTGATCTTGACCTGATGCTGAAGCATGCGGCGGGCGTTGTGACGGTTAATTCCACAGTGGGCCTGACTGCCATTCTGCGTGGTGTTCCTGTCATTGCGCTCGGGGATGCGGTGTATGATTTGCCCGAATTGACCCATCAGGGCGATTTGGCTGATTTCTGGCGAGATCCGCAGATGCCAGACGCCACTCGTGCACAGATTTTGCAAACTGCGTTGCTCAAGACTGTGCATGTGGGCGGCGCTTTTGACGGCGCAGGGATGGCCGAAGGCGCGGCAGGGATTGCGGATAAGGCGCTGTCGGCCCCGCCCTTTGGCCCGTTTGCCCATCAGGATCCAACATGAACATTGTGATCACCGGTGCCACAGGGGGGCTGGGCGCGGCCCTGGCACAGCGTTATGCCGCGCCGGGTGTTTCGCTTTTGCTGCTTGGCCGTGATCAGGCCCGTTTGGGCGCGACCGCCGAGCGCGCGCGTGCGGCCGGGGCCACGGTTATCAGTGAAATTGTTGATGTGCGTGATCGGTCCTACATGGCTGAGGCGCTGTTGCGTTTTGATGAACGCTATCCCGTTGACCTCCTGATTGTGAACGCGGGCGTTACATCGGGGCTTGGGCCAGATGGTGTGGACCCGGCATCACGCCGTCAGATCGAAGTAAATTTGATCGGCGCGATGAACACCGTCGAACCGATTGTGCCCCATATGGTTCAGAGAGGGGCAGGGCGTATCGTGCTGATCTCGTCCCTTGCGGCCCTGCGACCACAACCTGCGCTGGCAGCTTATAGTGCATCGAAAGCTGGTTTGCGGGCCTGGGGCGTGGCTTTGCGAGGGGGGCTGAAACCCCATGGTATTGGCGTAACAGTCGTATGCCCGGGGTTCATCACAACACCAATGGCGGCGCGTCACCGGGGGGCGAAACCGCTGGAGATGAGCGCGGAAAACGCCGCCCGCAAGATTGTGGCCGGAATAGCTCGCCGGAAACATTCGATCACATTCCCTTGGGCTATGGTGTTGCTGATCCGGTTTGGCAACCTGTTTCCGCCCGCTTTGTCAGACTGGTGGGAAAGAAAATTCGCCGCCCGCATCGTGAGTGACGGCGAAGATGATTAAACCGCTGCGCTTGTCGTTCGATTCCTCACGCAAGGCATTCATTGACGTGTGTTATCGGCGCTTTTGCGTCGCCACCTAGTCGCTTTTCTCGCGGGATTTCAGAAAGGCGGCGCATGGGTCGCCGCGATCATGTTTCGGGGCGAAGATCGAGATATCAAACGGTACCCCTTCGGGGAAATTGCCTGCCTCCAGTATGCCAACTGAGACAACGCTGATTTCAGGTGCCGCGCGTGAAAGGTAAAGCGGGCTGCCGCGATCTGTCCGGGCGTGGCCGTTCCCCACGATGAGCACCACCGGGGATTTGCCTTGATCGAGCAGGCGCAGCGCGGCATCCGCGAATGCGGCGTCACGCAGGCGCTGCGCTTCGACCATCCCCGGTAACATGACATCGGGCAGCGCGCCGCAATGGGCAACGGCCTGTTCGGTTTCCATCGCTGCCTGCATGTCTTCGGGCAATGGTGTTTCCAGCTGATCACGCAGAGGGCCGGGATCAAAGGCGCTGGCCGCGCCCGCCCCGACCGATGCACGCAGCGTATCGCGGGCGATGCCGCCGCCTGCGATGGTGGCCTTTGGTGCCGTATCGAACAACGGCGCATACATCGCCCAGGCCGGCCAGCCGGAATTGGCCCAATCCAAGGCGTGCTCCAGATCTGTGCCATGGGCTCTGGCCTGGTTGGCGGCGTTTTCCTTGGTGCGGGGGACCATTTCCAGCGCGAGGCCCTCTGGTTTGATATCTGCAATCAGCCGGGCTTGCCATTCGTGGTGCGCGGGGTTGTCGTGTTTTTCACCCAAAACCACCACATCAGCCGCGCGCAAGCGCGCAATGGCGTCGTCAAGTTCGATTTCTGAGCCACCGGCACAGATGGACCCAATGACTTGCCTGCACGGCACATCGGCACTGCCTTGGGTGGTGGCGGTAACGGCGAGCAAGGTGCCGCAAATGAGGGCGTGGGACAGCATGTGTTTCATAACGCTAGATATAGTCCCGAATCGGCGTGAGGCCATGCGCGCTCCGTCACAAACAGGAGAGTGCGTATGTCACAGGTTTTTACCGGATCTTGCCATTGCGGCGGCGTTGCATATTCCGCTCAAGGCCCGCTGAGAGACGTAATTTGTTGCCATTGCTCGCAATGCCGCAAGACCTCTGGTCATTATGTGGCGGCAACCAGCGTAAAGGCGTCGGGGCTGACGTTGATCCGTGACGACACATTGACGTGGTATAACGCTTCTGACACCGCCCGCCGGGGGTTTTGTAACCGTTGCGGCGGCAACCTGTTCTGGAAGCCCGTTGACCGCGATGATGTGTCAATCTTTGCCGGAACGCTGGATGGCCCCACGGGTTTGACATCTAACGAGCACATTTTCGCCCAAGACAAGGGCGACTACTATGACCTGCCGGAGGGGGCGCTTGTGCGCTCTGATTAGGGTTCTGAATGGCGCCGCGAGTAAATGGTGCCTATATTCCGGCTGAAGACATGCGCCAGATCCTCTGGTGGCAACAGCTTGGGATAAGATTGTGAAGACCATCGCCTATATCGTTTTGACCCTGACGATCGCGGTTAGCTCATGCGCAGCCATCGTCTCGGTCGCGAGCGACGACGTTTCCGCAGCATTTGAGGAGACCTCATCGTGAGCAATGCCAAACGATTTGGAGGCACCTATTCCACGGGTGGCAGGGTGGATGGCCAAAAAACCGGCGACGCAACACCTGCAAGCCCGGAGCCGCAGTCGCCCCTGGCTGGGCGCAAGGCATCATCATTTAGCTGGCGCGTGCTTGGTCTGTACATCGCGCCGAGTGGGTTACTGCTGCCGGGGGTGTTGGGGTTGTTGACCGCCGATCTGCCCCGTATCGGGTGGGCGCTGGGTGGATATGCCTTGATGATGTTCGGCGCATGGATGACAGGCCAGGGTTTGAAAGCAGAGGCCGCCTTTGCTGAGCGGCTGGTTGCAAAGCCCCCGGCGTTCCCCCGGAAAATGTTCGGGGCGGGCATGATTGGCCTCGCGCTGTTTGGTATCATGTTTGTTGGCATTGATGTTGGGCTGTTACCGTCGCTGTTCTACGGCGCGCTTGCGACGGGGGCGCATATCTTTGCCTTCGGCATGGACCCAATGAAAGCCAAGGGCGTTACCTCCCATGATGGTGCGGATGTCTCCCACGTGGCTGACCGGCTGGAAGAGGCCGAAGAAATTGTTGCCGCAACGGTTGCGGCGGCCCGGCAAATCGGGGACCGGGGCCTGGAGACGCGCATAGATCGCCTCGCTTATGCTGCGCGGGACATTCTGCGCGAAATTCAGGCTGACCCGCGTGATTTTCGCCGCGCGCGCAAGTTTCTTTCGGTTCATTTGGTCGGTCTGCGCGATGCGACGCAAAAATACGCGAGCGCCAAGACCAAGGGTGCCGCCGATATGCGGGCACAATACGAAGATTTGCTGACCGATCTGGAAGCGTCTTTTGCCAAACAACGTGAAACACTGCTGATTGATGATCGCGTCGATCTGGAAATTGAAATTGAGGTCCTGCGGGACCGTCTGAAAGAAGAAAACATGCGCTGAGGCGCAGATGATGGAGAGCCCCATGACTGATACTGTTCAAGCAAAAGCGCAGGCCGCCTTGGCCGAAGCCGAAGCAATCACCGGCGCCTTGCTGCCCGTACCTGCCGCAGAAATCCTCGAAGCGGACAAAATGACAACGGAAGAACAAGCCCGTGTCGATGTTCTGCTGAGCGAACTGGATATGAGCGAAACCCAATCAATCATTCGCTTTGGGTCAGCCGCACAATCTGAATTGCAGGCAATTTCCGGTGAAATGCTGGATGGTGTGCGTAACAAGGATGTTGGCCCGGCGGGCGCCTCGCTGCGCGATATGGTTACCTCTATCCGGGGGTTTGATGTTGAAGAACTTGACCCGAACCGTAAACGCAGCTGGTGGGAACGCCTGTTCGGGTCAGCCCGACCGGTCGCAGATTTCATCGCGAAATACGAAGGCGTGCGCGGCCAGATCAACAAGGTGTCCGATGAATTGCTGAGCCATGAGACGGTTTTGCTCAAAGACATCAAGGCGCTCGACAAACTTTATGAAAGCAGCCTTCAGTTTTACAACGACCTCGCGCTTTATATTGCGGCGGGTGAGAAAAAACTGGCGTTGCTGGATGCCGAAGATATCCCCGCCAAGGTTGCGGAAATGGAAGCGGCAGACGAAAACGCCAGCATGATCAAGGCGCAGGAACTGCGCGATCTGCGCGCCGCCCGCGATGATCTGGAGCGCCGGGTGCATGACCTGAAGCTTACCCGTCAGGTAACGATGCAGTCATTGCCATCAATCCGCCTCGTGCAGGAAAATGACAAAAGCCTGGTTAACAAGATCAACTCTACACTGGTGAATACAGTTCCCCTGTGGGAAACGCAGTTGGCACAGGCGGTTACGATCTTTCGGTCACGTGAGGCTGCAAAAGCGGTCAAGGGCGCAACCGATCTGACCAATGAATTGCTGACCAAAAATGCGGAAAACCTGCAATCAGCAAACCGTGAAATCCGTCAGGAAATGGAGCGGGGCGTGTTCGATATCAACAATATCAAACAAGCCAACGCCACATTGATCGCAACCATCGAAGAAAGCCTTGCGATTGCAGACGAAGGTAAAGCCAAACGTGCCGAAGCCGAAGGCGAATTGCGCAAAATGGAAGCGGACCTGAAAACGACTCTGGCCTCCGCCAAGGCATCACGGCCCGTAGCGACAGAAGCTGAGACGCCTGCATGATGAAAGCATTTTGGGGCGCTGCGGTGGGCGTGGCGCTCCTGTCCGCTTGTACGGGCGGCAACGAATACAGCAGATACGAAGCGACCAAGATACGCGAAGGCTTCTTGCGCGCCGACGTCTCACCCGAAGATGCCCCGTTTACCAATGAAGATTTGGTACGCAATTTTGAGGCTATTGCGTTGAATTCTGAATTCACGCGCGAAGGGTCACGGCTTGTGCGGGCAAAAACCCCAACGCGTTTGGCGCGGTGGGAAAAACCCGTACGTTATCGTCTCGGCGGCGCTGCCGTGACAGAGGCTGATCGCGCGGCCTATGCGGGGTTAACCCGTCGCCTGTCAGAGCTGACGGGCCGCAAAATTCAGGAAACCGGTGCGCGCGGCGATATCACGATCCTGATTTTGAATGAGGCTGAACGCCTTGAAATGGTTCGTGATTTGCGCCGTCGCCGGATTGACGACCGTATGCGCTTGATCGTTCAATGGGCGTCCGCGGTTGATTATCCCTGTGTGGGGCAGATTGGATTTGAAGACGCCAACAGCGGTGAGATTACCAGCGCGCTGATCGTTGTGAAGGCGGAGCTATCGGGCATGTTACGGCAGACATGTATCCATGAAGAATTGGCGCAAACGATGGGGCTGATCAATGATGACAGCACCGTTCGCCCGTCGATTTTCAACGATGATCAGGAGTTTGCCTTGCTGACCGAACATGATGAGTTCCTGTTGCGGATGCTTTATGACCCCAGCCTTTCCCCCAATATGACCGCGGAAGAGGTTCGCCCGCTTTTGCCTGAAATTGTCGAAAAGCTAAGACCAAATGGATAGGGCAGGGGCGTTGTTCAAAGGCGTGAACGTCAGCCGCAAATCTGTGAGCAGTTTGTGCCGTACAAGCCTTGCCGCGCTTGGCGTTGTTACGCTTGCCGCCTGCGTGGATAGCGCAACACAATATCGGGATTATGCAGAACAGGTGGCGCGGCAAGGTGGCTTGCGCACGGTCACATCTGCGCCCGATGCCGCGTATACTGACGCAGATCTGGCACGTAATTTTGAACGGATCGCGTTCTTCACCGAATATACCCACGCCGATGGTGCATTGGTGCAGGAAGAAACGCCATCGACGCTGAGCCGGTGGAACGATGAAATGCGGGTCAGTCTGTTGGGGGCGGGTGTTCGTTCTGAAGACTGGCGAAATCTCCGCAAATTGTCCCGCCGTTTGTCAAATCTGTCTGGACTTCAAATGCGTGTTGGCCGACACGCCGACCCTGACATTTCAATCTACATAATGACAGAGGAAGAGCGCACCGAATTTGGCCGGGAGATCGAAGATGACGAGCGCCGGGATGATTTTCAGATACTGTCGGATTGGTCGACCCAGTTCCGCTATCCCTGTGTCGCGCTGGTTGGATATGAATCAGAAGGGCAGGGCGTGATTGACGCGGCCATCATTGTCATCAAGGCAGAGCTTGAAGGCGTGATGCGCCAAAGCTGCATCCATGAAGAGCTGACCCAGGCCATGGGCCTGATGAATGATCACCCGGACGTTCGCCCGTCGATTTTCAACGATGATGAAGAATTTGCGCTGCTTACAGAACATGACGAAGCGTTGTTGCGCATTCTGTACGACAAACGCCTGCGCCCTGCTATGACGCTGGAAGAGGCGAAGCCGATCATTCCCTTGGTCGTCAAGGATGCGCAGAAAGCGAAAGAGCAAAATGTTGAATTGCTGCAGGCAAACTACTGATCTGCTGGGTGGTCGACAAGTCTTACAAAGACTTGGTGTCGCCATATATTCCAAGTAAGAAAAGGGCGGTTCGCGGGCGGTGCCGGGATCGGAACACGGAGTTTAGACATGAGCCTTTGGGACAAACTGACCGGCGAATTTATCGACGTCATTGAGTGGACGGATGATAGTCGTGACACGATGGTCTGGCGCTTTGAGCGTCATGGCAACGAGATCAAATATGGTGCCAAGCTGACGGTTCGCGAAGGGCAGGCGGCTGTGTTCGTGCATGAGGGGCAGATTGCAGATGTATTCGGCCCCGGTCTTTATATGCTTGAGACCAACAACATGCCGATTATGACGACGTTGCAGCATTGGGACCACGGGTTCCAGTCGCCGTTCAAGTCAGAGATCTATTTCGTCTCTACCCGTCGTTATCAGGATCTGAAATGGGGCACGAAAAACCCCATCATGTTGCGCGACCCTGAATTTGGCCCAACCCGCCTGCGCGCCTTTGGCACCTATTCCATCCGCGTCGTTGACCCTGGCCTGTTCATGCAGGAAATCGTTGGTACGGACGGGGAATTCACGACAGACGAAATTCAGTTCCAGTTGCGTAACGTGATCGTCAGCCGTTTTTCCAACGCGCTGGCAGGTTCGGGCATCCCGGCACTTGATCTGGCGGCCAACACGGATGATCTGGCTGCGTTCCTCAAGAAGACCATTGCGCCTGAATTGGCTTCGTATGGTGTTGAAACGCCTGCCTTGTTTGTCGAAAATATCTCCCTCCCCGAAGAAGTTGAGCAGGCACTGGATAAGCGCACCTCGATGGGCGTTATCGGTGATCTGGGAAAATACACACAGTTCCAGGCCGCCGAGGCGATGCGCGCTGCTTCGGAAAACCCCGGGCAGGGCGGTGCCGGAATGGGTGCGGGCCTTGGTATGGGTATGGGCATGGCGATGGCCAACTCAATGGGCGCGGCCATGGGCGGGGGCGCTCAGAACCCGTGGGGCGGGCAAGCCGCTGCGCCGCCACCGCCCCCGCCGCCGGAACGGGTGTGGCATGTTGCTGAAAATGGCCAGACAACCGGCCCGTTCGGGCGTGGTGATCTTGGCCGGATGGTCGGGCAGGGTGGTTTCACGCGTGATACGTTGGTTTGGTCGGCGGGTTATGCTGGCTGGACCAAGGCGGGCGATGTTGCCGAACTGGCACAGCTTTTCACCATTGCGCCGCCGCCACCGCCGCCCCCTGCGTAACCCATGCTGGATGAGGCGATTGCCCCCGATGCCAGGTTCCCTTGTGAGGAATGCGGCGCGTCGCTCAGTTACGCGCCGGGCGAATCTGCTGTTCGTTGTGGGCACTGCGGCACAGCCAATGAAATAACCCCGCCAGAGGGGCCGTGGGCCGGGCAGGTGGCAGAAAATGACCTGCGCGTTGCCCTTTCCAAAGAGGGCGACGCTGACGTTGAAATCGAAGAAACGCGAACGGTTGCCTGTGATGCCTGCGGCGCGGATGTAGAGTTTGACGCCGCCACACATGCCGCAGAATGCCCGTTCTGCGCCTCTCCGCTTGTGGCGCAGCCAACCGCGAACCGGCACATAAAGCCCAAAGGCGTGCTGCCGTTCGAACTGACCGAACGCGCGGCACGTGATGAGATGGGTGCCTGGCTCGGCAAGCTTTGGTTTGCGCCGAACGGTTTGAAAGACTTCGCCCGCGCGGGGCGCCCCATGCAGGGCGTTTATACACCCTATTGGACCTATGATGCCGATACCAAGACCAGTTACAGTGGCCAGCGTGGTGATATCTATTACGTCACCGAACACGTGGCCGTCATTGTTGACGGTAAAAATAAGGTAGAGGCGCGACGGGTTCCCAAAACGCGTTGGACGCAAAAATCAGGCTGGGTGCAACGGTTCTTTGATGATGTGCTTGTGCTTGGCTCCAAAGCCCTGCCAAAGAAATATGCTGACAAACTCGGGCCGTGGGATTTGTCCGCCTTGCGCCCTTATCAGCCCGCCTATCTGGCCGGGTTTCGGGCAGAGGCCTATACTGTGCCGCTAGACGAAGGTCTGACAGAGGCGCGGGCGCTGATGGAGCAGATCATTCGCCGCGATGTGCGTTTTGATATCGGCGGTGACAAGCAGCGTATTGATCACCTTGAAACCAGTTTCGGCGCAATGACGTACAAACATATTTTGCTGCCGATCTGGATCGCGGCCTACAAATACCGTGGCCAGACCTATCGCATTGTTATCAATGGCAGAACGGGCGCTGTTCAGGGCGAACGGCCGTGGTCGGTCTGGAAAATTGCCGCTGCCGTTGTTGCGGGGGTGATTGTTGCGGGTGCGGTCGGCTTTTTTATCAGCCAAGGGCGGTAAAAGGGGGGCGGCGCCCAATCAACGCCGCCCTAATTGATGGCTAGCTTTGTGGTTCGAGCCAGTGACTGTGCACATAACCTGTCACGTCATCGGCACCGTTCTTCACCACCGCGACAAGCCACCATTTACCCGACTGATCAATAACGTGAACCACCGTGCCATCGCCCAGATTGATGATCACATCATCAGCGGTGGACGGGCCTTTACGCAGGTTCAGCCCTGTCGTTGAACGCACCTTGTACAGCACATCGTCCCATTCATCCTCGCTGCGCCCGAAGACCATCGCGCGGAAGGCGTCCATTTCGAAGGCCGGGCCGGGGTCAATCTTGCGACCGGGCGAGATATCGTCATGGCCGACAACATCCCATTCCTTGAGCCCATATTCTTGTACAATAGCCTGCGCGGCCCCGACAGTCGCGGTGAACTGCGCCTCGGTATAAGCCTCCCAGCCTTCGATGCGGCCGGGCCTGTTCTTGTGCTCATCAAGAATGACCCGCTGATCTGGAACGGGGCTCCCTGTGTCGCTGACCCAGGTGCCTGCGGCGGTTTTCTTTAGCTTGCCATAGTTCGCCAGTTCGATTCCAATGGAATGACTGTTAACGCCTTTCACGCCTTTCCAACGGCTTCGCCCCGCGTGCCAGCCGACCGTGTCGAGCGGCACCATCTGTGTGATGGCACCATCCCGGCCAATGACAAAATGAGCCGACACCTGCGCACTGCGCTTCTGAAAATAGTTGATTGTGCCGCTGGCTGACCCGCCCGCCGTGTAATGGATGATCAGAAAACGTGGTTTTCCGCCCGTGAGTTTGCGGCCAAAGTTCGGGGACTTCACAAATGGCACCATCCGACCATCCTGGCCGATGAGGCGTTTGTTTTGAATTTTCATAGAATCGCTCCTGTCTGACATTTCAATGTCGTCAGGGGGCGATACCGGGCGTGACCGGGGCGTTACTCGCGCAAATCCGCGCCCGTGTCGAAACTAGGTTTCGATCATGGAAGTCAGCAATTCGGGCAGTTTTGCATAGTCATCGAATATCGCCTCTGGCTTCATGTCGGCGATCGGGTCGGGTGAGAACCCATGTGCATAAAGCGCGCAGGGAATGCCCGCGTTTGCCGCTGCCTCGCGGTCGTTTGATGTATCGCCGATCATAACAGCGCGGTCCCGCGCGCCACCAATCCGGTCAATGGTTTCCCATACATGCATGGGGTTGGGTTTGCGTACAGGCAAGCTGTCAGCGCCCAGAAGCGCGCCAAACCGGTCAAGCCCGCCCAGCGTTTCCATCAGGATACGTGCGAGGCGTTCAGGTTTGTTGGTGCAAATCCCCACACGCCATCCATCGGCAAGCAGGTTTTCGATGCAGTCCTCCACCCCCGGAAAATACTGGCTGCGGTCTGCGATGCACTGCTCATAGGCGTCAAGAAACGGCGGATAGGCCACCAGCACGGTTTCATCGTCGAAGGTGCGCCCAACCTTTGACGCTGCGAGCCGCATCAGTGCCCGGCCACCGCGCCCTGCGTAAAGCCGTGCTTCTTCATATTCGAGCTGGGGCAAATCGAACCGATCAGCAATGGCATTCATCGCTGTGATCAGGTCATCGGCGGTGTCCACGAGAGTGCCATCAAGATCGAAGATCGCAGCGCGGGTCATTGGCAGGCCTTTCATCGGTTTCCCCTGCGTCCTATCGCGACCGGGCCTGTTGGGGCAAGACAAAGGAAGTGGTTGACCGATTACGATGCAGTTCTGATGCAAAGATGCAGTGCTTCCGCTTCCCGCCCGCGCAGTTACAGGTTAAAAGCGGCGCATGAGTAAAGAAAATCAAGTCGCCGCCATTATCCTCGCCGCTGGGGATGGCACTCGGATGAAATCATCGCGGGCCAAGCCTTTGCACGAAGTTGCGGGCAGGTCGCTCCTGGGGCATGCCTTGAAAGCGACAGAGGTATTGGGCGCAGCATCCACAGTTGTCGTTACAGCCCCCGGCGCATCTGCAGTCGCCGCTGAGGTCGCGCGAGCCTGCCCGGATGCCATGATAGCTGAACAGGCGGAACGCCTCGGCACGGGCCATGCGGTGCGTATGGCTGAGCCGGCTCTGGCTGACTTTGATGGCGATGCGGTTGTTCTGTTCGCGGATACTCCGTTCATTTCCCCCGAAACCCTGGGGGCGATGCGCGATGCTTTGGCACAGGGGGCCGCCGTTGTCGCCCTTGGCTTTGAGGCTGCTGACCCCACCGGGTATGGCCGCATGATTGCCGAAGGCACACGCCTTGATCGTATTGTCGAGCACAAGGATGCCTCAGATGCAGAGCGTACCGTAACGCTTTGTAATTCAGGCGTTATTGCGGCGGATGCTGCGCTGTTGTTTGCATTGCTCTCACAAGTCGGCAACGACAATGCAAATGGCGAATATTACTTACCTGATGTTGTTGGGCTGGCCCGCGCCGCAGGGCATGAATGTGCCGTTGTGCGCTGTCACGAGGATGAAACGCTCGGTGTTAATTCCCGGGCTGACCTTGCGAAAGCAGAGGGTGTGTTTCAGAGCCGCGCGCGGCGTGCTGCGATGGCCGATGGTGTGACGCTGATCGACCCTGCAACGGTTTGGTTTTCGTATGACACCGAACTGGCGCGTGATGTGCTCGTTGAGCCAAATGTCGTCTTTGCGCCCGGAGTACAGGTGGCCGAGGGGGCACGGATACGCGCTCATTCCCATCTGGAGGGCTGCCGGGTTGCACCTGATGCAGTGATCGGGCCGTATGCGCGGCTTCGACCCGGTGCAAATATCGGCGCGGGGGCCAAGGTTGGCAACTTTGTTGAGGTCAAGAACGCGGCCTTCGGCGAAGGGGCAAAGGCCAATCACCTTGCCTATGTTGGCGATGCTGATGTTGGTGCAGGGGCCAACATCGGGGCGGGTGTTGTGACCTGTAATTATGATGGCGTGATGAAACATCGCACGACGATCGGACAGGGGGCGTTTGTGGGCACCAATTCATCCCTCGTCGCGCCTGTAAAGCTGGGTGAAGGGGCTTATGTTGCCTCAGGCTCGGTCATCACGCGTGATGTTGCGGCGGATGCTCTGGCAATAACCCGCGCAAAACAAATGGAGAAACCCGGATTTGTTGCCCGGTTTCGGTCCAAATTGCTGGCGATCAAGGCTGCCCAGGCAGATAAGCCAGCAGCAAAAAAAGGGGACTGACCCATGTGCGGAATCATTGGTATCGTCGGCGAGCGCGAAGCTGCGCCATTGATCGTGGACGCGCTGAAACGTCTTGAATATCGCGGCTATGACAGTGCAGGCGTTGCCACCGTAGATGGCGGTGAACTGACCCGCCGTCGCGCGGTTGGCAAACTGAACATGCTTGCCGATCTGGTCAATCAGGAGCCAATCAAGGGCAAGATCGGTATTGGCCATACACGTTGGGCGACCCATGGCGCGCCAACAACCGCAAACGCACATCCACATCAGGCTGGGCGCGTAGCTGTCGTTCATAACGGTATCATCGAAAACTATCGTGCCCTTCGTGAGGAATTGCGGCTAGCGGGCCGTAATTTTGAGACTGAAACCGATACGGAAATCATTGCTCAGCTGTGCGCTCACCTCATGCAAGGCGGGTTGGAGCCTCAGGACGCCGCCGCCGCAACACTGGCGCGGCTGGAGGGGGCGTTTGCCCTGTGCTTCCTGTTCGAAGGGCAGGATGATTTGATCGTCGCTGCCCGGCGCGGTTCCCCGCTTGCGATTGGCTATGGCGAGGGCGAGATGTTTGTCGGCTCCGATGCTTTGGCGCTGGCCCCGTTGACCAACCGCATCGCCTATCTGGAGGAGGGCGATTGGGCCGTTGTGTCGCGTAGCGGTGCAAAGGTCCACGACGCAGCGGGTGCCCCAGTGGAACGTGCGGTGCGCACTATTTCTGTCGATAGCGTGCTTGTCGACAAGGGCGCGCATCGTCATTTCATGGCCAAGGAAATCCACGAACAGCCAATGGTCGCTGGTTATGCTGCCGCCGCCTATATCGACAGCGCCAAAAGCAGGATTACCTCCCCGGCTGAAAAGCTCGACTTTGCAGCAATGGACAGTATCACATTGGTCGGCTGTGGCACCGCGTTCTATGCGTGCCATGTTGCGAAATACTGGTTTGAGAGCATTGCGCGCCTGCCGGTGGAAATCGATATCGCCTCTGAGTTCCGCTATCGCGAACCGCCGTTGTCATCAAAGTCCTGCG